>CBDUSO010000023.1:0-37592 GCA_965370295.1 uncultured bacterium
AGAATCCTTTCATGTTGTTCCCTGATAGCTCAATTGGAAGAGCGACTGGCTGTTAACCAGTAGGTTCGATTTTCAAGACCTCTTCAGGGAGCCATTTTTTTTAAAAAACCTTTTAGTCATCCTTGTTTTACAGATTATTTTCAACACTTCCCCGGCCCAGTTCCAAGGTTTAAAAATCGTTGTTTTTACGGATTTATATATTGTAGCATTGCTACAAAACTCAAGATATGAGAGTTCCAATTGCTTCAACGATTCCAAAATAGTATAATCAAAGATAGGTTGATAAAAATATCTGATACGATATGTTTGCGTTTACCAGAGATAGAAAAAACCAAAGAGGTGAGCCTGAAAATGAAGTTAGATGCAAACACCAAACTCTTAACGCTTTTGAATGAGTACCCATTTTTGAAGGAATTTCTTGTTGGGTACAACCCAAATTATAAAAATCTGACCAATCCTGTTATGATCAGCACAATGGGTCGAATTGCAACGCTTGCCCAGATTGTGAATATTGGGAATGTTGAGCTGAGTAAATTTATCCAGGATATTACTGATGAGATTATGCGTAAGACAAACAAAGAGCCCATGATTAGTGATTCAAAATATGAAAAACTGACCAAGGATGAGAGAGTTTCAATCCTAAAAGAGATCATTGGTGAGATGCACAGGGGTGGCGACAAAGAGAAGGCAAAGCGAATTTTCGATTCCGTATTTTCAGATGTTGATGGTATTGAGATTGCTGAAATGGAACAGCAGTTGATAAGAGAAGGGATGCACATATCAGAGATTCAACGACTCTGTGATATTCATACCGGAACATTCAAAACCGCACTTGATAAAAATGATGAACTGGATTTGCCACCTGGTCACCCGATAAATACCTACATGGAAGAAAATAAAGTAATACAAAAACTTGCTGATGATATTTCAGAATCCTTGAAAATGTTGGCAAACTCACCTTCACCTGCAAAATCCAATGTTGCAATGAAGAAGATGGAACAGACAATTGAAAAATTGAAAGGAATTAACAATCACTACGTAAGGAAAGAGAATCAGTTGTTCCCATTTATTGAGAAAAAAGGAGTGGAGGGTCCTTCAAAGGTCATGTGGGGAATCCATGATGAGATACGAAATCTACTGAAGGTCGTAAAAAATTCCATATCAAAATTTGATAGAAATGCGTTTGTCTCAAACGCTCCAGAGCTGGTAAGGTTGATTGGCGAGATGATCTACAAGGAAGCCAAAATTCTGTTTCCGATGTGCCTAAAATTATTAGATGAAAATGATTGGATTGAGGTACGAAGGGGTGAAGATGAGTTGGGATATGCCTTTGCAACTCCTGGTTTTGAGTGGATCGCATACAATAATGCTACCAACTCCGATAAAAAAATATCTGACGGAAACATCTCTATGGATGTTGGTAATTTGAATATCGAACAGCTGAACATGATGCTGAAGATTCTCCCCGTTGACTTTGCCTTTGTAGATGAGAATGACATGGTGAAATATTACTCCGGTGGCAAGAGACATTTCCCAAGAAGTCCAGCAGTAATCGGCAGAAAAGTGACCAACTGTCACCCACCCAAAAGTGTTCACATTGTTGAAAAAATCCTTAGCGAGTTCAGAGCAGGTAAAAAAGACACTGCAGAATTCTGGTTTACAATGCACGGAAGATTCCTGCACATCAGATACTTTGCGATGAGAGACGATGGTGGAGCATACAAAGGTTGCATTGAGGTCGGACAGGACATCACTGAAATCAAAAAACTGGATGGTGAGCAGAGATTATTGAGCTGGGGTGAATAGAAAATAGTTATAGCGTTACACCCAAAGTATCAGAATATCCCTCGTCATCATCCGCCCATTCTGAATTCCCACCGTCATTCTGAACTTGACTTAAGAATCTCAGAATTTGAAAACACGAAAACAATAAGGACATGTTTTGATCCAATGGATTCCGTGTCAAGCACGGAATGACAAAAAATAGCACGGAATGACAAGGTGGGATATGGAAGGATTACTCTGTGAGATGACCAGACAGTTCTTCCCATCTGTTCATGAGTTCAGCCTCAATATTTCCAATCTCGCTGTAACGCTTGAATTCTTCTTCCGACATTTTTACAGAATCAGTATTTGACATTTTTGTTTCAAGCTCTTTTTTTTCATTTGAAAGGTTTGTCATCTTGGCTTCAATATCTTCAATCTGATCAGTAATTTCTCTTACTTTGTTTTTGGATAATTTACGAGTCGGTTTTTCTGTGGTGGTTTTAGGTTTTTCAGTTTTTTGAACCGTTGAGATTTTGTTTGGCGGATTTTTTTTGGATTTGAAGTATTCCTCAAGGTTCATCCTGGTATCTGAAATTGTGTTATTGCTCAAATCCCAAATTCTTGCATCAACCTGATTTATGAAATATCGGTCGTGTGAAACTATCAAAATTGTTCCGTTGTAGTCTCTCAGGGTGTTTTCAATCGCAGTTCTTGCCTTGATGTCAAGGTGGTTTGTTGGTTCATCCATGATGAGGAAATTGGATTCAATCAATGCAAGTTTTGAAAGAATCAACCTTGAAATTTCACCACCACTTAGCACCCCACATTTTTTGAATACCTCATCACCGGTGAAATGAAATCTTGCAAGATGATCACGAGCTTCGGGGATATGTAGTTTGGTATCGTTCATTATCTCCTCAAGAATTGTATTATCTTTATCAAAGCTTGCCAGTTCCTGCTCAAGATAGGTTGGTGAAACACTGTACCCGTTCCAGATAGAGCCTGCTGTGGGCGTGAGTTTTTCAAGAATGAGTTTCAAGAATGTGGTTTTTCCAGTACCGTTTGCTCCAACTAGTGCAACCTTTTGCCCCCTGCAGAGTTCGATGTTTACGCCAGAAAACAATTCCTTGTTTTCAAACGACATGCCGAGATTCTTTGTTTTGAAAACCACTTCACCTGTTCGACCAGTTGATTTTATTTGAAGCTTAATGTCCTTTTCTTTCATCGGCTCTTCGACTATCTCAAGTCTGCCTACTCGGCTCTCCATTTGACGAGCCTTAGCGGATGCTTTGGGCGTTCCGATTCGTTTGAACTTGGCAATGTATCTCTTTGCTTTTTCAAGAAACTCTTGCTGTTTTTTGGCTTCCTCGCCCTGCAATTGTTTTTCAATATCGTTTTGTTGTTTTGAGAATGTATAGTTTCCTCTGAAAACTTTTATTTTCCTGTTCTCGATGAATCCAATTTTATTGCAGATTCTATCCAGCAGGAAACGATCATGTGAGATAAGCAGAACAGAGCCCTTGTACTCAGCGAGATAATCCTCCAGCCACATGACAGACTTAAGATCGAGATGGTTCGTTGGTTCATCAAGAATCAAAGTGTCAGGGCTAAGTGCAAGCACACGGGAGAGTTGAAGCCTGCTCCTCTCACCACCAGAAAGACTAGAAATAGGTCTGTCCCAATCTTCAGCTGGAAATCCCAAACCCATCAAAATCTTGTTGATACGATGGTCAATCTCAAAACCATTCCCGGCTTCAAATTCAGTTTGAAGTTTGCTCAATGTTTCAATCAGAGATTCATCGTGCGGGTTGCTTTCAAGTTTTTTCGTTGTGTAAATCAGCTTATCCCAAATATCAATTATTTCGGAAAATCCTTTTCTCAAATAATCAATCATTGAATCTTCAGAAATATCAATTGACCTGTTTTGGGAAAAATATCCAACGGTTGATTTTCCTTCAAAAGAAATCTTTCCAGAATCATATTCAAGCTTTCCCATGATGATTCGAAGCAGGGTTGTTTTACCGCAACCGTTTGGTCCAACAAGTCCAAACCTATCCGTTGTTCCGACGGTAAAAGATATATCTTCCAGCAGTTTTTCTGCACCAAAATATTTTGTTACAGCGTTTACAAAAATTTGCCCCATTAGCTTACCCAGACCATTCCGACCCTTTTTTCAAATCGTTTTTTTATCTCTTCTTTCATTTTCAGATTCTCTTTATCCTGGAGATTGGGATCGTTGTCAACTATACGTTCGGCAATTTCTCGTGCTTTGGGGAGAAGACTGAGGTTTGTTGGGGTGATTAATCTTGAATGAAAAAATGGAACGCCAGATTGTAATGTCCCACCAATATCGCCTGGACCTCTGATTTTCAAGTCCTCTTCAGCAACCTTTAATCCATCATTTGTGGACTCCAAAATTGAAAGAGACTTTGAAAGTTTTGATGGAAGTAAAAAGCAATAGGATTGAAAGCTACTTCTGCCAACTCGACCTCTGAGCTGGTGAAGCTGTGCCAAACCAAATCGTTCAGCGTTTTCAATTATCATGACTGTTGCGTTTGGAACATCCACTCCAACCTCAATTACAGTGGTAGAGATTAAAATATCCACATCACCACTCTTGAATTCATCCATTATTCTGTTCTTTTCAGAACCCTTCATTCGACCGTGCAGAAGTGAACAGGTGAAGTCCTTAAAATATGTATCCTGCAATTTTTCAAACATTTCGATGGCAGATACTGCAGAAATCTTTTCAGATTCTTCAACAAGCGGACAGACAACAAAAACTTGTCTTCCATTTTTTATTTCCGATGCAGCTTTTTTGTAGGCAACTGATTTTGTTATTTCGGTGTAAACCTTTGTTTTTATCGGGATTCTTCCAGCTGGCATCTCATCAACAACTGAAACATCCAGGTCACCGTAGAGTGTCATTGCAAGTGTTCTGGGAATTGGTGTAGCACTCATCACGAGGACGTGGGGAAGTTTACCTTTTTTGGCAAGTCTCGCCCTCTGCATCACGCCAAAACGATGTTGCTCGTCAACGATAATCATTCCGAGTTTTGGTATCTCGACCCAATCTTCGAGGATTGCATGAGTTCCAATCAACAAGCATGGGATTCCAGCTTGAAGTAGTTCATTGATTTCTCCTCTCTCTGATTTTTTTGTTGAGCCTGAAAGATACCTCACTTCACATGAAAGGAATTGTTTGGCTGTTTTGTAAGTTTGAGTTGCAAGCACCTCGGTTGGAGCAAGCCAGACGGACTGAAAATTTTCGGAGATAACTGAGTGAATTCCTGCCAGACCGACAACAGTTTTTCCAGAGCCGACATCGCCATGAAGAAGCCTGTTCATAGGGTTTCCGGATGTTAAGTCATCGGCAATCTCTTTCACGCATCGAATCTGTGCATCCGTTGGTGAAAATGGCAACGATGAAAGAAATTCCTTTGAATTATTTTCTGCTTTTTTTATCTTTATTCCTGGCTTGGATTTAAACATTGCTCTTTTTTTGAGAAGTGCGGTTTCAAGTAAAATCAATTCTTCAAGAGCAAGCCTGTTTCTTGCGATATAAGCAGAAGAAACTGAGGTTGGTTTGTGGATTTCTTTCAGGGCTTTTTCGATTGAAAAAAGCTTGTTTTCATCACGAACCCATTTTGGCAATACCCCATTTTCAAGTTTTGGAATTCTCTCAAGAATTCCGGAAAATAATTTAGTGAAAGTTCGCTGACTAAGCCCCTTTGTTGCTGGATAGATTGTTTCAATTCGACCCTGATGGACACCCTCTCTAAGAATCGGATTTGTAATCTGAGGTCCCCCAAAATTTCCGATATTTCCAGATATTGTGTAGGTATTACCAATTTTTATTTTCTCAACCATCCAGGGCATGTTGAAAAAAGTAACCCTGATAGTTCCAGTTGAATCTGAGAATATTGCGGTTATCGTTCTCCTGCTTCTTGATGAAACTTTCATATCCCTTGCAATCACGATTACAGTTGCAATTTCCCCAAACTCAAGATCGCTTATTTTTTTTATCTCGGTCAGATCGATATATCTGGATGGAATATAGCAGAGAGCATCATTTATTGTGAATATTCCAACTCTTTCTAAATTCTCTGCTGTTTTTTTTCCAATTCCGTGGATGCACATAACATTATCTTCAAGATTCAACCTGTTGTGGATTATTTTTTTGATGGTGGAGTTTGATTTTTTGAGAAATAGAGCAGTGTGAAGATGTTTGACAAGTTTTTCACGATCGGGCGGTGTCAGGCTTGAGTACTTTGAGAAGGCAGTTTTGTACCTGTCCGCCTTTGGCTGATCAAATAACTCATCGATACTCTCTAGAATAAACTTATTGAATCCGCCTTCTTTAGACTGATTGTCACATCCATTCTTCAGTTCAAGCTCGATAACAGGTCGTATGACCTCAGGACTCATAACACAACTTGAAGAACAACAAAGAGAAGGATCAGATAGACGATGTATGGTTCAAATCCAGCACTCTTGAGGATCTTGAAGAAGAGGTGAAGTGATAACCAACCAACAACTGCAGCTACGATAAAGCCAACAATGTATGGTCCAAGAAATATAACAAAGTCTCCGGAGATAGTTTTGTAGATAGCATAAACCATTCCACCCATTATCGCGGGGATTGCAATAAGGAATGAAAATCTGGCTGATGATTCTCTGTTTAATCCCATCATTCTTCCTGCGGTGATTGATGCTCCCGATCTGGATATTCCTGGAATCAGGGCTATTGCTTGGGCTATGCCAATAATGAGTGCATCCAGCCAGTCAATCCCTGTAAAATCTATTTTTCCTTTAAGCACATTTGCAAGGATTAGAAGCAAAGCAGTGACCAAGAAAAAATATGAAATTAGTTGGGCATTGTTGATTACTGATTGAATTCTTGACTGAAAGAAATACCCAAGAATACCAGCTGGAATGAATGCTATCAAAATATAATAGGAAAATATGGAATCTCTTAGTTGAGGTTCTCTTTCGAACAACCTTTTGATGCCCACAATGAGACCTTTTGTGTATTTGACTACCTCAGGCCAGAAATAAAGAATTACAGCGATTAGAGTTCCCGCGTGAACAAAAATGTCAAAAGACATTGGTTGTTGTTTCCAGCCGAGTAGTAGTGGGATAATGTGAAGATGTCCACTAGATGAAACTGGAAGAAACTCAGTTGCTCCCTGAATAAATCCTAAAACTACCGCTTGTAAATATCCCATTTTTTAATGTCTCTCCAAATGTTTTCTACAAAAAACTAAATCATCTATTTTGTCAACGTCTATCCCAATCTCAGGATATGCTAGGATTGGTGCATCTACCGATATTCCAAGAACTTTTGTTACCCTTTTTTTCAGCTCAGGAATTGAAATATTTTTGAAAACAATCAATCTGAAAAGGAATCCGATTCCAAATTGAAGGGCTTGTTTTATCACTGATTTTCGTCTTCTTGCGGTTTCTTTGACGATTGGTTGAATTTTTGCGTATGCTTCTTTTTTCAGGATGTACAAATTTCCGACTTTGACCTTCCCCTCTTTGAGCTTGGCAAATGTTCGTTTTGTTCCAGGAAATCTCTTCATGGTTTCTTCTTTTGTAACGATGGGGAGTGAGAGGTCAAAAGATTCCCAGTCCATATCTTTCAAAATTCCAGAGATTGTTTCTGAAGAAATCAGGGGAACATCAGATGTCATCATCAAAACATATTCAGATTCTGCATTTTCAAATGCCTGGTCAATATTTGCAGGAAGTGATCCACCATCTGACAATATAACATCGACCTGACGGGTTATTTCTTGAGAATAATTGTCACCAATCAGGGTAACCTTTTCTATCTCATCAATATTTTTCAGAGCGGAAATTGTGTAGCTTATCATCGGTTTTCCACCAATCACGAGCATCCCTTTGTTTTTCACATTCTCATGTGCAAACCATTCTTCAACACCGCCACCGCCAAGAATCACTGCTTCAATTTTTTTCATGTGGAATACTATACTCAATATTTAGAAAATCAAAAGATTCAAAAAATAAAAAAGACAATATTCCTGCTAGAACTTGACTTTTTAACAAACCTTGAGAATATGTACGATAGGTATAGGGGGTGAAGCATGAAGAAATTTCGAGTCTATGTAGAAATATATGATGAGGGGAGCAAGACTGTTGAGGTAGTTGCGGATCAATTTCATAGTACTATTTTAGAAACCGCAAAATCTATTCATTCTCAAATAAAAGGTTACAAAACGTATAATAGTAGAGCGGGTTGTTTGATTTCTGGAGAACATAGTTCGGATTTTCCATTTGGAGAAAAGATAAATGCAGATTTTGACTGGCCTAGAGGTGAGGGTGGTGGACTTTACACTGAGAAACTACCAGGATACTATATTGTAACAGTAATAGAGTGATTGTTTAGTCCTTTAAGGGGACATTGCCAATAAAAAAAGACCACCCCTTGTTTTGAGAGATGGTCTTTTTTTGTATTCTATTTCAAAATATTGCGAAGATTTATTTTGGGAATGTTAGAGTAATCTTCTTTTCTGCTCCGTTCCAGCCAACACTTGCACCGAGATTGTTTGCAACAAATCGAAGTGGGAGCATTGTTCTGCTGGAAATTATTGCTGGGTAGAGAGTACCTGCATCGTTTAGAGTTGTCTCAACACCGTTTACTTTGGCAATTTTTTTGTTTATCCAGAGTTCAATGAAATTCTGACTTCCATCAGATTTTATTTGAGTGAGAGTTACTTTCTTTTCAGCACCAACCCAGCCAACTTTAGCACCGAGTGCTTCAGCAACCGCACGGATTGGCATGTATGTGTTGTTTTTTAGTTCGGATGGGAGTGGGGGGGATGAGACGGTTGGGGCAACATCAAGCTGGAAGGTTTCATCGTTGATCATGAAGCTTGTTTTTCCAATCCAAAGTTGGAGAATTATCTGTCGAGTCACTGAAACTTCAGCGGTAACGATTTCATCTGTCCCTATGGATTCAACTTTGAAATTATTGAAGCCTGGGGCGAGATCAATGTAGAGTCTCATCTCACCGTTTGCGGCTGTTTCAACATCCTTCTGACTGATAACACCGTTTATGTAGAGGTTGAATTTTTTGTTGGATGGTACCATTTTGATGACCAATTCTGCCTGAGTGCCTGTTGTCGGGTTTGGTGTTTCAGAGATGATTTCAATCGATGATTTCCCAACACACACAACTGAAACAGGAATTGTGAAGTTTCCACCATTTGATTCGATTGAGATTTCAGCAGATAGTTCACCGGTTTTTGTTGGGGAAACGGTAACTTCTATCTCGCCGTTATCAAATTCAAATTCTGTTTTTGAGGTCTTCAACCAATCTTCATCAACCGAGATTACACCCTTCACGATACCGTCTGCTGAGAGATCCAGCTTCATCGTTTTGGATTTATTTATTGTGACTTCACCAAAATCTAATTTTTCCGGATTGATAACGAGTGTTGATGTGATTGGAATATATTGGAATGAGACAGGAATTGTGGAATTACCGCCGTTTGTTGAGATGATGATATTGCAATTATAGAACCCTTCGTCCATTCCTTTAGGATTAATTTTTGCAGTAAGCTCGAGAGCTTTACCAGGATCAACGTTGATTTGAATGGGATCAACTGTGAGCCAGGTCATGCCTGTTGAAGCTTTTCCGGTTAGCTCTGCGTTTCCGATATTTTTTATGACAACCGTTTTTTCAGCAGCATCATTTAGCTTGCCAAAATCAAGCTTCTCCGTGTCCACTTCGATGATTGCTTCTTCGGTATCTTCGGCAACAAATGGGTAGGTTATATCGTCATCCAGCTCAAAACCAGATTGCGATTTGAGTCCACCTTTGCCACCTTTTACATAGAAGGTGTATTCGTTCCCTTTTTTGAGGGATTTTGCTGGGGTGAAGGTGCAGCTATTTCCGCTAACGTTGTAGTTACCCTTGATTGTTCTTCCAAGCGAGCTCACACACAAAATAGTCTCCTCTGAGAAAGATGATGAATCAATATCTTTGTCAAATTCCAGAATTATTGGTTTGTCCGGAGAGTATTTTTTACCGATTCCTCTTGTGATATGTGGTCCTCGCAACGTCCAGTGAGCATATGTGTAGACTTCATCAGTGCTTGCATCAAAAATTGCAAAGAGTACACCCATGTTTTCTTCCACTTCAATGATATCAAGCGGGAACTCTTTTTTGACATTCGTTACTTCACCTGCAGTTACACGAATTGACGACCCTTTTACAGAAGGTGCGATTGCACGAGCTATGTGCAAGGTTAGCTCTTCTTCAAATTCCAGGAAATCTTCATACAGGAAGAAGATATACTTTAGTTTCACCTTCGAGCCAGGATTTATCTGTTCGAGATGACCAGTAACCTCAAGAAGTTTTCCGACCGGTGTCTTCTTTATCTTGCAATCTAAACTTGAACCATAAATTAGTGGATTAGCAAATGCTTTGTCTGCGGATGAATCTACTGCTTCTGAAGATTGTGCAACCCTGACCATTTCATTGCCATTGTATGCCATGGTCGGGAATGATTTTTGTTCATAAAAATCTGTTCTTCCAGCAATATCATCTACAAAATAAGGATCCTTTGGGTTTGAGTGACAACGAAGTTTGAAGAGTTTGTTGCTTCCATATTCATTCTCTAACTCTCTTAGCCTGCCAACAGCAGGGTGGCACTTTGCTCAACCAGGTTCAAGAAATATTTCAACGAATAATTTTCTCGACGGTTTAAAATCGCCCGATGAAAGACCAATTGTAAATGCAATCACTGGTGTCATCGTGATAATCAGCATCGTGATCAAAAAAATTGGGATTAATTTTTTCACTTCAGTACTCCTTCCGAGTTTCTATGTACCTATATTTAATTCTTCTACCCAATGATGTCAAGATTTCATAGGAAATTGTACCAGCAATCTTTGCTAATTCCTCTGCTCGAATTTCTTCACTACCATCACGACCAATGAGTGTTACGCTACTTCCAAGCTCAGCGGAAGATACTTCTGTAAGGTCAACCATAAACTGATCCATGCAGATACGACCAATAATTGGGACTCGTTTTCCATGAACCAAAACGCTCCCACCATCTTTAAGCCTCCAGTTCCAACCATCGGCATATCCAACTGGAACAGTGCCAACAACCATCGTTTTGTCGGCTTTGAAACTGCATCCATAACCAACACAGTCACCGGGATGCAGAACCCTCATGTTGCAGATCAAGGATTTCCAGGAGAGTACCGGTGATAATTCTGAATCAAATTTCCCACCAGGTTTTACCCCATAAAGCATTATACCAGGTCGAACATAGTCAAAATGATATTCTGGATAATTCATTGTTCCTGCTGAGTTACAAGTGTGAAGAATTGGACTGATACCAATCGTTTCTTTTATCATTTTAACGGTTTCAATGAATTGATTCGCTTGCCAATTGGTATAATCAGGATTGTTGTCCGCTCCTGCAAAGTGGGTGAATAAACCTTTTATTCTGATATTTTCTAGGTTGCTTACACTCTTGATAAAAGGAAGGGCTTCCTTCGTTGAGATTCCTGCCCATGCCATTCCGGTATCAATTTTTATGTGAATTGGAATGGGTTTTGCGGATAGGTGATTGAGTGATACCGCAAGCTCATAATCAAAAATAGTCGGTGTGAGATTGTGATGGATAATATCGCCTGCATATGCAGAATGGGTGTAACCAAATATCAAAATCGGTGCAGTAATTCCAGCGGATCGAAGGGTTATTGCCTCTTCGGGAGTTTGAACAGCTAGGTGTTCCACGCCAAAAGAAATCAAAGCTCGGGCAATCGGCACCATCCCGTGACCGTAACCGTTTGCTTTGACGACTGCCATGATACCCTTTGCTTTGGAAATTCTCCGCACCAATCCAACGTTTGCTTTCAGTTTGTCAAAGTCTACAGAAACCGTTGACGGGAGAATCTTTTCAGGAGTTAGGCTCATTGTGAGGAGACTGTGATTCCCTCAAATCTGACACTTGGGACAATTTTGGTAACCAGCGAAATTGTGTCAGATGAGATTGCTGAGATATTTTTTATTGAGTCAAAAATATTTCCGGCAATCATTGTTCCGAGGAGTGGCTGTGTTTTTTTGCCGTTCTCAATCAGGTATCCACCCTTGACCGAACCACTGAAATCTCCAGAACTTGGATCAACATTACCACTGAATCTGCCGACAAGAATACCAAGTTTTGTATCCTGGATTATCTCTTCAAGTGTGGCTTCCCCCGGCTTGACTATCACGTTGGACGACTCAATACGTGGGGTTGTGCTTGCACTGCCACCGGCATGTCCATTTGAGACCAGACCATCGCGTGAAGCACTCTTTGCGTTGTGATATGGCTCCTGGAAGATTCCGTTGTGGATTGGGAATAATCTTTTTGGTGGGATTCCCTCTCTATCGAACGGGTATGAACCGACCATTCCTGGTGCTCTTCCCCAGTCTTTTATTGTGAGTTTTGAAGAGGCAATCTTTTTTCCAAGTTTGCCTGCAAACCTTGATGAACCCATCTGGATATTTTCAGCATACGTTGACCAGAGTAACATGCTGATTAACAGATCACTTGCAGCATCACCATGAAGGATAACCTGTCCTTTGAATGATTTACCTGACTTTGCACCGAGTGAAGCGATTACTTTTTTGCTCAATCTTTTTGCTGATGACACAACATCAATCTCATGTTTTTTCCTTGTACCACCATATTCAATATCAAATGATGAAACAACATCTC
The DNA here is from genome assembly GCA_965370295.1 of uncultured bacterium. Classification (GTDB taxonomy): domain Bacteria; phylum Caldisericota; class Caldisericia; order JAAYUI01; family JAAYUI01; genus JAXGMQ01. Next base: position 12,516 of record CBDUSO010000023.1, read on the forward strand.
CATCTCGTGCCATTCCCATGATGTCATAAAATGCAAAGCTCTGTCTTGTGGAAACTTCGATACCCTTTGATGAAGTTATTGCAATATTTGAAACCATTATTTGAAAACTACCAGCGTCAATGCTGACTCGTTTGTCATAATTTTTACATGTATCGACGATTGATTTTGCAATTGTGATTGACTCATCGAGAGTCATTCCTGCAAGGTCTTTGTCATACATTCCCTTTACCCAGGGAATCACAACGGGTTCCGGCAACACATTGGACTTATCGGGTGGAGCAACACCAGCGATACGAACTGCTTCATCAATTGCACCGCTTATTCGATTTTCATTCAAACTGTTTACGGCAGAAAATCCAAGAGAATGTCCCTTGAATGCACGGATACCAGTCCATTCAGAATAGTCTTCAGTTGCCACATGGATTGAATTATCCTGGAGTTCGATGGAAATAGTTTTTGTTTCAGACATCATGATCTCTGCATCTGTTACACTATTTTTCAAAAGTGCAGAATCGAGTGCCTGTCTTGCTTGCATCTTTATTCTCATTATCTTCCTCCAATCATTGCTTTGCATCTGATTGTTGGTCCACCACCGTCAACCTTTGCAGGCTGCCCTTTTCCACAAGCACCAGAACCAAGATCCCAATCAAAGTCCCGTCCAACCATGTCAACCGATTTTAGAACCTCAAACGCTTCACCTGAGATTGTTGCACTCTTCACCAATCTTCCGAGTTTGCCATTCTTAATTTCATAAACCTCATCACAACCAAACATGAACTCTGCGTTGGCATCAGCCTGCCCGCCACCTGGAAATACAAGATAATATCCGTCTTTTGTGGATTCAATAATTTCTTCAAAAGTGGATGTGCCAGGTTTTATGTATGTGTTTCTCATTCTTATCAGCGGGGTGTCGGAGTGTGACCAGGCTCGGGAATTACCTGTCGGTTCTACCCCAAATTCTGCCGCTGACTGCCTGTCGTGAAGATAGGAATTCATGATTCCATCTTTGATAATAATCGTATCCTGCACCGCAACACCTTCATCATCAACGGGGATTGTGCCTGCAGGATAACCAGTTTGCATCACATTCAGCCCTACATCTGCAAGGGTTATTTTCTCACTGGCAACCTTCTTACCAATTTTTCCAGATGCTGCCGATCCAGACATCACAAAGTCAGCTTCAACCGTATGGCCAATTGCCTCATGGGCTAATATCCCAACCATTGCCGGACTCAAAACAACAGTGGACATTCCGCCTTTAGCATATGGTGCAGATAATTTGTCAACAGCGAGCTTTGCAGTTTTTTCTGCCATCTGCTCCGCGGTTTGATTCTCAAATAATTCTTCCATGCCACCCATGATGCCATTTGCCTGCATGGATGTTATCATCTCACCATTTTTTGTGGCAACTGCCATTGTATAAAATTGTGGTTTTGGAAGAAGGAAATGAACCTTCACACCTTCAGTTGTCATTATCCATTTTTCATCGATTAATTCGCTGAACACGGTGGTTGAATTTGATATGAGTTTTGATGAATTTTTAATAATTTTCTCAGTCTCAAGTGCCAGTTTTATTTTGTCATCAATTGATACTAGATTTGAATTTGATTTTTTATCAGGAATCCAATCTAACACAGTATTTTTGCTGGTATCCAATTCTGGCAATCTTTTCTTTGTCATCTCTGACATTCTCAGTGCTGAAATTTCTGCCTGCCTCAGGGTTGAAATAAGATTCTCTTCGTCAAGTTTTGAGGTTGAAGCAAATCCCCAGCATCCTCTACGAATCACTCTGATCCCTACTCCAGCAGAAATTGTTACGTTGGCTGTTTGCAACATTCCATTTCTGACAGTCACTGTTCGACTGGTTCTGTCTTGAATTCTTATCTCACAGAATCCAACTGACTTCGATAATACTCTTTCAATCAAATCAAACATTCGATTTCCCTTCTTCTCTCACAAGGATTATTGGTGTCTGGTTGTCTTCATTCCCTGCGGGATTATCAAGCATGTACTGTTCAACCTTTTTTTTATCAACACCCGAGCTTGCACCAACCACCCAGGCGATACCCAGATCGTTTGCATCAACGATTGCGGTTTCATACCCAGTTTTTTTCTTTATCATCTCAGAAAGTAAATCTGAATTGTATGGACCGGGGATTACGTAGAAGTCATATGGTGCCATGGATGCGGGCATATCATCAATCATTGCGACTTCTTTCCCAGCAATATGGTAAAACCAACCTTTTATTTTGAAGAGTTTTCCAACCGCACCGATAAACGTGGCAAGCAGGATTCTGAAAACTCCAGCTATCTCGATTGCGACTTGGAATGATAGTGGGTTAGCAAGCGGGGAGGTTGTTGCGAAGGAATTTTTTGAAGAACCCGAAACAAATCCAGAAAGGAAAGTTGCGAGTTTGGATGCTTTGATTCCTTCAGCTGAATATATCCTGCCCTCAGAAACAGCGGCAACGGCTGATGCAAATGTGACCACATCACCAGGCTTTGCAATCTCTTTGATGCACTCATTTATCAAATCTGGGGCTTCATCTTCTTCGGTGATTATCTTTGTTTTGACGGCGATAGTTTTTGCACCGGGCTTTGGTTTGTGTGAGGGTTTCAGTTTCACGCCAGAGGCAAGCTCTGGGTCAATTCTTTTTAATTCCTTGAGGCATTTTGTACCCTTGCGTCTTCTTGTGCCTTCCAGCCAGATGTCTTTTGCACCCTCAATATCTCCAGTTTTTTCGAGGGTCAAGCCGAGCAAAACAAAATCTGATTCATAGAAATTTGAGGGTTCAAGTTTTTTGAATTTTTGAAAGTATGGGACAGCTTCTTCAAATCTCTCGATTTCAAACAGTACATGGGAGATTCTCTTTAGAAGGTATCTGTAAATTGAGAGAATATCTTTACGAAGATGTTCTTTGCCTATCCCTTCACCCTCTTTATAAATCGATAACGCTTTTTCTTTGTTACCCGCAAAGTAATAATAAACATCGCCCATTGCAAGATAATACCAATATTGTGTCGGGTTGCTGTCGAAGGCTTTTTTCAACAAATTGTAGGCTGAGTTATACTCCCCTTTTAAGCACAGAACCCTCGCTGAAATTCTTGTTGCCCTCGGATAGTTTGAAATATTTTTTTCCAGGTAGGGTTTAGCAACCTCGATTGCCTCATCAAGATTCCCGAGTTTCAGCAAACTCTGCGTCAAAAGGAAAAGCAGATTGTCTGTGATTTTCCCTGGAGGCATGCTTCCTATGGTTTCAACAACACCTCTCCAGTCGTGGTTACATAGTAATTTTTTAAATGTTTTGTTCATCCTCTTTTACGAGTCCAACTTCTTCGATTGTATTAAAAAGACTGATCAACACATCTTTGACTGAATCTTTGCTTGTTGATGTACATGGTAACACTTCAATCGATGAGTCAATACCAAGCATTTCGCTGATCTTTTCTTTTTCAATTGCATCTTCTAAATCTTGTTTGTTTGCGGCAATCACGCAAGGAATCTTCAATTTGGGAAGGAAGAACGACAGGTATCTCTTGCCCTCAATGATTGATCTATAGTCGGTTGCATCAACCATTATCACCAAACCCAATGCACCGACGGATAGAACATCCCACATGTAGGAGAATCTTTCCTGTCCCGGTGTTCCAAATATATATAAAACTAGATCTTCAGCAACTGTTATTCTGCCAAAATCCATCGCAACAGTCGTTTTTGATTTCACTACTTTCGTTTCATCGGTTATTGATTTTTCTGTTGAGACAACTGGAATCTCTGAAATCTGGGAAATAAAACTTGTTTTCCCGGATGAAAAAGGACCGGTTACCAGTATTTTTACTCTTCTCATAGCTTTTTAATATAGTCGATTATTTTCTGAATAAAACCAATTTTTCTCTTTGGTCTGTCGGAAATCTTGCTTTTTACCTGCTTTACTGCAACTCTTTTTATTACACCCACTTGAAGCAAAGTGTAAAACACTCGCATGATGTTGAACTCTGGCAACCCAAGAGATTTGCCTATATCAGCGAGAGATTTTTCACCATCTACCTCAGAGATTACACTCCACTGTTCGGCTTCAAATTCGAGGTCAAAGGAAGCAAAATCCGGGGTCAGCGAGTAAACAATACTCGTAGAGGGTATTTCTCGTTTGAGTGTCTCGAATAGCTTTGTTCTACCGGATACCTCTAGAAGTAGCTGGTTCATGGATGTAACGATATTTGTATCAGGTGTTGTCTCGTTGCTAATGAATCGAAAGCTTCCGTTGTCAGCACTGCAGATATGGAAGAAGGAATCCTTTCCCTTTTTCCCATCCGCCTTTGCTGACATAATGTTTCCATCAACAAAGTAGATTGATCCCTCAAATTTGTATCCGTCAATCTCCAGAAATAATTTCAAACTCCCGGTTCGTTTTGAAATCCAGACAAACTGGGATATTTCAATTATTGAGAAATCTTTTATGTTTCCTGCAAGTTCCATGTGTGTTACCTCACTTCAAGAACACGATTGTTACCGCGTCACCGCCATCTGCCTCGTCGGCCAGATGGAATCTGTCAACTCTTGGACTGGTTGGCAAAAACTCAGAGATAGATTTTCTCAAGGCACCAGTACCTCTTCCATGCACTATGTAAACGAACGGTAATCCAGCACCGAATGCACTGTCAAGATATTTCTCCAGCTTGACAAGTGCATCGGGTATCTGTAATCCGTACAACTCCAACTTGATTGGAATTCGCACAAATGTCGGTCTTTTCTCGATTATTTTTTCGTTTTCAGTCGGGACATTTCTCGCCAGTTCAATCTGGCTGGCAGAAACCTGAATTCTTGCAGTTCCAACCTGGACAAGAACCTTCCCTTTTTCACTGAGAACATCCATAACAATTCCCTGGGATTTGAATCGAGGAACAAAAACAGCATCCCCTGGTTTCAGTGTTTGGACATCAGCTGGCTCGCCATGGGGCAGATACTCAGGAGTTTTTGAAATAACTTCATCTCTGATTGAGTCAAGTTTGAATTTTAAAGAATCAGTCTCTTTTGATTGTCTTGAAGCCATTGCAAGTTTTTTCACAATTTCGTCTGCTTCTGCAATTTTTGCACTGAGAAAACTCCCAGCTTTTTTTAATTCTTTTTCAAGCATCGAACTCTTTTTGTTCTCAAACTCTTCCATTTCGGAGAGGTGTCTGCTCTTTATGTCTTCAATCTCTTTCCGAGTTTTGTTTGCAGTTTCTCTGTCTTCTCCGATAATTCTTGCATCTTCACTCATCTGGGTGATGATTTTTGTTGCGTCTTTTTGTTCGTCGCTGAGCAGTTCTTTTGCGTTTGATAGAATGCTTTCGGATAATCCTAATCTTTTACAGATGTCAAAGGCGTGGGATGCACCGGGTGTCCCGATGAGAATTTTGAATGTTGGCTTCAAGGTTTCTGAATCAAATCCAACCGAAGCGTTCATCGCATATGGATGCTTGTATGCAAAAGCTTTCAGCTCTCCTATGTGTGCAGTTATAATCGTTGGCACAGAATTATCGTAAAGGTATTTCAGGATTGAATATCCAATCACTGCACCCTCTGTCGGGTCAGTTCCTGCACCAAGCTCATCCAACAAAACCAGAGTGTATTTTGTGACTTTCATGAGAATAGAAACTATGTTGCTCATATGGGAAGAGAATGTTGAAAGGTTTTGTGAGATGCTCTGTTCGTCACCAATATCAACAAGAATATCATCGTACATCCCAATCTTTGTTCCTGGGGATGCAGGCACATGCAACCCACATTCAGCCATCACAACAAATAATGCAATGGTTTTAAGAGAAACTGTTTTCCCGCCCGTGTTTGGTCCAGTCAGGACCAGTGTTCTGTAGCCATCACCAAGTTGGACATCGATCGGAACAGGGTCGACGTTTAAAAGTGGGTGTCTGCCTGAGATGATTTTCAACTTTGGACTTGAATCAAGTTCTGGTTCAACAGAATTCCAGATCAAAGAGAGTTGCCCCTTTGCAAACATGAAATCTAGTTTTGAGATTGAGTCATCCATTATTTTTAAATCGTTTGCAACATATCCAATCTCTTTTGTAATCTCGGTCAGGATTCGTTCAATCTCTTCACGACCCCTTTGCCTAAGATTTCTGAGATCGTTGTTGAGCGGTATCACCGAGAGCGGTTCAACATAGAGAGTCTGCCCCGACGAGGATGAGTCGTGAACGATACAGGGGAAATGATTTTTAAATTCAGATTTGAGAGGGATTACATATCGATCATCACGTATCGTTATCACAGATTCCTGAATCATTTTTGAGTATGAAGAAGTCCTGATGATTTCATCCAACTTTGACTTCACACGACTCTTTACGATTTTCATTTGAGAACGAATTGAGGTGAGACGATCAGAGGCAGAATCCATGACCTCACCGTTCTCGTCAATGGATTTTGAGATCAATCTTTCAAGTTGAGGTTTTGGTTTGATTCTCTCTGCCACAAACCATATGTCGGGTGCAATCTCCCTGTGGGCTGAAACTATTGCCTTGATTTCTCTTGCTGTTTTTAACGTCAAGAATAAATCCAGAGCTTGTTTTGCCGTAACCTTTACACCAATGGAACTGTCTGAAATAACATCTGAAATTGGTCTAATATCGGCAAGTGGAATATTCCCTGCGGTGTCTATGAATTCTCTTGTTTGACTGGTTTCACTCTGAATTCGTTGGACATTTTCCAGACGATTGCTTGGGTGTAACGAATTGACCAGTTCTCTGCCACCAGCTGTGAACGCGAGATTCTTCAGGTGCTCCCTAACCCGTTCAAATTCTAGTATTTTTAGTGTATGCTCATTCATTTCTTGTTCCACATTAACATACGTATATCCCGAGGTGAATAACAGTTTAGCACTTTTTTACTAGAAAGACCAGCCCTGCGAGCCATCATAAGTCCAAATCTGATATTATTCATCTGAAAGGCATAGTGAATATCACCTGCAATTGAAAATTTACAACCCTCTTTGTCGGCCATCCGAGCCAGCTCCCACCGAACATCCATCCGGTCCGGTGAGTAGTTCAACTCAATAGCAACATTATGTTTTTGGCAAACAGAAAATAATTTTTTCCAATCTAAATCAAATTCATCTCTGACTTTCAGTTTTCTTCCACTGATGTGAGCTAAAATATTTATATTTCCAGATTCGATAGCATTTAAGTACCTATTCATCAGCTCTCTTGAGTTCTGACCCATGTCGTAGTGGATCGCTCCAAGTTTCAAAACACTTTCACGGAATTTATAATCAACCTCGCCAACTCGATCAATATTTAATTCTATTCCTGGAATGAATTCAAAATCAACTTTTCCAGAATTCATTTTTCTGATAATTTCGATTTGTTTTTTGAGCGACACCAAACTCAACCCTTTTGTTGCACCAATTCCTTCAGCATGGTCGGTTATCGCGATATACTCATGCCCAAGGTTTTTGGCAGTGTTTGCCAACTCGCTGAACCCAGAACGTCCGTCGCTCCAGGTTGTATGAACATGTAGGTCTCCCTTGATGTCTTCTCGGTTTATAAGCTCCCACTTCTCTCCACTTTCAGTAATATCTATCACATCCGACCATTCTCTCACCTCAGGCGGAATGTAGGATAGTTCAAGTTTTTTGTAAAATGTTTCCTCGTCACCAGAGATTTTCAGGAAGCCCGCTCTTACTTTTTTTGCATGCAGTGCTCTCCTGGCAAGCTTGCTGTAATGTTCGCTTGGTCCGGTGTAACAAGCGAGGGCAGAGCCAAGATATTTTTCTTTGCAAAAATGCACCTTGATGAGTATTGATTCACATAATCCAGAGAAACCGGAGTTTGTAAGTCCCGAATTTTCAAAATTTGTTATCTTCATCAATTCTGTTGACAACTGACTGCTTGGATTCTCGCAAACACAAAGGATATCAATCGTGCTGATGTCTTCTTTTCCTCGTCTAACATCACCAACGATGTGAATGTCGTTGATCAAATCTGTAGAAAATATTTTTCGTTTAATCAAATTTGCAAGAGAATCAGCTTTGTAGAGAAACAGACTTGAACTCCCTTTTTGAAATAATGTGAGTTGATGTTGAAGTTGGCTTGCAAAACGTTTTCCAAGTCCCTTGTGATTTGAAATTCTGTTTGTTCGCAGGGCTGATTTTAATTCCTGAATTGTTTCAATTTCGAGCCCGTTGTAGAGTTGATATACTGTTGATGGTCGAAGGTTATCCAGAACAAGCAGATTACGAATTCCCTTTGGGATTTTTTCTTTTAGTTCCAGCTCAAGCGAAGATTGTGGTACTGCCAATATTTCAAGAATTTCTGAAGATATTCTCGGGTCAATCTGCCCCTCATTTTCAAGATGTTTTATCAGCTCAGTCTGGACATCATCCAAATCAAGAGAATACATCATTGTTGCAATATCTAAATACCTCAAAGCCCCTGAAATCTCAGGAGCAAAGGGGATCATTCTTGAAATTTGTCTTAGTCTAACTGCCAGTTCCCAGGAAGTCATCAGTCACGAACCTTTGCTCCAATCTGCTCAAGATTTTTTGTGATGGTTTCGATCTGTTTATCGATCTCCTCGCCCTTCATCGTTCCTGATAAATCTGAAAAAATGAGCGAGAAAGCAAGCGATCGAATATTCTTTTCTCTGAATTCATCCGAGATAAATTGGTCAAACAGATTTATTTTTGATAATCTTTCATCGCATGATTTTGAAATGATTTCTTCAATCTCAGAGCAAGTGATACTGTTTGGCGAAAGAATAGAAATATCACGTAAAATTGCTGGATACTTCGGGATTGGTTTCACTTCAACGATTGAAGGAACAGATTTTCTAAGTTTTTCAATGTCGATATTTCCAACCTGAACTCGTCCTGGAATATCGTATTCATCACAAACATCTGGATGAAGCTCGCCAAAATATCCAACAATATTTCCATCGATTGTAATATTCACTTGTCTGTATGGGTGAAGATTTGGATGAGCTGACGCTTCGATTTTATACTTGGCAACATTGAGCTGGTTCAGAATAGATTGAATCAATCCTTTTATGTCGTAAAAGTCATACTTCTTTGTTTCTCTGTCCCAGGATATTCCGCTTGAACCAAACAACAGCAGTGATAATCTTCTTGTTTCAGGTCCAAACTGGCTACCTATCTCAAAGAGTTTGAGATCGTTGTTCCCCTGCCTGATATTTCTTGCAGCGGTTAGGATTAATCCAATTTCAGAAATAGGTCTCAACATGGTGGCATCTGCTGTCATTGGGTTACTTATTTTTGGTGCATCATCTAGTTTGGTGAGAAGGTTCATTTTTGTGAGTTCTTTCTCACAGGTGAATGTCATGGTTACGCATTCGTTCAGACCAGAACCTGCAACAATTCGTCTCAGCCTTCGTTCAAAGCCAAACTCTGGCAATTCGTTCATCATGGATAATTTGACAGACGGAAGAGTCGATGGAACCTGGTCGTAGCCAGTAACTCTTACTGCCTCTTCAATCAAATCAATCTCAGCTGAAATGTCAACCATTCGGTAGCCTGGGATTTCAACAGTAATATCTGCGTCACCTTCGCAATTCAAACCAAGTAATGAGAATCCTGTTTTTACCTGATCGATTTTTGGCAGATAGCCAAGAATCTGTTTCATTCTTGTTGATCGAAGTGCAACTTTTGAGCGTTTTGTGTCTCTTCCAACTGTCATCGGTTTAGCACAATTTATTCCAAGAAAATCCATCACAATCATTGCTGTTCTCTCGGTTGTTTCAAAGTCTGAACCCTTGTCAAACCTTGCACTTGCGTCTGTTCTGATTCCAGTTTTTGAAACAGTTTCTGCAATCTGCATGTAATCAAAACAAGCTGATTCAAGGAAAATGCGTTTGGTGTTGGTGTCAACTTCGGTGTCTAATCCACCCATAATTCCGGCGATTGCAACCGGCTTGTCGCCATCACGAATCATTAATGTTCCAACGGGTAAATCATGTTCAACCTCATCAAGAGTTTTGAATTTTGTTTTTGAGGTAGTCTGTGAAACTTTGATTACTCTGGTCTTTAGTTTGTCTGCATCAAACGCATGAGTTGGTTGGTTTGTGAAATACATGGCGAGGTTTGTTGCATCAACGATGTTATTTATTGCTCGAATATTACTGGCGAGAAGTTTTTTTCTCATCTCAAATCCAGATGGTTTCACCTGAGGAATATCAGCAAATACTCCAGTATAAATCTGACATCCAGATTCAGTATCAATTTCCAATTTCATGGATTCTGAAGAATCACCAACAAATGGAATTTTTGGAGTTTCAAGTCTTGGAATTTTTGGAGCTTCACCAGATTTCCACCACCAAACAATTCCAAGTTCTCTGATTATTCCCTCAAGCCCCTGCCATTCTGGATGGTTTGGGGTGATGCTTTCATCAAGAATTGTATCTTTCAACCACAAGGATTCCGCAGGGTCGGTAAATTCTGGTGCATCTTCCGGTAGAATCCAGACACCATCTCGTTCATCAGCAGGTAATAATTCAAGAGGAATTCCACATTCCTTTGCTCCAAGGAAAACGCCCTGTGAAAGAGTTCCCTGAAGTTTTCTCTCGGTAACTTTTAAATCACCAATTCTACCACCGGGACTTGCGGCAATAATTTTATCCCCGACTTTTACAGTTTTTGAGTTTGTAACGATGTCTAAAATTCTTCCCTTTTCGACTTCAGTTTTTGTGAGATTCAACTTTTCAGTAACTGGTGAAATTTCTCGAATGATACCAATTCTGGTACCTTCGATATTATTTCTGTTTGTAACCTCTTCAACTTCGATTCCAAGACGAATGAATCCATCAATTATCTCCTGGTTGGTAAGCTTCCATGGAACCATTGAACGTAGCAGGTTTAATGAGATCATCTCACACCTCCAAACTGGGAAAGGAAACGAACATCACCGGTGAAAAGATCGCGAATGTCAGAGATTCCGAACTTCAACATTGCAATCCTTTCCAGCCCCCAACCAAACGCAAATCCCTGGTAAACATCGGGATCATACCCAACGTTTTTAAGAACATTTGGATGCACCATTCCAGAACCACCCATCTCAACCCAGCCAGTCTGCTGGCAGGTTCGACAACCTTTTCCCTGACAGAAAGGACAGGATGCAAGGGTTTCTGCACCAGGCTCTACAAAGGGGAAGTATGATGGTTGAAATCTGACCTTGGTTTCCCCGCCAAAAACTTCAGAAAGGAGTAATGATAATATTCCAGCAAGGTCTGAGAACGTCACATGTTTATCAATCATCAATCCTTCAATCTGATGAAAAACCGGCGTATGTGAAGCGTCTGTTGCATCTTTTCTGTAGCATGTTCCAAGAGCAATCATTTTTATTGGTGGTTTGTCTGATTCCATCATTCGTATCTGGGTGGGCGATGTGTGAGTTCTCAGGAGTTTTCCGTCTTCCATATAGAAGGTATCCTGCATCGCACGGGCCGGGTGATGTTTTGGAATATTCAGTGCTTCAAAGTTGTGGAAATCATCTTCGATGTGTGGACCTGTTCTTATTTCAAATCCAATTCTGTGGAATATCTCAACTATCTCTTCCATGACGATTGTTACAGGATGAAGAGTGCCGTTTCCCTGGAATCTTCCCGGCATCGACACATCAATTTTCTCTTCTTTGATCTTCTCTTCTTTTTCTTTTTTAGATAGAAGAGATTTTTTTTCTTCAAGCGATTTTGAGATGAGAATCTTTGCATCGTTTAACGATTTGGCAACCACTTTTTTTTCATCTGGATCAAGCTTTCCAAGCCCCTTAAAGGCGGTTGTTATCTCCGATTTTCTGCCAAGGAATAAGACTCGTATCTCTTCGAGTCGGGCGGTTGTTTCAGCATTTTTTATTGCATCCAATGCTGATTTGCTTATTTCTTCAATATTCATTACTTTTCCTCCGAGTAATATTTGGAAAAATCACATCCAAAGTCTGTGGATAGCCAGTCTCCTTTTGAAGAGGGTCTTGCACGGCATCCTCCACAATCAATCTTGTGGACACAGCTTCCACATTTTCCTTTTAGTTTGTCTCTGTCCCAGAGTGGCTCAAATCCATTCCATGCTTCTTTGAGGGTCTGTTTTGTGAGATTCCCAACGACTGGATAAAATGGTGAAAACATGCAGGGAGTGAGGTCGCCGTTTGGTTGGATGTTTGCATAAAGTCTTCCGGCAGGGCATCCACCGAGAATATCACCTAACGCTCTGAAGAATTTGTATTCGGGTTTCATGTTAAAGTAAGCAGTGATGGGGAATGAATCAGATGTTGGCAGTTTCTGAGTTTTATCATTTTTTACATTCGAGGTTTCCAACCCAAAGTGTGGGGTTTCTGAGAGAATATCAATTTTGTCATCGTTCATATTGGCAAGTTTTTCCATTGTGTTGGAGCGTTGTTTTGGGGTGAGGTCAAGATCTGAAACATCAGCCCCTCTACCGACTGCCACAAGATGATAAAAAACGATTCTGTTGAAGTGATTATTTTTGGCAAGCTCAACGAATTCATCAACTCTTTCAAAATTGAATTTGGTTAATGTTACACCCATAGAGAGATGGATCCCAATTTTTGAAAGGTGTTCGGCTGCCTTCATACTCTTGTCAAAGGCACCTGTTTGTCCGCGGAATTCGTCATGTTGCTTGTGGTCGGTTGAATCGATTGAAATCTGGGCATAACGGATGCCAGTTTCACACAACCTATCCGCCATCTTTTCATCAACGAGTGTCCCATTTGTATCGATTGAAATAAATATTCCTTTTTTATAGGCATAATTTGCAACCTCGAAAAAATCATCAGACATCAGCGGTTCTCCCCCGGAGAACGTGATGGCGGCGGTTCCTGCTTCATTGAGTTGATCTATTATGCTCAATTTTTGCTGAAGGGTCATGTGATCGGTTTCATCGCTGTGTGCTCGTTGAAAGCAATGCTTGCAAAACAGGTTGCATCTATTTGTCAAATTATAAACGACTGAAAATGGAGCAGTCAAAACAAGTGGAATTCGCAAACCATATACGGCAAGGCTTCTGGTTACAAGAATAAAACATCTGGCTATTCCAGCGTCAGATAGAGATTCTTTCACCTGTCTCCACTTTATGCCCTTTGTTCTCATAAAAATCCATAAAAAAGATTTGAATCCTAGTGAATATAAATATTCGAAAAAATTCAATTTCACTTTTTTAGAAATTGACCAAATTGTTTTCTCGGCGGTTGGCAAGGATGTCCTGAGCAACCACTTTGTTAGCCTTGTACTAAATATCCATTTTACTATTTTTTTCATACTGGCAAAATATTATAGCAACATATGAGAATATGCAAAGGACTTGAATTTTATCGCTTGACGAAATGGAAAAAAGACACTACGATAGCACCATATATGATAGGAGGAAGTTATGCTACTCGATGATATACTTGAAGAGATGGGACAGGAACTTAACGGTTTAGAGTGTTCAGCGGTTGTAGGGCTGGATGGATTGATTCTCGTGCAAGATGTAATGATACCAGAGATCGATATATTTGCACTGACGGTTGAGTTCTCAACTGTATTCATCGCAACCAAAAAAGCTGGCATTGAGATTGGTGATGACGGTAATCTTATGAGTATTCATACCTTCGGAAAGCACAATATTGTCATGCAGGGGATTGAAGGAACTGATTACTTTGTTATCGTGTGTCTCAGAAATACTGATGGAAATATAGGTAAAGCAAAGTATGTTCTTGGTAAGTATGAAAAACGATATTTTGAGGAATTGAAATGAGTAGATACGCACAGCTTTTAAGGGATACAGTCACAAAGGTAAAGTATTGTCAAAGGGCAATAATCTGTTCTTCAGATGGGCTTGTGATTAGAGCATTTCCAGAAACAGATAACGATCTCAACGAAGCATTATCTGCATCTGCAACATCAATCCTAGGAGTCACTTCCTCGGTCTCCGAAAGAGCAGGGAAAAAAGGGAATGATTATGTATTGATAAAAAATCTTGATTCATTCCTGTTGGTTATTTTTGTTGGAGACATCTCGCTTTTCTTGATTGCAAGTATTGAAGTAAATCTTGGAATGTTGCTTCATGTTGGGAAGAATTTAAGGAAAGAAATCTCAGAACTGGAAGCCAAAACTGAACCTGCAAAACCCTCTGAAGAAATTATTGAAGAGGCTACCGAAGAGATGGCTGAGGAATTGGTTGATAATCGTGTAATCCAGGCAGTCGATGAAGATGCAAAAGAAAACGACACAAGCGAGAAAGTCATCACCACTCACATCGTTGAAAACGAAAACATAACAACAACACACATCACCGAAACAGAAATCACAAGTGATGCAACAATCGAAACAGAAGATATTCAAGAACCCCAGTATGATGAGGTTGCAGAGGTAGAAGAAACAGAAGAAGTAGCAGAAAAAATTGAGTTTGAATCTATACCGGAAGAAACATTGCCAGATGAGACACAGGAACTCTTTACAGAATCAGAGAGATCGAATACTGAAACCAAATACATTCGTCCGGAGGATGATGCCTTCCGATACTCCGAAGAAAATGACGATACAAAAGAGACCATATCTGAAGCCACAGAAGTTGATACGAACGAAAATACAAATACGGATACAGCAACAGACTCGATAAAATTTCATTATGAATCCGAGGATGACACATCATCAAACGCCGATGAAGACGACTCAGATGAAACGAGTGTGTTCAAACAAGAAGCCGAAGAAGAAGATGACAAAAAAGAAGATGAGAGTTACCACTCATTTATTTCGTGGAGAGAACGACTTGAAAAGGAGAGAGATGCCAAGGAATCAGAAGAAAATTCTGATGGGGATCTCATAGATAACGATTGACAGACAAAATTAGACTCAATGCCTACATATCAAAATCAGGATACTGCTCGAGAAGAAAAGCCGACGACCTGATAGAAATTGGAAAAGTTAGAGTTGATGGTGAACTGATAACCAGTCTTGGTGAAAAAGTGTCGCTGGATTCCGTTGTTACGGTTGATGATGAAAAGATAAAAATTCAGGAAAAATTCCAGTACATTGCTTTCAACAAACCGAGATTATCGATCACCTCAAAGTTTGACGACAAAGAGAGAGATACCATCTACAAGTTTCTACCTGACAATCTTTTTCATTTGAATTCTGTTGGGCGACTGGATTATGATACCTCCGGATTATTATTGCTCACAAATGATGGTGATTTACTCTACAAACTCACCCATCCAAAGTTTAAGGTTAAGCGGATCTACCGCATAACCTGCAACTTAAAAATTTCAAACTATCAAATTGAAACGTTGCAAAAGGGTGTACGACTATCGGGTGGTGTTCTGTCAAAAGCTGATGAAGCCTATAAACAAGGGGATTATTTATTCCTGACCCTTCACGAGGGTCGTTACCATCATGTTAAAAGAATGGTCGAAGCAGTTGGAAATAAGGTTCACAGAATGAAAAGAATCGAGTATGCGGGAATTGGAATCAAGGGCATGAAACCGGGGATTTGGAGAAGTCTTGGCAGGGCGGAAATAATGACCCTGAAAAGATTAGGTCGTTGACACAAGCTAGGCTTTGGGCATTGAACCATTGGGCCACATTCTGGGGTGTGCCTCTCCTCCTGATGATTTCAGAGTGAATCTCTTACACTCTTTATAGCTACCTTTACAGTAAATGTTTTTCAGTGTTTTTGCAACGAATGAAAGAGCCAGTTCATTGAAGAAAGGGCAACCGCTAAGGTAAGGACAAAAATCATTACCCTTGTTGACTATATTATTATTGGTTAAATGTTCCATTTCTATAGAGTAACATAGTTTAATGTAAAATGCAAATATGTTTATGTTTTATTTCATAAACCATCTGACAATCAGAAATTGGAATTTTTATGTTTAATAATATATTGGTGTTATCTCAGAAAAAATGACTAATCTATAGATACACATCTTTTATTTAGGGCCCATAGCTCAGTCGGTCAGAGCAACTGGCTCATAACCAGTGGGTCGCAGGTTCGAGTCCTGCTGGGCCCAAACTAAAAAAGAGAGGGTAATGTCAGGAATCTCAAAACTAATCAGATTATGTAACATCGACTTGAAATATCGTCGTATTGAGAATGAATTCGATACGGCAGACGATGGAGATAGCATCAAAAGTCAACTCGTAGCACTGAAGATGGATTTAAATAAATTTATCGGTGCTGTTTCTCTACTTGAAAAAAAACATGACCAGATAAAAGAAAAAGTAAGGTCAGGGGTTTCTGAAAAGAAAAAGATGGAATCCAGTTTGTTCAGCAGCGATGTGGACTCAAAGCAAATTAAAAATATCCAGTCGCACTTGAAAAAGATAACAGAACACATTGATGGGCTCGAAACAACTGAGCTTGAATTAATGGAAAAGCTTGAGAAATATCGAGCATTCCGTGACAAACTCTCTGAAAAATATGATAAAATGAAAGAGATTTACGGCGGGATAATGGCAAAGTACAAGTCACTTGTTGATAAATCAAAAGCTAAGCTATCCGAATTAAAAAGATCACGAGATGTTTTGATCTCCACAATGGACGAGGAGAAATTGACGATTTACAACAAACTAACAGATAGAAAAAATGGTGTGGCAATGGCTGAGGTTGAAGGAACTTTATGCACTGGTTGCAACCAGTCAATATCGACATCTCTTGACCAGAGACTTGCCGAGGAACCAAAAGAAATGCACTACTGCAACAATTGCGGTAGAATAATCTATAGGATAAGAATAGAGCAATGAAAAAAGTTTACGTGTGGACTGATGGTGCCTCCAAGGGAAACCCTGGTCCATCAAGCTTTGGATCAATCTGTGAGGTTGATGAAACTCTGGTTTTTGAAGAGAGTTTTGAGATTGGAATTCAGACAAACAATGTTGCAGAATACGCAGGCATGGTGTATTCAATTTCTCGTTTGGTAACCCTGGGGCTTGAGAACGAGGATGTTACAATCAAATCTGATTCTCAACTCATCGTCAGGCAGTTGAGCGGTGAATATAAAGTCAAAAAAAAGGAATTAAAAATTTATTATCTCATCGCAAGAAATCTCATCGAGAGATTCAAAGATATAAAAATAATCCATGTAGGCAGAGACTTAAACAAATCCGCCGATAGAATGGCGAATCTAGCATTTGAAGGCAGGTAGAAATAATGAGCGACATCACAAATACAAAGATATATAATCCAGGCGATCTTGAAGGACTCACAATGCGTGAGCTCTATGACATCTGTAAGAGTCTGAAGATAAAAAACTACACAAGCTTCAAAAAAGAAGATTTGGTAAACGAAGTTTGTCTTGTCTCGCAGGGAAAAAAAGTGATCGTGAGAAAAAAACGAGGCAGAAAAAGCAAGGCAGAACTTGAAAAACTAAGGCTTGAGCAAGAAGATTCAAGCGAAGACAAGATTGAAGAGCAAGGCTCTGAAAAGAGCATTGTTGAAGAAAAAATTATTGAAACCCCTAAAGATGATAAGACAGAAAAAGAATCACCAGCGGTGGCATCCACAGAAACACCGGAAGATACAGACTCTCAAGGTAGACCAAAATTGATGTTCCCACCAAAAAAATATTCAAGAGAAAAAACAACCGAAAAGCACGAAGCTCGAAGTGTTCCCAGAGATGAGAAACCTCTTGATGCTATAAAAACTCAAGAATTGCCAACAGAGACGAAGCACAAAGAAGTCATATCCGATGAAACAGAAGACAGACCAAAAGAATCAAATACTAATGGATTTCAGTACAAGGGTGAATCGCAGGGAGACGGGAAAGGTGTCCTTGAAATCCATCCCGATGGTTATGGTTTCTTAAGAGTATCATATGTTCCAAACCCTGATGATATTTACATGGCACCCTCCCAGATAAGAAAATTTCATCTGCGAAATGGTGATTATGTTGAAGGGCTTGTAAGGCATCCTTCCAAGTCTAGCGAAAAATATTCAGCAATGCTCAGATTAAATTCAGTAAATGGTCTGGATCCATCCCAAATCAAGGATAGACCAATATTTGAAAAAATGGTTCCAATTTTCCCGGATGAAAGATTGATACTTGAGGTGCCTGGACTGAACGATATCACCCTCAGGCTGATAGAATTATTTTCACCAATCGGCAAAGGTCAGCGTGGAATGATCGTCTCTCCACCAAAAGCTGGAAAAACAACTGTAATCAAAAAAATCGCTCAGGCAATCTCAACGAATCACCCGGAAGTTATTCTCATGATCGTCCTCGTTGACGAAAGACCCGAAGAGGTCACAGACATGCAGCGATCAGTGAAAGCTCAGGTAATTCATTCAACCTTTGACCAGCTCCCAGAAAATCACATCCGTGTCGTTGAGCTTGCGATGGAGCGAGCAAAGAGGCTGGTCGAACTTGGGCATGACGTTGTAATTTTGATGGATGGTATCACGAGATTAACACGAGCCTACAACCTGGTCATGAGTCCAACTGGTCGAACCTTAACCGGTGGCTTGGATACATCAGCAATACACGGTCCAAAAAGAGTTCTCGGAGCAGCTAGAAACATGGATGGTGGCGGAAGCCTTACCGTGCTTGCAACCGCACTCATTGAAACCGGTTCAAGGATGGATGAGGTAATATACGAAGAGTACAAAGGCACCGGAAACATGGAGCTTGTCCTCGACAGAAAACTCGCAGAAAAGGGACTCTTCCCGGCAATCGATATAAATAAATCTGGAACAAGGCGCGATGAACTTCTCTACGAAGCCGAAGAACGAAAACGAATCTGGAGTCTCAGAAGATTCCTCTCAAATCTTGATACAGATGAAGCATTAAAAAAACTTGTCAGATGGATGAAAGAATCAAAGAGCAACGAGCAGTTCCTCCGTTCGATTGTTTCAAACGACAAGAGATAATCCCACACACGGAATAAAATTTCAAATCCTGTTTGTGAAAAACGTTTCTCCATACAGGTTGCAAGAATTTCTAGAATATCAGAAATAATACTGTTACCTGTTTGGAGTACAAAATTCAAGACTGCGAACTTTTTATCGCTAAACCGTCTACACTTGTAAGCTGTCAATCATAAACTTGGTTTGACCGACAATTGTTCCGTTGTTTGCTTTTATTTCCAGGTTCAAGAATTTGGATAATCTATCAGTTTTGCATCTAAGCAGTTTTGCTGTATGGGCAGTTACAAACGCGAATATCTCACCGCTTTCACCACACTCCAGCTTGAATGTCAGTCCATACTTCCCAACGGCAAAACATCCAACGCCCTCCGATCCTGCTTTGAATATACTATCAGGATTATCCTGGATAAAAGCGGTTGCAATCCTGTCTTCACCGGCATAGATCACTGGATTTTCTTGGATGGCTTTCACAATTTTTTTGATTGGTTCTCTAAATTTTTGAGGTGAATTTTCGGGATTAAGCAATCTTGCAAAACCTGTTGCCATATTCTTTATGGGCATTCCAAAAACAGGCACTCCACAACCATCGATTCCAATTGCTAATTCTTCTGGCTTCACGTCAGTTATTGTCGCTACAGTTTCCCTCATCAATTGTTGAACTGGATGATTTTTATCGGTGTAATTTTTTATATCCCAGTCCATGTGTTTGCAGATTAACAACATTCCAGCATGTTTCCCTGAGCAGGTATTTGATAGCGGTCGATAATTTTCACCAATCTCTTCCCTTGCTTTTTTGGTGAAGGGGGGATGAATTCCACATTGAAGATTTTCTTCAGAAAATCCAGCCTTCTCCAGGATTTCCAAAACAGTTTCCTGGTGAATTTTCTGACCGTTGTGCGAACCTGATGTGATTGCAAGATGTTTTGAGTTCAATTCAAATGAATCAAATGCACCGGTTGTGATGAGAGGGATTGACTGAAAAGGTTTCGAAGCACTGCGGATGAATGTGAAATAATCAGGACTCCCAAAGGATTTGATGATGTTTCCGGCTGAATCTGTGATAGCAATACACCCTTTGAATGTTGATTCTACAATGTTTCCTCTAGTTTTTGTTACAATTTCAATTGTGTTTTCCATGTTAGGTATTGTGACCGATAAATTAATCCTGTCAATAAATATGTGTTGTTATGTTTTATATATTGTTATATGTGCTTGACAAAGAATAACAAATCGATTATTATTGAGTAATGGAGGTTGAATATATCAATTAATATCACGAATTTTGAAGTGTCTCGTTACTTGATGATTAACAGCATCAAGAGGTATACCGGTATGGTTAGTTTTCAGTCTAAGCAGGATGATATTTCGGTTGCCTTCAAACTCAAGCGTGGAGATATTTTGGGGTTTACATCAAAGGAATCAGACATAGCAACTGTTGTATCGAGCCTGTTCAAGAGTTCAGCTATCATTGCAAAAAAAACAATCAACACACGGAAAGAGCCGGTGTATACAATCAAAAATATCAGGAATATTTTTTTTAATGTTGTGAGAGATTTAGATACTCCCGGTAAGCACATCAACCTGAGTTCTGCATCATACATCAGAAGATCTGCTTTTGTTTGCTTGTTTACTCAATTTTTATTCCCCGAAGAGAAGAGGATCATCAGAAAACTTCCTAAGAGTCGTGAAGATCATATCTCTATTGAAAATATTTCGAAGGATATTGATCTCTCGGTTGAGAAATTATTTGAATCAATCAGTCGGTTGTCACTGGTCGGATTAATTGTTCTACCACTCCCAAGTAGTATTGATTTCAGTGAATTTACTCCAAAAATAAATGCTGATGACGCATTCTTTTCGGGTAATCCATTTTCTTTGATAGATAAGGATGAATTAAACCCGATTATTCCACTCATAAACGGCTCAAGAAACATTGAAGATATTTTTAAAACCTCAAAGTTTGACAGACACCAGGTTCTGGGATTTATCAGAACTGGCATACGAAATAAGAAGATAAAAATGACGAGTTCAACAGGAAGGGATTTCAACTAAAGAAAAGGAGGAGACAATGAAGCTGGGTCCATTTGAAGCCTGCATGATATTCCACATGATTGAGGAGTTTTTGATTGCTGTAATCTCCTTCATTGTTGGTGTTATATCAACCAGAATATTTATCAAAACATCAAACGAACGATTGTGGTTTTTTGCGTTTGCGTTCTTTGTGTTTGTGGTTGACTCAACAACTCATACGTTTGCTCATTTGATTGGGTATGATCAGCTCGTCTGGTTTTCATTAGTAGTGAGATTTTTGGGGTATGGACTTGTGTTGTTTGGGATACTCCTCAAAGAGGATCGTCTGAGATCCATCAAACCATTTGCAATTACGCTGGTTGCTCTTGTGTTACTAACTGTGATTCCGTTTGTCCATAACAATATCTTTCCACCATTTGCATGCAATCGATACATCATGTGGCTTCCTGCCTCTATTCTGTCTGCAATAATTGCAATCATCTTTTTTGCGAGGAGTTCCAAGGTGAGCTCAAAATTCACCTTCTACATGGGTGTTTCATTCGCAATAATCACAGTTGCAAATATCATCTTGTCAATTCCAGTTCCAATGAAAAATTGGATTTGGGTGGTTGGTCATGTTGTGAGATTGATCGGTTTCATCTCTTTGCCGTTTGCACTCAAATCAGAATAGACAAATTGATACTTGAAATATGCTCTTCTTGTGAGTTATTATTGACGCATGAGAAGAGCTTACTGGAATTCACCTGATGTTTTTGAATTTGATGTTGATGTGGTTTCTGCCAGAGAGAGAAAAGTTACCATCAACCCTGATATTTTTCATCCGGACGAAGGTGGACAACCCGCTGATAAGGGTATGATTGGCTCAGCTGTCATTCAATCGATAAATCTTGAAGATGGGGAAATTGTGGTCACTCTTGATTCAGATTTGAAAGATGGAAACTACAGAGCAATAATCGACAAAACACAACGTCTCTTCACGAGCAGGTTTCATACTGCCCAGCATATCATTTCTGGCATTGCTGAATCAGATTTTGGCTTGAAAACTGTTGGTGTGCATATCAGTGAAATCTCAACGATTGATTTTGATAACGAACTAAACTGGGATGATGCAGTAAAACTTGAAACTCTGTCCAACGAGATTGTGATGGAAAATATCCCGGTTGAAACAAGTTTTGGAACTGGCGCAACGAGATTCAACGAGGCAATCGAAAAACTTGATTCTGACGATATTCGAATCGTAACAATCGGTGAGATAGACTCATCTGCTTGTTGTGGAGCTCACGTCCCAAAAACTGGAAATGTTGGACTTGTAAAGATTATCTCGCTTGAGAAAAAGAGAGATGGTTCAAGAATTTCATTTGTTGCTGGAAGTCAGGCAATGATATATTCACAGAATGAATCACATGTTCTAAGGGGGCTTCGCAAGAATACAAGTTGTAGCAACGATGAGCTATCAGCAAAATTCCAACAGCTTGCAAACAAAAATAAGAAGATGAACAGAGAGCTGGTCACTTTGTGGACAAGATTGTTACCTTCTGTTGCAGATAGTTGTGAGGTGCTATCATACAAAAATAATACAATCGGATACTCTCTTGAAAATCTTCCTGGTAAAATTCAGAACAAGCTCACCTTAATGATCTCTGATAAACATGGCATCGGGATTGTCGTCTCTGAGGGTTCAATTTCTATCATTTCAAAAACAATTTCTGCGGTTGAGTTGTTATCGATTATCACCAAAAAACTTGGTGGAAAAGGTGGTGGAAATGAAAAGAATGCAAGAGGAATCATAGCAGACACCAACACAAAAATTGAGTTTGCAGAGATATTTATTGAATAATTTGCAATCTTATTGATTGAAAGCGATGTGTAACTTTTTGAATATTAGTTAATCGTACGTTTCTGGTGTCAGTTGTAAATCATGACTTGGTTTGTATAATGAGAATTTGTTTTGTGAGTATAAATACCCCGTTGATATGAGGTGATGGATGGACTATCTAGGAAACTATGTAGCTATCGGCATTTTTGTGCTGGTGGGGATTGCGTTTGGACTCTTTGCTTATTTCCTTTCGTTTCTTTTGAGACCAAAGAGAATCACAAGTGAAAGGGCACAAACTGCCTATGAGTGTGGCATTTATCCAGAAAAGGATGCCAACGTCAAGTTCAACATAAGGTATCTTGTATACCTGTTGATTTTTGTAGCCTTTGATGTTGAGGCAATATTTCTATATCCATGGGCTTTAAAGGCTGGCAAACTAGGGATGTACGCATTTGTTGAAGTATCAATTTTTATAGGCTTAATCCTGGTTGGCTGGCTGTACGCCTGGGGAAGGGGATTGCTGAAATGGGATTAAAAGAATCCAGAACTCTTGACCCAGTTTTGTCAGACGGTAAGGGAAGTGTTTACCTTGCTGGAGCTGATTGGTTGCTTGCCTGGGGTAGAAAAAATTCTCTCTGGCCACTGACCTACGCCACTGCCTGCTGTGCTTTTGAGATGATTCAAGCCTGGATGCCTCGCTATGATTTTGACAGACTTGGAAGTTTTTTCAGACCAACCCCAAGACAGTGTGATGTCATGATCGTTGCAGGAACCATCACAAAAAAAATGGCAGAACCAACGAGGCTTCTTTACGAACAGATTCCAAACCCAAAATGGGTGCTTGCGATGGGTGCATGTGCCTGCTCCGGCGGACCATTTGTCGACAGCTACTCTGTTGTGAAGGGTGTTGATAAAATTATTCCAGTTGACGTTTATGTCCCCGGCTGTCCTCCCCGCCCTGAAGCTCTCCAGTTTGCAATGCTTCAACTCCAGGAAAAAATTATGGCAACAAGAAAAAATCTGGGGAGGAACCATGTCAGAACTTAGAAAAAAGATTCTTGATGTTGTTGGTTTAGAACCAGAACCTGTCGACGGTGTCATCCAGGGATTCAAGCTGAGAGTTGAGCCTGCCGAAGTTACCAAGACTGTGATGTCTCTGAAAAATATTGGCTACAACTTTCTAACGATGTTGACTGCTGTTTGTCGTGAAGACGGTTTTGATGTCGTCTATCTTCTTGATGACTGGACACACAAACAACAAATCTGGGTGTATTCGTTTGTCTCAGAGAAGGAGCCAAAACTCCCGAGCCTCACGCCAACATGGCTTGCTGCTGATTACCTCGAAAGAGAAGTTTTTGACATGTTTGGAATAGAATTTATTGGTCATCCAAATCTTGAACGAATACTCACACCAGAAGGTTTTACTGAGTTTCCTCTTCGTAAAGATTACAAGGAAACGGATTAGGAGGTGGATGTGGAAGAAAATAAAATTTGCACAGACATACTCAAGCTGAATATCGGACCGCATCACCCTGCAACACATGGTGTTTTCAGGCTGAAGACTGAACTTGATGGTGAAGTGGTCGTAAATAGCACACCCATTCTTGGATACCTTCACCGTGGAATTGAGAAGTTGGCTGAGAACCTGACCTATTTTCAATTTATTCCCTACCTGGATAGACTCGATTATCTTTCAGGATTTCTGAATGAATACCCATATGTTGCTGCTGTTGAAAGGTTGATGGGAATTGAAGTTCCAGAGAGAGCTCAGTATATTCGAGTGCTCATGATGGAGCTCAATCGAATATCCGCCCACCTTGTAAACGTTGGTGCTCAGGGCTTGGATTTAGCTTCAATGATGCCGATGGTTTACTGCCTCCGTGAGCGAGAATATTTGCTCGAACTCTTTGTCGCAGTTTCAGGCTCCAGAATGACCTTCAACTGGATGAGATTTGGTGGAGTTAAGAGCGATATTCCTGATGGATTCCTTTCAAAAGTTGATCGTTTTATCCACTATCTCAAAAATAGAATGCCGGAATATGCAGACCTCCTTCAAAATAATGAGATATTCCAAGCAAGAACAAAGGGAATCGGAATTCTTGAACCGGATCACGCCCTTGAGCTTGGTTGTTCGGGACCCCTTCTGAGGGGTTCTGGGGTTGCACGCGATATTCGAATGGACGAACCTTATGAGATTTATGACAAGGTAGAATTCAAGGTTGTAACCCACAAAGGCAATGACACATACTCCAGGTACATGGTTCGATACGATGAAATTTATCAATCAATCAGAATTGTTGAACAGATTCTCTCAAGCATCCCAGACGGACCAGTGATGGCAAAGGTACCAAAGGTCATCAAGCCACCAAA
>CBDUSO010000024.1:0-37205 GCA_965370295.1 uncultured bacterium
TTGTTTTGGGGTGTTTTTTTTGTTTCGCCGAGGGTCGGGGTGGGCCCCCCCCCACCCCTACAATAACACGGCACCACAAGTAGAGGTCAGCCCATGGCGGCTACCTCTACGGGATCATAGTTAAGTCGTAGGGAACGCAGATCTGCGTTCCCTACACAAGACACAGACGACCCATGTCATTCCCACTTCCCTGCATAGACCATCATTCCCAGCTCTCTCCCCCGTCATTCTGAACTCGATTCAGAATCTCATCAAAAAATTGAGTAAAATTCACTTAACAAAATCATTCCCTGTTTCTCGTTGCTAGTACTATGAGTATCTTTGATAATTGTATATGAATCATTTGAAGGGGGTGTGAATATGAAACTGAAGAGACGAATAATTATTGTATTAGTTTTGGTATTGGTTCTTGGGTTTTCTGGATTGTCACAGGTGGAGGCTGTTCTTGGACCAGTAGGTGTTGAGCTAAATGTTACAGGTGAAAGATTAGGACCATCAAGAGCAAATACTGTAACAGCTTTCAGAATCTATTTCAGGATTAATCAAAACATTGAGGTACATGATTGGGTGAAGATATGGTTCCCAATCCAGGAAGCTTCAAATGATCCAAATGATATTTGTGGTGAGCCATTGGTTGTCAAAGGGTATGATGAAAGTCCAAGATTTGTTCCCAATGAAAAGTATTTTGAGAAGTACAATAATCCTGATGAAAAGAAAGTCGGTAAATTGTATGAAGTTTTGGATGAACATGAATCAAGTACAAAATTCTTTGGCTGTGAACCATGTGATGAAAGTGAAGATAATTGCAGACTTGTTGAAGATCCTTCAGGTCTGGGTTGTTGGATTATGGGGATGGTTTTACCAGCACTGCCAAAGGATAGATCGGATAGGAAAGAAATTCTTGCAAGAATAATTTATTGTTCAGATATTGCTATACCAACATGTTGTTCTGAATGCAAAGGATACCCAATAATTACACAAACGTGCGATGAACGTACTTATCAAATTAATTCATCTGTGGGAGTTGAAGCCTGGCGACAGGGATACAATCCAATTGATTTTATAATAGCAAAAAGTGCTGGATTTATTACACCTGCTACTCCGGGAAGATACAGAGTCAGAGTCGCGACGGAAGCAGAGCCAACACCAGTTGAATCTGCATCATTTGTCCTCCCGTGTTCAGAGATCACAAACTTTAGTGCAAAGATAAATCCTCAAAATACAGCAACAGAAACAAAAGTAACACTGGATTTTGATACAGGTGAGGGTGGTGCTTTGGACGCTGGAAATTCACTTGTCACGATTATTTTTCCGGAAGAGTTTGTGCTTCCCTCAAAGATCAAACCGTCTGACATAAAAGTAAATGGCATCCCACTCAAAACAAATCCACAGATTATTCAAGAGGAAAGTAGAATAACAATTGTTTCCTCTTCAAATGTTGAAAATCTTGGACACGCAACAGTTGAATTTGAAAGTGATGCAGGAATTATTTCACCGCCGGAAGAAGGTGAATACAAATTTGGCATCTACACAAGTTCCGAGCCAGAGATTGTTGAATGTTTTGTTGATACACATTCTCCCAACCACAAGCTATGGGAAGATATTCCGGGAACTGTTAGAAAAAGAATTCTTCAATATGAAAACTTGCCGATAGCTGGTTATCAGTTTGATGTAGACAACGCAACAATTGATGAACGGGAACAATTTCAAAAATTGTATGATTCAATTCTTTGGGTTACCTGGGGAACAAGACCAGAGATTCACATGGATTTTTCAAGAATTCCTTTTTCATGGTTGCAACCAGTTGATGCCCATTACCTTCTGGCTTACAACAAAAAAGGGGATGAATCACCAACAGCATTTCTTGGTCCTGATTGTTGCCACTATGAGCCAGGCTTCAGTGCTGACGACCACTTTGATCCTAGAAAAGCCGTGACATATCCCGGATTTGGAACAATTTATCCCTACTGCGATGTGATGATAAAAAGCTGGAGAAGGTGTTCGAAAATCCAATCTTTGACTGCAGAAATTGGAACTGATTACATGATGGTGATTGTCGGTGGAGACCAATGTGCTGCGGTTGGGTGTAAATCATTCAGAGAAGAACGTGACGTATACTTCCTTTTCATCCCTTCGATTGAGCTTGATACAAAGTATGGAAAAACATTCGCAAGATTTTCAGAAATCTATCCGGTCGAATTCAAAGCCATGCTCCCAAAAGAGAGTTCCAAGTACACAAACATAGCTGGTTCAATTTTCCTCTTTGAACACAACTGGGAGAAGGATAGCTTTGATATTTCTGTCGGGTCTACCCCCGGAAATTTTGATTTGCACTCTGAACTTTCAATGTCTGTTCCTGATTGGTGTGAATGGCTTGTGTATGTTTTTCACATGAAGAGGAACGGACGATAAGGTGATGCATGAAATTATTTGGAATAAATGTGATTGTGGCAATATTGGTATTAGTTTTTGGATTCTTTGGGTTGTCACGGGTGAATGCAACTCTTGGACCGGTACATGTTGAATTGAATGTTACTGGTGAGAGATTGGGACCATCAAGAGCAAACACAGCAACAGCTTTCAGAATCTATTTCAGGATTAATCAAAACATTGAGGTACATGATTGGGTGAAGATATGGTTCCCAATCCAGGAAGCTTCAAATGATCCAAATGATATTTGTGGTGAGCCATTGGTTGTCAAAGGGTATGATGAAAGTCCAAGATTTGTTCCCAATGAAAAGTATTTTGAGAAGTACAATAATCCTGATGAAAAGAAAGTCGGTAAATTGTATGAAGTTTTGGATGAACATGAATCAAGTACAAAATTCTTTGGCTGTGAACCATGTGATGAAAGTGAAGATAATTGCAGACTTGTTGAAGATCCTTCAGGTCTGGGTTGTTGGATTATGGGGATGGTTTTACCAGCACTGCCAAAGGATAGATCGGATAGGAAAGAAATTCTTGCAAGAATAATTCATTGTTCAGATATTGCTATACCAACATGTTGTTCTGAATGCAAAGGATATCCAATTATCATACAATCATGGAATGAAAGCTCATATCAAATTAACTCACCTGTGGGGGTTGAAGCCTGGAGACAGGGATATAATCCTATTGATTTTATGATAGCAAAAAGTGCTGGATTCATAACACCCGCAACCCCAGGAAGATACAGAATAAAAATTGCGACACAAAGAGAACCAACTCCAGTAGAATCGGAATCATTTGTACTCCCCTGCTCCGAGATTACAAAACCAAAATTTTCATTCATGCAAACAGATAAGGAGGGAAATGGTGAGTATGTAGTCAAATTTAATGTTGGTGAAGGTGGAGCATTGGATAAGGGATATTCATCAATAAACATAAAATTCCCAGATTGCATCAAACTGAATCATACTGATGAGACATGGAAAGACACAACAATAAACGGACAATCAGTTAGGAAAAAAGGAGCAAATCTGGAGATTAACAAAAACGATAATTCACTTTTGATAACTCTGCCCTGCAATGTGGACAATACGGGAAACGTAACAATTAGAATCAAAAGGGAGGCATTAAAGAACAATTGTATCGACCCGTTTACAATTTTAATCGGAACAAGCTCAGAACCAGAAATGATTGAATCATCACAATTGATCACTCACAAAGTATATGAGAATTTTGATTCACTAATCAAAAACTTAAACCTCACATCACAAATTTCTGGCAAAAAAACTGGTATCTCATTTATTTTAGATGCTCGAGAGCTGACAGTGAACAAATACACAGAATTCAGAATCACACTTCCTGAAGGTTCATATATTCCAAAAAATATTCAAAATGGACAATTTTTAATAAACAATCTATCAGTTTGCAAACTTGAGAGACAGAACAATAATTCAATCAGTTTGTGGATGAATACAAAAAGATTTATTGATCAGTATTCACTTAGATTTATTAGATTTGATTTGACTGAATATGCTAGAATTCAAAATCCAATTGACATTGGCGGTTATCAATTTTCAGTTAGTATTGATGGGCAGATACCTGTAAAATCTAACTACTATGAGATTACAAAACGCTAGGTTCATTGTGATATTATTTTTGAAGTAACACAAATCAGGATACTGAATTTCTGATATTGGACGAATCAGGATAAAATCATTTAACTGGATTGTTCCCTGTTTTGTGTTGTAAGTATTATTAATATCTTTGATAATTGTGCATATCGTTGAAAGGGGGTTTAGATGAAGTTGGTACAGAAAATAATTGTTTGGGTGATTATAATATTCTTTGGATTGTCGCAGGTGGAGGCTGATGTTGGACCAGTACGTGTTGAATTGAATGTTACTGGTGAGAGATTGGGACCATCAAGAGCAAACACTGCAACGGCTTTCAGAATCTATTTCAGGATTAATCAAAACATTGAGGTACATGATTGGGTGAAGATATGGTTCCCAATCCAGGAAGCTTCATATGATCCGAAGGACATTTGTGGTGACCCCTTGACCATCAAAGGATTTGATGAGAATCCAAGATTTGTTCCCAATGAAAAGTATTTTGAGAAGTACAATAATCCTGAAGAGAAGAAAGTCGGGAAGTTGTATGAAGTTTTGGATGAACATGATTTAAACACAAAATTTTATGACTGTGAATCATGCGAGGAAACTGAAGATAATTGCAGAATAATCCAAGACCCTTCTGGACTTGGGTGTTGGATTATGGGAACCGTACTTCCTCCGATACCAAAGGATGAATCTGATAGAAAAGCCTTTCTAAGGTTGATTGATCATTTCGTAGTAATGGGGTATCAGCCATGCGGTGGTGGATATGCAATGATGACACAAACACACAAAGAGAGTTCTTTGCAATTCAATTCACAGGTTGGGATAGAAGCATGGAGACAAGGATACAATCCTGTAGATTTAGTTATCTCAAAGGAAGCAAAAATCATAACACCAGCAACCCCAGGAAGATACAGACTCAGGATTGCAACAAGAGGAGAACCAACTCCAATTGAATCAGAATCATTTGTCCTCCCCTGCTCTGAGATCACAGAATTTACAGTAACCTGCAACTCCAACAGCAAAAACAAAAGATCAAAATACACTTTTGATTTTGTAACAGGAGAAGGTGGTACTCTGGATGCAAACACTTCACTTATCACAATCAAATTTCCAGATGGATTTGTGATGCCAGAAATAATTAATCCTGCATACATCATGATGAATGGTATACAACTTAAGGTTAAGCCACAAATTTTCACTGACACAAACAAAATCATACTTGTTTCACCTTTAGATATAAACAATTTTGAACGAATAAATATTGTGTTTTCAGAAGGTGTAAAAATTGATTGTCCAGCTAAATCAGAGACTCTCAAATTTGAAATATCCACAAGCTCAGAACCAGTTTTTATAAAGTCAAAATATTTCACCATCAAATATAATCTAAAAGAATCTCTGATTAGAAATTTTACACTTGACAGCAACAAATGTGAGAATATTTTTTCTGCTAATTTTTCTTTAGACGCTCGAAATCTAAGAATTTCCACAAACACAAATTTTGAATTTATATTTCCACCAGGTGTAAAAATACCAAACAAAATAGTTCCTGGACAGTTTCTTGTTAATGGTTACGCATCCACAAACCTGAAAAGATTATCATCTGGAAGATTGTCGTTCAAACTAAGCAAGAATGCAAAATTTGGGGAGTACCAACTACGTTCAATCAGGTTTAGAATCTCAAAGTATGCAAAAATATTGAATCCTAAGATACCTGGAGTATACAGATTTGGAATTATTATTGACAAACAAAAGATGATCTGGTCAGCACCTTTGCACTTCCACAAATGATTCAGCTATCAAAATACTGACCAGGTTAAGACAATCAAACCCCTTAACCAAGATTCTTCTTGAAATTAATGGATTTCAACCTCCCAACAATTACTATGACTTATGGAGGTAAACATGAAAAGGAAGTGGATTTCAGGTTTATTGACTCTACTGATGCTGATTGTTACAATACCTGTTGTAGTGATCAATGCTACAGATGACTGTTCCTGGACATGTCTTGGAGGCAATTCAGCAAGAACACAATTTATTGAAAATAAATGTGAATTGGATATAGACAATTTCGGTATTTTTTGGACAAGAAAAGTAGATTCCAACATTCAGGCAAGCCCCGTCACAAGCGATGACAGTGTGTATATCACAAATATTGCTGGCATGGTTTACAAGTTTGATATTGCTACAAGCTCAATGATATGGAGAAAAGACCTCGGTGAAGAGATTGCCTCAACCCCCTGTCTCGATGAAAGAAAAATGATCGTCTGCACCTATTCTTCTCCAAGTAAAGTTTTTTGTTTAGATATTGGCACAGGCGGAATTATTTGGGTGAAAGAGATGGGCGGACCAATTTCATCATCTCCGCTCATTGAGGACAAGAAGGTTTATCTTGCAACTGAACTGGCTGTAATCTCTTGTTTGGATTTGAACGATGGCTCAATGTTGTGGTCAAGAGTTGCAGGAAACATGATCAATACATCACCATGCACGAGTGATACGGGAATAATTTTTTGTGACAATAATTCTCAGATTTATTGTTTGGATTATGAGAGCGGAACCGTTGTGTGGAGTAAGAGATTCACAAGCCAAATTGCAGTCGCTCCAACATACTCTTTCAAACACATATATTTGAACCTGGAGGATGGCTCAATTGCTTGCATCAGAAGCCGTGATGGCAACGAAGTAGAATGGTTCAAAAAAATTGATATTGGTTTTAATTCATCACCGGCTGTTACTGATTTCCATTTGATAACAGCATCCACTGATGGGTCGGTTCATTGCATCAGAAAAGAAGACGGCATAAAACTCTGGGAAGTTCAACTTGATGTGAGTAGCATCAGCAATTCTCCAATAATAATCAATAGACATATCTTTATCACAGACGACTCTGGACAACTCTATATTCTAAATCTTGCAAAAAAGGGTGAGACAATTTGGAAGCTGTATGTTGATTCAAAGATTAGAACATCCCCTGCAACAAGTTTTGGCAAGATTTATCTTGGAACTTCAGATGGTAAAATTATCTGTCTTGGAAAAAAATCATTGCCTGGAAACGAACCAATTCCAGAGCCTGACCCACCGATTGCAGGTGATGATATTGTGATGCACGGAAAAAATATTGGGTTGGTTTGGAAGCGTTGTGGGTATAAACCAGTTACAACGCACAACGGGAATGTGTTTGTTACATATCAGTATGAGAATAATCCCTATGTCGATGTTCCAAATCTTTTCCTCGAATATCTGGATAAAAAAACTGGGGAGAAGCTGTGGAATAAGGAAACGATTGTTGGCATTGATCATGAGGATATTTATGGTTACCAGTTTGTAGCAACAAATGGAAAACTTTATATGACAACGGTTGGAGACCTCTTGAGTTTCACCATACACAACACATTTGTAAGATATGATATTGCTACAAAAAAGCGTGACTGGATGAGCAAAGCACAGGTTCATGGGCTTGACACTGAATGCCCGACCAGCTTGAGAGTTGTTGAAGGAAAAGTGTTTGCTGGAAATTGTGGGGGAGAACTCTTCTGTCTGGATGCAAATGATGGCTGGATTAACTGGTCGATTCCTCTTGAATACGCCCAGATATATCCAAGTTTTCTTGGTGAATACTCAGATAATTATCTCTACTGGGTCAGCACTGAATTAAATTGCAACGATCGTATTACTGGTGAAACTCTTTGGAGATTTGACTCTCTCGCCCCCAAGGTATCTGGAAATCCGGTTAAGTGGAATACAAATCTCATTGTTGCCTCAAGGGGTTACAGCATTGACATCATCAACTGTTTGAATCGATTCAACGGTAAGGTGAATTGGAGCTACGATACAAAAGGTTACGTTGATACCATCAGAAGAATTGATTCGACTTTGATTTATGAAGAGTATCAAAATGATTCGGAATTCTGTGATATTGTTGGTTTTGATTTAGAAAAAAGAGAAGAGGTTTGGAGAATAGACCGTGAAAGATTCCATATCAGGCAGGGATACAAATACAAAGATTTGGTTGATGGTGTTTATTATGTTGCCGGTTCAAAAGGAGAGAAGAGTTTTGTAACAGCAATAGACCCGATAGATGGTGCGATTCTTTGGACATTTGAAACCCAGGAGCCATCAAACAGAATGATTATTGATGATGACTATTACTACATGAATTCTGGTGGAAAGGTTTTTTATCTTGAGGGAGAGAACTGCACATACTGTTATGCCCTGACCCCAAAGGGAAATAATAATTCAATCATTGACCCGGACCCCGACCCTGAACCAGAACCCTTGCCACCAACTGATCCGACCCCTCCCTCCGATCTCCCCGATGAAGAGGTTTTTGAAGAGAATGATGAGTGTGGATGGTATATGACCAGAGGAAATAATAAACTTGGTTATGACAGCAACACATGCGACATCATCGGAACCAATCTGGAGCTAGCCTGGTCACGAAAAAATGAATTTGTTCCCACACAACCTGTTGTTGCCAACAACAAAGTTTACATTGCATCAAAAACATCCAGAGCTGGCTCCGGAGTACTGTTGGCACTTTCAGCTGAAAACGGCAATCTTTTAACAAGCAACAAAATAGCCGGCACACTGACAAGCCCTCTGAGTCTCTCCAACAACGCAGTATACATGGGGGCAAATGATGGCATGTTCCATGCAATCTCCAGAAAAGATGGTTCTGAGCTTTGGAAATTTGGATATGCTTTTCACCCTGCTTTCATCGCTCCACCAACAGTTTCTGAAAATCGTGCTCTCTTTGTTTCCCATTTTGTTTCGTCACTACTAACAATTGATCGGTTGCACTGCATTGACCCTGTAACAGGCGATGCTATCTGGCGACGCGATGATGTAAATCCTGAGACTCAACCCGTCTCAAAAAACGGAATGGTTTTCACGCTAGACAAGGATAATAGAATAATTTGTTTATCTCTTTATACTGGTAGATTACTTTGGAGCAGCCCTGATAATATTTATTTCGGACAACCTATAATCTCTGGTGAAAGGGTGTTTGCAAGAGCAAAGGGACGAAGACTCTACTGCTTTAAAACTGTCAGCGGGGAGCTAAGGTGGCATCACAGAATGGAAAAAAATTGCGCCTCTCCGATTGATTATTTGTTTGCCCAGAAAAATAAGCTACTAGTTTTGACTGATAATCAGCTTCTCTGTTTGGATGTAGCCTCGGGGGATGTAGTTTGGAGGCTGAGAGAGGAGCTTGACCTGGGAAATGGATTGATGGCCAAGGGCAACAATATTTACCTGTCAAAAGACGGACAGCTTGTAATTATTTCTGGTGAAGACGGTGAAATATTAAAAGAAACACATCTAGCCACAAACAGAATTACAATTGGTGATGGGTATATTTTCACAACCTCCGGCAGGGATTTACTGTGCTACAGAACTTCAAGTCCTGAGCTCCCGCCAACAGGTGGTGGATCAGACGATATTGGTGATGCAGTTACTCCAAAAACTATTTCGCTCACATTCCAAATCGGCAACAAAATATGTCAGGTTGATGGCTCGCAACTTGTAATGGATGTTACACCACAGGTAATGTTTGGTCGAACTTTGCTCCCTGCAAGATATGTTTTAGAACCACTTGAGGGTGATGTTTCATGGGATAACATAGAGAAGAAAGTTGTTTGCGAGCTTGGTGAGAATGTTGTTGAGCTTTGGATTGGAAAATCTACTGCAAAGGTGAATGGAGTGGCAGTCCAGATTGACCCAAACAATCCTGATATTGTTCCAACCATAATTAATGACAGAACAATGGTACCAATGAGATTTCTTGCAGAATCACTTGGGTGTGAGGTTGAATGGATTGCCGATACTAAGGAGATAATCCTGACATACAGAGAATAAAAATGCTAGCTAGAAATCAAACATACACTATGTCAAACCCTCGTTTGTTTTTAACGGGGGTTTTTGTTACAATACTCTGATAGAGGGGGTGAATGATGAGAAAATTAGTAGCAATAATAATTATGGTAGTTCTGATATTCAATTGTAGTTATGTAAAAGGTAACAATGATTGCATACCAACAAAATCATTGAATATTATCTCCACTCATTATCTAGGTGAATTAAATGGCTGGATATCCAGTTTTGTTTTTCATCCTTATAAGGATGTGATTATATACAGAACTAGATATCCAGGAGCTGAGATTAGCGATTTTGGTCAAACCTTTTTGGAGTGCAGGAAACTCGATGATTTGGAGCTAGTCTGGGAATACAAAGTAAAAGCAACTGATCTTGAGACAGCTTCAGGATTTTTATATGCGAATGAATTAATTGAAATATTTGATATTTCTGACCCGTCTTCAACAAGTTGTAAGTACAATTGCTACTGTATCAATATTCAAACCGGCGAATTGGTTTGGGAAAAGAAGGATTATTGGTGTTTAGAGGCAAATGAAAATTACCTTCTTTTCAGTGACCACAAAAATAATAAAATAGAATACATTAAGAGCAACAATATGCTTTGGGCTATCGATAAAAGAGAAAACACTGCGATTTACGAAATTGAAGAGACAAAGAATGAAATATACCTATTGTTAGGTTTATCAGATAAAACAAATAGTGATGGAAACCTTGTTTCCATAGATACTAAAAATGGTGAATTTCTTTGGGAAAAAACAATTCCTTTAGATATGGATTTATCTTTAGGAGAAGGCTTCATATACGGCTATATGGATTTTTCAATTATTTGTATTGACACAAAAACAGGTGATCAACTATGGAATGTCACAAACATTGTCAAGGCCGATGAAATATTTGCATACGAAAAATATGTGTATGTAAAAAATACTGACAAAGGTATCACTTGCCTTGACTCCCATAGTGGTGATATTATTTGGCAGTTTGATTACCAATCACCATACATACGTGAGGATGGACATCAAATCGATGAATTTTACAATCTTGATACAACAATCCATGACGGTAAGCTACTAATTGTTCCCTCTCCTTGGGAAAAACTTCTTGTAGTCGATCCAGCGACAGGTGTTACACTTGAGTGTTTCAAAATTGAGATAGGGTCACCTCTGAATAACGGTGATACATATTTCTTTCATTTCGATAAAGCGATAATGATGAATAGTGTAGCCGTAGTTGTTTTTGATATTCCATCGATAACTACTACTCTCAAATTCACAATTGATGTAAAAGAGTATTCACTTGATGATGTAAAGAGACCGATTGATGTTGCACCACTTATTTTGAATGGTCGAACATTCCTCCCAGCAAGATATGTCACAGAGCCACTTGGTGGAGATGTTTCCTGGGATGGTGTTGAGAAAAAGGTTGTTTGCGAGCTTGGGGAGAATGTTGTCGAACTCTGGATTGGTAAGTCAACTGCAAAGGTGAACGGTGTTGAGGTACAGATTGATCCAAACAATCCAGATGTTGTGCCAACAATAATCAGTGACAGAACAATGGTACCAATGAGATTTCTTGCAGAATCACTTGGGTGTGAGGTCGAATGGATTGCTGAAACTAAGGAGATAGTATTAATCTATTCACCATGATCCTTGTTATCCCACGCTTGATACTTCGACTAGCTCAGTAACCACACGGAATCCAGGATACCTGAAAATCGTGTGGGTATTTTTGTGAAGCAATAATTTTGATTGGTTGGATAATTGTTGTTTTTTTGTTTTTAGTGCGATTTTTTAATGCCCTGGATTCCCAGTCAAGCTGGGAATGACGGAGGATAGAAGTGAGAATGTGAAGAAAAGAATTGAAGCTCTCAAGCCCCTCAAACACCAAAAATATTCACACATCATACAAATTTCAGAGCTTCCGTGTCGTAGCACAGAACGATGAAAATGATCAAACAGAACGTAGGGGTAGGTTTCAAACCTGCCCCTACAAGATTCGATCCTAAAAAATAGTCACAATTTCCATTTCCTCAGGAAACAGAGATTGCTAATTATTGGGCATAATCACAGCACTTTCCCCTTCATCAGGGGCATCAATTGCGAACAGGATATTGATATTTGAAAGTCTGAAGTGTGTAAAGGTTTTGATTATACGAACACTCTCAAAAACTGAAACTGAAACATCGATTGGAACATCCTTTAGGGCACCTTCTTCTGTGCAGATGGAGACATTCAGTTCAATTAGAACCTTCTGTTCGACCTCTTCTCCGTCAACGGTGACAGTTTCCGGAACGATTGTTAGGGTTTTCAGTCTTCTAGTTTTTCGTCCACCAACTTCATAATCTCCGAGATCTCGGACGTATGTTGACACTTCCAGTGCTTGATTCACTCTGCCAACAGCATAGTCAATTCCCTGGAAGACATCTTCAAATCCAATGTGCTTTCTTTCGGTATTGAGATAATATCCTTCGCCATAATCAATCCACTGTTTGTCGCCAAGCTGGATACAATATTGAGCAGGTTTTCCTTTGGGTTCTTCCCCAGAAGCACTCCCTCCGGCCGGCATCTCTTTTTGATAGCTTGTACTCAGCTTAAATTGGTAACTGTCTGGTGCAAGATAGCTTCCCTCTTCCACAATCGTTATCATATTTTCCGAAACACCATGCTCAACGAGGAAATCGAACGATTCCAGGTGCTCGATTCGAATATTTTTAATTGGGGAGGGTTTTGGGTTGTCTCTTCCCATCAATTCCATATGAATATTGATGTTTGTGGAAGGATATACTGCCAACACTTCTTTACTGTAGCTCTGGTAAAGCTCTAACCTACAACTGAGAGTATAATTCTTTCCAGGTTCAAGCTGGGTGAAGAAATATCTGCCATCATTTGAGGTCACAAATGATTCATTGTCCAGATAAACAGTCACCCCGCCAAGTGGGGATTCTGTCTCTGCGTTATAAACATACCCATCGATGTAGGTTATCTGATCCAGCTCTTCTTCTTTGTCGCAAGATGCAGAAATCGAAGAGATTCCTAAAACCAAGATAATGCACAACGCTATCTTTACTGTTCTTTTCATTGTTCTTTGTCCTCCAGTTTTGTTCTGTCAAACCGTAATACACCACTCTAGCAGAAAAAATTCACTTTAATAGACCCTTAACGTGAATTTCTACATTCTGGTATGGTTTTCAGTTTAAAAGTATTTTATCTTATGAATATATCTATCTTACTTGAACACTCGCTACCTGTTGATAGACTTATCAGGTAAATATGGGCTTCTAACGATCGAAAAGGAGAGAATTATGAAAAAGAGCTTGATTATAGCAATCGCTTTTATACTTACAGCTGGCATGTTGTTTTCAGTTATAGGGACAACACTGGCCGTGGTCGGACCCGTTCACGTTGAAATGAACATCACCGGTGAAAGACTTGGTCCATCCAGGGCAAACACTGTTACAGCATTCAAAATATACATGAGACTTAATGTAAACATCGAGGTTCATGACTGGATCAAGATGTGGTTCCCAATCGATGAAAAATCTTGTGATCCTGCAGACATCTGTGGAAATGGTTTTGTCATCAAAGGTCAGAAGGAAAGTCCAAGATTTGTTCCAAACGATGCATATTTCAAAAAATATAACAACGAAGAGGAAGAAAAAGTTGGCAAGATTTATGAAATCCTCGACGAGCATGAAGTAAACACCCGTTTTGGTGAGTGCACAAAATGTGAAGAACCGGAAGATAATTGCCGTATAGTTGAAGACCCTTCAGGTTTAGGTTGTTGGATCATGGGAACAGTTCTCCCATGTATCCCAAGAGACCAGTCTGCCAGAAAAACAAGAACCGCACAGATAATCCACACCACTTCAATCGGATATTCACCCTGTAGTGAGTGCCAGGGATTCCCAATCCTCATCCAAAACTGCAAGGAACGCTCATATCAGGTAAACTCACCAGTCGGTGTCGAAGCCTGGAGACAGGGCTACAATCCAATCGACATCAACACTTCAAAGGCAACTGGAATTATAGTCCCGGCAACACCTGGAAGATACAGGCTCAGGATTGCAACAAGAGGAGAGCCAACACCTGTTGAGTCAGACTCTTTTGTTCTTCCTTGCTCACAGATTGAAAATCTCACAGCTGTTCTAAATCCTCCCGATCTTGGAAGCAACTCAAATTTAGTATTTGATTTTGATATTGGCGAGGGTGGAGCCCTTGACGCTGGTAACTCATTGATAATGTTCCAGTTTCCAAAAGAATTCAAACTCCCAAGAAAAATCAAACCCAGATATATCAAGGTAAACGGTATCCCTCTCAAAACAAATCCCCAGGTCTCACTTCAAACAAACAAAATTACAATCGTTTCGTCTTCAAACGTTGACAACACCGAACATGTAACAATTGAATTTGATGAAAAAGCTGGAATCGTAAATCCATCAAAATCAGGTATTTTTACATTTTCTATCTACACAAGCACCGAGCCAGAGACAATCAGTTGCGATGCTTTTGCAGGAACAAAACCAAGTGTAACCGTAACTCCACCATTTGCTGGAACCCCAGCCACCTGGAGTGCAGTTGGGCTCATCAACGAAGACGTCAAAGCTAAGAGCGGAAGCAACATCGTAATAGTTTTCCCAAAGGGAACCGTAGTACCAAAAACAATCGATGCAAAGACTATCAAGCTCAACAGAAAGGATTATTCTGGTTCAATCTTAGCAAGTGGCAGTGAGCTTACCCTTAAAGCCCCCGAAGAGATTGAAGGAGCTTTAAGAATTTTCATAGATGAATCTGCAGGAATCCTCAACCCACCAGCGGGTGATTACGAGCTGAAGTTCATGGTAAGCGACAAGATGCACGTTTTTGAGAAATTCACAATTCAGCCTTCAATCGCTCGTGTAATCAACCTCTCACTCACAGAAACTCAAGGCTATGAACCAACCGAATACAAGTTCACATACATCCCTTCAATCAAGGGTGGCTTGAGTGCCGGCGACACAATCACCGTTGAATTCCCCGAAAGCACCATCATGCCAAAAACCATCGATGTTTCAAAATTGACAGTTGGCGGAAAAGCTGTAAAAGACATCAAGATTGATGGTTACAAAATAACATTCACAGTTGAAGTTGCAGTACCAGCAATCACTGGTGCAGAAATTATATTTGCTGGAAATTCTGGCGTTCTTACCCCACAGAAAGCCGGTACACACAAACTTCTTGTAACCTCATCAAAAGATGCCGTTGCCCAGTCACCAGGGTTTGGTATCACTCAACCAAAGCTCATCACTGAGATAAAATTCAAAGACCCCGACGAGCCAGACGGATGTAACGGCTGGTACAAAACTCCACCGATACTCTCACTTGTTTGCAGAAACCCTGATGCAAAAATCTACCTCTGGTATGACTTAGATGGTGAAGACAAACATATCCCTTACAGTGGTGAAAAGAGACTCTCACCAGGTTCAATGAGACCAATCATTCATTACCAGGCAATATTTGGTGACGAGAAGGAAGAGGCAAAAGAAATCCAGCTCTTCCTCGACACAATTCCCCCATCATTTGAAGTTAAGGAACCATCATCAAGCAGTATCGTAACTCGTGATGACAAATTTGTTATCAAAGGTGAAAGATACTTCATCGAGATGCTCACAGACGGAGGCCCAAGCCACCAGGTTGCAGACGGCGTGCTGATCAAAGTGAATGATGGTGAATATATCCAGCTTGTGGAACCGGAAATATTTGCAGTCAAAGAGAGTAATGCAATCCAGGCAGAATGGGAACTTGAAGTTGATCTTGTCGAAGGTATAAACACAATAACAATTCTTGGAAGAGATCAGGCATGCAACGAGGATGCAAGAGTATTCACAATCATTCGCGACAACACTCCACCAGAAATCAATATTGTCACACCAAAAGATGGCGACATATTCGAACCATACGAAATTGTAACCGTTGAAGTTGAAACAGAATCCAAGGCATCCGTATTCATCAACGGAAGCATTGCATCAGTTGTCAAAGAAACCACAGATGGTAAATCAATATTTGCCGCTGACGTTGACCTTGAAGATGTTGACCTAAAAATAATCGTTGAAGCAAAAGACACCGCTGGAAACAGTGCCAAAAAAGAAATCACAATCTCTGCTGTTGAGCCTGTCAAAACCATTCGTCTCAAGCTTTGGGTGAATACTGCTAAGTTTGTCAAAGATAACGAACCAGCTCCCAATCTTGACCCAATGCCAACCACCCAGTCTCCACCACTTCCTGCAAAGCTTGTTGGAAACACCTACATGCCAGTTCGTGCTGTATTTGAGGCACTTGGTGCAGAGGTTAGCTGGGATGGAAACGAGAGAAGAGTAGATGTCAGACTTGGCGATACATTCCTTCAACTCTGGATTGATAACCCTATGGCTAAGATCAATGGTGTTGATACCCCAATTGTTGGTGCTGATGGATCATCTCTTTATCCGGCAATTGTTGCCGACAGAACCATGCTTCCTCTCAGATTTGCCTGTGAATCACTTGGTGCAGAAGTTGGCTGGAATGCAGAAGAAAAGGCAGTTACAGTAATTTATCCAAAACCATAAACAATCAATAATCAGTGTCAGAGCACTGAACATATTTTGAAACACAAAACCCCCGTTTTCTACGAGCGGGGGTTTTAATTTTCTCGTCATTCCTACATCTCTCTCCATTATTCTGATCTGTATGTTGGGGAGGGGATTAGAAAAAATATAAAAACAATCCAATCTGGACGCATTTCTCTTATTCCAGAAAATATAACCTTACAAAAGTAGGGACAGGGGGCGACCTGTCCCTACAAAACTTCAAAATTTACCAATCAATAAACAGCGGAATCTATATTGCCTGGAAAAACTCTGAATCAACTGTTGATTCCCTTGGGTCTGTGATGATAACTCTCAGATTTACTTGGACTTCTCGTATGTCTACTGGTATTCCATATCTCTCACAGCATTGGCAATCATTCAATGTGTAGGAAAGTGAAATTTCATGTGTTCCAATCATACTCTCTGGATCAGATGGGCTTCCATTTAGTCTAAGTCTGACTCTCTTGTCATTGATTCTTGACGATGGTCCAGGTTCAACAATTTCCCACCTGCTCTCTCCCTCTAAGCCAGGTGTTGGAGTCGAAGTCTCACCCCAGTGAATTTGTTTATCAGGATTGGATTCATGACAGAAGTCATCGTCAGAATCAACAACATCCAAAATAATATCCAGATGGTCAAGGAAACTGAACAGACTTCCATTGTATGGAGTTAGATCAAATGCAGTTGCTTCAAGTGTTAGATTGACAACACCTTCAGAGTTTGGGACAGCAATCACATTTGGTGCAACACCAGATAACTCAGGTGTTACCGATGCAACAGGATGATGACTATTATTGATTGTAACAGAGACATCATCTGAAGGTCTCCTTACATCAACCGTTGAATAACCAATATCAAATGCCATACCATGGGCTCTCAAAAATAGAGTTACATCCTTGGAGCTGGTAAAGGTTTCATCACCAACTTCACATGAAGATTCAGCATGGATTGGCACCTCAACATATGCAGGAAGTCCACCATCCATCAGCATATGTCCATTTTCATCAAGAGGTTGTTTTTGGAGATTGAAACTGAAAATGGAGGTGAACACATCCTTGGATTCTCCGGCCTCCAATTCTACTGTTAAGGTGTCATAAGAGGTCACTCCCGCATCATCCCATCTTGTGAATTTAATAAATTTTCTGTCTTCACAGGGAGCAAGCATTGACTCATCATCGCAACTGAGAACAACTTCCATCGGATAACTGCTGAAGTTTTCGAGTGTCAATTTTCTCCTCATATTATCAAAATCAATATGGTGGCAGTTACAAATATCGTAAGTCAATTCAGTTGCATCAATCCCAAATCTGCATGGATTCAACCGAATTCTCTCTGGGTCTACATCAGGAATTCCTGGCAACACGTATCCTGGCATGATTGCCATCATATCAGAGGAACGCCAATACTGAGGGAATGTCTGGTGCCATGTATCTGGACCAACGTCATGTTCCTTCCACCATCCAGCCGCCGCCCAG
This sequence comes from uncultured bacterium, assembly GCA_965370295.1. Lineage (GTDB taxonomy): Bacteria > Caldisericota > Caldisericia > JAAYUI01 > JAAYUI01 > JAXGMQ01. The sequence continues at coordinate 17,997 of CBDUSO010000024.1, forward strand.
TCATTTGCTACTGCATAATCATGAGCAATCCTCCATGATATATCTTCGGCAGTACTCCATGACACATCACCGGTGTTACCCATCTGATCCAACTGCACCCTGATACTGTGGTTGAAAGGTGCACCATATGTGCCACCAGTATCCTCATTATAGGTCGTATTTCCACCGCCCTGCCATTGACCAATTCCACCACCAACATCGTTTGAACAGGTTGCAAGACATATTGCATCAAGACCAGCGGTCGTCAATTCATCCTGAAAATCATCAATAAATTCACCGGCATGGCATGTCCCAAGCATTACCCTTATCTTTGGTTTTTTCCCAAATCCGCATGCCGTTCTTATTCTCTTTATTTGTTCTGTGAACCAGGTGTCGCTCATCCAGTTCCCGCTGTAAGAACAAATATACCCAGGTTTTCCGTCTGCTTCACTGCTCTCACTGCCATATCTTGAGCCATGGTCAGAAACGAGAATTGTTATCTCAGGTATACATTCTCCATGTATTGCAATATCTGCAACTATCTCATCTATAGCATCTTCAAAGTTTGCTTTGGTGGCACTCTTGACATGCCAGCCGTCACCTGCTCTCCACTTCTCTTGAGCTTGATTTTCCATCTGTGTTCTGTACTTTGCATCTGTCCACGCAAAGTCAAATGGATTCCCATCACCATCATCTGCACTGATTAAATCAATCTCTGCATTTCCTGCACCATACAACACGTGCATATTGGTTTTGCAAATCCCCATCATCATCATGGTGTCATATCCCCTGATAGAATCTGCAACAAAATCTGCTCGAAGTCGTTCGTAGGCATGGGTAGTGCCACTTGACTCAACCTCTTGAGCATTTGTGCCACCCGTGAACATGATTCCATATTTACATCTGCAGATAAGATCATAAAGACTGTAATCTATGGCGATTTCTCCGACAACCTCTAGCTTTGCTCGTCCAATTTTTTGCACCACGCTGAAATCTTTCAAATTAAACATTGGTGTTAGACTCTTTGAAGGACTCTTTTCAACCTTGCAAGAAATAAAAGTTCCCGTTTCAATAACAGTATCCTCTGGAAGTCTGACATGAACGGTTGTTCCGGGCTCAGGAGCCTTTCTCTCAAAGATTGTCCAGTAATCATCAAACAACATGGGATATGGTTCATGGGTGAAGAATCCTTGAATTTTGACCTCTTCATTTACTTTCAGTTTCTTCAAATCAAGCTCTGTGATTCTTTTGATTCCTTTGAGCGGAACAAGAAGTGGTCCAAGAAATCCTTTTTCAGGGAGTCTCTCTTTAGTTTCCTTTGCCTCAAAACCATAAAAGTACATCACACCGGGATCAAGTTCTGCTACCCAGGAAAACTTCATTGCTTTTCCATGGTCAGGTTTCATCCTTGTCAGGGTTGGTTTACTTGTTTTCAGGTTCCTAAAATCACCAGCGATATTAGATTTTCCCCTCTTGCCACCGATTGTAATTTCTTTTGACCCCTGTTTTCTTGTCAGGAGAAGAGATACCTCTGGAACTTCATCCGTGGGAGCATAGTATGTGGCAGAAATCCTGTATCTGCCATCTTCCATCTCCTCTGCCATGGCATCAAGGATTCCCTGCTTCTCACACATGGGATCGTCAAATCTAAGCTCAACAGTCTTTGTGTCACCATACCACCTGATGTCGTCTGGTCCGGTTGCACCAAGGTTTTCTGCAACAAATCTCATCGGACAGAGGGTTCTGCCTTCGGTGATGAACGGGACAACTTCGGGATTATTGGGGTCAATCTGAACCACCTGACCATCAATGATTGCATCTTTGTTGCCAATCTGGAGTTGAATCTTTTTCCCATCACGAGTTGTGATGATTACCGTTTTTGTTGCACCCACCCAGTCGATTGTTGTTCCCGGAATCTCAGTTGTAACATACCGAACCACGAGGAATAGTCTGGAGTTGACATTAACTGGTGGTGTCTCCATTTCTTTCTGCTCACCATTTGCAAAGTACATGATGTTATCCTGCTGATAACGAAGAACTAGCTTGCAATCATCTTCATCTGGTTCCTCATGACAACTTGGAATCGCACATGCTTCATTTGATCTTGCAAACTCATTTGCACCAGCGTTTAGTGCTGTTACAAAGTAGCAATACTCCTGACCATTCTTGATGTTTATTTCATCTTTGAACTCTGTATCTTGAATTGGAAAATCCAGTAGCGGTGTGTCAAACTCCTCACCTGGTGCTGGACCTCGATAGATAAAATACTGGGTAGCACCAGGCACTGCATCCCAAGTAAGCATGTTAAATCCACAGTCTGGTGTAACTTCTAGGTTGAAGGATTTGTCCTGAGCCCCTGCTCCATATCCACTTCCAAACAACAATGACAACACAAGCATCAAAATAACTAACTTTCTCATTTGCACCCCCTAGTGCCTCTTTTTTCCAACCTATCTTCTTTTGTAGTATTTATATTCGTAGAGAATCTCGTTCAAATCAATACTCCAATTATCCGCTCTTTCGCGATCACACATCTCAGCAATTCCAGCATACGGAACCTCAGTGGTATTGTATCTGCCACTGAGTCCTTTGTATCCATAACCTCTTACGTCATTCCAAATGTTTGGTTCTATGTTTGCGAGAGTATCCGGATATCTATTTGACGGAAGTTTTCTGCCATGCAATTCCTCAACATAAACCTGGTCAGGATTCAACCGACACCACAGATTAGCTGTAAGATGGAAGCCGTCCCAAGCCTGATGAATATGAGGTTTATCAGGGGCGGCTTGCACATGGTCTTCATCTTGAAAAATCAGCATTGTTTTCAGATTTGGGAGTTTACTTCTTAGTTTTGGATAGTTGAAAGCAGTTATTCTTGTTTCCCAGGCAGAGTCTGCTTCAGCGGGAGTTGCAACATTTTCTGGCCAATCCCTTAAGGTCAAAGCCCCATTATCAAGCAGAGCGTGGGTCAGCTTTCTTGAGTAGTAGGTTTTATCCCACATGGTCGGGTGTTTATGACTAAGAATATGATTTCTTCCATCCTCCATTTTAAAAAACGGTCGTCCCTCTGGATATTCATTGTTTTGAATCCAGCCAACCGTGGAATAATCAACATTTATTGTGGTTGGCGTATAATCTTCAGGATTGTAAAATGGATTGTAAACTGGGGTTTTATTTTTATCATCCAGATAATATCCAAGTTCAAGCGGATACATCTCATCGATTGTTGGATTCTCTCTCCCAACAAACCATTTGAGATTTGGAAAACTCTCTCCATATAGAGCCATCACATTTGTTGCCACCACCCCAGAATGGGAGAAAGCATAGATTCCAACATTTTCTGTCAGCGGATTTACCATCAACAATTCGGAGATATAGAAACCATCAACACTTGGTACCTCTCCGCATGCAAATGCAACCACCTCTGCAAATGACCTTAGACAATCCGGTCCACCATGGTCATATTCACCATCGCTTGCCACATTTAATCTTTTGTCTTCACACCCAGGCCAAAGATAGTCAACTTTGATGCACCCGATTTCTGTTGTGTCGATGCAGGTATGGAATCCTTGAAATGGCACAAAAAATCCAGATGAACTAATCACAATCGGAGCACCTTCCGGATACCTTGGGTTTTCTGGAAGTTTGCACCTGACAACAATATCACCGATTCCATCAACCTTTACTTTTGTGATGAGTGTTCCACCTGGTGGGGTTTTCTCTATTCCAGGCTTTGGAGATGGTTTTTTGCCTGAGAGCACAAGATTAGCCATCACCTCTTCACGGGTGAAGTAGCTGGGCTTGAATTCTTGATTTGCATATCTCTCAGGGGCATCATAAAAATTTGGGGAGTCTGGATTTTCATTCAAGGAAATGGGATAACTAGACCAGACTTTTACAGGGTCTGACATCTGGAAAAGCATCATAAAAACAGATCCCTGCTCCACATGCAAAATACCATCTTCATCCATCGTTCCACCACCATGATACAGGGTTTGCATAGCCTGACTGGGACAACCAATCCCAAAGGATTCATCACCAACAAACAACCTTGAACACTCACTCCAGGGCTTGTTCACCTTGCCATAATGTTTTAGTAACCAACCTGATGCAGAGTCAATTGTGTTCACGATAAGTTTTTTTTGTGGGGCAGAGAGTTCATCCCAGCTTGGCAAAGAATCCTGCTCAATCCTCGTTCTTGCTTTTTTAAGTTCCGCAACAATCAACTCAAACGCCATCCCAAATTCAAAATCATAATCATAGACATAATCCCAATTGGAAAGCCCTTCGATAATCTCAAGGGATTCCTCATGTTTGAATTTTTCCTTTTTTGCGTACAGAAGGGTTGGAACAATTCGCTCACCATAAATGCTGTAAGAATTCATGGCTAAGGCTTTGAGGGAATCAATATCCCAGTCATCTTTTTCAGATAATAATCTTGAAGAAAGTTGTCCACGTATCCCCTGACTTTTTGCCTGCGTACAGATTTCAGCCGGGAAGTTTGAGGTAATTGAAGTTTCTGGAGAAATAAACCACGGAGCAACATTACAGTTTTGAAGCCATCCACCTTTTGTGTTCAGCTCTTGAGGAAGCTCATCAAAGGGAATCAACTCTCCCCACTCGGTTTTGCTGGTTGAGCCATCAAGAATTCTCCTGCAATTCAAACCTTCCGGTCTTCTGAAACACCTTGTGTTGTAGTAATAAAAGATGTCTCCCCCAGTGGTTGCCACTGCAAAGTTTATTGTTGCAAAAGAAAGGGTTGAACAAGCTTTTTTCAATTCTTCAATGCTTGTGGCACGCGTTCTTGCCAGACTCTCCGACAACAGATCGTTCAAGTCTAAGGTTGAGATTCTCGCAGAATACATTTTGTGATTTTTAATATCATTGAAGATAACAGGTCCATAATGACTCCAAAGGCTCTTCCTCTTGGAACCATCGCCCATTGTCAGGATTTGAATATCCAGTTCACGCTCTTTCCCATCGTAAATATAATCATCTGTAATTTTCAGTTCATATAGGTCGGCGGTATCTGGCTGATTTGCAGTTGACGCCCAGGCAAGTTTTCCGTTTGTTCCAAAAAAAGAGGTAACCATTGCACCGGGAATAACCCCGCCCAGATATTTGAAGGTCTCTCCCTCCAAATGGATTTCCATCATTGCGTTGTGTCTGTTAAATGAGAGGTGCGGGTCGGTTTGGAGATAGGCAAACCCAGTGCTTGTTTTGTTTGGAGATAAAGCCCATTCATTTGAAGCACGGGGCTCAGGCAAAACAAACTGGGTTCTCAACTTCCTGCTAAGCGATGATATTTCAGAGCTAAGCGGACTCATTGCCCTGCTGACAGCGTTCATCTTGGCAACCGCCAGGGGGTCAATTGGTGTGATTTCAAAAGCCCACTCCGGCAAATTCTCGTGTTCATGAAGTGCAGAATTGAAACCATCAGTAAACGAGATTGCAAACTCTTGAACCTCAGCCGGTAAATCTTCAAATCCTTCGTTTATCGAACTCCAGATTTTCAGGTTGAGGATTTTGTAATCCCCATTCAAAGCTGATTTGGTCACGCCTTCATAGAGATAGCTCTCCCCTCTTGCCTGAGCATAGAGTTTCAGAGTTTCAACTGGTCGGTCGGTTGCCATCACGTACCCCAAACCATAAAAAGCCCCGGCATCAGTTTCTGAGAAAACATGTGCAACACCGTATTTATCTCGAATAATTTCTGGTTTTGAGCGAATCACTGGAACTGGGTCAGGAACAGGTTTGGGTTCATCTTCACAGGGAACAGAAAAATTGATGGTGACAGTTTTAGTTTCTGCATCCCAGACAATATCGTCATCACCGCCAGCTCCAAGATTTTCACTGATGAATCGCAGAGGGAGCAGTGTTCTTCCATTATTTATAAACGGAACAACTTCAGAATTTTCTGGATCAATCTGGGTGGAAACACCGTTTACAACTGAGTTTGATTTGTTTATCCACAACTCAATTTTGGTGCTGATTCCCTGGGTGATTGTTACCTTTCTCTCTTCTCCATCCCAAGCAATCTCGGTCTCTGGAAGTGATTTCGTCACATATCTGACAACCAGGAAAAGCCTGTCCCAGCGGTTTACAGGTGCTGTTTCCATCGGGGATTGTTGTATATTATTGATCCAATATTCGGTACTACCCTGTTGAAATTTCAGATTTATAGTGCATCCATTTGCAATTGTTTTTTCCACCACAGGAGTAGCAATCATACAGAGCAGTAGCAGGGACACCAGCAGATACTTGCATAATTTCATGCAGGTTCCTCCTTCGAACTTTGGTTTCATTGTAGCACAAAAAAACGCCCTGCGGAAGTGATGTACTTGATAAAAAGTTGACAAAACTTAAATCACTAAATTTCTGAAAGATATAGGAATTTACAGGATTTCATGGGGACAATTCAAGAGTTGTCCCGTTAGAAAAGCATGAAAAAATCAGACCTTCGTTGCCTTCACAGAAAACATCAATGGAATTGGATCATTTTCAATCCTGTATTCACCGCGTTTAACCCGTTTCATAAACGGAAACATCTGGTAGCGGGCATGGGAATATTCCCTATATTCCTGAATCTGCAAACCAGCTTTCAAAAGTGAGTCCAGAATTTCTTCCAGGCTGTGTGTCCATTCATAAACTTCTGTGTTTTTCAGCTTTGTATCATCTGCGTAAGAAAACTCACTATCAAATCGCATGGGTTTTTCATTTGGAAAGTAGGGGTATCTGATTTGAAGTTTTTCTGTTTCGTCATCAAAAATGCCGGCAAAGGGATGAAATTCTGAAATGAAAAATATCCCACCAGGTTTCAAAAAATGAGCAACAATCCTTGCCCACTCTGGAATATCTTTCAGCCATGTCAACACACCGTACGAGGTGAAAACATAGTCAAATTTTTCTGACAGGTTTTCTCTCAAATCGTAGATATTGCTTCTGACAAAATTTGCCGGGATTGATAATTCTTCTGAAAGAGACTGAGCAAGATCTATCGCCTTGTCAGAAAAATCAACTCCTGTGACATTTGCTCCCATCCTGGCAAAGCTGAGAGTGCTCATTCCAAAATGACATTGAAGATGAAGCAAACTCTTTCCAGTTACATCACCAAAAGCAGATTTTTCAATCTTATCGAGTGCCAAACAATCTTTGTTGCTCTTGAATGCTTCAAGGTTGTAAAAATCAGATTCGCTGTTTATTTCAGTTGTTTCGTTCCACCTTGCTTTATTTTTTTCTTCTTCGCGGGAGTAGCTTTTTATGGTGGTTGATGCAAATGGCGAGAATTCATTCACTTCTTTCATTAGTTCTTTTTCGTGTTTTTTGCTTTCGTATTCTTTTAAGGCTTGGTATGTTTCCCAGATGAAGCTGGGGTGGGGGTCAAGAGCTTTCGGAATAAATCCAGGGTTAACTCTCACACTTGATATTGTTACATCTTGTAGTGATTTGTTTACTCCTATTCGTTCATAATAACTCAAGCCTACTCCATACACATTTTTAATCTCCAACAAGAAAAGCATCTCGTTGCTATAGCGTGCGTTTACAGCATGAATTAAGCCTCTAGATGTAAAATCTCTTTCATTAAAGATTTCGTTACTGTTCACAAAGACGACAAGAGAATCATTTTCTTCATCAATCTCAAATCTAACTGTTTTCACTGCCTTACTATGACTGGACAGATAACCAATTCCAAAAAATGCAAGAATAATAATAGCAATAATGATTGGATTATCCCCAATTATGTATAGGACATGTACTAAGCTATTTGGAAACATATCTCCGAAGCCAGATAGTATAATTGTGATTATTAGAGCAATAAGGAGCGAGAGACATCCATAACCAATTCTTTCACCTTTAAAATGTATCTTGCCTTCAAATTTTTTCACAACAAATATCCACCTTTCTTCAGTTCAAAAACAGATTCTAGCATATCTCCCAAAATATTAAAGTTGAATAATGGTTATTTTTTGTATAATCAGAGTATGCCAGCCAGAATCCCTGAAAAAAGTGTTATCTCAAAAAAGTTTGACAGAATTGCAAGAAAGTACGATGTAACCAACAAAATAATCTCATGCGGTTGTGATGTTATCTGGCGAAAAAAACTGATAAATCTTCTGGATATAAATGAAAACACTAGAATGATTGACCTTGCATGTGGAACCGGCGACATCCCAATTCAAGTCGCTAAAAAACACAAAAATATCAAAATTATAGGTGCGGATTTGTCGACTGGAATGTTAGAAATTGCAAAGAAAAAATGTGTAAATGCTGGACTTGAAGAAAGAATCTCCTGGGTAAAAACTGACATTCAGGATATGCAGTTTGAGAATTCTTCTTTCGATGTTGTTACCATGGTTTTTGGACTCAGGAATTTACCAGATATGGAAAAAGGAATTTCAGAAATCAGCAGGATTTTGAAGCCAGGCGGGAAGGCTTTCATCATGGAATTTTCCCTACCAGAAAACAAAATTATGAGAAGTTTGCATATATTTTATTTGAGATATATTATTCCGTTTCTTGGAAATTTGATAACAGGGGACAAAAAGATGTATCAATATCTTGGAAAAACGATTGAAAACTTCCCACCACCTGAATCAGTTTGCAAGATGATGGGGAAATATTTTCCTGATGTTTCAGTGAAGAGATTGTTTGCAGGAATGGTAACGATTTATATGGCAAGCACACCGTAGGGACAGGTTTGAAACCTGCCCCTACGATAACTGACTAATTATTTATTCTGATTTTTCAGGCTTCTCTGGTTTTGGCAACTGCTTGGCAACCAGCTCAATAATATCCTGAGATTTGAGATTCACACCAGCGTGCTTTGCGGTGTCCTTCAGTTGTTTTTTGCAGGCGGGGCAAGCGGTCATCACGACTTCGGCAACCTCGGCAAGCTTGGTTGCTCGTTTCATGCCGATACTCTTTGCCATGTCGGCATTGGTCATGAGCATGTCGCCACCAGCACCACAGCAAACTGCAAGTTCCCGACTCTCAGGGTGGTCAACAAGAGTGAGTCCAGGAATCATTTTGATAACTTCACGAGGGGCATCGTAAATTCCGGCGTTTCTGCCAAGGTCGCATCCATCGTGATAGGTTACCGTCTGTTCTTTTTTGGCTTCTTCGAGTTTTATCTTTCCATCTTTCAGCAGTTCACTGACAAACTCAGTTGCGTGTTGAACTTTGAATGGCATTTCTTCATGAAGATAGTGAGAATATTCATCACGCCAGGTTTTCATGCAGGCGGGGCAGGCAGAAACCATCAACTTTGCACCAATTTTTTTGACAACATCCATGTTGTGTCGCATGAGAGAAACTGCATCATCAACCTTGCCGGCAGAAAGAAGTGGGAATCCACAGCAGTATTCTTCAGTACCCATGATGGCAAATTTTATTCCAGCGGCTTCCATCACCTGGGCAAACGATCTGACCATTGGTTGAGACTGGGGATAGTACGCACCCATGCAACCCACAAATAAAACGACATCAGCCTTCTCAACTTCGGATGGATCGAAGCCCAGCTTTGCACGTTTTAACCAAACGTTTCGTTCTTCATTTGGCTGGTCAGCAACATTCTTTTTTTCTGAAATAGTTTTTCCGACCATCTCAACAACTTCAATTTTAACGCCTGAATCCATCACCATCTCTCGAAGGTCAATCCAAACCTCGGGGAAATTTATGTCTGTGATGCACTCAATTCCACAGCGACCACACATGGTGCATTCAAAAACACGTTTGCTGAACTCTTCTGAAATCTTTGGTTTTGACCATGGTCTTGCATAGATGATGTCTCGAGCATAGAGAACTTTTGAACGGGCGGAAGCAGAGAGCCAGCCTGATTCTTCGGCTGTCGGACAGTTCACACGACATGAACCGCACTGGATACATTTTCTAATTTGTTCCTTCAGTAGTTTGTATTTATTTTTGTTGCCCATGGTTACCACCTCCTCTTGATTCCACCGGTGAGCCAGCAGATGGGTTCAAGCATTTTCATTGCAGGGAAGTAGATTGATGGACGAAGGAAGAAGGGTGGGTCTGTCCATTTGCCAGGATTCATTATCCAGGCTTTGTCCAAGGATTCCTTTTTTTCGACAAAAGCGTCTCGCTCTTCTTTGGTTCTAAGAGCGTAAACATACGGAGTATTCAAGAGTCCAACACCACCGTTTGGAGCACCGCCATATTTCAAAGCTCTCAGGATTATTTCCATCTGGTATGGAGCAGTCGACATGAATCTCACCAGTGAGAGTTCGTTCCCAAGCACCATGAAGAACATTATTCCAACAAGGTTAGGGGTAAGCATTTCAGCTTTGTAACCCATTTTGAATTTGAGTTTTAATGTGTTTGTGAGGAATGCATCGAGGCTTTCAGTTGGCACTGAGATGTCAGCGGGAGTGACTGAAGCAAAAGCATTTTTGATGCGGAAATAATCAAGTCGCTCTTCGTATTCTTCGTCTGCAGTTTTCTCTGGAAGTTCAATGATTTCAGAATCTTCAGCAAGGATTGCTTTGATGTGTTCGCTTCCAAGCCCAACAGATTTGCTTGATCCTTCAAGCCTGATGACAGCACTGACATTTTCTTCGATGTGGTCTGGTGCATGAAAGTTTGCTTTTTTAAGCAAATCCAGATATGCACCGTTTACAAATTCTATGAAATATATCCCATCAAGTGTTGAAAGTTTTCTGGCATATTTTGCAAAATGGGTGTGATTTTTGAACATGAGCAGATAAGTTTTGGTGACTTCTGGAGTCTTCCTGATAGAAAGAACAACATTTGTGATGAGAGCCATCATTCCCTCGGAGTGGAAAAAATCATCAAATTCAATCACAGAACCATCGTCTGCTTTTGCAGATTTTCCAGCTTCGACAACCACAATCTGACCGGTTGGTAGAACTGCTTCAATTTCTTTGATGAGTTTTTTGACATGACCAAATGCTACACTTCCAATTCCATACCCTTCGGTTTGCATCCAGCCAGCAACCGTTGACGATTTAAATGAAGTTGGATATGTTTTCAGGCAGTAACCTTTTTGTTGAAGCTCAAATTCAATCTGAGACCAGATTGCACCAGCCCCAACTTTTACTGTTGAATCATCTGTATCTATCTCACCAATTTTGTTCATGGCAAGAGTTTCAACAACAATGCCCGCACGTCTTGGAACAGATTGGAAATATCCAGAAGTTCCACCACCACGAGGAGTTAAGGGGACTTCATTTTCGGTTGCCCAGGAGAGGAGGATTGAAACTTCCTCGACACCCTTTGGTCTCACAACCACCTGTGGAACACTTCCCCTGAAAGCCCAGTATGCCTCGGCAGGAAGTGGGGTCACATCAAATCCATAGAACCTTCGCTCGAATGGACTGGATGTAGCGGTTATACCCATCTCAGTCATGGCATCAAAAATCTTTTTGGTTTTCACTAATTCGGTCTCCTTTCAATCATGTCTGCTTATTTTTTATTTTCCTACAAGTTTTTCTATTAGCCTCCTGAGTGTTTCCACTTTTTCGTCTTGAATCTTGATGTCCACACATTCAGCTAATTTGTTTTCTATGAGCAGGTATCCGATTTTACCGATTCCAGCTCGAACTGCTGAGACTTGATGAGCAATCTCCTCACACGTTCTCTCCTCTCGAACCATGCGGGAGAGTCCTTTGACCTGACCTTCAATTCTTGCAAGCCTTGTGAGTAATATTTTTTGAGCTTCGTCGCTTCTCATGACTCGCTATATTATGCCAGCAATGTTTGTGGCTGACAAGTCTAATGGGTTGAATATTTTTCATAACCTTAGAATCTCATAGTGAGTACTGACCATGTTATTTCTTGCAAAAATTTTAAAAAAATGACTAGGTCTTGACTACCAATCTCGTCACATAATGAATTGGTAGTCAAGACCCTTTCTTCCTGGAATCCAACTAACTTACTTTTAGTTCGGATAATCCTCTGAGCAAATTGTTACCTCAAACACATCAACCAAGTGACAATCCTCAGTTATGTATTCAGCAATTATTGATACTTCACCGGGATTCAGTGGATCAAATACACCATTCTGATCAATATTTCCGTAGTAATCATTTGATAATGACCATTCAACGCCATTGATTGTCACTATATTACCATATCGATCGTATGCTGTAACTTTAAACTTTGCAGGATCTCCAACACAAATGCACTTGCAACTTTTATCTATTCGTTCGATTTCAATTCTATCGATAAAGCAGTCCCCCGGATCACAACCAAAACAATAAACAACACCATTCTCACATGCCGTATAGAGTCGTTGATAAGCGATTGAGATTGGAATTAACTCTGGACTTCTAAGGATTTTAGTAGCAATCAAAGCTCCCGTCGTTGCATTATAGGTGAATATTCTGTTCCTTCCTGTAAGATAAACTCTGGAACCACCAACTGAAGGTAGAGAGTGACGAACAGAAAAATATGGACTCCGGGGTTCCGGATACCAGGCTCTTATTTGATCTTTTTTTACCAAACAAACTAAACGACTATCTTTCTCTCCGTCCATTGCTGTGACATAATACACCCTTGGGGCATATTTACATTGACAAGTAAAACCTGGATCCACTGCTTGTCCAGTTGTTGTATGATCGATCTCTGTTGCATATTCCGGAAATAGAGATTGATCATAGCAGTAGTTTCTTTGAGTGTTATAGAAAACAAGGTCTTGTGCGTATGAGGTGGAAAAATCATATTTAACATTTTCCACCTGCCTTCTGATTGGATTGATGCTTGGGAATGTTGTACTTATTCTATATACATAGTTATCTGTTGCTCCAAAGTAAATACACCCAAAGCCCAGAGATGGCGTATTGTGAATTTGACCACTAGGAATAATATATGGCCAGCCAGATACAGTCCAACCAGTGTAGGCATCCAAACAGTATAGTTGGTCGTTTTCAGTTCCAAAATAAACTTTGCCGTTATCTGAAACAATTGCAGAACCCTCAATAGAAATCGCATTTAGATCATATCGTACCCATTCGATTATGCCTGTGCAGGCGTTCAAACAATAAAAATTACCTCGGTTTGTTCCAAAATAAACTTTGTTATCAAATATTGCTGGCGTACCTTTAATTGCCTGGATCATACCTCCATCAGTCCATTTCCAATGAAGAAATCCTACAAGACCTGAAAGAACTCTTATTGCATTAACACAGAACAGAACACCCTTGTCTGTACCAAAATACGCTCTTTGATAAAAATCATCAATACCATTCTTATCCTTATCTCCAAAGCGTGTTTTATGATTATTGTCTCCATTGCAATCGATAGTTGCTACTGATGGTGGCGAATACACCTCTCCATCATGCATTCCTAATGGAAATTTCCATTGTAATTTCAAATCATCACACTGAGGTCTACAAAAATCATGAGTATAACCGGTGTTAAAAACATCTTTTCGTGGCATTGGCCAATCGCATGAGTAATTTGCAGTGTTAACTGGTACCTCACTAAACGCAAAAATAAGCAACACAATCAACACAATTCTAATTATTTTTTTCATATCCGTCTCCTTGATCGTTTTATTCCCAAGTTGTGTGTTTCAATCTGCCAGCAAATTCAGATTGTAGAACGAGAAAAGATAGCACGAGCACCAGAACCAACTAAGTTAACCAAAGTCTTATGTGCCCACAAGTCGAATCCCCTTCTTTTTTCAAACCACACGTCGGGCAATTGTATATGACAATCATCAACAATGCAACAAGAAAGTGTAACACAAAAATGTCGATTTAGAGATTCCTTACCTTAGAGCTTAATATCTAGCTATTCTTGCGTTCAAGTTCAAGAAGTTTATTTTTCATGTTTAGACCGTATTTATAATTTCCGTCGTGGCTCTTGGCAACCACTCGGTGGCAAGGGATGATAATGATTATTGGGATTACATGAAGTGCATTGCCGACTGCTCGACATGCACCAGGATGCCCGCACATCTCGGCGACATCGGAATAGGTCACAACCTCACCATATTCGACTTCCTCAAAAACGGTGTTCCAGACATCCTGCCGAAATTGTGTTCCAGATAATTTTATTGAAATGTCAAACTTTTTTCTTTCACCATGCAGATATTCTGAAATTTGAGTTTGGACAATACTTGAAAACCGAGAGAGAAACGTTGAATCTGTCAGCTCCCTCTCGGTTGGATAAAATCTTGTTAGTTTTTCGTCTTCCACTTCGCAGAAGAAATTTCCAAGTTCTGTTTTTATGACTTCTTCAAAAGATGACATTTATTCGGTGGGTGTTTTCCACTCCTTCAAGGTTAAGGTGAGGGTCATCTTCGGTATTTCATCGGTTCCAACTTCCAGTCTTGGGGCTCCCGGGTAGGACATGTAACCCTGGTCCTGTTCATATTTTATCATTCTGCCGGTGTCCTTTTCATACCAAAGTCTTTGGGCATATTCATTCACTCGGATCCCGGTTCCAAATGTATGATAAATCTCTCTGTTTATTTGTATATCGTGTTCTTCGCCCATCCAGATTATTCCTTGGAGAGGTGTTCCAGATTTGTTTGTGAAGTATGTGAAATATTTCCTGAGGTCTGGTTTGTAGGGGATTGTGCCAACATGCCAGACTACCTCATCACCATCAAGATACTCTTCACCTTCAAATGTTTCAATGAATTTTATCTCACTCGATCTTGAACCTGCCGGTGTTTCTTCTGACCAGCTGACCATTCCTTTGCCGTAGATTGATTTGGTTTTGTGCCAGCCAGAAATATCTCCACCCCATGAGAGAGAGTAGCTTGAAGAAACAGGTTTCCAGTTATCAAGCATCACAACAACATCACCGGTTGATTCAATCTCTTGCATCACACCATGGGCTTCGTCAGTGAAAGTTGTGCTTGAAACGTTGCTGATTCTCAAAACTTTTTCACCATCAATTTCTTCGTGGGTGAATGTGTAAGTGATTTCGCCAATGTGAAGTGTATTTGCAAAAACATTGTAGGAGGCAACTGTTCCATCGGCATAAAGCTCTGTGTCAACCGATGTTTTTACAGTTGGTGAACGATTTTCACATCCAACCAAAACCAGAACCAACACAACAAAAACAATAACTGTAATTCTCTTCATGAATCAGATACTATTGGCAATCGCTGAATTTTCAAGGGTCTATTTTGTTTTATTGGATTGACCTGCTTTAGACAATAACTAAAAAAATTGATTTTTTATTGAGATTTGACCTGTGAATTCATTTGTGTAAAATGAGACTCCCTGATTTTCATTTGAAAAAAGGGAATGTCTGAAAGGGTAAGGATACAGATAGATACAGTATCCTTTTACCCAACAGGAGCACAGATGAAAGAACCAGCCGTTACCAGCAACGCATTAACCGTTTTAGAAAAGAGATATTTGAAGAAGGATGCTGAAGGGAACGTAGTTGAGACCCCTCTAGAGATGCTTGACAGGGTAGCAAAAACAGTGGCTGAGCCTGATAGAAAATATGGGGCAGATGATGGTCGAGTTGAACGAACCTATCGAAAATTTCTCACCATGATGGTTGACCTCGATTTTCTGCCCAATTCTCCAACTCTTATGAATGCAGGACGAGAGCTTGGTCAGCTCTCCGCCTGTTTTGTGTTGCCAGTCGAAGACTCTATCGAATCAATTTTTGATGCAATAAAACACACTGCCCTCATCCACAAGAGTGGTGGCGGAACCGGATTTTCTTTCTCAAGACTGAGACCCGGCATGGACAGGGTCGGCACAACGGGTGGGGTTTCATCGGGTCCAGTTTCATTCATGAAGGTGTTTGACGCTGCCACCGAGGCGATCAAACAGGGGGGGACAAGACGTGGTGCAAACATGGGTATTCTCCAGGTTGACCACCCCGACATCTTGGAATTCATCAAGTGTAAAGGTGTTGACGGAGAGATAAGCAACTTTAATATTTCGGTGGGTCTGACTTCTGACTTCATGCGTGCAGTTGAACAAAATCAGGACTACCCGCTCATCAATCCTCGCAACGGAGAAGAAACTAAAAGAATCAGAGCTCGCGTGGTGTTTGATCTGATTGTTGAGATGGCATGGAAAAATGGTGAACCGGGGATTGTTTTCCTGGACAGACTGAATGCTGACAATCCAACCCCAACGATTGGTGAGATTGAATCCACAAACCCATGCGGAGAACAACCTTTGTTGCCATATGAAGCTTGCAATCTCGGCTCTATAAATCTTTCTCATTTTGTAAAAGACGGGGATGTGGACTGGGACAGGCTTGAAAAGATAACAAAACTCTCAACACATTTCCTGGACAACGTCATTGATGCCAACAAATACCCACTTGATCAGATAACTGAAATGTGCCAGGCAAACAGAAAAATTGGGCTTGGAGTGATGGGTTGGGCTGACATGCTCTTCCTTCTGAGAATCCCATACAACTCTGAGAAAGCCGTCCAGCTTGCTGGAAAGGTGATGGGCTTTATTCTTGAAAAATCTCGTGAGGAATCGAGAGAGCTTGCCAAAACAAGAGGTCCTTTCCCAAACTTCAACGTTTCAATATTTGCACGAGATGGCGAGGAACCCATCAGGAATGCAACCATCACAACGATTGCTCCAACCGGAACAATATCAATGGTTGCCAACGCTTCATCTGGAGTTGAGCCGGTTTTCTCACTTGCATACATCAGGAATATCATGGGTGGGAAAAAGTTCTTCGAGGTTAATTCTGTTTTTGAAACAGAGATGAAAGAACGAGGATTGTTCAGTGATGAACTCCTTGAACGAGTTTCTTCTGAAGGAACCCTGCATGGAAATATGGATGTCCCCGATGATGTCAGGGAGGTTTATACCTGCGCCCATGATGTTGATCCCGTATGGCACATCAAGATGCAGGCAGCATTCCAACAACATGTTGACAACGCAGTTTCAAAAACCATCAACTTTCCAAACTCAGGAACAAAAGAAGAGGTTTACGAGGCTTACAAACTTGCTTACAAACTTGGTTGCAAGGGTTTAACGATTTATCGTGATGGCTCTCGAAGCGAACAAGTACTTCAGCTCTCAAAAAAAGAAGAGAAAGTAGAGGAGGCTGAGAAGAAAAGTGTTTCAACAAAAAAAGAACCGGTTGCCCCACGAAAACGCCCCATAGAAACCGTTGGTTCAACATACAGAATTAGAACAGGTTGCGGAAATCTTTTCGTTACCATCAACTCCGATCATGAGGGTGTCTGTGAAGTTTTTGCAACGATGGGCAAATCGGGTGGATGTGCGGCGGCTCAGTCAGATGGAATTGCAAGATTAATTTCACTTGCCCTGAGAGCTGGTGTTGACACCAAAGCAATCATCGGTCAAATTCGTGGACTGAGATGCCCGGCTCCCTCCTGGGGTGAACATGGGGCAGTTCTTTCATGCCCCGATGCAATCGCTCAAGCTCTTGAAGGTCATTTGAGAAAAGTTACTATGAACGCAGACAATCTCGATGATTCAGCAGAGGAAAAATCGGTTTTATTTGAGGAAAATATTCTAAGTGGCAAACCCATAAAGAACGGTGAGAATTTGCTGGGTCACAACCCGCAATGCCCAGATTGTGGGTCGATGCTGGAATTTGTTGAAGGCTGTGTCATCTGCAGAACCTGTGGGTATTCAAAATGTGGTTAATGTCTTGCTAGCCTCGTATCAAATATCTCCTGGTTTATCTGAACTGGGAGATGTAGATGTACGTAGTCAAAATGAGAGGAGATTAGCATGAGAAAATATATTATCTTGGTGTTGGCTGTAATTCTGGGGGTTAGTACACTCGGATATAGTAGTAGTGATAGAATGAACACTTCTAAAACAGAAATAGGTGAGGGTATCATATAAGTACCATTCTCTGCCTTCACAATCCAGTATCCGATAGATACTGAAAATCCTGAGACAATATTCCTTTTGTGGAGTATGATCCTAATGAAGGATGGACTTTTTATAGAGTAGAGCTTGATCCAAACAAGGATCCAGATGGATACAACAAGTGTCATATTGAATAACTACTGAAATTACATATAATCTCAATAGAATTTGAACAAAGGAGTTAATATGTTAAAATACGTTGGAAAGTACGTATTGTATTTCATTCTAGGTATTATTTTATTTCTGTTCCTCATCCCACTCGGATGGCTTTTATTAGATATTACAGGAAATGTTTTTATTGCGAACACATTGTACATGTTAGGGATAGTTGCCTACATAGTGTATGTCATATACATCGTCAGCTTCAAGAAAGATTGATTCACAGGGCACAAACACAAGAAACTACGCCTGGAACAGTGCAGGTCAGATGATAAGTGCAACAAGGGACAGCAAGATTACAACATTCGATTACAATGATGCTTCATGGATTAATGGTATAAACTACCCCAATGATGTAGACACAGACTACACATACAACTCCCGTGGATGGATGACAGACATAGAGGTGGAGGATACCACAACAACACCAGCAACAACACTGCTTGACTTGGATTATGTCTATGATGCAAACGGCAACATAACCAGTGAAGATGTGGGAGCAGAAACATGGACATACACATACGATGCTCTCAACAGACTGACTGCAGTAAACAAACCAGGAACAGATGATGACATCGCCTACACCTATGACGTAAGAGGCAACAGAACAGACATTGATGTAGGAGGAACCGACAACACAGACCTCACCTTCAACATTGCAGACCGACTCACACGTGTTGACTACGAAGACAACTCCTACAGAATCTACACCCATGACGACAACGGTAACTGCACCAAGGAAGAGTTCTACTCTGGGCAGTATCTGATGAGTCCTGTAGTAATCCCTGTAAATACAGCACTCTCCAGCCCTCCTTCTCAAGGGGGGAAGAGAAACGAAGTTTCTCAGGGGGGTTTAGAGGATTCAGAATCTAGAGCCTCAGACTGGAACTCCCTTACTCGTGAAGAACAGCAGAAACAGAAAGAAGAGTTACTTGCAGAGAATGAAGAGATGCAAGCCAAACGCAAACACTACCCATTCACCCACGCTCCAAAGGAACTTGCAAAGACCAAATATCTCTCACCATACCTCCCAGAAACAACCACAGAAGACTTCTACATAAACTCCATGCTAGACTGGACAAACCCAGAACTTGCCAACCTCAAACGAGCAGAACGCTGGAGACCAGACAGAAACACAGGAAACAGCAGAAACAGTAACCCATCCTCAGGGGGTCATCTTTCAGCCCCCCTAAATTCACAAACCAAGTGCAACACCATAAAATGGTGGCACCATGGA
>CBDUSO010000025.1:0-35873 GCA_965370295.1 uncultured bacterium
GTTTTTTTTCTAAAAATTCAAGCTCAGTTTTAGCATCAGAAATTTGAGAAAACCCAGTTTCAAGCAAAAGTCTACTCGTTTGAGAACTCAAACTATCCCTGGTTTCACTGAGTGTTCTGATCTTTGTTTCAATTTCTTTGGAGGAAATATTCAATTCATCAATTTTAGTTTTTATTATCTCCAGGGATTTTCTGTCTGAAATAATTTTCTTCAATTTTTCTGGAGCATCTTTATTTTCCTCCATAAATATTTTCAGAATTTCCAGTCTTGAGGTTAGAGATTCGATGCTTGTTGAAATCCTGCTTTTTTCAACCTTTATCAGGGTTTCCAATTTTGAAATCTCAGCAGAAAGTTCCTCATGTTTTGATTTTTTTTCATTCACCACATCAAGTTTTTTTTGTGTAGTTTTGTACTTTGAAAAGCCATTTTCAATCTCTTCAGATAACTTTATGATGTTTGATAACTTTTTTATCTCAGTTTCTATTTCTGTGATGCTGGTTTTGAGTTTTGAAATCTCAGAAATAATTTTCTCAAGTTCAACTTTATTTTCTGAAATTATTTTTTTCTTGTGTGTAAGCTCCAGCAGAGTTTTTTTGGCTTTGTCGATTTGCTCTCGAAGACTGTTCCATTTGGAGTCAAGTGCTTCATTTTCGATTTTTGAAATTCTTAGTTTTTCTTCCAACTCTGGAATATTTTTTGAAAGCTCTTCCAGCTCTTCAATTTTTATGAGCAAAATCTTCAGGTTTGATTCAGTTTCTTTGATGTGGGATTTTGTTTCAACCAGACAATCATCGTATGCCGAGAGGTCGAGAATTTCTGATAAAACCTCGAGTCTTCCCGCAACTGATGCCTCCATAAACCTTGAGCTGTCGCCCTGTGTGATGAATGAAGAGGAGAAAAAAACATCGTGTGTGATGCCAATTTCTTTCTCAATCAAACGGTCGATATTTCCCTTTTCACGGATATTTTCTTCACCACTTTGGGTGAGGTGTTTGAATTGAACACGAAGCCCGCCCTTGCCACGGTCAATCGCACGATTGACAAGAAATCGATTCCCCTCAACCTCAAATTCAAGGCTGACCTCACAAGAATCTGCAAGGTCATTTATCACAGCATCGCGTTGTTTGTTGGTTTTTCTTCCGCTGATTCTGTGTTCACGGGAGTGACCAAAGAGTACCCAGGAGATAGCATCAAGCAATGCAGATTTTCCGGAGCCATTTGGACCAACAATCGAAGCCACATGAATGCTCGCAAAGTCCAATGCATGAAATCCCCGGTATGACAAAAAATCTGTCAACTCAAGACGAATCGGAATCATGTGATCCCCGCTTTCACCATGATTTCTTGAGCCATTTCAAGGAGTTCTTTTTTGTGTTTTTGTGAAAATTCATCATCAAGTTTTTTTATGTAGTTTTCAACTGCAACCACAGGTGATTCCGCAACTGCGATTATTTCCTTTTTTTCAGATTGTTGGGGCTTTGGGATTGCGTAAACAAGGATTCTGTGGAACATGTTCAAGCCTTCAAGCCACGACCTGATTATGTTCCATTCACGCCTTGTCTCCTCCGGGATTTTTAATCTGAAAATTGGGAGCGGAAATCCAACCTTTTCTTCGGTTTCTTCGGTTGTTTCAGAGTTAGTTCCTGCAACATAAATGTCATGCCAGAAATTTGATTTGAAGAGTTTTTCTTCAAGCTCCTCACGGAAAAGGTCGGGCCTTTGAAGTGTCAACTGCCTGAGTTGTCTGGATTTTTTTACTTTTATGCACCTGCCCCAGCTTAAATTATTTTCAAGGTTTACTTCAACAAAACTTCTGACCCTTGAGCCATCTGAAAAATCTTTTCTTCCTGGAGAGCCTGAGTATGCAGTTTTGATGAGTTTGACTGGCTTCTTTTTGTTATCAGAGAGAGAATCCTCAGGTTTCAATATTGATTCTGAGAAATCTTTTTCCCAGTCCTCACACGGAATAATTCCAAACCTGGGGTCCACCTCGCCATCAAGATTTTCAATTTCAGAGCTTCCTGAGAGGTTGGTTGTTGGCATCTGGGGGTTGTGGTAATGACCGAGTGCAACATAGGCAAACTCAGTATTTCCTTGATCAAGTGAGATCATCAAATCGTAGAGCGAAAGCACCACATCCTCTGCCAGATAACCCATCCGACCAGGTTGCATGTGGGCTTCTTTCAAACCGAAGTGTCCAGAAAATATGGTCGGAATATTTGGCTCAGCATTCCCTGCCAAGAATTTTACTCTACCAAGAAAACGTTTGCTAGCAAGCTCTTTTCCTTCATCACGTTTTGTATTTTTCAGTTCATCCGAGGTCAGAAGTTCGGAGCGTCTTGGGTATGGCATTGCAAGAATCTGGAGTTTTCCAGACCGTGTTTCGATTGTGGTGATGTCGCCAAGGGTCTCGGTATCTCCTGGAAATTCTGGTTGTCTTCCAAGGACATGACACGCGATTTTGTTTCCGTCATGGCTGGTTGGTTCGAGTGCTTTGATGGTTTCTAAAACTGATGGGACACGAACCGAAGATGTGGTTTCATGGTTGCCGGGCGTGATTATGACTGCCACTTCAGAATTTAATAGAACCCTTATCCGATGAGCAAATTCTGAAACAACATAATTTTTTGGACGCTCATTTTCAAAAATATCACCGGCAATCAAAAAAGCGTCATACTGATTTTTTGTAGCATGGCTGACCAATTCATCAAGCATCACAAAATAATCAAGGATACGACTGTTGATTCCACCTGCACCCGTCCTGCCATATGTCTCAACTCCAAGGTGCAAGTCAGCGGTGTGGAGTAGTTTAATCATTGTTGGGGGACTCCAAAATTTATAGGTAGAGTCGAAGTTCTAAACCCCCCAGATTTTCTATTCCAAAAAATCTGACCCCCTCGAAGAGGAGGTTTTACCATCGTCATTCCACACCCAAAACCCCCTTTTGTCCCCCCTTGATAAAAGGGGGCTGAAAATGTTGTCATTCCGTATAATCTCTCCGTCATTCCGCACTTGATGCGGAATCCAGATTTAATCATCATCCTCAAAAAACTTTGGATCAAAACCTATAACAACAGTTACCTCTCCCTTGAGACTTCTATCTGCTATTTTGTCAAGAATTTGCCTGGGGAATCCTCTCAAATATTCCTCGTGTTTTTTTGTCATTTCACGGGCAACAAGAACCTGACAGGTTGGCATCACTTCGGTCATCACATCAAGCAACTTTGCAAGTCTTTGAGGGGATTCGAGGATTACTGTCGTCCTTTTCTCTTCTGCAATCTCCATCAGAACTTTTGTGAGAGCTCCTTTTTTTCTGGGGAGGAAATTTTTGAAGGTGAAGGTCTGTGCAAAAAAGCCTGAAACAGAGAGTGCCGCCATCACAGCAGACGGTCCTGGGATTGGGATTACCTCAATTCCTCTGTTTCTTGCATGGTCAACCAGGAGTTGCCCGGGGTCGGCAATTGTCGGGACTCCAGCATCGGAAACAAGCGAGACATCTGAGCCACCCTCAAGAATGAAGAGAGCTTTGTCTAGCTTCATTCTCTCGTTGTGTTCAAAAAATGATTCAAGCTGGACATGCAGTCCAAATTTTGAGAGAAGTTTTTGGGTTCTTCTTGTGTCTTCAGCAAGAATTAGCGATGATTTTGAGAGGGTTTCTATCAACCGCGGGGAGGCATCATCAAGATTTCCAATCGGGGTCGCACAGATGTAGAGGATTCCGCTCATAATTCGTATTCATCAACAAGCTCTCGGAGTTTGAGCCTTGCAATTCCCATGGACGGTGTACTATCCAAAACCAGAAAGAAGTAGTGTTCACCGCTGTGCATGATGAGAACTGATCCACCCTCACCATCAAATGAAAGCTCCATCGAATTGCCCGTAAAATTTAGTGAAGTATTTTCAGCAATCGTGAATGCGGAAGCCAGGTAGCCGGAGAGAAGAGTCGGTGCTATGCCATCTTGCTTGCTTGACTGCTGGTATTTTATTTCACCGCTTGAACCAAGAATGAGGAGGTCTCTGAATCCGTTTAATGCTTCAATTTTCTCAAAATTCATCAGTTGAGTCCCCCCTGCTGTAGAATTTTCTGACCAGTTTTGAGAAAACGAAAAATGCTTCTTCAGCGGAGCCTTCTTTGAGCAAAGACCATGCACTATCCTCGGTGTATTCGCTCTCAGCCTCGGAGGTTGGGAGGACAACCCGCTGTGGTATATTCTCTTCGAATATTGTTTCTTCTTGAGTAAAATCTTCTGTTGTTTCAATTTCTGGTTCTTGAGTTGAAATGGTTTCATTTCCTGAGAAGTTTATCTCTTCTCTTATTGGCACAGATTCAAACTCGATGGTTGGTAATACTTCTTCAATTATTTTCGGTTTATTTTCGGGCTCTTCTGTTTCTTCAACAGTGGATGCTTGTTCAATCTTTTTTTGATTCTCTATTTTTTTGGTCTGGTCAAGAATTTTACGAGCCTGTTCCAGGATGTTTCTGGCTCTTTTGAGTTGGTGAGCTTCAGCATCTTCGATGTCTGTTTTTTTGGATTCTGTTGTTGCCGGTTCAGGTTTCTCTATTTCTTCCTCTGGTTGTTCTAAAGGTGCAGTTTCAGATTTTTCGGTTGTCGGCTTTTCTTTGATTGGTTCAATTTTCTGGATATTTTTGTGCTCAGAGGAGGAAAGCTCAGGGATAATCTGTTGACGGGCAAATTGAATCAGAAGGGACTCGCACCAGGAATCAAGCTCAACCAGTGACGGCAGGTCCTCTTCGTCACCATATCGATACTCCAACCCGTCAGTCTGTCCCTCTGCAAATTTGAATGTGGGCTGGAAGTCCATGATATTTTGGAGCAAAGAATCAGCAGATTTTGTTTCACCACTTGATGAGAAAATATTTGCAAGGAGGAAGAGAAGTTCGGGATAGTTCGGATAGCTGTCTCGAAGTCGGGTGAGTATTCCCAGTGAAGTTTTTTTCTCACCGCGATCCTTCAGCTGGTTGGCAAGAACTAGTTTTAATCGAATATTCTTTGAGCCACTTCCAAGTTCGTCCAGCATGTCATGAGCTGTTTTTTTGTGTTCCAGTTTTATCTTTGAGGTTGATGATTGAAATTTAGAACTATCTGTTGAATTGTCACTCGTTAGTTTTGATAGAAGTTTGTTTGATATTTCTCTGAAGGTGTTGTCGTTTGAGAGTTCCAACAAACTTTCGATTGCAAGATTTTCTTTGCCGGTCAAACACAAGAGTAGCGAGGTTCCAAATAATCCTATTTTTGAAGAGGGATTGAGCAAAAGTAAATGATCAAATTCCTGCAGTGAAAGCGGGTATTCTTTTGCCAGGAGTCTGTTTACAGCCATCAACCTCTGAGCGGGAAGATAGCCCGGGAGAAACGTAAGACATTCCATCAAAAGCTTGTAGGAGGTATCGAGATCTCCCTGGCTCATTGCAGAGCCAGAAACGATTACCTTCAGCGAGAGTCTGTACGGAGACCTCTCAGCCACCTTGATTGATGATTGCAACTCCTTGTCCACAAGAGGAAATAATACTCGATTTATGGTGATAGTCAACGAGTGAGAAGAGATACTGATTTTATTAATCGGTTAGTAGTTTTTTATTCCTGTGGTGAAAAAGAATACTCCTTGCCATTGCTTTGAATAACAACCATTCCAGTATCGCTGATATACTTTGCAAACTCAGGGAGTGCCTCGAGTTCTTCATTCTCACCAGATAAGCCTACAATGATTTCACTTGGATTCATCGCGTTTATGAAACTTTCACTCATGCTTCCAAATGTTGCACCGTTTGTTGCGATGATGATGTTGGTGGGTCTGAGTTTTCCTCGTGTCAGAAGTTTTTGTTCCACCTTTTCATCAATATCACCGGTCAGAAGGAATGAGATGTCACCCTTTTGAAAACGGATGACCATTGTGGAATCAGTTGGACTTTCGCTTAAATCAGAATTCATCGGATAGAGAACTTCAAACGTGGTATCGTTTTCCATCCAGATTGCACCGGCTGATCGGTTCTGTTTGAATGTTTTGTTTGCTGAGGCTGTTTTGAAAACTTGGTTTATATTCCCTGCTCTGTCGATGTGATTAAAGCCACTCACAGTAAACGTTGGCATATTCTTTATTACATCGATTGAACCCATGAATGTTTCAGGATCGCAAGACGGGATAATTAAATTGCTTATGCCTTTTATCTCATGGTCTTTCAGGTACGAAACAACCTTCTCACCACTTCCTTTGTTGCTTGCACCAAAAAGGATTGCAAACGTCCCATCTTCGATTAATACAGGATTTCCCGGAAGTGGAAGAACATGAACCCTTAGGGTGGATGCAACCTTTACGGGGTTGTCTCCTGGAATGAATCCCCTGGCTGTAGTGTTGTTTTTTTTGCTGGCATCAAGAATATTGTCCTTTGTCATTGTGTCGATTGTGGGGGTTTCATTTGCCTCGCGAGTTGTTGGTTCTTCGTACGCGTACTCTTCGGTTTCTGCTTTATCATTGGTTACAACTGGTTTGTCGGCTCCACAAGAAATTGTGAAAACTGAAATAACCAGCAAACAGACGATCAGCAAATTAATTTTATTTTTCATGTTTTTTACCTCTTTATGCTTCATACAGATAACTACGGAAGTAGTTTCTCAGCGAGTTTGATTGAGAGTGTTGATGTGTCTTCCCAGGTCAGTACCGGGATTTCTCTTCCAAAATGTCCATAGTTTGTCGATTGTGAAAAAATTGGTCTGAGCAAGTTGAGATATTCAATTATTCCACGCGGGCGTAAATCAACAAGCTCATTCACAGCACCTGTGAGCTTCTCGCTGCTCACTTTTCCTGTTCCAAATGTTCTGATCGCAAAGTGTGTTGGCTCTGCACGACCAATGACATATGAAATCTCAACCTGACAAACCTTGGCAAGTCCTGCACTCACAATGTTTTTTGCAATGTATCTAGTCATGTAGGCAGCAGAGCGGTCAACCTTTGTCGGGTCTTTGCCGGAGAATGCACCGCCACCATGCGGACATGCCCCGCCATATGTGTCCACAATAATTTTTCTGCCGGTTACTCCAGAGTCAGAAACCGGACCACCAATCACAAATTTTCCAGTCTGGTTGATATAATATTTCACATCATCTGCCAGTAATTCATTTGGGATTACTTCAGAGATAACGTGTTTTTTCAAGTCTTCCTTTGCACTTTCCAGGATTTGTGAAGGATTATTTGGGTCAAGAACTGATTCATTGTGTTGAGCACTCAGAACAATTGACCTTATTTTTTTTGGAGTTCCATTCAGATATTCAACCACAACCTGACTCTTCCCGTCAGGACCAAGCCAGGGAAGAATAGATTTTTTTCTAACCTCGGCAAGTCTTCTGGTTAGTTTATGGGCAAAGTGAATCGGCATTGGCATGAGTTCTGGAGTTTCATCAACCGCAAATCCAAACATCATCCCCTGGTCGCCAGCCCCTCCAGTGTCAACCCCCTGGGCAATATCCGGAGATTGTTTTCCGATTGCATTCAAAACTCCAACAGTATCTGCCATAAAACCAAGCCATGGTTTTGTGTAGCCGATCTCCCTCAAGCGTTCCCTGACGATTGAGTGCAGGTCAACATAAGTATCTGTTGTAATCTCGCCCCCGACAATCACAAGACCTCGTCCAACAAATGTTTCACAGGCAACCCTTGCGTTCTTGTCTGTTGCGATAATGCTGTCAAGAACAGCATCCGAGATTGAATCACAGACTTTGTCCGGATGTCCTTCCGTTACTGATTCTGATGCTACAAATCTTTTTTCTTCATCCATTTTTTTTATTTCCTCCTGCCAATCACTTAAATGTAGTGATTCATGGGTGGAATGTCAAACCATAAAATTATAGAAATGTCAATATTATGTACTTCTTATCGTTCCTTGCTTGACCAAAAATCCACCACCCACCTGCATCATTCCGCACTTGATATTGAGCCTGCCCCTGCAATGCTTTAAGCAGGGGGAATCTAGGGTCTTGTCAAAGTGGTGGATATTTGTGTGAAACAATAACCTTGACTAGTTGGATGGTTGTTGTTTTCATGTTTTTCTGTGTGATTTTCTAATCCCCTGGATTCCCGATTTCACGGGAATGACAAAGGAGAACATACAGTGTAGGGGTTGTAGTGACCGTCACTACAGGTATATATATTTTCTCTCATTCAGAGATCACAAGCAATGTCGATTCTCTCACATAAAGATTTCTATTGCCATCAGCCTTACTGAAAAAATCATTTACAAAACCAAAGGTAATCTCGTGTTTTCCTTCTTTCACATCAAATTTGACACCTCTTGTCTGGAGTGTAGCAGTTGTAGGATTACCAACCCATATATCAACATCACCTGGAACTTTCCTTGTGGTTGATTTGGGGGTGATGTTTAAGTTGGGATGATATAGATAGAATCAACCATGTGGCAGGGGGTTGTATATTTTGTCATTCGTTTCAGTAACTAGTTTCTTTAACTCGATGAAACTGTCTATTGTGTGTTTGTATTGTAGCGAAAACATTTCTTTTTCGCTTAGTTCTGCTCTGAGAACTTCTACCATTTCTTCAGTTATTATGCCACCAATGATCGAAATTTCAAATCTGTAAACGGATACATACTCCTCTTTTTCCAGCTCAAATATATTCATAAAAATCTTAAGTTTGTGTATCTTTAACAAAATAGTGTCTAAGTTGCTAAAGAAGTCCCCACATTTTGTAGTGCGAATAATTCTTTTCGTGTTATCGTCTAGGCTATCAGTCAGTCCAACTGAATCAGCTTTCTTCCACTTAATATAGGTTTTTGAAATACTCATGTTGTCTCGGTTAAAAATAAAATCACTTACTAATTTAGTAAGGTTTGTCTTTTCAAAATATTTTCTGAATTCGGACAATGCCCTGATTTTGTTTGTCCTATCTTGGTTTGGGTCAATTTTTTTATATGCCATAATTGCAAATATAGTGATAGTTATTGTGCATACAGCTACAATAATTGGAGAAATCTCTTGTAGAATTTTAATTATGTCCATGTACACCTCCTGAAAAACGTATGTTGTATATACCATAACTAATGTGTATTTGCAATATCAACACTTTTCCTACGTTGTTCCCGCGTAGATGGAAATCCAAGGAATTAGAAAGTCACATGGGAAACAAGAAAATTCAGTAATCCTGTCTAGCTGAATTACTGAATTTTCAAAATATTTACTCGCTCCTTTACTATCCTGGACTCTGAATCAAGCTCAGAATAATAGAGAAGTAGAGCGTCCACATGGTTTTTTGGACTCCATGTACTTGAAACATTTTCTCTTATAGCCACATCATCGGTTGGTGGATATAGGTATGATAAGTTTCTACTTAATTATCTCAAATGAATTTATCATTCGATCAACTATAGCTTCCATTTCAATTGGATATAATGGCGTGTACATACGAATATTATGGGTTTCAATAATCACAGATGTTACTTTCCCTGAAGTCCCGTAATCTTTCCTGTAGGCAGTTAATCCATTAATTTTAATTTTTACATATTCATCGACATCCCAAGTATATTCAGTTGAGTTTATGCGGAATTCTAGTCCGTCATCCTCGATTACTTTTTCGATTGAGTCGATGTAGAACTCTAGATCATCACCTCCGATTGCACGGAGGTCTTCTTCTTCGACTGCTTGATAAGATGCTGGGTATTCAATCCGGTATTCATCTGTAACTAAATATTTGTAATCTGAATCACCGCAAGCTACAAAACCGACCATCATAAACACGACAACAAATATCACAATCAATCTCTTCATTTTCAATCTCCTTTAGCTTTTTTACCAATAGGTATCTCCAGAGTATACCACAATACCTATGACACCTGTTTGTCACCGTATTTAACCATTCTTAACCTTGCGACAGAAACCAAATTTAATGTCATTCTATATTGTTTCTACTCTCGTGGAATTAAACGGAGAAAGAAAGAAGTTCTCTTACTCAGAAATTACAAGCAACACAGGGCTTCTGACATAAAGATTCCTGTCGCCACTAGTCTCACTGAAATAATCATTCACAAAGCTAAAGGTAATCTTGTGTTCTCCTCTGCCAACATCAAATCTGACAGCTCTTATCTGAAACTCTTCTGACTCAGCCTGTAGAGTGTCAACTTTTTTGTCATCGATTGAAATCTCAAGCTGTGCTGGTTCATCTCCAGCCTTTTGCTGTTTTGCAGAAAACATGAGCATCATCCTTGAATCTTTGTCCACGGTAAAAGTTCCTGTTGCTGTTCCGTTTGAAAAAAAGTTCACCCCATTTTTATCCAGCCTCACGTTGTTTGTGGTTTTGTCAAAAATGAAATCGAGTGTGGTGTCTGGGTCAGGCTTCACGCCAAGCTCAAGGAGGATTGTTGCAAGCGGGTGATTCCAGTTTTTATCCCAGTTTAGGATGTTGATGATCAAATCCGGCAAATTTTCTGATTCGAGCAGAACCAGACAATTTTTCAAAATCCATTTTATCTCGTAATCATCTGCTTCTATCTTGCTGATAACCATGTTGCTGGGTGGCTGAAAATTTTTACGTAAATTATTTTGATAGCCGGTTGCAGAGACTATCATCCCTCTTGTCAGGCTTGGGAAGATGGTTTTGTCCATTGGAATCTTGCCAGAAATTCTTGAAGAGGTTCTGGTGTATTCAATTTCAATGCCCAAATTTTGAATGATTTTTTTGGGCAATCTGTCAAGAATTATTACTGAATCTTTGTGATAATCCTCAAGGTTTATTTTGAAATTATCCCGTAGGGAGTCGAGGTAGATTACAGATTTTTCAGATGTTTTTTCATTGGTTTTGAATCCCAGAATTCTGAGTTTGTGGATGCCACTTTCGTTAGAAATAAGTGGAATAAAATCTGAGGACTTCTCGTTTAGTTTGTGTAATAATTCTGTGAGAATCACCGAACATCTTGGCTCGCTCATAATCTTTTGGGGGATGGCAAGGGTTGAAAAAATTCCAATCTGAGGAAGTTCAACAATCGGATAAAATTGTTCCCAGCCAGAATCAGCCGAGAGGATTGGCTTCATTGGAGTTCCTTTATTCATCTTAAAAGCATCAAGTGCAATGATATTGTCTCCTGCAAAAAATGTCATCATCTCATCTGCCTTGAAAATTCCAAGATCGGTAGCCCAGCTTGTCATCGTGAAACCGTCTTGGTGGCGACCTCTCTCCTGCACCTGGTTGCCAACCGTTTGTAAATAAGTTATTTTTGAATTTTCCTGTGGATAAAGGACGAGGCATTTTCTGTTTTTATCTTCTACAAACTCCAAAAGATTATCAGACTTTGTAATGCTATTTGGTGCAATTATCAATGGGAGATTTGAGGTATTTTCATCAGAAATTTCTTCAAGATTGTTCACCCTTTCGAAATTGAAACCAAGGTTTTTCAGAGAATCTGAAAATGTTGATTTTGAATCTACCAGTATGAATTCTGGTGCTGTGAAATTTTTTGGATAAACTTGAATCTGGTGAATTTCTTCATGCACCGTTTCATTGTTTGAAATCAAACTCATCTCAAGCGGGATTGTCTGTTTTGTGTCTACCTTTGGAATCGCAATATTTATATCGATGATTTTATTTTCAGAGGGGTTCAAAATGCCTGACCAGCTGTCGGTTTTTTCTCCAAAGCCCCAGCTAAACTCGATCCTTTTTGCAGTCTCTGACCAGTTCTGAATTGTCACGGTTCTGCTCAGATTATTTCCAGAAAAATGGTGAAGGTCTCTCTGCAACACAAAAAATCTGACGGGCTTGAAGAGTTCTCGTGTAATATCTTGAACTGCTGTCTCTCCATTTCGTTTGTCCTCAAGCGGGTTCCATGGATTCATGGCTGAAACACCCTGCATCCTGAATGCTGAAACATAATAATCAAAAAATTTCACCTTGGACATCAGCCTGCCAATTTCAATATCCTCGTAAAAACTGTCGCCAAGCACCACGGCTCCCGCGTGAAGCGGTTCAGGTAACCAGAGAAATTCTCCCATGTAGAGCGGCTTATCTCGATTCCACCTGAAATCGATTCCCGGATATATCTGACAGTGAAATTCCCCGTCAAGAAAAAAAGCATCCTGGGGGTAGGTGTGGTGGGCGGTTGGCTCAAAACTGTAGTGAAGATTGATGATGTCGGAAGAGCCTTCCGGATCGTTGTCCCCCTCGAACATGACTGGTCTCCCCGCCATTTCTCTGACATGCTCACCAATTTCTGCAAGCCTCTCATCGACCCCTTCATATCTCGTGCCACCGGTCAGTTGGAGCTCATTTTCAACAGAGGAAATAATCCAGCTGGGATGGTTGTAATCCCGTTCGATGTGGTCATTCCAGGCACTTTTCAGGTTTGCCCAGAAAATATCTGACTCAAGATCATAGTTTCTACCCATTGTCCAGGCAGAGGATTCATTGATGATGAAAAGTCCCATTTCATCTGCAAGGTTGAGGAAAACTTCGGGGTATGGGTTGGCATGAAGTCGGAGTGTATTTGCATTCAAGGATTTGACCTCATTCAAAATATCACTAGCATAAATGTCGATTGGTGCTGTGATTCTACCAGGTCTCCACATGTGCTTCGAACATGCCCTCAGGTGAATCTTTGTGCCGTTCAAATAAAAATCAGGACCCTTTATTTCAAATTCTCTGAAACCAAACCGCTCGACTTTCCTGTCGATTTCCGTATCTCCATCTTTCAAAATGAAAACTGCATTGTAGAGTTTTGGATTCTCCGGACTCCAGAGTTTTGGGTTGTGCCATTTTTTAGAAAGCTCTATCATTCCAGCATTTCTTGTGATTTCTATGCTATCTTCACCAATCTCTAAGACTGGTTTTCCATCCAGAGTTTCAATCAAAATTTTTGAGAAATATTCGTCATCTGTTTCAGATTTTGAAATAACGTCCATGCGGACTGCGATTGTTTGCTCCTTCACACTGGTTTTTATCCAGACATTCGAGACAAAAGTTTTTGGTTTTTTCACAATTTTTGAGGGAAGCCAAAGTCCAGACAGGGCATATGCAGAGCCAATCGGGCAGATGACTGAGGCATCAGGAATCGACCGTTTATGAAACATTTCCGGGATGGATACGCCGGGTTTTACGCAGGCTGTCACATCTTGCGTGCCAAGAAGGATTTTGTTTTCACCGATATTTAGAAGTCCAGTGATGTCAAACTCAAAGGGAAGGTAACCCCCAAGATGAGTTCCAGCGGGCTTCCCGTTTACCCAGAGCTTTGCAAGAAAGTTCACGGATTCAAAATGGAGGAAAACCAGGTCTTCCCCATCAAAATTTATTGTTCCCTTGTAGTAGGCACAGTGGAATTGTTTACCAGCAGTCTTTGCCATCTCAAATAATTCATGTGGAAATTTCATTTCTTTCCACCCTGAGGTTGGAATATTTTCCAGGGAAAGCTCCATTTTAGATGAGAGGGCAAACTGTTTGAACACGGGGTCAACTGTTGAATCTACTGGAATATTTGTATTTATCGGTGTTGTAGCAGACATGATTGCCAGAAGCAGAGCAAGTAATATTTTCATCTTTCACCTCATCTCATTTCCCAATGGTTGTTTTTATATTATACGAGGAAGCTGCGGATTTGTCATGTTGATGTTTTTTTAAGTTTGATATGGTGTAGGGGAGGGTTTGAACCGCCCCTATAAGGTTTAGATAAAAAGTCTGAAGAAAAGCTACCCGAGTTTGTCCACTTTTTCTTGAAGCTCTGGAGGGATCGGCATGTCAATTGAAGCAAGCAATATTTGCACAACACGCGGATCAAACGCTCGTCCAGCCTGTCTCACAAGCCAACCGACCTCACCCTTCACATGGAGCATGTCAAGTGCATCTGTGAAATGGTTTTCTGTTCGGAATGCAAGCGATTGGGCAAGGTGAAGAATGCGACCCAGCGGTGGAATATCCTCACCCTTCAAGCCTTCTGGGTATCCGAGTCCATCCCATCTCTCATGGTGGGTTTTGACAATCGTGATACATTCTTTCAGATTGGGAAGGTGTCTGAGCAACTCAGCGGAGATGTGCGGGTGGTCATGAACCTTTTTCAAAACCCCCGAGTTGAGGGTGCTGGTTCCGTGCACCAAATATCTTTCAAGGGTTTCGTAATCAAGATATATCAATGAGACATCGAGAAGTTTTGCAGACAGCAGAAGAATATCCATTTTTTTTGAAGATAAACCCATTGCCATACCCATCTGCCTCAGCACAAGATTGATATTTCTCAAACGCCTAGAGAGAGTGGGGTGCATGGTGTCAACAAGCCTGGACATCGAAATAAGTCGAGAGGTGTAGATGTGAGAAAGCGATTCATAGGCTTTGGCATTGCAGTGGTGTCTTGTGATGTATCCTCTGCAAAATTCTGACAAGTCATCTAATAATTCCTGGGGTTTGTTTTGTGAGGTGATAATGACTGATGAGCCAATGTGTTCATTGGTTTGGTTTTTGATTGTTTGTATGATGATGGTTTTACCGTCAGGCAGTTTTCCTTCGTAATCATCGCATTTTTTGATCATATCAACGATACCGCTTGGCAATATTTCTTTTATATTCTTGTCGTTGAATTCGATGTTATTCGAAGATAATACCTTCCAATCCTTTGAAGAAATTGCAAAAATAGAAATTCCCTCTGGGATAATGAACTTTGACATGAACGAACACTGTTCTTTGTCTGAGTCCTTGAAAAGCTTGAAAATATTGTCAAATTCTGAAATGTCTTTGGTGAGCAACAGTCCAAGTTCGTGATTATTTTTGTCCAGTGTTGTTGAGAGGATTGAACTGTCCATCAAAACACCGAGCTGGACTGATGAATTTCCCAACAAAACCTGTTCGTTTGTGTCGTATGGTCTGCTATCTCGGGCATAAATAAAAACACCGTTTATGATTCTGTTGGTTTTCCATGGGACTATCAGCAGATACATCTGTTTGTCATCTACTGTGACTGTTATCGGGATTTTGTACTCTGATTGTAGCTTTCCCTCAATTTCTGAAATCTGGGATTCAAGCTCTGCGAGAACCTTTTTTTCCAGATCAAGAGATGAGGTCCATGATGAAACGACCGAAAGTTTTTTGCCTCTACCGATTGAGACCATGACTGCACAGAGAGAGTTTGTTGCACGGACAATATTTGACAGAGCCTCACTCAGTTTGCCCTTTGATGTGATCCCGGTGAAAACCTTTTCGTACCAATTATAAAAAATATTGAGTTGTTCGTATGTGTTTGAAAGCTCCTCAAGAACTACCTTTTCATTCTCCATGGATGCCACCACTCTTATTCAGTATCGAGTTAAGAACGGCTACAAGTCCTGACGGGGAGAATGGTTTTGTCATGAATTCTGATGCACCCAATCGCATTGCTTTGACTTTGTCCTCCTCTTGACCACGACAGGTGAGAACTATGACTGGCAAATCATCCAGGAGCTTTTTGTCTCCCAGGTACTCAAGAATTTCAAACCCAGACATTACAGGAAGCATCAAATCAAGCACCATAATATCTGGAGAAAAAGTCTTCACCTTTTCAAGTGCATCTTTTCCCTCGTGGACAAGGGTCACCTCAAAGTTGGAATTTTCGAGGACATATTTTATGAGCTTTGCGATTGCAAGCTCATCCTCAACAACCAGCACTTTTTTGTTTTTTGAATTATTACTCATCTCAAACTCCTTGCCTGATTGCCCTGGGTGTCTTGGTTGTATGTGTAGTTCCAGGGTCTTGTTGGGTGGTTTCTCAGAAGATATTCATCCAGCTTTATCTGTTCTCCAATTGTTTCGTCAAAAAGAGGCGTTCCGCCTGTATAAAAAGTGTCAAAAGGATCGCCGAATTGGTTCAATTCATTTTCAATTTTCCATATCTCAATTCGTTCAAATTCGTTTGGTGCAAGAGTGGTCATCCAGTCATCAGATATTTTTAGCCAAGGTCTCTGTCTGTGATTACTTCTGATATAATTGTAGCGTCTGTCGGGGTTTGTGAAAATTGGCTTCCCCTCTGGATACACCATTTTTTGATAGCCACCGATGGCATCCAGATTGCTCCAACTTATCCAGGCTTCAATCATGGGAATCTCTTCGGCTAGAATTGGACCAACCGGAACCCCGCCAAAAACAAAAATAGAAAAAAGAATAGCAGAGATGAGAAACCCAGTACTTATCAAGACTGCAGTTGGTACACTAACTTTATTCATATGATACACTCCACCTTCATGGTGCTGATTATATACATTTTTTACTTGTGGTAAAGACCTTGACACCACTAATTGTTTACAGTTTGTTGATTTGATAAATATCTTGCTCAAAGTGGCTGATTGCTTTATGATGACTGTGTGGTAAAGAATTCAAACAAAGTCATTATATTGGTTGGACCAACTGCAAGTGGCAAGACTGCTCTGTCAATAGATATTGCAAAAATGATAGACGGAGAGATAGTGTCAGCCGATTCTCAGCAGATATACAAGGAGTTATTCATTGGGACAGCCAGACCAACAGAGGAAGAGATGATGGGTATCAGGCATCATCTTCTCGGCTTTGTTTCCGTGAGAGATTCTTACAATGTCTCAAAATTTCTTGAAGATGTTGAGCCTGTGATTTGTGAGATTCAGAGTCGTGGAAAGATTCCGATTGTTTGTGGTGGATCGTACATGTGGATTCAAAGCATGGTTGATGGATTCTCACCAACTCCCGAAGGAGATGAAAAAATAAGAGGGGAGCTCGAACAGAGAGCAAGGGCTGAGGGCTTAAAAATTCTTCATGATGAATTGAAGGAAATTGATCCAGAATCTGCTGAAAAAATCTCTGAAAATGACGAGAGACGAATCATTCGATCCCTCGAAATATTTGAACTCACCGGGATACCCCGCTCTGAAATCTTTAAGGTGAAAAAGAAACTCCCATTTGAATATATCCTGATCGGGATAACAAGACCAAGGGAAGAACTTTATGGCAGAATAAACAACAGGGTAAACGAGATGATTGGACTGGGCTTGATTGATGAGGTCAGGGATTTGAAAAAAAATGGGCTGGAGGAGGATGTTCGCAGAGTTCGTGCTCATGGATACCCGCCAATGCTGGATTATCTTGCTGGGAAATGGGGCCTGGAGGAAGCACTTGAAAACATGAAGATGGTGACCAGAAGATACGCAAAGAGACAGCTTTCTTTTTTGAGGGGTCGTGATGATTTTATGGTTTTTGAATCACCGACTGTCGCTGATATTTTGGAATTTTTGAAAGAGTAGCTACCAAAAGATAATCTTTCCCCATCGTCCTTCCCCGTGAAAACGGGAAACCAGGGGATTATAAAATTGCATTCAAAACAAAAAAACAATAATTGTCTAACCAATCAAAACGTCTCTTTTATGAAATACTTACACACTGAACCCCCCTTTGTCCCCCCTTGAAAAGGGGGGCGGTGAGTGGTGGATTCCTGGTCAAGCCAGGAATGACAGAGGATTCAGAATGATAGAGGGGTGTGGCTCAGAATCTGGAACAATGTAGGGGCGGGTTTCAAACCCACCCCCTACCAATTATTTCTTCTACAATATCACTCCTTCAAGTTATCGTAATTCGGGAACAATATTCGAACAGTTCCAAATCTGCTTTTTGGAATCTCATCTTTTGGCATCCAGATAACCTTTGCACCAAAAGCCTCTGCAACAAATCTACAGGGAACAAACAATCTGTCATCAATAATTTTGGTTGTTACGCTTGGGTCTGACAAACTTATCGGCATCTGCTCACCATTCACCCTCGCAATTGGATTATCCTGCCAGAGTTCGATTGTTCTGCTCTGGTAAACAAGTCCATCACCAAAGTTTATTTGAGGAATCATTAGTGTTGCCTTTTTCTCGCTTGCATTCCACTCGACACTTCCCTCAAAATGTGGCTGTCTATTTTTTTCTGTTTGTGTGAACATGTTGTCCATCAGCCATCTGACTGGAATCATTGTTCGGCTGTCAATAATTTGTGCGAAAGGTTTCATTGGCACTGTTTTACTGTTTACTTGTGTAAAATATTTCTTGATTGGGATGATAGCATCTCGAACTGATATTGAGATTGGACTTAGAATATCTTCATATGAACCAATCAATCCAAGAGAATTTTCTGAATCCAGGGAGTTGAATTTGTGGATAGTTTGTTTGGCCGAATCTGTTACCCAGATATGTTCGCGATTATCAACTACTATCGAGTTGATTCTTTCAAATAACAATTGACCATCACTGTCAATTGGTTTGATTTCATCGATGTACTTGCCGTACAAGTCCGTAATAACCACTCGTTTGTTTCCCTGGTCAACAATATAGTATCTATCCGGAGTATCTTCATCCCAGTCATCCCAATTTGGCACCAAATCTACTGGGTGGTCGAGTTGAAATTCGTCATCGCTCCCGCCAAATTCCAGTAGAAAATCACCATTTCTTCTGAATTTTTGGATTCTGTTGTTCCCGGTATCTGCAACCAGAACATATCCTCTTCTGTCTACCATCAGCCCCTCTGGGTTGTTAAATTCACTCTCACCAGTACCTATTGGTGCTGGTTTGTTTTCATATCCACGAGGTATTGTGAACCGAAGCACACAGTAACAATCACATTCAGTAGCAGATTTATCGAAATTTATTGATGGTGGATCATAACGAAGAAATTTATTGCCAGCACGATCAAGAGCGTAGTTCCCAATGTCATCGTATATCTCAACTGCAGAAATATCCCATGGTTCAACCACTTCATCTTTACTAGTATCACATTGATTCCAGTATGGTACACCATCAAAATTAACATGATAGGCACGTTTTTTTTCTGCATCAGAAATTATTACACAACTAAGGACTCGATCAGTTGCTATGCCAACTGGATTCTCAAGTTCCCACCTTGGACAACAACTATGTTTGTCAAAAAAGACCCCGAGGTAATTCATGTCAAAATCATATTTCAAAATCCTGTCATGGATTGGGTCGGTCACATACATGTGATAATTGTCTCCAAATGCAATCCCAATCTCAAGTTGCTCCTCATCACTTGATACGATTGCACCACCCATCATCAATAAACTCAACATTATGACACAAATAAAAACAGTTATCCTCTTCATTTTTACTACCCCCTTTTCCGTATGATGGGTTCATTATCTCATAGAGAGGATGAGTGGGTAAGAAAATGTGAGGTGTGTTTTGGTTAAGTCTTATTTTATAAGAAATATTTGGAGAATATGGAAAGGCTTGACTCTGTTATTCCATACCACTTTTGTCTTTCCCATATTCCTCTGCGTTATCTGGGAGCTTGACTTAAGAATCTAGAAATGATGAAACAGCGAGGGGTGGGTTTCAAACCCGCCCCTCGCTTTAGGATCATTGTGTGGTGCATGGAATGACAAGGTGTTTTATACGGAGGTCATACAGAACAAAAATTCATCAATCAGAAAAAAAGAGTATCTCTGTTTTCTGCAAACCATTTGGCAAATTTTCTTAAAGCGATTCCTCTGTGTGAGATTTTATTTTTCTCAGCTCGGCTAATCTGTGCGGTTGTGTGTTTGCCATCATAAAGAAAAATTGGGTCGTAGCCAAAACCGTTCTCGCCTTGCGGTTTTTGAGCTATCTTACCCTCCATCGTTCCCCTGAAGCGTTTATCGCCACCGTTCCATGAAAATGAAACCGTGCAAACAAAACGAGCGGCACGATTTGTTTCCCCTTTCATTTCTTGGAGGATTTTTAAGTATGCACTCTCCTCATCATCTGCATACCTTGCTGAATATATTCCCGGTCTTCCGTCAAGTGCATCCACCACCAATCCAGAATCTTCCGCCAGTGTTGGATACCCATATTTTGAAAACATGACCCTTGATTTTATCAAAGCGTTCAGATCAAATGTATTCCCGATTTCATCAGGCATCTCTGCATCAATATCTGTCGGTAGTATGAATTTAGGTCCTCCAAGGAGGAGTGCTTCAATCTCTTGAATCTTACCTTTGTTCGATGTTGCAAACAGTATTTTTTTCATAACGCAAAAAGATACTGGTAAATCAATAAAATAAAAGTCATATATGATTTAAAAAATGTTAAAAAATAATTTGACTGGATATACTACAGAATTTAAAAGAATTGATGATGACAAAATGAATACCTCGGAGTATAATATTTGCAAAGGAGGTCATAATCCATGAAAATGACCGGAAGAATTTGGACTTCAATATTAATTGTAATATCAATCACACTTATGACGGGCTTCAGTTTTGGGTGGCAAACAAAATCCGGAGTTTTGTATGAACCAGGATTTTCAGATAGCTCGATTACCTATGATGGACTCGAAAGAACTTTCAAGATTTTTATGCCAAGCTCATATGATGGAATAAAAAATCTTCCCGTTGTTTTTGTTCTTCATGGCGGAGGTGGAAATGCGAGTAGTGCAGAAAGAATGTCGGGGTTTTCCGGACTTGCCGAGAATGAAGGTTTCATCTGTGTTTATCCAAATGGAACAGGAAAACTTAAGGACAAACTGTTGACCTGGAATTCTGGAAATTGCTGTGGGTATGCACTTGATAATGATATTGATGATGTTGGTTTCGTAAGTTCTTTGATTGATCATCTGACCTCAAAGCTTGCAGTTGATAAAAACCAGATTTTTGTTTGTGGGATAAGTAACGGTGGAATGATGAGCTTTCGTTTGGCGTGTGAACTGTCTGATAAAATTGCGGGGATTGGAGTGGTGGCTGGTGCTTTGAATTTTTCCGAGGTACCGACATCTCCTATTTCTGTGATCCAACTCCATGGCACAGATGATACCCATGTCCCGTATGATGGTGGCAAAGGAAAAGACAGCGTTGATACCCATGACCGAACCGATGAATCCGTTGAGTTTGCTCGTGATTTCTGGGTGAAAAGAAACGGATGTTCACTCATTCCTGACACAGAAATTAATGGTGAAGTAACCATTGAAACATATGGTGGTGGCAGACTCAGAACTGAATATAAACTATTTACAATAGATGGATTTGGTCATGCCTGGCCAGGAGGAGTTGCTGGAAGAAGGGGAGCTGACAGTCCAAATTGCTCCATAAATGCAACAGAAGAAATCTGGAATTTTTTCAAAACTCATCCTAAAAAAATAAATCCATTGAAAGAAATCGACAACTGGGCTTACCAGATTCAGGATTTCTGGGATGAAAAGATTGATATATTTGCAGATTCTCAATATGAGTTATTGATTGTTGACAGGAATGGCAGCGTGAAGGGTGAGGAAAATAATGATGATGCAGGAGATGTCCAGAAGTTGAGAGATGGCAAGGAAGACAGATTGGTAGTGTGTTATATTGATGTCGGTCAAGCTGAGAGCTATCGAGTTTACTGGGATGATGATTGGGAAATTGGAAATCCTGAGTGGATTTTAGGGCTTGACCCTGATGGTTGGGATGAAAATTATTGTGTGAAATTCTGGGATGAAGAGTGGGTGGAAACTATTTTGTCTCAGTTTGATGAGCTCATAAAAGTAGGATACGATGGGGCATATTTGGATTGGCTTGAAATTTATGACTATGATTTGCTTGTAGAATCAGCAGAAAATGAGGGGCTTGATGCCGAGGAAGAGCTGACAAAATTTGTTCGTATTCTCACAAGCCACTGCAGAAAACAGAATCCTGATTTTTTATTCATCGCCCAAAATGCAGCAGAGATGGGATGGGTTGATGATTACAGAAATCTATTTGATGGGATTGCCCAAGAGGGAATCTGGTTTGACGGAACAGGAGACCCGGACACAACAGATGTTGTAGCAGATGGAATTGTTGACCCGCAGTGGACAGAGGAATACAAAAAAGATTTGAAGGTATGGCAGTTTTATGGGCTTCCGGTTTTTCATTGTGAGTATGCTGTAAAAAAAGCCGACATAGCATTTGGGCTTGGCATAAAACATGGGTTTGTCACCTATTGTTCAACCAGACCTCTTGATAAAATCAGCTCTACTCCACCTGATTTTGATGCTTATTATCGTGCTGTAAATATTGTCCACGAGGGTGAATTTAGACCGTTTTATCTCTATGCTCCAGACGAATTCTCAGACGGGATGTCGCTTGTTTTGATGTTGCATGGTGGTGCCGGGAATGCACTTTCAAGGCTTGCTG
The DNA here is from genome assembly GCA_965370295.1 of uncultured bacterium. GTDB lineage: Bacteria > Caldisericota > Caldisericia > JAAYUI01 > JAAYUI01 > JAXGMQ01. The sequence goes on from CBDUSO010000025.1 coordinate 22,103, forward strand.
GTTCAGGGTTTCTTGAGCTTGTGAAAAAGGAAGGTTTTGCAGTTGTTTTTCCGAATGGTCAACTGAGAGATGTAAACGAAGGCAAAGATTCTCGAACATGGTTTGTGAGTGATTGTTTTGGTGATGACGAAATGGATGATATTGATGTTCGCTATATTTCAAGAGTCATCGATGAAACCTGTAAAAGATTGCCAATAGACGAAGATAAAATATTTGTTTGTGGTCATTCGAAGGGTGGGATGATGAGTCATCGTCTGGCTTGCCAGATACCGGGTAGAATCGCTGGTATCGCCTCGGTTGCAGGTACTCACATTTATCCTGATTGTAATCCTGTTTCAGGAATTCCAATTCTGCACATTCACGGAACACTTGATCCGACCGTTCCTTTTAAGGGTGGACACAGAAGACGGCAGGGTTGCCAATATCCTGATGTCTGGGAGATGATAAGGGAAGTGGCAAAGAGGAATGGACATACCGGAAATCCTGTATCAACCGATATTTCTGATAAGGCCACTTCACATGTTTGGGAGGGCAAAAACAGGGTTGAGCTTGTGGTGCTTGACGGACATGACCACAAGTGGATTGTTCCAGAAAAATATGATTTTGATGTGGCTGAATATATCTGGTGTTTTTTTGGTGATTGTCAGTAGGTGGTTAGTGGAGTGTTTTGTAGGGAACGCAGATCTGCGTTCCCTACGGGGACAGACGAGCTGTTGTTTTTCAGAAATATTTGCACGTTTTGACGGCATCCTGGATTCCCTCTGCTTAAAGCATTAGCCGTGGCAGGCTCAATATCAAGTGCGAAATGACGAACTAAAAGCATGAGATAACAAAAATTCGAGAAATAAAACTATCTTCAGTCAACAATTTCAGGAAAGCTAATCTCAAAAAAGGTTACACCATCTTCAACACGGTAGCTGACATCTTTATCGAAGGCTTCAAGAACAGGCAAAATTGGGATCATCACATGACCATCAATGATTTGTGATGAACACGGTATTGTGATGCTCTCTTCACCGCCTGGAGTTGAGATAATCAGTGAGTCACAGCCGACACAATTCCCAACTGTGATTCCATTTCTGATGAGCTGGTTAAACTCAGTTTTGCAGGGGGCATCGGGGCTACCTTTCCATCTGGCAAGCCTGGCATCAAGTGCGAGAACGATACTGTTTAGAGGGACAAGCAAATTTTCACCAGACAGAATTGGTGCTGGTCTAGATCTATATTTCACGTTATTTATTTTTATCCAATTTCTATCTGCTTTCACTTCGATAATAATTTTTTCAGTTCCTGGGTTTCTTGTGAACTCCAGGTTTATTTGGATAGTCTGACCGGTCGAAGAGGTTAAGGTGATTGTTCCGCTGTTTAGTCCGTGGTTTGCAAGTTGTGGAATACAGATAATTCCAATTTCAGCTGTTACGCCCGGTAAAAGTTTTTTTGCTGATTCAGAGAGTAAAATCCATTTGTCCTTTGAGGAAATGGTGAAGCTGGTTGCACTACCACCAGTGTTTGTTATTGCTATTAATTCTGATTCCAGGATTTGGTTCAAGGCACCTGTCAGCTCAAGTTGGGTTTTGTTTACTGAAAGAAATCCTGGCTTTGGCGGGGGAATCATCTTTGAGACTTTGGATATTTTAACCGGAATAACCAGCTCTCCGTGATCCCATGAGAGCGTGATGTTAGTCTGGTAGTTGTTGCTTGGATAACCATCAAGTTCAGCAGAGAGAACCAGATTCAACTCCTGTCCGCCTGCAATATCAAAAAATTCCGGTGAAACCGACAACCATGGGGAATCTGAGCAACATATAATATGTCTCTCTTCGATGGAACAGTTTGATACCGTTAAGTCGGAGTTGTAGACATAAGCATCTTCCATTGTCACTGTGCCGAGATTGATTTTGTCGGAATCTGCAACTATTTCATATCCAGCAGTTTTCAGGGAGATAAGTTTGGAAACAGATGTTGCAATCAACATGTTGTCTCTGATTGCAAGAGCGTTGCCAATGGTTGTTCCGACTGTGTCTATACTCCAGAGTTCGTCCCCTGTTTTTTGGTCACAGATTTCGACTGATCTTTCAAGGGTGAGGATAATTCGATCGCGGTCAACAAGCGGTTGATAGCACCTGCTTATGAGTGATTTTTCCCAGAGGGTCTCACCATTTTCCATTTTTAGAGCAAACAGTTTCCCGCCATTTTCTGTACAAAGGAAGATGAAATTTTTTGAGATTGTTGGCGACCAGGTTATTTCACCCGTATCTTCAAATGATTTGAACCAGTTGAGCGTGCTGTCTGTGGCGTTGAAGATGCTGATGGAATCTTTTGTGGTCACCGCAACAACATCAAAACGTGTGGAGATGTAGGTTATTTCACCATCGATCATTTTTTTGCTGACAACTTCACCGTTTGATTCATTCACTGTGAGAATTTCTCCAGAGATTGGCGATGGGATGCGGATAAAACCAGCACAGATTGCCGGAGGTTGAGGGGAAGAACCAGAGCAACCAATTTTCCACTCTATGCGACCTGTAACAGGGCTTATGGCAAGCAAGCCACCCCTGGATTTATCTTTGTTTGTTCCCTTGACTAAGATATAACTCTCGCCAATCACAGGGCTGGACATTGACTCCCATCCTGTGGATAACCTGAATAACTCACAGCCACGCCTCAGGTCGTATGCAATGATGTACCCACCATTGCAGGTTACAACTCCCATTTTGTCGGTGACTGCCGGAGAATTTGAAATAGAGTTTGGAGTGGTCAACTTGCCATCCCAAACAGATTTTCCGGTTGATGTTTCTATGCAAATTACTGAATTTTTATCTGAGACAATGAGAGTCAGAAGTCCGTTTGAAGCGGATAATCTTTTGTGGTGAGCAGGGTTAATGTCCAATGACCATTGGGCTGTCATTGGGTTGCTACCGATAAAATTTACTCGACCCGCTTGTCCCGGATCCCCATGCCTGTTCTCAGCGTCTACCAGAATTCTTGAAGAATCCAGTGGAACTGTGAATGTCGCTACAATGAGGATGAGAATAAGGAATAGTCTGAGTGGCTTCATAGTTTGTGTGTGTTTGGATTATTTGATTTCGATTTCATATACCTTGGAGGGCCATCCTGTCTGGTCAAGCGTCTGTGATGAGTATGGATAACTCACTCTTTCATCACGGTTGTCAATGTTCATGGTTGATCGAATCCAGAATTGGTATTTTCCTGCGGAGGAACCTGTTACCTTCAGGAGAACTTTTCTTGTTGTTCCGTTTCCCCATGTACCCCATCTGACAACAGCACTCTGATGGATTGCACGAATCTGCTGACCATCGCGGTGTTCGAGGAATGCACCGGGATTGTAGACATGGGAGAATGAGGGATACTGTGCTCCAGTGTCAGGGTCAATTTCAAGGAACGCACTATCTGGGCTTGAGATGACCACCTCTGAGAGGCTTGCTATTTCTCCGTCATTCCTGACATAGATACTCAAAAAGAACGGCTGACCAGCCACTGGGATTGATGGGTAGGACTCAACAAGATAAACAAAAGGTTCTGCTCCTTTGCTTGAAAGTTCAAGCACGGGGGCGGTTGTTGTCATGGCGGAATATATCAACACCCTTGCAGAGGCTGTGCCAAGCTCAGGGTAGGTGGCACTGACAACCTGTTCACCGACACCAAGTCCGGTGATTGTGTATTTTCCGTAAATATCACTTAAAACAGTGTGACCTGAACATGTTACCACTGCACCCTCGATTGGTCGGTTACTACCCTTTTCCATTACTGAACCAATTAGTGAACCCTCACCAGATGTTACGGTGAATCTTCCGATGTAGTCGGTTTCCAGTCCATCCAAATCTGTGAGGATTACCCTCCACCAGTGATCGCCAGCGGGGACTGGACCAATGGCTGGTGTGGTGTAATCTATCACATGAAGACCATTTACATCATGTGTGTACAGAAGCTTGCTGTCCAGTTGAACCTTCACGGTTTTGATTCCACGGTCATCGTTTGCTTTTATTCTCAGTTGGAATGTTTCTTGCTGTGGGTATGGAGGTTGAGGGATTGCGGTGATGTCGATGAAGCTTGGTGGTTGTTCTCTTCCCCAGACTCTGTACCAAATCTCGCGGGTTTCTTCCCACTGGGGCCATGTCTGTCGGAATTTTAGTCTGTGCCAACCGGGTGCGTCTGTTGGAAGCTGGAGGGTTTCAAAAATAATTGTTGAGCTTGATGCTGTCAGGAGTTGTTCCATGTCGGCATATGGGTTGTCGTCAATTATCCACTGACCAACAATTTTTACAGTTCCTACTCCGCCAACATGTAAACCAAGCTGGGCAAGTAGAGGATCACCCTGTTTCACGGTTGTGCCGTCTGCTGGATACAAAAGTCTGGGCCATACCCAAGAAGAGCCAACAACCCTGTAGGTGATTATGTTTGATGCAGCAACAATTGGGGTGATCAGTTTGAAATAAACACTGTGTGTTCCGAGAATATCTGTTGGGATTGTGAGGGTGTATGTAAATATTCCAGGACCAGTCACTGTTTTATCAAAGGTAGAAAATATCTCATCATCGACTATCAGAAAACCCAGGAGTTGGGTCAGCCCACTCTTGGCAATGTTGAATTTTAGTGAGATTGTCTGAGGGCTGTTTCTGGAAATTGTTGTTCCTTCGATTATTGGATCAATCTCAATCAGTGTTTCACTGCTACCCTCAACTTTGTAGGTGATGAGTGCTGAGGATTCTGAGTAGGGCGAGGTGAGAACCAGTTTGAATGTGTGTTCACCAGAGATGTTTGTTGGCAAGTCTGTCTGGAGTTTGATGTATGCTTCACCTGCAACAAACGCTGTTTCGTTGAAGGTTTTTTTCTCACCATCAATCAACCAGTAACCGCTGACAGTTTTGCTTCCAAAGCCGACAAGTTTGACTTCAACATTTGCAGTCAACTTTTCACCCGGTGAAACAGTTTGTCCATCCATCGGTGATTTGATGTTTATTCGGTCGACTTTCGGTGCAGTTACGGTATATGTTGTGGAATGGGTCTTCTGGGGGGTTGGTGCGAGCAATTCAAAGTATACTTCGTGTGAGCCGCTGTAGTATGTTGGGAGTTCGGTCTCGAAGACCAGGTATTCTTTGTCGATTGGTGCAGTGATTGTTCGGTAATAGCTTGGTCCGGGAATCCCGTCAATCATGAACCTTCCCCAGATTGAAGTCCGTCCCTCACCCTCCACAAAAAACTTCACTCGACCGATGACCTTTTCACCAGCAGAAACTGTGGGAGATGTAGAAGGAGCCTCCATTATCACAGAAACCGATGGTGTCACAGCGTTAACCATAGGCTGCAAGGAAACCAGCAATATCAAAACTACCAATATAATTGTCAGGCGTCTCATTGAGACCTCCAATCGATACCTATTTTATGCGTTTATGGTTAATAGTCAATTGGATTGGGCAACACCAATAAAAAATCCCCTCCCCGTAAAAGCAGAGGGGAATATTTTTGTATTCTTACTTTCTTGTAATAACAATTCCTTTTTCGCTAGCAATCCAGTGTACTTGACATCCAAGATTCTCTGCAAGGAATCGCATTGGAACCATGGTTCTGCCATCTACAATCTGAGGGAAGAGATTGCCAGCAGTGTCGTAATTCTTCACAACACCATTCACTTTTGCTTGTTTCTTTCCAATCCACAATTCAATTGTTGTGCTTCCCAGTTTGCAGATAACTTTTCTCTCATCGCCATTCCAGGAAACTGTTCCACCAAGCGGCTCAACAACATACTTTGCAGGAAGATAGGAACTGCCAGAGAGGATTTGAGGAGCAGTGGACATTTCATGTTCAGTCTCAGAAGAACCAGGTATGTATGACCAATATTTTTTAGAATTCAACTGATATGTAAGCCTGTTCAGGTTTTTGTCTGTTTTGTATTCTTTTGTTTCAGGATTTGCCCCAAGACAGTGGATGGAATTAGAATTGAAACGTCCATAACCATTTTTTGAGCAATAAAAAATATAACCAGCAGCAACTGATAACAATGGATTTTCTTCGTTAATATTCTTTGCCCAATATTCATTTTCAGTATTCGATAATGATGTAGCATATAACTCAGAGTTAGCATAATGCAAAATAACATTATCTGTTATTATTGGTGTCATTCTGTGACCAGTATTTCTTCCGTGAGAGCTGTAAAGATATTCCCCATTCGAAGCGTTAAAAGCTATCCATGAGCAATCATAAGGCAACCTATCATAGATGGATGTATATGGAAGTGTTTGAATACCCATAACTACAATTCCATTAGCAATTGCAATATCAGAACATCTGAAACTGTTAACATCGTAATCTTTTGTCTTCCAGAGCAGTTCACCACTTGATGCATTTAGACACTCTAGTATTCCATTGTTTAATGAATAGATTCTTTTATTATAAATCGCAATTGGAGAGCCTGTGTAGTCACCTTCTTTTTTCCAAAGAATATTCCCATTGTTTGCATTTATTGAGTAAAGTATACCGACATCTTGTTTATAAATATAGCGTACACGTCCTTTTATAAATAGCTTATTTTGATAATAGAGTGGCTTTGCATAAGGGTCTGCAACTTTTGTGATCCATTTTACTTTTCCATTTCTAGAATCGAAGCAAACAATTTTACAATTTTCACTGTCTGATCCAAAAATATTTACTGCAACAAAGAGCATACCGTCACCAACAGTTGAATTTGTCAACACTCCATCAAGGGAATTACCCCAAACTTTCTTCCCACTTTTTGCATCCAGACAATAAATGGCAGTATTTGCAGTTATGTAGCATTTACCATCAACAACACTTGCTACCATCTGCGAGGAGTATACTTTTTTCTGGTGCGTGTCATAGCCCCATAATTTTTCACCAGTTCCCGCATTTAAACAATGAAGGACACCATCTGCTGTACCTATGTAAGCCAACCCCTTGCAAACGATGGGCTGTGATATTATTTCTGAGGAACCCAAGTCAGCTTCCCATAACTCAACAGGCTCAGTCTCTGTTATTATGCAATCTGAGAAATTTGTGTGATGATTGTTTCCATATTCCATACTCCAACCATCAATTTCTTCAATATCGTGTGCTGTTGTTATTTGAATATTGCATTCTTTTTCAACATCATCAAGATAAACCTCAATCACAGAATTGATCAATAGACCGTGTTCATAAAGTCGTTTAGGTGCGATAGTAACGGTAATCGTTTCTATAGACTGTGGTGGGACTTCTAGCTTGGTCTCGTTTGGTATCAACCAAGTGTCAATATTTTTTATCTCAAAACTAATCTTGTCCTGTGTTGGGTTTCTTATAATGAGATCAAAGACATTTTCAGAAGCAATCTGTACGTCTTTAAATATAATTGATTCAGTAATCGATGGCGGTTCATCAATATAGCAACAAATTTTGTAATTATCTTCGTTGTAGCTTATTTTCGGAGATGATACGAATAATCGATTGTTAGCTATTGCAACTGGTTGGGTGTCTTTGTCTAGTGCTTTAATTTTTTGTCCGTTATTTGCCGAATAAACAAAACTATCTATATATAATCTTTCTCCACATGTTATCATTGGACTGGTGGATTCAATCTCTTTGCTCCAGTTGACACTTCCACTGTTTGCGTCCAGAGAGTAGGCAACAATTTTGTCTCCGCTACGACTTTTTTCTTCAAAAAAGCAAAAAAGGTTCTCACCCAATACTGACAATCCATCTACAGAATTCTTTGAGTGTTTTGGTTTAAACTCCCATATTTCAACGCCATTCTTGGTATCTATTGCTGTAATGCTTTCCCCGCCAAAGTATAAGAAGCCGTTAGAAACAACGAAATTGCCCTCCTCTCTAGAAAAATCAGAATCGTAATCAGCTTCATAAATTATTTGAAAATTCTCTTCAAGTTTGTTCAGATATAATCGATTAGAAAGTGGCATACTACAGACGTATAGGTTATTGTCTGAAGTAAATATTCTGATTTCTAACAATCTGTCTGTGTGTAAACCTGGATCCCCAAGCTCTAAGGGGTATTCATTTTTCTCTGCACCATCATCAAGATTGATGTTAGCAACATAAGATTCATCTCTATATCCTTTATGTGTAGCAATAAACAAACCAGAGGTTGTAACTACAATATTGCTCACAAATTGGAAACCAACCTCACACTCATACTCCCAAACAACTTTACCAGTATCAACTTCAAAACATGTCAAACCACCACCAGAAGCATAATAAATCCTAACTTTTTTAGATATTGGAGTAAGACAGGTACTCACATTTTTATCAATACTATTTTTAAATGTCCACTCAACTTCTCCCGAAAGCATGGACAAACAGACAATCTCTCGTTCGGATTTTGAAACTACAACATATTCACCAGATGTGCAAAGGTATTCCGGATACTTTGTTTCAAACTCCCATTGTAACTCAAGTTGATTTGATTTTGGACCAAATTCTGCTGGTTTGGAGCGACTACATTTTGCTCCACCCCAATATCCAGACCAATCCAATTCACTCATTTTCTCAAGTGTAACGATGTTACTTCCGATACTGGAATTCAAATCTAAACCAGCATTTACCGTTGGTTGAAGAGTTATCAAAAGTGTTAGTATTATAAACAAGTTAATATATCGTCGCATTGCGACCTCCGATCAAAATATATAATAAAGTATCTGGAGGTTTAGTCAACTGAATATTAACTATTATTTTATAAAACTCTCCCAATCTTTCTCAAACTTTTCAATCCCAGATTTTGTCAATGGATGTCCATACATCTGTTTAATAACTTTCAGAGGGACAGTCGCAATATCGCACCCGATCATAGAGGTTGCGATGATGTGGGATTTATTCCTGATGGATGCAGCGATCACCATTGTTTCATATCCGTTTGCTCGGACGGTTTCAAGAATATCCTGGAGGGTTGCGATTCCGTTGTGTCCGATGTCGTCAATCCTGCCAACAAATGGAGAGATGTAGGTTGCACCAGCTTCACAAGCAAGAATTGCTTGGGCTACAGAAAAGATAAGGGTGCAGTTTGTTGCGATTCCTTTGCCAGATAGTGCGTTGATTGTTTTTGTACCCTCAATGGTTATCGGGACTTTTATTGTGATTCTTTGTTTGTAATCCGGGTCATCTGACCAGTTCACAATTTCCTCTGCCTGTTTCATCATTCCGGAAAAATCTGGTGCGGTTACTTCGGCAGAAATTGGTCCAGGAACAATTTTTGAGATATTCAAAATAATATCTTTGAAACTTCCACCAGAAGTTTTTGCCATAAGCGATGGATTTGTTGTAACACCGGAAATAATCCCGTAAGAGACTGCTTCCCTAATCTCTTCAATGCTTGCCGAATCAATGAATATCTTCATACCTCACCCCTTGTTTGGAAGTTTACAAGAGAAGGTTAGCTATTGTTGGCAGTTAGTCAAGTTTCATCCCTAAATTGGTGTATTGACTAGGATAATGTAGATGGTAGAATCGACCCCAAAGGAGGCTGTGAATGAAGAGCCGTTTGAAAATTGTGTTTGTTTGTTTTATGTCGTTTATTATGATTTCATCATCATTTGGTTTGGTGTTTGCCGGGAGTACAAGAACCTGGGCAATGGCTGGAGGAACAGCTGATAGACAGAGACGGAGCATTGCAAGAATTGCTCCTCCACTTGTGAGTGCGTGGGATACAGGGGGCGAAGGTTCAATCTGGGGTGTCAGACCAGTACTCAGTTCAAAATATGCATATGTCGGATTTGCAACGCTTGTTGACGAAGGTACAAGTGAATTCTCAAAAAGAATCGAAAAACGAAGTCTGAATACAGGTGAAGTTATCTGGACATACAACGATGCATGGAATATCTGGGGTTCGTATCAGGGCGACTTGATTGTGCAAGGATTTGACAAAGACTTCAGAGCATGGGTAAAACGAATCGATGGTGGCGACAGACATATGGTCTGGGAGATGAAATGGAATCGCACAACCAGAAAAACTGCAATCGAAGGAGATGTTATCTACTCACTGTCATTCTCAGATACAGAATCTGAAGATGGAGAAAAAAAGAAATTCCACTTCATTCAAGCACACAGTGCAGAAAACAGCAGACTTTTGTGGAGAAAAAACTATCGTTTTGATAAATGCTCAAACACTGGTTTCTGTGTCTGGGAAGATTCCATCTATGCATCAATCGGTCTCAAGTTAATGAGGTTATCAAAGGTTCATGGTGGTGAGATATGGAGTATCGATTTGAAAGAAAAACTCCCACAGAATTCGTTTATTACAGCTGATGAGAATGGCGTTCTTTACACCACAATGAATGATGAACTCAAGATGATTTCGCACGAAGATGGATCAGATATTTGGACTCAAAAACTCTCCTCCTATGTTCCAGAAGAGAAGGATGATACTCCGTCTGGTTCTCCAGGGATCATGAACGGAAAGGTTTATATCCAGTCCCGCGGAAACTATCATGAAGATGAATGCAAGTCCATGTACTGTTTTGAGAGTAAAACAGGTCAGCTTGTCTGGGAAACAAAATTGCCCGGAACCTCGGTTATTCACAGTTTTGATGTTGGTCGTAATGTAACCTGTACAAAGTCTGGAATCTACTGTATTTCAGAGGCACCCGGCTTAAAAGATTCAAGGCTTGTAGCATTTGACCCGGAGGATGGCAGAATTCTTTGGAGTGATACGGTAGCTGGCATCCCCTACCAGGATGAGATAGCGGTCACAACTGGTTTTATAGTTGCCGGATTTGTGGATTTTTCAGACCTTGATTTCCCGATATACGATTACAAATGCTGGACAAATAAAAATGTGCAACCGGCCGAGTTAATGGTAGAATCAGATGAATTTTCATTTGGAAGAATCAATGAGAAGGTATCAAAAAAATTCAAAATCTGGAGTGATACCGACATGGAGTTAATCGGGACAACTGAATCGTCTGAGAAATGGCTGACCGTTTCACCAGCAAGCTTTTCAGACAAAAAGGTAACACTAACTCTCACTGTGAATCCAAAATTTTTAGAAAAAGAAGGCATGAGCAAGGCAACAATGTTCATCAAAACAAATGGCGGAGACAGAGAAATCAGTGTTTCTGTTGCTTATGGTGGTGAAGATGGTGTTGATACAAAGTCCTTCAGCTTCGATGTTTCCTGCTCAAAAATGGATGAGTGGAAAGAGATTGTCAAGCTCCCCGGATTCCACCAGGGCAAAGTAATTGTGGATTCACCATGGATGATTGTTGAACCAAGCATCATTATGGGAACAGATGTTGAGGTGGTTTTCAAAATAAATCCAACACAGCTGACAGATGATAACAAAACTGCCACTGTGAAAATTGAAACAGGTAGCGTCTCTTACGACTACACCATCAAAGTTGACAAAGCAAAATACATAAGAAATATAAAAATGTGGATCGACAACAAGATTGCCCGTGTGAACGGTGATGCAGTGACTGTTGATCCGCCACCACAGATTTTACAGGGAAGAACCATGCTTCCTCTCAGATTTACAGGGGAAGCACTCGGTGTTGAGTTTGTCTGGGTTGCAGAGACCAGGTCTGTTGAATATGAAACATTTGAGGGTGAAAAAGTAGTCTTAATGATTGGCAACAAGACAGCGAAGGTTGGCTCAAAAACTGTTGTTATCGATCCACCCCCACAGATAATTGACGGCAGAACCATGGTTCCTGTAAGGTTTATCAGTGAATCACTTGGTGCAGAAGTTGGCTGGGATGGCAACGAAAGAATGGTAACCGTGGACTTGGAGATTTGTAGATAATCCTAAATAAGAGTTAATTATGCTGTGTTGTAGGGACAATCTTAGGATTGTCCCTACCCCCGTAATTTCATATTCTCTTCGTCATTCCGTATTCTTAGTTTGTCATTCCTGGCTTGACCAGGAATCCAGGGTGCTGTAAAAGCGTGTAAATATTTGAAAGAAAAAGATATTCTGTCTGGTGAAATTATTGTTTTTTCAAATTGGTATGTGATTTTATAATCCCCTGGATTCCCGTTTTCACGGGAATGACAAAGGAAATCTAGGATGACGAAGCTAAAACTTACAATCTTCTTATTCCCCTCCCCTCATTGAGGGGATGGGTCAGGTGTGGGGAGCCAGACATTTTATTACCAGAATCAGAAATTTATGCTATACTCGGTCGTATGGACAAAAGTAATTGGATTAACAGGCTCTACTATGGAGACAATCTCAACATTCTGCGGGATTTTATTCCTGATGAATCAGTCGATCTGATATATCTTGACCCGCCCTTCAACAGCAATGCCACATATAATCTTCTTTTCAAAGAAAAGGATGGCAAAGCAAGCGAGGCTCAGATTGAAGCGTTTGACGATACCTGGCAGTGGGACAGAACTGCTGAAGAAATCTATTATGAGCTTGTAAAGGATGGACCAGACAGGCTTTCAAAGCTCATCGAAGCCATGAGAACATTCCTTGGTAGTAATGACATGATGGCATATCTTGTGATGATGGCTGTGAGGTTGGTTGAACTTCGCAGAGTTTTGAAACCAACTGGCTCGATTTATCTTCATTGTGATCCGACTGCTAGCCACTACTTGAAACTTGTGATGGATGCTGTGTTTGGGGTGGATAATTATAGAAATGAGATAACCTGGAAGAGGAATTTCACAAAAAAAGGTTCTCAGTTTTCAATGCACAGATTTGCAAATAATTCAGATAGAATTTTATTCTACTCAAAAACTGAGAGAGCTTACTTTTCTACTCCGCTAGTCAAGAATGTCAATGATGAAGAGTTGTTAAAAAAATATAGCAGGGTTGACGAAAAGGGTAGAAGATATAAATCCGAACCGATTGAGCTTCCACAAATGATGGAAAGAAAGAATCTCATTTTTGAGTTTATGGGTTATACACCAAAACATGGATGGATGATGAATAAAGAAAAGCTTGAGGAATTCAGAAAACAAGAGAAGATATATTTTACTTCAGGAGGAAAACCCAGGAGGAAAAATTTTCTAAGTGATTACAAAGGTTCAGAAGTCGATAATGTCTGGTACGATATTCATCCCATTGGACAGAAACAAAGTGAAACTTTAGGCTACCCAACCCAAAAACCAGAAGCCCTTCTTGAGCGAATCATCAATGCCAGTAGCAACGAAGGTGATATTGTTCTCGATCCTTTCTGTGGATGTGGAACTGCCGTTGCCGTTGCTGAAAGACTGAAACGCAGATGGATTGGAATCGACATCACACACCTTGCAATCACCCTCATGAAAAAACGCCTTGATGATACCTTTGGCAAGGAATTATCTCCCTACAAAGTAATCGGTGAACCCGAGGATTTGTCAGGAGCAAGAGAGCTTTTCAAGATTGACCCCTACCAGCTTCAGTGGTGGGCTTTGGGTTTGGTTGACGGAAAGCCCGCAGGTGGCACAAAGAAAAAGGGTGCTGACCGAGGGATTGATGGATACATCAACTTTTTTGACGAACCCGGTAAAGTAAAACGGGTGATAATTTCTGTGAAGGGTGGCAAAGTTCAGTCTCCATTTATCAGAGATTTGAAAGGTGTTGTTGAGCGTGAAGATGCTCAGATTGGTTTGCTCATCACACTTGAACCGCCAACAAAACCCATGATAAAAGAAGCGGCAGAGGCTGGTTTTTATGAATCACCACTCATCGGAAAAAAGTATCCAAAGATTCAGATTTTGACAATTGAAGAACTTATTGATGGGAAAGAGCTTGAGTATCCCAAGGGTTTGAGAATGGAAATGTTTGCAAAAGCAAAACGCCAGGAAAAGGGAAGCGGAAAGG
>CBDUSO010000026.1:0-35025 GCA_965370295.1 uncultured bacterium
TTTCCATGGTGCCACCATTTTATGGTGTTGCACTTGGTTTGTGAATTTAGGGGGGTCAAAAAGTATTGTCATTCCTGGCTTGACCAGGAATCCAGGGTGCTGTCAAAGCGTATGAATGTTTGGGAGAAACAGCTGTTCATCATGTTAATTGTTGTTGTTTTCCTATTTTGAGTGCAATTTTATAATACCCTGGATTCCCAGTCAAGCTGGGAATGACAGAGCTAAGGCTCTCAGCTCTCATAAATCCTTCCTCGCCGCAACAAATCCCAAACAAGATTAATCACAAATTGATAGTTTAATGTAACTTTGTCAAACGGAGTCTATCCTAGGTAGCATAAGTGGTGGAATTAATTACCTCTCAGACTTTGTTTTCTGAGATTATGATTTCTTCACGGCTTGAAAGGTTGGAACTGGAAAGAGGTGTGATGCTGTGAATTTGCCAAAGAGTCTCAGAATCGGGGACTTGATTGCTAAAGTACCCATAGTTCAAGGCGGGATGGGTGTTGGTATATCTCTTTCGGGGTTGGCAATTGCGGTTGCCGACCAGGGTGGAATCGGTGTGATTGCAACACCAGGTGTTGGTCTAAAGGAAGCCGATTTTGGCTTGGGAATGGCACACCTGAAGGCTGACTTGAGAGCATTACGTCAAGAAATAAGAAAAGCCAGAGAGAGGACATCTGGAATAATCGCTGTAAACATAATGGTCGCCCTCACTGACTTTGGAAAGATTGCGACAATTGCCATCGAAGAGGGCATCGATATAATTTTTTCTGGTGCTGGTCTTCCAATGGAATTGCCAAAATATTTGACAGACATGTCAAAAACAAAACTTGTGCCGATAGTATCTTCTGCAAAAGCTGCATACATCATGGCAAAAAGATGGATGAAAAGATTCAACTATGTCCCGGATGCTTTTGTGGTCGAGGGTCCAAAAGCCGGTGGACATCTTGGTTTCAAAGAGGAACAGATAAACGATCCGGAATTCAGCCTTGAAAAAATTCTTCCAGAGGTGGTAAAAGTTGCCCACGAAGTTTCAGAGACCTCTGGCAAAGAAATTCCTGTGATTGCCGCCGGTGGGATTTTCACCGGAAGCGACATGTACGACATGATGGAGCTTGGAGCAGACGGTGTCCAGCTCGGAACACGTTTTGTCGCCACAAAAGAATGTGATGCCCCTGAGAGTTTCAAACAAACCTACGTCAACTGCAAAAAAGAAGACCTGGTTATCATAAACAGTCCGGTTGGGCTTCCCGGAAGAGTTATAAAAAATCATTTCGTGGAGGATGTCAGAGCCAAGATCAGGCATCCGTTCAAGTGTGGTTATCACTGCATCATCACCTGTGACCCAAAAACTAGTCCATACTGCATCGCAGACGCACTCATCAACGCCCAGCTTGACAAGAGAATCGAGAAAGGGTTTGTGTTTGCTGGAGCAAATGCATACCGAATAAACGAAATTACAACCGTCAAAGATGTTTTTGATGATCTTTTATCGGGATACTCGAAGAGGGCTGAAGAGGATTTAAAATAGGATAAATATCCTCCGTCATTCCAGTTCCCGTGTCGTAGCACGGGAAGACATGGTGATTGGTACCCTGACCCACTTTTGAAGGGGGTCAATTCCGTCAAAGACGGAATTGGGGGGTTGAGAGCTTTCTTTAGCTCTGTCATTCCTGGCTCATTTTGTCATTCCTGGCTTGACCAGGAATCCAGGATCTAAAAAAATTGCATGAATATCTTGAAAAAACAGAGCAGGTTTCCAGTTGAACTACTGATGTTTTCCTTTTTTGAGTGCAATTTTTTACTTCCCTGGATTCCCACTTTCGTGGGAATGACGAGGGAGAGTTCAAAATGATGACAAAGAAAATGTGGAAACAGCAAAGAAAATACCAAAATTAAATTCCCAAGTTGCTTCAAAAATAATTTATGATATATTGTATAAGACAAGCTGGAAAATAATAATAAGGGAGATAGAAACTATGAAGAACGGAACAAGATTCTTGGTTAGCCTGGGGTTGTGTGTGCTTCTTGTCATTTCGCCTGTAATAATTTCAGAATCAGGGAAAGATATTGTAAGGAGTTTGAGTGCAACCACATTTGAGGCAGGAAATGCGATCATCAATGAAGCAAAAATCAGTGATGGAAAATACTCATTTGATGTTGATAGCGAAGGGTTCCCGCATGTCGTATGGACAAGTGAGGATCCTGAAACTTCTGAACTTGCAACACTCAGCTATATCAAATGGGATGGTGAAAACTGGGTTTGTTTTGACGGTAGTGTTTATGATTCAACAGATACCACTAAAAATAATCCAGCAATTGTCAGCAATCCAAACGGATTTGCAGCATTCCCTCAAATCCTCATTGATGATGAAGATAGCCCGCATCTTACCTGGACAGACATTGATTTTAACAGTATCGAAGCACTTGGAGTAAGATTTGAGATAGTTTATATCAAAGCTGAAGACGGCAAATGGGTTTGTCTCGATGGAAGTGTTTATGACAGGACTGATGTAAGCGATAACAATCCAGCATTCATCAGCAACAGAAAACATCTTTCCGCCAATTCCCAGCTAATCCTTGATGAAGACAATAACCCTCATTTCACATGGATGATTACCGAGTCCGATGATGCAATGGAAACATATTCGATATACATAATTTGGGATGGTGAGAATTGGATTTGTGCAGACGGAAGCATTTATGACGGCTCAGAAATTGACCAGGATAACCCAGCTGTTGTTTTTTCTACAGTGGATTTTATGGGTATCTTGCCAACCACAATCCGTTTCAAACTTGACAGCAACAACTTCCCTCATTTTTGTTGGAGTACGATGAACATGGAGATGTTTAGTATGTGCATCTCTTACCTTCACTGGAATGGTGACGATTGGGTTTATGCAGATGGTGATTCTTTTGACAAAACAGCAGGTATTGAATACATCAGCTCAACTTCTGGTTTTTGTTTGTTCCCGTCAATGGATTTAGACAAAAATGACAATCCGCATATTGTCTGGACAGAGATGATAAATATTTTAGACCTTGAAAATATTTCTATTGTGAGTGTATATATTTCTTGGGATGGTGAAGATTGGGTTTGTGTGGATGGTAGCTCTTTTGACCCGTATAAAGAAGATAACCCTGCAATCATCTTCGATGACACCTTGTCCATGCTCCCGTATATCCAAATTGACAACGGCAACAACCCTCATATTTCCTGGATAGGAACAGTATCCACGGACAGCGATTATTCAGATATTTACTACATCAAACGTGATGATGACAAGTGGATATGTGCAGATGGAAGTGAGTTTGATGAAACAGATTCAACCAAGTGGAGCTCATCAAACGTAACAAAAAGTGTAAGAATCACGCTTGAGACTACATTTGTGCTGGATAAGGATAACAACCCTCACTATGTCTGGGTTGAAGGTGATCTAGAAGACAGGAGCGATATGGTTTTCAGTGTTGATGGTCATTTGAATTACATCAACTGGGATGGTGAAAACTGGGTGACGGCAAACGGTGAGGAGTATGAGCCAATTGTTTGGTAGACATTGAAATTTATCAGGATATTACAACTTGATTTGTGAAGAAGGTAGGGACAATCCTAGGATTGTCCCTACAACCTTGTAACGCCATATCTCCCTTTTTATCATTCCGGTTCCCGTGTCGTAGCACGGGAAGACGAGAGAAGTCATTTCGCACCGATCCCTTTTTGAAGGGGGTGTGGATTTTTCTGATGAAAAATCTGGGGGGTTGAGAGCTTTAGCTCTGTCATTCCTGGCTCATTTTGTCATTCCTGGCTTGACCAGGAATCCAGGGTCTAAAAAAATTGCATGAATATTTTGAAAAAACAGAAAAAGTTTCTAGTTGAGTCGCTGATATTTTCCTATTTTATCTGCGATTTTTTACTTCCCTGGATTCCCACTTTCGTGGGAATGACAGAGGGTAGTGCGGAATGACGAGTGGCTATTCAGAATATGACGGAGCAAGAAAAGCAGAAATTCAAAAAACGGGGAGAAACGCCCACAACCACACAACAATCACAAATCTCCCATCGTATACTTTGAATTTTTAATATCTTATGTTAAAGTAATCCGAGTTGAACGTGAACCGCCAGCAATATTTTTTCGTATTGTTTGTGAAGTTCACATTCACCCTTGAACGGAAACATGGACAGAGCAACAGAAAAGAAAGTCATCATTCGAGCAAAGAAGGGGGATGCTGAAGCCTTCACGGAGCTTTACAGTGCATTCAAGCTGGAGCTTTACCGCTCAGCACTTCTCATCATGAGGCATCCCGCGGATGCCGAAGATGCGGTATCCGAAGCGTTTATCAAAACCTTTCGAGCAATCGACCGCTTCGACACGAAGTACCCCATGAGACCCTGGATTCATCGAATCCTTCGTAACGAGTGCAACAACATCTTCAAAAAAAGAAGATCAAAAGTGGTAAAACTCGACGATTTTGCAAGCGACTGGAAGGATGTTGTCCACGACAAGGAAGCAAAGGAATCTTCACAGATCGTGATTGAATCTGAAGAAGATGGCAGACTTGTTGAACTCATCGACACCCTGGCAGACACCCACCGCGAAGTCCTGGTTCTTCACTATTTCAACAATCTCGACCTGAGCCAAATTGCAGATGTCATCAAAATTCCCGTCGGCACTGTAAAATCCCGCTTGTTTCACGCCCGAAAGCACCTCGCCAAAACAATAGAAGGGGACGAAAAAATCACAAAGAAAACGACGTAAAAAAAATGAAACACCTAACAAACGAACAAATTTTAGAAATCACAGGCAGAGGGTTAACCCTCTCCAAGAAAATAAAGTATGGACTGCATCTTTTGTTTTGCAGTTCCTGCCGAGAGCAGGTCAATGCTGAAAAAAGATTTGCAAGCAAAGCAAACAGGAGACTGAAAAGAATCACCTCCCACGCACACCCATCCAAACTCATGGACTCCCGTGTGCTTGCTTTCATTGGTCAAATAGCCCAGGAAGTTGTGGTGAAAGCCCCCCTCATGGCAAGATGGGTTTTCAACATGATTCTGGTCTTTGCATTGCTTTCATCCTCCTACGGTATTTTTTTCTATGCCCCAATGGTTGGGTCTGCCCATGAAACCCCTGCAGAAGCATACGTTTCCTCAAAATTTTTACCAGTCATGGCAAAGACAAATGAAGTCATCCCGGATCCAAATGACTACATCAAAAGCGAGTCATTCCTGGCAGTCTGGTGCGACAATCTCATGGTCTGTGCCCCGGAATACACAAGACTAATTTATCTTGAAGGAAACAGCATAAGCGATGTTTTCAGGGCAAGCGTCCTTGCACATGAGGCAGGAGTCTCAACCGAATCCGTTCTCCCACTTGTAAGAAACGGAAACACCTGGGGACAGATTCTTTCAGAGCTGAATATCTCTTTCACCTCTCAGCTTGGTCTCCCCGAAAGTGTTTCAAAATCACTCAGCGATACTGCCCAAAAAATTGAAGAGCTATCAACCATCCAGGTTACGGCTTTCAAACATGAAGATGGACATGTCAGCTCCCCAATCCCACTCACCGAAACAGAAAAAGAAAATCTCCCAGTTGGCGAATCATATGTTGAAGTAGACATCACAAGTGGACAACCAACCGGAAACACCGAAATAAACAAAACACCAGGTCTCTACGTTGGTGTGGTGGAAAGAATAGGCGAAGGATACTCAGTTTTCATCCTGAAAACAAAAGATAACAGCTTCACGGTTAGACTCACAAACAACACCGAACTCTTAAGATATGACGACTACCTGCTCCCAACCCAACTCACCATTGGACACATCTGCACAGTGGATGGTGAATGGCTTGATGGTGAATTGATCGCAACCTTCCTTGATGCAAAAGAACCACCAAGAGAGATTGTTTCAAGCGGAACAGTTCTCTACATGGACACAGAATCCTTGACGATCGCCGGTTTTGGTTCTGCCTTATATCTCGATGAAAAGAGCATTGTAACCGGAAAACTTGAGGTTGACGCAAAGGTAGAATTCACAGCGGTCGGAAATGAAATCGAAGGCTTCGTAGTGAAAACTCTCAAATCAACCCCACGACCAGAGCCAAAGCCAGAGCCAGAAGCTCCAAAAGCAGAATTCACCGGTGTTGTTGTGGATGTAGACCAGTCAGAAAAACTAATCCTGCTCCATGATGGTTCCTCAATATTCTACAACCGCAACACAACCTTCACCGACAAAATGATCCCGTCTGTTGGACAGACGATAACCAGTACTGCCCTCTCCTCAAACACCCTGAAAGATGAAAAATACCAGGACCAGGCAATCAAAGTAATCGTAAACTCCCACCCAGACCTGGCATCCAAGTTTGAAGTAGCTGGAATTTTCACAAGTCACAGATGTTTAAACGGTTGCAACTGGTTGAAACCTGAAGGGGTCACAGAGGTTGAACTGGACAACAACAAAAATGAAATGTTCCTGATAATTCCTTCAACCGATGGACACTCACTCATCACCCCAAGCTACAAGGGAATGACAATCATCATGAAGGGTTTTGTGGCAGGTGGCGTAAACCTGGTAACTCATGTTGAAATAATCGACAACCGTGAACTCCAGACCCGCTCAGGAATTGTCACCGAAATTTCAGAAGATAAAACATCGGTAACCCTTGATGACGGCACAATAATTTCAATCAGACCATACACCAAGAATGCAGAATTCATAAATCTTGGCGAGCGATTCCAATTCTCATGCTGGCTGAATTCCGAAAACAATCTCACCGCTCTCTCCTGTAAAACCCAGGAGACCCGCGACATCACACAGATGAACAGCTGGCTTCTCGTGGTTGCGTTTGACGGTGAAAAATTGGAGCTGGCAGATGGTACTGTGATCTACCTTGACGAACACACAAAGATCACCGGAGCGTTAGCAGACATTGAAATTGATCGCTCTGTCATAAAGGTCGGCTTGAAGGTTCTCTGCGACTACTCGACAACAAGCGACAACAAAAACATTGCAACCCTTGTAAAGGTGTTCGTGAATCCATAATGAAAAAAGCTCTCATCACATTGCTCTCCTTATTTATACTGTTGACAGTTCCAGTTTTTTCATTGGCTGGAGCTGGCAACTTTTCAGTGTCTATCAACCCATCACACGCAACGCTTCGAGCAAGAATCGAGATGAACTTTTCATTTGAAACACCAATTCCCGAAGAATCAGAAATTTTCATCACGTTCCCGGAGGAGATGAATATCCCCTCAAAAATTTCACAGGGGCTGGTCACGATAAACGATAT
Source organism: uncultured bacterium (assembly GCA_965370295.1). Classification (GTDB taxonomy): domain Bacteria; phylum Caldisericota; class Caldisericia; order JAAYUI01; family JAAYUI01; genus JAXGMQ01. Next base: position 7,284 of record CBDUSO010000026.1, read on the forward strand.
TCCTTCAGCAGAAATAACTGTTGACACAGATTCTTCCACCGTGAGCTTTGCACTTCCAGAGGGCGTAGAAGACAGAGATTATTTGAACATTGTTTTCCCGCCATCCTGCGGAATTGCAAACCCCGTGAGCGGTGGAAACTATTCTATCCAAGTTGATATTGACGAGAGTACCATGAGTGCAAGTTTCACAGTCGACAGTCTGCTGGAAGAATCACCAATAGTCTCAATCTCCCCAGACCTTGTCGGAAAACCGGTATCGGTAACAATCCAAATCCCGGCATGTGAAAACCTTGAAATAACCAAGGGCGACACACTGAGGATAACATTTCCAGTTGAATTCACTCTTCCAGAATTCCCAGAGATTGAATATTTGAACATAAATGGAACAGCAATTCCAGTTGTTTCAATCGATAGCAACATTCTTTCTGTTGTCCTTGGAGAAAACCTGGACACCGAAAAACCAGTAACAATTTCCATCGAACCAGAATTTGGAATCATCGCACCAAACTGGCCCGACACCTTCAAAATTACGGTTGAAATCCTCGGAAAACTTGAAGAAACAGAGACTGAAATATTCCAGATACTCCCCCTCAAACCAACAACAAACCTCTCATTCTCCCCTGCTAAGACAGAAAATGGCTGGTTCCCAGAACCACCGACCATAACCCTGACAGGCATCAATAATCGTGAGCTCTATCATTTCCTGAACAACCAAACAAAAACACTCTACACAGAACCCTTCAAGATAGAAGAAGAGGGCATTTCAGTGCTGAGCTTTATGGGCAGAATAAAAAATGGTGGCTGGGAAGCTGTAAAAAAAGTTACCATCAAACTTGATACACAACCGCCAATCATCCCGGAACTCGGAAATTCTGCATTCACCAACCAGGAGGTGTACGAACTGGAATACTTTGTCTCAGACGGCTCACCCTGTGTATCAGGAGTTGTTGAAGCGAGTGAAACAAAAACCCTCGGCAACAACCAATTCCAAGTAACCCTAACCCTGAAACCGGGAAAAAATGAATTCGTATTCTTCGCAACAGATTCCTGCAACCGAGAGGTCGAAGTAACCCACACCATCACTCTGGACATCACACCCCCCGCACTGGAGATTTTCATCCCAGACAGGGCAGATGTCATCTGCGGAAAACTGATAAAGGTTGAGGGAATCACCGAACCAGGAGCCACAATCAAAGTTGGCGGACACACAGCAACAGTTGACGAGAGCGGAAGATTCTGGGCAGTATTTCCACAACCGGAAGAAGAGGGTCCAATCAACATCGATGTGGTCGCAACAGACCCTGCGGGCAACGAAACAAAAATCACAATCCCAATCATCTACATCTCCGGCACCTCAATCCAAATGAAACTCGGGACAACCACTGCAAAATTTGCTGGAATATATCGGGAGCTTTCAGTTGCCCCCTACAAAGATTTTGAAACAACATTTGTTCCGCTTGAAGAGATAGCAGAGGTCTTGAATTTCACACTCTCCAGAGATGAAGAGAGCGAGAGCAAATGGGTTTTGACCGATGAAAGAGAAGATCGCAAGATATTTTTTGGAACAGGTGAAACCAAACTCTTCATCCACAGACAGGGAAGTGTGTTTGAGATAGATTTGACAGATGCCCCTGAGTTGAAGGATGAATTTTTATGCGTCTCCCTGGAATTTATCAGCAAGGTTTTTTCTCTCTCACCATCAGAATATGCAGACGGCTCAATAACAATCAGATTCTGTCCGAGGTAGGTTATGATACGAAAAATCGCGGTTTGTTTGATTCTCCTCTGTTTGGTTATTCCAACCGGGATGGTTTCCTCTGCCTGCCCCATCCAGATTTATGATATTCTTGTAAACCCGCCAACCGCACAGGCAACCGCCTGTTATACGGTTTTGTTTCTCACTTCCTGCGACCTTTCCGCTGGTGAATACATCACATTCCATCTGCCAAAGGGGAGCGAGCTTCCATACGGGTGCAGAAGCTGTGGAGCAAGAATCGACAACCGCTTCAGTGACCGAATCACAACGGCTGGAAATCAAGTTCAGTTCCAGTTGCAAACCACCCTCAACTCCGGCAGACACAAATTTGTTATCTGCAGTGTAACAAACCCATCAAGTCGAGGACCTCATTATATTTCTGTGGTTACCCGTGATGGAGTTTTTTCATCTGCACCATTCAATTTCTCAGACACCTCAATCACAACACCAACGGTGAAGGTTACTCCCGATTATGTTGAGGCATGTGCAGAATATGAGATAAAATTTAGAACCTCATCAGATGACGAATCAAGATGCGGATGCAAAAAAAAGACCTCAATCACAATTGAGTTCCCAAAGGGGATGTCGCTTCCTCAAAAAATTGATCCGCAGTTTATCCTGGTGAATGGAAGACCCGTTGACTATGTTTTAATCAAAAATAACATCATCACACTCTCCCCGCAAAATAATCTCAGAGCAGGGGAAATTGTCAGGATAACAATCCTCTCAGGAGCCGGGATAAGAAATCCCAGCAAATCCGGATGGTACCGCATAAAAATGCACACCTCAGCCGACAGGCTCCCAAGAGAAAGCGAAGCATACTACATCCGACCATCCACAGTGACACGAGCAAGGGTTACAATTGATGACCCGTTCACCTGTGCTTCCACCTCTCTCACTATCAAATTCCAGACTGGTCCATACGGTGAAATAAAAACCGGTCAGGTAATCCAGCTCCTGTTTCCACCAGGATTTGTTATCCCAAAGGAATTCCCGGAGGGAAGCATCTCGGTAAACAATGAACCTGTTACAAAAACTCCTCGAATCTCAAAGGACAACATTGACGACTGGAACAGGATTGAAATAAACTCACCGGTTTTCATCCCCGCAGAATCAGATGTAGAGATTATCCTACTTCCATCTGCTGGAATCTCACTCCCTGAAACCCCTGGAAATGACTACCAGATTGATGTCCGCACCTCATCCGAATTTTCAAGGGTCCCCTCCTGGGGATTCACGATAACCCGCTCCCGTCTCAGAAATGTAAACCTTGAGATGAGCCCTGTTTTCATCGGGCTTCCATCCGTTGCAAATATCTCTTTCAAGCTGGGTGGATGCGGGGGGATCAAACCTGGATTTGACACCATCACGGTTTCCTTTGGAAAAGATTTCTGGTTTCCAGAAACAAAACTTTTCACAGACATCACGGTAAACGGAATCCCCGTTGACAAACTGGTGACCGTTGATGACCACAAGATCACATTATCGCCCCCAGAAGAAATTCAGGGTGGAGAATGGGTAACTGTAATATTTGGTAAGGATTGCGGAATCAGAAACCCCTCCAAAGCCGGAATTGCCCACAAGGTTCGTGTGTGGACAAACCGTGAACCTGAGCCATCCCCATCCTCTGTTGTTGTGTTTGCCACCACAAAAATTTCTGGTGTAAATGTAACTCTTGATAAATCCCTCACAAACAAATGGACAGGCGGAAAAATTTCATTTGTACTGGGGAGTGCGGGAGCCTTGAAAGCCGGCTCTAAAATCAACATCAAATTCATGGGTGATTTTGATTTCAAGGGAACTGTTTCTGCCAGAACAATAACGATGGGTGAGAGCAAGCCCATGCGTGTCAAATGGGATAAACCTGACCTCACCTTGAACACCTCTGTTGACTTTGAGGCAGGAAGTGCCATCACAATTTTCATAGACTCCACTGCAAACCTGAGACTCCCTAAGGTTCCAGATTTTTACACGGTGCTGGTCTCCACAGATGCCGAGCCGGAACCAATTCCCTCCGCCGAATTTGGAATTGCCGACCCCACCCTGATAACCTGTGAACTTGACCCAAAAGAACCAGATGGTGCAGGTGGCTGGTACAAAACTCAGCCAACTCTCACCATCCATGCCGGCAACTCTTTGGACAAATTTCCGAGTGTCATCTGCGAGATAAATTTTGATACGTTTCTTTATCATTCACCCGTAACCCTTGAAGACGGTTTCACAGTCATCAAAGTTTCGGTAACGGACAAATTTGGCAACAAAACAACTTCTGACTTGAGCTTGAACATCGATTCTCACCCCCCAACTTTTGAGCCGGAATCTGGAAGAATCTACTCCCGTTCAAGAATTCACCGAGAGATGATTGAAGTTGTTGATGAAAATAAAATCACCGTGGAGTATGACAAAGATGCACCATTCAAGGTGGAGGTCAGCCGAACTGGACTCGTCTGGATAACCAGCGAAACCAAAACCGAAGGTGATGTGAACACACATTTCACAGCATATGACGAGGCTGGAAACCAGTCCACCTGGAAACGCACCATCACCTTTGACTGGACAAAACCAGAGCTTACCGTTCCATCATCCTTCAGAACTGAAAAAAAACGTGTGCAGATTACTGGTAAAACCGAACCCGGATGCTCGCTCACACTTGAAACAAAAGAAACGTCAGACATAAAAATTTCCGAAGACGGAAGTTTCAGTTTTGAAATCGAGCTCCAAAATGGTTACAACCATTTGGTTTTCACATCCACTGATTCTGCCGGAAACCGCACCATTGAATCGCTCTCCGTTCAAGCAGAATTGACCAGAATTGTAACAATCGAACTTGGCTCAAAAAGAGCAACCGTTGGCTCAGAGGAAATAACCCTGAGTCACGCCCCATATCTCAAAAATGGCAACGCAATGATTCCGCTCAGATTCGTGAGCAGCTCACTCGGAGCAGAAATTAATTATGAGGCAAGCACCAAAAAAATCACGGTTTCACTTGACGGAATCACAGTTGAAATGATCATCGGGAATTCAACCGCACTTGTTGATGGAGAGGTTTCTGTGATGCCGGTTGCACCGGAGCTTGTTGATGGATCAACGTTTGTTCCTCTCAGGTTTTTGTGCGAATCGCTCGGGATGGTGATTTCGGTTTCCGGGAAGATTATTACGATTTCGTATACTGCGAGATAGATTGAATATTTGATGTTGGAGAAATAGGACTATTGGCTGTAGGGATAGGTTTCAAACCTGTCCCTACCATTTAGCTACCTTGCTCCCTTCTTGTCATTCCTGTACCTACCAGGAATCCAGGGTGCTGTCAAAGCGTGTGAATATTTATATGAAACAACAACTTTGACTGGTTAGATAATTGTTATTTTTTTGTTTTGAATACGATTTTATAATCCCCTGGATTCCGCATCAAGTGCGGAATGACGAAGGGTTATGCGGAACTTCCACCCATCATTCTGAACTCTCCCCCACCGTCATTCTGAACTTGATTCAGAATCTCAGCCCGTTAAACACCGAAAATATTCATCATACAGATTTCGGAGATTCCCCCTGCTTCCGCAGGGGCAGGCTCAATATCGTAGCACGGAATGACAGAGAGAAATATCCCGTAATCCAACCCAGTTTGATTATTATTGTTTCATATGCTAATATCTACTGAAGTTAGGAAATAGGAGGTATTCGATGTCAAAAAATTCAAAGTTGGTGGTAGGATTAACAGTTTGTCTGCTGATAGCAATATCGATGTTTATTTTTTTGAGTATAACAAACAAGGTTAATCCTGCGAATGTAAGCCGTGATAAATATCATTCCTGGATCCCGACAATTGCTCTTGACTCAAAAGATAAACCACACATATCCTGGGGCAGTGGCGACAAAAAGAGTCACCTGCGTACTCAAGTTAATTTTGTTTCACTGAGTGGAAATGAGTGGGTTGGAATTGACAAAAAGAATCAGCGGAATAGAAGCATCAATCCCTGGAATACTGAATACATCAGGGAGGTTTCATTTGTACTCGATTCTAAAAACAACCCAAATATCGTTTATTATATGGAGATTATGAACAAAGACCGTTTTCAACATATTGTTTTTTCAAAATGGAACGGTGAAAATTGGGTATCCGTGGACAACTCACCATCCAATTCTGCCTTAGGCAAGGCAAATTTTATCATAGGAGATTACCCGTCTCTTGCGTTGGATAGCCATGATAATCCACATATAACCTGGGCAACCGAATATTTATTAGACGATTATGACATCATGTACACGAAGTGGAATGGTGAGAACTGGGTCACAGCAAGTGGTGAAGTTTATGACCAAGAAAAGAACAATGCAAACGTAAGCAAGGGTATCAGTGATTCATATAGTTCAAAACTTGTTCTTGATTCAAAAGATAACCCATGTCTTATGTGGAAGGTTAGGGAAAGCAAAAAAACATTTCCAGGACTGTATTTTGTGAAATGGAATGGTGCAGGTTGGATTACAATTGATGGTGAAATATACGACCCGGAAACTGGGAATGCAAATGTTACCATGCATGACGATTACATTTGGGAAGAAAACTTCACACTCGATTCAGAAGACAACCCGCATATTGTTTGGAATTATTCGTCTGACAGAGATCGTGATAAAACCTTTCTTTCTTATATAAAATGGAATGGGGCTAACTGGGTTGAAGCAGACGGAACGATATATTCTCCTGATACAGTAAGCAGTTTTATCGATTTAGATGACTTCCAGCATAAACTTATGCATGGTTTATCCATAACATTAGATTCAAAATCACAACCACATTTGGTTTGGCATCATTGGATTAAAGGCAAAAATAATATTTTTTACACAAGGTGGGATGGTGAAAACTGGGTTACAATCAGCAATAAGATTCTTGATCCTTCAAAAGAAAGTGCCAATGTGAGTAACAACAACTATAATTCATACAAACCTGTGATCGTTTTGGATTCAAATGATTACCCTCATATAACCTGGCAAGATACTGTAAAAAAACTTTGGAGAAGCAATACCGAGATTATGTATGTCAGGTGGAACGGTGAAAACTGGGTTTGTGCAGATGGGTCAATATACAAACCATCGGAATGACGGAGGGTTATGCGGAATGACGAGTGTCGCTCGGAACTTCCACCCGTCATTCTGAACTCTCCCCCACCGTCATTCTGAACTCTCCCCCACCGTCATTCTGAACTTGATTCAGAATCTCAGCCCGTTAAAAACAGAAAAAACACCAAATGAAACCCCACCAAAACCCAGGTGTATGACACACATGAAAACAACACCAACTCGCTTACTTCACAAACCCACAATCCCTGTTATCCTACTCCCTATGAGGATAAAACAAATAACGACAGTGATATTTCTGGTTTGTGTGATGATTCTTGCCGGGTGCGGAAGCCATGCGCAAGAGGCAGAGCCAATCCTGGCGGATATTACTCTGCCAACCAGCTGCAAAATCATTAACACCAAAATGCTGGAAGATGGTTCGATGTATCTCACAGGAATCAAGGACGAGAAGGAATTAATCTTCAAGCTGAATGAAAACACAAAGATCTTTTTTGGTGACGACATGCTTAATTTAATCTCTCTTTCATCGGGGCAAAAGGTTTACCTCGAAGGGGAAACAAGCGACAGCATCAAAACTGTGATAATCACAAACTGGCCTGGAATCCAATCAAGAGGAACATTACCGGTGTACAACCCGCCTGAGTCGGTTACCCCAAGAATTTCAGAATTTCTGGAGGTTAACCACCCTGAACTTGGAATCACAAAAGATTCTGAGTGGACACCGCAGGAAGACTCACAGTACAAACTTCCACCGGGAAGATTTGCAAAGCTCTTCAGGTGCAAACAACTTCTTATGATGGTGAGATGGACAGAGCATGAATTCCCAATCTACAATGTCATCATCACACCAAATCTGAATGACCAGGCAATCTGGAGCGGTCAACTGAATGAATACAGCGAGATAGAGGAGAATAACTATGAAGCACCAAAGAATTAATATTGTACTTTCACTTGTTTTGATGATGGTCATCGGCATCGGTTGTGGCGGTGGCGATGACCCCGAAGACAAACCAGTCACAACCAATAAGTTCCCAATCCTTGGAACTGTTGGGCAAATAAATGAGGACAAAACTCAATTTGTTCTCGCCACACTCCCGGAAAATGAAAGCCTTCCCCCCGGACAAACTCTGGTTGAAATAAATGCTGAGACAATAATTGTAGATAACGAAGGCAACGCAACCACCGACATCAAAAACCACGACACAGTGATTATCACAGAGGGTAAAGTAAGCTCCAGCTCAATCACAGCAAAAAACATCACCATCAAACGTAGCACAGAAGCTCCCACATACACTCTGTCTGAAGATTCAATTTTTGAAAATACCGACAAGATTGGTGTTTTTGACATCCCCATGATTCTCTCCAAACAGCTGGGTGAAACCCTTCCAAAATCATTCCCAACCACGTCCTGGTCACATTCCTTACCAAAAGCACACCCAACAATAAAGGGTGCAAAAATAACTGAACTTTCAAGCGGAGACTGGAAGCTCTTCGTGCTTTCAAATCCTGAGACCGATGAACTATTTTCTGTGACACTCACGGGTGCAAATGATTTTGCTTGGATAGGTTTTATTGATGCAGATGGTGTGATTGGAGAGTAGTAATAATCCAAGCATTGTTCAACAATATTTTATTCCGCACCACTCCTCGTCATTCCTGGCTTGACCAGGAATCCTCCTGAACCCAATGATAGCCTCCGCCATGGCACTGTCATCTGTTATGGTGGTGTTGAATGCGATTAGGTTACGATTGGTCCGGTTGTAATAATGTTGAATAATTGATAAAAATTGTTATTATTGTTTTGAGGTGAGTTAATGAGATTGAAACGAGTAAAAATTGGTAAATACAAATGCTTTGATGATTCAAATTATCTAGAAATAAATGACGGGGTAACTTGTCTTGTCGGTGTGAATGAAGCAGGGAAATCGGCCTTCTTTGAGGCGTTATATAAAGTTGATCCAATAGAAAAGTCTGATGAGAAAACTAGTGTCTTTGAGACAGAAGATTTTCCAATATATCTTGATAGAAGCATTGCCTCTGATACCGTTGCGGTTGAGTCTATTTGGATTATAGAAGAGTCTGACGAGAGATATTTTATAGAGAAAATAGGATTTAATCCAATAATACAAAACGAAATTATAATTACAAAAAACTACAAAAACAAAAATGTTGATTATGCTATTAAATATATGACAGAAATCGAAGCATGCAAGAAATTGGAAAGCATCCTATCAGTAAGTGAAACAATCAATAGTATTGAGGAATTAGTAAATATTGATTCTCAATTTGATGATTCAGATAAGAAATTGTTTGAATCAATAAAAGAAGTATTTGATACGGGTTATGAAGCCGGAATTGAATATCTAGTATACCGCAAAACCCCATCTTTCCTCCTATTCTCAGAAGCAGAAATTATCGACGATCGTTTACCCGTTGATAATACAATTATTAATATGAATAATAATAACACAGTTCTAAAAGAGCGAATTTTGATTGCATTACTGGAATCGCAAGGGAAAACTATTGAAGAAATACGTGACATGGATAATGAAAGTAGAGATTTATATCTAGATATGATTGGCAACAAAATATCAATAAAATTATCCAAATATTTTAAGAAAATTATTAATTTTGACTTTGGTATTAAATATCATGTAGGTACCAATAAAGAGGTTGCACCATACAACACAGGAACTTATTTTTCGTTCGTTGTCAAAGATAAAGATAAAAATCTATGGATTAGAATAACTAAAAGAAGTAAGGGTATGCAATGGTATTTATCATTGTTTCTTTTGATGAATCATGTGGAAGATATCCATGATCGAATAGATATAATATTTCTGTTAGACGAACCTGGTTTGCATCTACATGGGGAAGCACAAGAAAAAATTGTAAACTACATTTACGATGACATACAAAAACAAAAAACATCACAAGTAATATACTCGACGCATTCACCATTTATGATTGATAAGACGGAATTATTGAATGTTCGTACTATATCAAAAATCAAAAATAGGAAGAATATTTTTGTATCTAGATTCAAAAATACACCTATAAACAATAAAGACAATTCGGTAATGCCACTTCGTGCAGCACTTGGTTACAATTTGTCACAAAGTCTTTTTGTAGGTCGGGATTATCTAATTGTAGAGGGATGTTCTGATGTTTATTATATAAACGCAATAAATAAAATACTTAAAAAAGATGATAAACTCTTACAACAATGGATGCCAATTATTTCAAAGAAACAACATGATATACCAAAATATCAAAGTTTTTACGAAAGTAATAAGTTAAATGTTGTATTAGCCATTGACTACAATAAAGTCGATGAGGAATTACTCAATAAAATTCGAAGTAGCGGGATGCAAGAAGAACAAATTGTGTTGTTTCCGCATATTATAAATAAAACTTATGCGGACATAGAAGACCTTCTAGGTGAGATAAACTATCTGCACTTATTAAAGTTGGTCTACCCGATTGAAATTGAACCAAGGCAAGGCAATAAAGCAAGACTCATGACCTATTGTGATAAAATACTTAAAGATAATAACATTAAAGTAAATCATGCAGTGCCTGCAAGACACTTGTTGGATACAGGATTTACAAAAATTGGGTTTCCAGAAAAGGATCTTATTATTAGGAATTTCAAAGAGTTATTCAGAAGGATCAACTTGAATTTAGAGAGGAATTAAGAATAGGAATGGTGGAGCTGAGCTCTCAACCCCCAGAACCCGATGTCATCGGATTCGACCCTCTTTTGAAAGGAGGTCTTAAACCATTCCCACTTTGAAAAAGGGTCTTGACCTTAATCATTCCTCAGGTTGAAATTGAACAAACTCAATCCCATTCGACTCAAACACCTTTTTCACAATCTCACTACTGGGATAATCATCCCGATAATAGAGAGTTTTCAGATGTGAAAATGTGTTTGCAATAACCTTTGCACAGTGGTAACAGGGCAGGCAAGTAACATAGATTTCAACAATATCTTTGCGACTTCCCTCGTAGCGGGAGATTGCGTTTATTTCGGCGTGGATGACGGGGCATTCCCAGAGTTCGGAGCCGGATGCTGTGAGCTCGCGATTGCATGTTTCACAGTGGGGTGAGCCGGAAACAACACCGTTGTATCCAGTGGATTTTATGTTTTTGTCGGAGTCAACAAGGATGCACCCGACCTGCCTGCGCAGGCAGGTTGAACGGGTTGCGACCATTTCAGTGATTTTCATAAAATACGTTTGTTTGTCTGGTCTGTCCCTCATGATTTTGGATACCTCACGAGGATTGTTTTTGTGGCTCCATACCACTCAACTTCTGCACCGAGATTTTCGATGATGAACCGAACGGGGACAACTGTTGAGCCTGAGATAATCTGGGGTTTTGGATTTATTTTTACCGATTGACCATTCACTTTGGCAACCGTCTGACCAATCCACATTTCAATTTTGTTTCCTTCAAGCTCGTAGGTTACTTTATAAGCATTTGGATCCCAGTTAATTTTGGCTCCAAGAGATTCTCCGAGAAATCGGAATGGAACCATTGAACTTCCATTAATGATAGTTGGTGGAACAGGCATGGCATTTCTCACATACTGCCCGTTTATGGTGGCATCCTTGAATCCGATTGTCATTATGATGGTTGTCACTGTTGCAAAGTTTATGTTGAACCTGAGGCTGTAGGTGTGGTCTGGGGTGGGATTCAGGATTGGGTCTGTGGTTGGGTCGACCACGATTATGTCGATTGCATTGATTCCATTTTTCAGCATCACACCGTGTGAAAATGTTCCATCTGGATTGAGCGGAACGGGTAAACCGTTTATCACAACGGAAGAGTTTGGCTCAGCCTGACCTGTTATTTCCAGATACTGTTTCCTTGTTATCTGCCCGTCCTCGATGTTGAAGGTGGGTTCGACCAGATTCGGGGTCACTTTCACCTCAGCAGATGGCTCGGATTCATTGTTGTTTCGGTCAACCGCCCTGATGACATAATAATAGGTTACACCGTTGATTACATTTGGATCAGTGTACTGCATTCCTGAGACAAAAAAATCTGTGACTGGGACTTCGGTTTGTCCGTTTGGATAGGTTGCCCGGTAGATGTTGTAACCAACAATTGGAACCCCTCCGCTTGTTGCTGTGACTGGATCCCAAAACAAATGGACTCGATTGTTGCCGGGGAATGCCATGAAGGTTTGAATTTCCTCTGGAGGGGGAGCGGCTGCAATCACCGTCATCTTTACGGCGACCTGGATGATTGGTTGGTCGGGGTCGTTTGATGTCACAACTATTGTTGCATGATATGTGCCGGGTTTCATGGTTCCAGCGTCAACCATCACGACTGATGCGGTACTCTTGCCGGCATCAACCATTCCGCTTGACGGGTCAAATTTCAGCCAGTCTCGAATGTTTGAAGTGGTTACCTGAAGAAGGATGGGGATTGTGACCATTCCAGCATTTGAAGACAGCACAACATTTCCGCGGTAGAGTTGACCTGAGACAAGGTCTTTCAATTCAACCGTGACAAGAACTGTTACGATGTCTTGTTTGATGCTTCGAGTTTGGCAAGAAATCCAGCCCTGGTCCGGTGTTGCTGTTACCTGGAGATACTCTTCGCCAGAGACTGTGCATGTGATTGTTCGAGTCAACCTTCCGTTGTTTGGGACTGTTCCAAAATCAATATATGGGGGGTCAACCATCATTTTTCCATGAATTGCATATGTCGAATTTGTTTTTGTTGGAGCACTGTCCTGGTAAGTTTTTGAAAGTGAGAACATGAGCGTGCCCGTCCCCCGGTTGTAAACCCCAAGATTCTGGCTGGACTGAGTTCCCTGTTTCACAAAAAACATCATATCAGTTGTGGTCAGTTCAATATTGCATTCATTGTTTGCCGTGGTTATGTTTGGTAAAAGCGTAACCAGCAACAGACAGACTGTCAGGATGGTCAATATTTTTTTCATGCTATACCTTCCTTCTTTTTTATTTCTCAATTTTTTTGCTCTCTACATTCTCTATACCGATTAACTGTGTTAATAGTTTATCCATTTTGCTTGTATCAGCGGAAGTATAAAATGTGAGAGTTCCATTTTCATTTGTATTCATCACAGATTTTGTAACTTCTTCTATTCTTCTGGAAACCGCTGAACTCGTGTCTATGATGTTGACTTCTTCTGATAAACATTCCTTGATTTCGGATAACAGAAAGGGGAAGTGTGTGCATCCAAGCACCAGCTGATCAACTTCGGCATGAACCGCTGGGTCAAGAATTTCAGCAAGACGTGCCCTCTGGCAGAAGCTGAGAGAATATCCTTTTTCAATCCATTCAACCAGCTCTGGAGCTGGAATAACAAGGACTCTTCCTTTGTCAGAAAATCTTTTTTTTGTGTCCAGGAATTTTTCACCACGGCTTGTGGCACGGGTTGCAAGCACCGCAACCCTTCCTTTTTTTGTTTGGAGCAGTGCGGGTTTTATGCCTGGTTCCACTCCCACAAACGGAATCTTTGGAAATTTTTTTCTGAGCATCTCGATGCTGTTTGTGCTTGCACTGTTGCAGGCAACCACAATCATGCTTGCTCCTTTTGAAAGCAGAAATTCAGTCAGTTCAACCGAGCGATTGTCGATGAAGTCATTATCCTTTTCACCCCAGGGGCAGTTTGCAGAATCCGCAATATAGATAAAATCGGTGGATGGCATTGCAACAATCACATGTCTGAGAATTGAAAGTCCACCAACTCCAGAATCAAAGAATCCGATTGGCACTAGCTGTTGTCCCTTTCCTTTTCCATAAAGTGTCCCTCAGAGATTTCAATATGACTCTTTTGTATCTCCTCTTCGATCTCTTTGGTGTCTGAACCCGAATTTGTTCCCTTTGTAAATTTTGATCCCAACTTGTTTGTGAGCATTGAAATTGCAAACGGACCACTGACTAGAATATCCATGTGGAAGTCAAGCATCCTGTAAACAAGGATGAATGAACCGACAATCACACCATCAACACCAGCAATTCCGCTGAAGAAAACTGCGGTTCCAACCTCAACTGCACCAACAGCACCCGGTGTTGGAACCCAGGCGGTTGAAAGCTGGGCGATCACACCCATCGCAATTACCGCAAAAACATTCGGGAATACACCAAGAGCCAGAAGCACAAAATATGGCATGAGCTTCAGCAGTGTCCATGTTATGATGGAATTAAGAACTGCCATAGCGACCGCAAATTTGTTTCCTGAGAAGAGTTTTTTGGCAGAAACCCTAACCTCTTTTAGAACTTGCTTTCCTTTTTTGTAGAATGCTGTTCGGGTTTTCACGCCCATCCATTTCCTGAGAATTTTGAAACGGGAGAGGAATTTGAATACAAAAGAAAACCAGGTAGGCTTCACAACAATGATAATTCCTGCAACCACAAGCAACAGGAATCCAAAGACAGTAACTGCAAAAACGGTGTATTGAGCGGTTTCAAGATTCAGATTGAATCCGAATGGAATCATTGCAAATATTATGATGACATAAACTATTCTGACAATGACCGAGATCAAACCCTTTACAGTAACAAGCACTGTTCCTTCGGCAACCGAGTAGCCCTCATCTGTCAAAAACCAGACTTGGATTGGTTGACCGCCAGATGTTGACGGGCTGGTATATTCAAAAAATAATCCCAGAAAGTATATCCTCAGCATCCGATAAAAACTTGTGCGTTTTCCCATCGCTCTTGCCAGAAACAAATGTTGTAAAGTTTCCAGAACAAAGGTCAAAATATTGGTGAGTCCAGCAAGGATGATGAGCCACCATGTGGCACCCTTTATAACGTTCCATGCTTCCAAAAGATCAAAATCTGAGGTTACAGAGAGGATGGCAAATATTGCAACAAATGAAATAGCCCCGCCCAAAATGGACATGAATATTAATTTTCTTCTACTTAAATTCCTTGCCATGATTGACTATTATTCCTCGCCAGTCTCGTATAGTAACTGCAATTTACAATCCATGGGTTGTATTTTATATAATTTATTTGGAATTACAATTGGTAATTTGGATGTTGTGTTTTTTGACCCCCTTTGGAAGAAATTGGGGGGTTGAGAGCTTCAGCTCTGTCATTCCTGGCTCCAGAATCACCCTCCGTCATTCCGCACTTGATGCGGAATCCAGGGTTTTATCGATATGCGTGAAATTCTTGTCAGGCAAGAATATTACTAGTATCAATTATTCTCACTCATAGATACCAGGTAGCTGATAATTGCAGAACATGAGGATATAATGAAAAGTGTCTCAGCTCTTGAAATATTTTCTGGCAGATCACCATTTATGGCATGCCCAATACCATTCACATTACTTCTATATCCCCAAAGTCGTAAAATGATTGTTTTTATATCAGATTGTAATGAGTAATTATCAGAAATTTTCCCTAGCTGTTTCTCTAAATTTTTCTCGGTGCTTCCGGTGATTGCCTTTACGAGTGACTCGACCGCAGAAATAGATTCTTTGATTGCATTGTGGAAGTCAGGATTATTTCTGTCTGAGAAAAAATGTAGAGCTTTTTTCATCGCTGCATGAGAACCTTCAAACCGACCTTTTGTAATTTTTAGAACCTCATCGATATTCTGTTTATCTGCTTCATTTTCGATATTTGTAAATCCCATCAATTCAGTTGAAAAACGGTAGATTGAGTTTCCCTTCTTAAGGATTTCGTTCATTTTGTCGGGTAGAGTGGTTGATCTGCTTTTCTCGATAATAAACTCAAAGAGATCAAAAATCTTAAACCACTCATTATCCATTATCTCAGTTTTGACATAGTCAAGAAACTCAGTTATTTTTACGGGTTTACTTATTCTACCTAAGTAGTCTAGTATCTCTGTATACAATTTTTCATATTTGGTCACGAGTGCTAAAGTGAATGGTACTGTGTAACCAATTTTTTCTGGGACATCATCTGGCATAAACTCATGCTTCAAACGTTCATAAGAAGTTAAATCCCTATACTTAGTTGCGCTCGTGGTTAATTCATCAGAAAGTATATTGTAGAGCCTGATTCTTGTTCTTTCGTCGAGGCTATTTCTTTGGACATCTTTTGTTTTTTCAAGATTATTTCTCTCAGAAAATTTCACTCACACCTCCAATTGTTCCCAATTTTTTGCTTTCACACCTCTATTTTATTCAAATGATTTCTAAGGTCAAATGTCAATAAATAATCAAGTTTGGTTGGATAGTTGTTTGTTTCCAAATATGAATACGACAAAAAGTACCCTGGATTCCTGATCAAGCCAGGGATGGCGGAGGGTATACCAGAACAACAAAACCTACCCGCACCTCTGACTTTGAATGATAAATACCTCATCGTGTTCATTAAGTATTATCCCAGGGGAAGGATTCAGAGTTGTGTTCCCATCACGGATGAGAGCAACCGGCAACGAACCCGTTTCCAGACGCATGTCGTGAAGGAATTCATCAAATGTTTTTTTGTAATATTTCTTCGGTATCCTTATTCTCTCCAGATGATTTTCACCGGAGCTTGTGAGAATTTGTCTCAGAAGTGTGGCAACTCCTGGGCTGTGGACGGTTCTGGAGATCAGGTCTCCAGCAACGGTTGACCGGACGATAACCTCGCTTGCACCAGCACCTTCAAGGTATTCAAGGTCTTCAGCAGAGATTACCTCACAGATGATACGAATCTTTTTGTCGGTGATTCTTTGGAGTGCCATTGTGGTCAGGATGACGCGTGAGTCTATACCTTCGGAACCGGAGCTCTGGTCGGCAAGCACCACTGCAACCTTTGCTTTGCCCGGTGCTATCTTTTTGAGAGAGGCAAGTCTGGTTGAGTCACCAGAAACAAAAATTATGCTTGCTGGCAAATCGTCAATTCTCTCCCGGTCTGCCATCACAACGATCGTCTCGTTGGTACCCCCGCACTCTGATTGAAGTTCAGAGATTATTCTGAGTCCGTTTTCGTTCCATCCAAGAATAAGGATGTGACCGGAGAGTTTTCCAATCACCCTTCGACCCATTCGGTTCACCACCCTTTCGACAAGTCTTCCGACAAGCATTGCAGTCAGGAGTGCAACTAGAATTATCCCGACAAAAATTGCGATAATGCTGACGACCCTTCCACCGGGAGTTACCGGCACAAGGTCGCCATATCCAAGTGTGGACATGGTAGTAATCGTCCACCACAGCGAATTCCAGAAGGTGTTGATTGTGGAGCCCACCGCATTTTTTTCAAACAGAAGTGCGAAATATGCAATGGAAACAACGGGTAATGAGATGATGATTGTCCACCTGAAAACCTGTTGAATCGTATCTTTTAGTCTACGAAAGCTTTGCACCACATCCTGGACAGAAACTTGCACCAGATGGGAGTTCTACTCCACACTTTGCACACTTGCCACCCTCAAGATTTGCACCACATGAGGGGCAGAATCTTGCACCTTCGGGGTAGGGTTTTCCGCATGATGTGCAGTGTGGCATTTGAGGCTTTGCTGGTTCATTTGCCGACTTATCTGAGAATCCACCCTGCATCTCAGAAACTATCTTTGCACCCATCATGAGTCCTGCTCCTGCTTGAGCTGCAGTTCCTGCGAGTCCGCTACCGCCACCTTCGCCCATCGATTTGGCAGCTTTGTAGGCAAGGTATTTGTTCATGTCTTTGATTGCGTTCATGCCGGCTCTCTCATCAATTGCCTCTTCGACAGATTCTGGCATTGAGATTGAAACAATGTATGCGTCCGGGCATGCGAGTCCATACTGAGCAAGTTCGCTGGTGACGGATTTTGCCAAAGAATCACCCAGCTCTTCGTACTGCTTTGGAAGGTCAAAAACAGTTGTTATCTGTTCACCAAGAACATCTGCAAACCTTGATGTGACGATATTTCTGAACTTGTTCTCGATTTTGTTCCTGGTCATGAACCCGCGAGTTCCCACAAAATCAGCGACAAAACGTTTTGGATCTTCGACCTTCAGGGTGTAACTTCCGAATGCTTTTATCCTGACCACGCCAAGCTCGTTGTCTCTGAATGGAATTGGTTCTGGAGTTCCAAATTTGAAATCGGGGTGGAGGGCTGTTGAGATGTAGAGAACTTCTGAACGGAATGGAGATTTGAAGCCGTAGGGGAGCGAGAGAAGCTTTGTGATGATGGGGATATTTTCGGTTGAGAGGGTGTATTTTCCTGGACCAAACATGTCAGCCAAAGTTCCATTTGAGATAAACATTGCAAGCTGGCTATCACGGACGATGAGTTGTGCACCCATCTTGATGTCAGCAGAACCTTGCGGAGGTTCGCGGTGCATAAGTTCAACACCATGTCTGTCAAGCCACTCGATTATTTCAAGATAAACACCCATTGTTTTTACTCCTTTTTTCTAAGCTGTGGGAATGCAAGGACTTCACGGATGCTGACTTGATTTGTGAGCAACATCACGAGTCTGTCGATTCCAATTCCAAGACCACCGGTTGGTGGCATTCCGACACCAAGTGCTTCAACATAATCATTGTCGATCTCATGTGATTCTTCATCACCACTCTTTTTGAATCTGCTCTGAGATTCAAATCTTTCGAGTTGGTCAATGGGATCATTTAGTTCTGAGAAGGCGTTTCCAAGCTCGATTGCGTTTATGATGAACTGGAATCTCTCAACATATTTTTCACTGCCAGGGATGGACTTTGCAAGTGGGGACATTTCGATTGGGTAGTCGTAGATGAAGGTCGGCTGGATGAGATTTGGAACAACTTTTTTCTTGAACACTTCATCACAGAAGCCTTTGAAGTTCAGAGCTTTTTCCATCTTGATGTCATGCTCTTTGATGTAAGTAAGTGCAAATTTTTCATCTCGGAGTTGCTCGATTTCTATCCCTGCAAATTCTTTGAAAGCGTCATTCATCTTGATTCTTTTCCAAGGAGGGGAGAAATCGATTTCGACATCTTGATATGTGATTTTGTGTGTATCCAAAACAGACTTCACAACATATGAGACAAGTTCCTCAGAGATGTCCATCATTCCGTGATAATCCGACCATGCCTCGTAGAGTTCGAGCATGGTGAATTCTGGGTTGTGGAGTGGTGAGATTCCCTCGTTTCTGAAACATTTTCCAAGCTCAAAAATCTTGGTCATTCCACCGACAATCAATCTTTTCAGATAAAGCTCTGGGGCAATCCTGAGATAAAGCTCCATATCTAAAGTGTTGTGGTGGGTTTCAAAAGGCTTGGCAAGAGCTCCACCGTAGAGAGGTTGTAGAATTGGAGTTTCTACCTCTTCGTATTCTTTGCTCCAGAGGAATTCTCTTGTAGCTTTTATGATTTTGTTGCGTGTTTGAAAACGTGTGAGGACTTCCGGGTCGGAGATCATGTCCATGTGGCGTTTTCTGTATCTGATTTCAGAATCTGTCAGCCCGTGGAATTTTTCGGGAAGCGGGACAAGGGCTTTGCTTGCCCAGTCAAATTCAGTAACTTCCACCGTGATCTCCTCGGTTCGAGTTTTGAAAACTCCACCCTTTGCAACCACAAAATCTCCAACATCCAACCCTTTTTTTACCAGCTCATATTTGTCTTCACCAAGTGCGTCAATTCGGACATAAAGCTGGATTTCTCCTGCAGAATCTCGAATCACAATGAAGCGAGCTTTGCCATGACCGCGAATTGCCATGATGCGACCGTGAACTGTCACCTGCCCTTTTTCTTCACTGAGTTTTTCAAAACTGGCTTTCACATCAGTTGAAAGCCAGTTTTCACCCTCTGTGCGTGGTGGATAGGGGTGTACTCCCTTGGATTTCAAAAAATCCAACTTGTCCTTCATTGATTCATTAAACATGTTTGCTTATGCCCTTCTGATTTTGAGAACTCGGAATTTTCTTGTTGTCTTTGGTGTTTTTATTTGGACGATATCTCCCGCCTTTTTGCTCATCAATGCCGCACCAACAGGGGATTTGTTGCTGATATGACCTTTGTTCGGGTCTGATTCATAACTGCCAACGATTTTGTAGTCGACTTCCTTGTTCGTGATAAGGTCAATCATCACCACTTCACAGCCAATTCCAATCTCAGAAACGTCAATATCAGAGTGTTCAACAATCTCACAATCCTTGATGATTCCTTCAAGATGTTGGATTCTTCCTTCGATGAAAGACTGGTCTCTTCTGGCTTCTTCGTACTCAGCATTTTCACTGAGGTCACCACGCAATTTTGCGGAGCGGATTTTGTCTGCAATCTCCTTGCGTTTGTTTTCTTTCAGGTCGGTTAGTTCCGCCACCAGTTTTCCATGTCCATCCTTGGTCAAAACGTATGCTGCTTTGTCGCTGAATTCCATTTGTCAGCCCTCCTTGGTCAGGTCGATTATATTTGGTTTTATTCCTAATTTTTTGATTATTTGTTTGTACTCATCTTCGGTTGTTTCCTGGGGTGGTTTTCCCAAGATTCCGCATATCATGGCTTCGATGACGTTTGCACCGAAGGTTCTGCCGTTCATGTCGGGTGTGAAAGTTGCCAGAGCTTTTACTCCACGCTTTGCAAATTCCCTGCGATTTTTTTCGGTTGTTGTGTTTGTGATAACGATTTTTCCGTTCATGTCAGGTGGCATTGCCTTCCAGATGTAGTGGAGGTCACCCGCGATAACGTCTGCCCATTTGAAAAACCGATTGGGTTTTTTGCCGGGTTCATTTTGTTTTGCACCAAGCGGGTAAAGCCAGGAGTAAGGGAGCTTGCTGATGATTGGCATGAGTGTTACTGCCAGAAAATTCACCATCTTCAGACTGCGAATTGCAACCGGAATATCCAGCGAAAATGCAAGATCGCCAAATGTGCAGGCACACTTGTGATCATCAAAAACCTTTGCCAGATAATACCTGTCGACTGCTGTCATCACGAGAACCTTTTGCTCAGAATTCAAAAGTCCCCTGTCAAAGAGTTCGTTTATTATCATGGGTTCAAGGACAGCCTTCAGATATGCCCCATCACAAACGGGTTTTGTGGGAGCGGCTTTTGCCCATTTGTACGGGTCTTTCATGATGTAGGTTCTGCCGGCTGGTCGCATGTAAATGTCGCCACCGCCCATCCCAAATGCAGTTACCTCCGGGTCAAGATTTTTGAAGAGTTCCATCATTTTGTCTGTGTTGCCGTCTGTTCCAACTCGTGAGATTTCAAACTTTTCACCAAGCAATTCTGTCTGGTATGAATGATCCCGGTTAGAGGCTCCAAGACTGACAGATACTATCTTTTTCATTTTTTCTCCTAACTTGCACCCAGGGATGAATGTCCATGCGAGACCAACATTCTTGCAATCATTATCTAAGATTACACCAATCCCCGTTAGTTTACAGGTTTTTTTGGTGCTATGCAATGGGTTGTTGAAAATGATGTTTCTAGAATATCTAGCAATTGATTTGACAATGAAAGGAAGTAGAATAGTGATATGAAATTGCACAACACAATCTATTGTGGTGATAATCTTGAATGGATGCGAAAAATTCCAGATGACACCATTGACTTGATTTATGCGGATCCACCCTTCTTTTCAAACAAGGATTATGAGGTGATATTTGACGATGGTGCAGAGATACGCTCATTTCAAGATCGTTGGAAGGGTGGAATTTATCACTACATAGAGTGGATGGAAGAACGTTGCGTTGAGATACACAGAGTGTTAAAGCCTACAGGCTCATTTTATCTGCATTGCGATTGGCATGCCGGGCATTATTTGAAGGTGATGCTAGACAAGTTGTTTGAAAAATTCAATTTCAGGAATGAAATTGTCTGGTGCTACAAAAGTCCTTCAGCAACCAAACATGATTTTCCAAGAAAACACGATATTATTTTTAGGTATACAAAATCAGATAAATGGATATTCAATGCTGATGAAATAAGGATTCCATACGATCCAGCAACTCTCAAAAGAAGAGGGTATGCTGAGACAAAGAAAAGAGGAATCTCATTTAAGGGCAAGGATGTATCGGAGTACGAAAAAGGAAGGATTCCTGATGACTGGTGGGATGATATTCCATCTGGGGGTCAAATGTCCAGAAAAGAACGTCTTGGTTATCCTACCCAAAAACCAGAAAAACTTCTTGAGCGTATCATAAGAGCCAGCTCGAATGAGGGCGATATTGTATTTGATCCCTTCTGTGGTTGCGGAACAACTCTCGCTGTTGCTCATAATCTAAACAGGCAATGGATTGGAATTGACGTATCACCGACTGCATGCAAGCTAATGAAAAGAAGACTTGAAAATGCAAAGTGTTCAGATATTGAAATACTTGGCATGCCATTGACAATAAAAGAACTTCACACACTCAACCCCTTCGAGTTTCAAAACTGGATTGTGGGGTCAATGGGTGGAACTGCAAACAAAAGAAAAACTGGTGATAAAGGTATTGATGGATGGACTTACCTATACCGAGAGCCAATCCAGATAAAACAATCAGAACATGTCGGAAGAAACGTTGTTGATGAGTTTGTTAATGCTCTAAACCGACACTATAAAACAGCAAAAGTTGCATCTGCAGAACGTGGGGAAGGCACTTTCAAGATGAAAGGGAAAATAATAGCTTTCAGTTTCACAAAAGGCGTATACGAAGAAGTTGCCAGATTGAAGCGTGAAGATAATATAGAAATTGACGCCTTGACAGTCGAGGAAGTGTTAAAGGAATTCAAGAATAGTTAGTTAAACCCTCATTCAGAATGTCTGACCACCTCAAACCTCTCGATATCAACCTTTGCATTATCTGGGATTCCTGCTTTGTACATGGCGATTCTGAGTTGCTCTTCCACCGTGTCGACTCCCTCAAGGTCAGGAAGAAGCAGACCACGCCTCATTCCGAGGCGGACAATCACGCCATATTTTTTGTGATCGAGTTGGTTTATTGATTTGACAGGTTCGGGGGTGCTAAGGACATCGACCTTGATGTCGATGTCGTCAAGCTCGGATTTTATAACTGGTGAAAATCGGGGGTCGGAGGTTGACGCTGCGATTGCCATCTCGATAATCTCTTGTGCAACTGATTCTGTTGTTGACGAAAATGTTCCGATGCAACCACGCAAATTTCCGTGGTTGTGGATTGAAACAAAAACACCAGCTCTTTTTTTCATCTCAGGGGGTAGTGGGTCAGGTGGTGAAATCTTCTCGCTGGTTGTGATAAACACAGTGATTGTTTTTCTGGCAAGCTCTACAAATTGGTCTGCCATTTTTATGAGAACCTTTCCACGTGGATGATGTTTAATTTTCCAAGGTGTCTTGGGAGTTTTGCAGATGTCAGGTAATATTTCACTTTGGTTTTTTCAGCAACCACCAATGCACGGGATGCCTCCGGGAATATTCCGTAGTCGCTTGCAAGTTTGTCAGCACGCACCGCATCTTTGCCCATCACCGTCACTTTTTCCAATCGATGGTCAGCGAGGAGGTCTTCCGGGAGCAGGATGGAGGCGGTGTGTGAGATGTAGATTTTTTCAAACAGGTGGATGAGACCATCGTGGTGAAGCCTGACCAGCACCCCAGCGTCGGCTACAAGACCGCCAAGATTCAGCTTGTCTGCGAGTTCTTTTTGTTTTAGGGTTGCACCCTGTGTAATTCCAACAACCTCTGCGACTGCCTGGATTTCAGAGTCAGTTTCGAGGGGTGACGGGGGAGGGGTGAAAATTTTGCTGATTTTTTTCTCTTCTCTTGGTCTTGGAATTGGTTTTGGTTCTTCTTTTGCGATGGGTTTTTCGATTGTCGGTTCTGGTTTTGTTTCTTTGATTGGCTCTTCAATTATTTCTTCAGTGCTTTCCACTGTTTCCCTTGTGAAGAGGTCAGATTTTTCAATTGCTGGTTCTGGGATTGTCTCTGTTTGCTCGGGTACAAAGAGTTCTGGTTCTTTTGGAGCAGGTAGCGGGGCTGGTTTCACTGGTTCTGGGTCAATTTTTGGTGGTAGCGGGGTTGGTGGTGGAGGGGCTGGGGGCGATTCCGGTTTTTTTGTCATAAACTGGCTGAGGTTTGGAGCTCTGAGCTTTGGTGTTTTGAAGCTTCCGACCTCGGTGTGTTTTTTGGTTATCTTTGGAGTTGGTGGAGGTGCAGGTGGAGGGGTTGGTTTTGGTTGGATTATCTCTGGCTCAACATGTTTGATGACAGTTTCGGGCTCAGGTTCTAGTGCGGGGGGAGGAGGTGGTGAGACAGGTTCTACAGTTTCTGGCTCTTCTTTTGCCTCCGAAATAATTATTTTTTTGACTGGAGGTTTTTTTTCAGTTTTTTTGTCTTCAAAGGAGGTTTTCAGGAATTCATCATCCTCATCTTTCCCCGAAAATTTGGAAAATAATCCAACACCAAGAAGAAGCAGAGCGGTTACAAAAACAAGGAAAATTGTGAATGCAATCGGGTCCTTCGAGGGTTTTGAAATCGATTTAAAAATCCTACCAATGAATGTTTTTATACCTGATTTGTTGCCATCTTCAGCTGGTGGCTCAGGGGTAGGTTCAAGGTTTGGGTCAGTGGGTGCATCGATTTCCTGCCTGCCCTCCGGTGTCCATCCTGGAAGTCCAGAGTCGGCAGGAACTGATTTTGCTTCTCCAAGGGTTGGGATTGGCACAGTATCATCTCGTACGGTTGGAACCTGGAAAAATGCAGATTTAGTGCCGGGTCTTCCATCTAGCATCAGCATGACCTCTGAGAATGAACAGGTTACATGTGAGTATGAACCAGCAACTGTTGCCGGTGTCATCTGAACTGCATCACCAGATATTGAAAAAAACAAACTGCCTGTTTCGAGAACTTTGCCCTGTGAGAATGGTTGGATGAGCGACAAATATCTCTCACCAGTTGTGGCTTTTGTTGGCCCTGTAAAACTTCTCCAGGTTTTTCCTAAGTTGATACCAGTTACTGAGGGAAGGAATGTTGCTCCTGAATCATCTGAATTTTCACCCATCGCAAAAACTGTGATTGGTCTGCTGGAGGTGATTGTGGTTGCCTTGAGAATTTCACCACCAGTTGGTATTGAGTTTGCAAAAACCTTATGTTCACCCTTGTTCAGGGTGATGGTTTCAGCTAATTTCTCTTCGTCTGACCAGGAAATATCAATTTTTGTGTTATCAAAGGAGCTTGAAATCAAAACCTTTCCAATCGGCATGTATGAATATTTTAATCCCTTTTGAGGAACGGAAAACACTGACTTTGAGGGGTTTGATCCATACTGAATCATGACACTTTTGTCGGTTTCAATTTTGCAGAATGACTGTGATAAATTGTTTAGATAGAGAGTTTGACCAGCATAAAGAATCTCATTTTTTACAAGATTTCCCTTGCTGTGAATTCGGACTGTGTTTTGGTCGTGGAGCGATGTGACTGCCAGGGTTGATGGGATGTTGAGATAGCAGTAGGAAGCATTTGGAATGAATGCTGTTGTGTCGCCGTCTGTTTTTCCAAAATTACCCACGGCAACCGTGCAGAGTCCTGTGCTTTTTATGGTGAGCATCGTTGGTTTTTTTAGTCTGAGGTAACGTACAGAGCCGCTACCACTTATCTCTGACGAAAAAGTTGTTCCCGTTTTTGCATCTTTTAAAAAATTGCCGTTGCTATCTTCGATGGTTATCTGATTGTTTGGTGAGTAGGAACTGATCTTTACTTCACCCCATGCGTATGTCACGAATCTGTTGCCAAGATATTTTTCAACACCGGCGTGGGTTTGGAGTGGCTGGCTGGCGTTTTTGTTCCCGTAAAAGATAGAATATGTTTCTGTTCCGTTTGCCGGGAGATCAACACCGATACGAATCACAATAACTTTTGCGTTGTAGTTTGGTGAGATAAATTGGTATGGGACAAGGTTATTATCTTTGTCAGTAACACGAATATCGAAGGCGTTTGAATTCATGTGTTCCATTGATAACCGAACATCAACCGGATGCGAAAGCCTGGGTATACCAGCTTTTTCGGTTACTTCAAGAATTTGTTTGTATTCCCAGATTTTATCGTTTATGTCCCCAGAAGTGGTTGACACTACTGAAAAAAAGATAAATAAAACCAGGAAGGAAATTAATCCTTTTCTCATCTATTCTTCCTGTTTCCTCACACGGGTTGTGCAGAACGGGCAGACTTTCCAGTCAACTTCAAGGAGTCTGTTGCAGTTTGGGCAAACCATTTTCAGTTGTTTGAAACAGTTCGGGCAAACCTGGTAATCATCAGAGATTGGAGTCCCACAAACCGGGCAGATGTGTTTTTCTTTTGAGAGAACATACTGATAGTAGTCGCTCTCAATTTTTCTGAGTTTTATGTCTGACTCTAGAATCACTCGTTCTTCGGATGTGAGAACCGGTCTCCAGAGGAGGTAAAGAATCCAGGGGAGAATGAGAAGAGAAGCAATACCCCAAACCCAACCATAGTTTGTTCTTCTGTCTGCATCAAAAAACACCCAGAGGGCAAGAAAAACAACAGTCAAAACAAGTAACCATGGGAGCATTCTTGCGACCAGGGATAAAAAGTTGTTGATGGTTGTCATGATGTCGGGCTTTTCACCGGGGTCATTCATTGGAATACCGGGATCGCTTTCAAAGTTTTCAGGCACCGGTTCTTCGGCATTGTCAGCAAGCAGAATCACCGAATCCGATGAGTCCACTAAACTAGCGGTTACCGTTGTCACAATCGGTATCACAACCAAAAACAAAATAATCAGCAGTAGTGCAAATCTCTTCACAGCATACCTCCGTTTGACAAGTTTAGTCATGGTGTGTGTTTTTGCAAGGATGGCTTGATTCTTTGCATGCATGGTATTTCCCGGTATCTCCACCATCCCGCATCTCTCTATGCCGTTCCCGTGAAAACTGGAATCCAAGGGTTTATAAAACCGCACTCAAAACAGAAAAACAACAATAATCTAACCAGTCAAAATTATTGCCTCATAAAATTTCACGTGATTTTGAAGAACCCTGGATTCCGCATCAAGTGCGGAATGACTGGGGTCGTATGGAATGACGGAGCTAAAGCTCTCAACCCCCCCCCAATTCTCAAAGAGAATTCGACCCCCGTCAAAAGGGGGTTGTTATAAATATTATGGATGAATTTCTTTTTTCAGGGTTACACTTTTTTCTTCGTTGTTCCATTCTATTTTTGCACCAAACCACTGTGCAATTGGTCGAACTGAGACCATGGTACTATTGGATATAATCTGAGGAGGAACACCAATCAGAATTGGTACTGAGTCCAGCTTTATCATTCTATTTCCAGGCTGTAATTCGATGGTTCTTCCTGCAAATTTGGTTACAGCTGTTTTTGTCTCAGAAACCCATGTCGTTTTTGCACCAAATGCATCACTTATGGCACGGAATGGTAGGAATGTTTGGTCTTCGACAACGGTTGCCGGCACATCCAGCATTACAACTTTTCCTTCAACCATCATCTCAGGATTATCAATTTGTATCCAGACATTCATATTTCTAATGTTTTCAACTGTGACTTTCTCTTCCTGGATAACATTTCCTTTTTTATCTAACATCTGGACAATTTCTGTAGTGAAAGATGGGCTTTTGTCCAGCTCAAGGGTGTGTTGAAATTCACCACTTGTTTCAATTATTTCTTCACCAATTTTCAAAGTGGCACCAGGCGGGATAGTTCCCTTTATGGTGTGGCTGGACTGGTCATAAACAATTGGATTCATGTCAGCCAGAACGAGTTCACCTTCGATATTTTTTGAAGAGTTTGGACACATGATTACAAGCATTATTACTATGATGGTTAGCACAAACAGGATAGCCAGAGTGTAAAACACTTTCCTGCTGTTAATCTTCTTTGATTTCATTTCAGCCTCCAAATGAAGTATATGTTTGTTTGCTTTGTTGTCAAGCGGCTTGTTTGTTTGGGGTGCTGTGGATTATAAAAATTGTGTTCAAAACAAAAACATTCACACGATTTTTAAGAACCTTGGATTCCCCCCCTAAATTCACAAACCAAGTGCAACACCATAAAATGGTGGCACCATGGAA
>CBDUSO010000027.1:0-34296 GCA_965370295.1 uncultured bacterium
TTTGTTAAATATTAATCTGGATTATATTTTTATGACATTAGTTTTCTGTAAGCCCCATCCCTTCCTGTAATACCCTACGTCATTCCGAATAACCTTAAACCCCCCCCTGCCCCCCTTGAAAAGGGGGGTCAAAAAGCCACGTCTTTCTCACAAAAGTGGGAAACCAGGGGATTATAAAATCGAATTCAAAACAAGAAAACAACAGTTATCTAGCCAGTCAAAATTATTGTTTTTCACAAATATTTTCACACGAATTTTTAGTACCCTGGATTCCGCATCAAGTGCGGAATGACGTAGGGGAGGGAGTACGAAGATGTTATTTTTATTTTGGGTTATAGATTATGCCAACGGTTTTTGTGGGAGCATCCCAGGAGACAATTCCACCAAGAATTTCTGAAACTGCTCGGACTGGGATGAAGGTTCTGTCGTCTGCAATTTGAGGAGGGGTATCGATTGTTTCAAATCTTTCACCGTCTGAATCTGAAATCCTGACAGTGTTTTTGCCAATCCAGAATTGAGCCACTTTGTCGCAGTCGCGAACTGTGATGCTCTTGTCAGTGTCGTTCCAGTCAACCCTAGTGAAGAATGCCTCGGCAATCAATCTGAGGGGGACCATGGTACGGTTATTGTCGATGTATGCGGGGGGATTGAATTCCTTCAAGTCACCATTCACGGTTACCTTTGGATCACCAATTCTGATTAAGAGAGTTGTCGGAAGTGGGATGTCGTAACATCTGGTTCGACAGAGAATTGTTATCACTTCGTCTGTGTTTGTTTCAATTTTGAGAGCTCCCTGGAAATCACAGTTGTATCCGGCCTCGGGCGTGATTTTTGATCCGGTGGCTCCAATGTCGACACTGGTGGTTTGTCCTGGCTCGATGGTCAATCTGCTCTGAGAAATGCTGAGCCATTCGGGATAGGCAATTGCGGTCAGGATTAAATCCAGGTTTCTTCCACCACAGTTTGTCAATTTGAGCGGGACTCTCTTGTAGGAATTTACGGATACGTTCCCGATGTCGATTTCACTTGTGTCTAAGCAGAGTTTTGGGGCAATCGGGTCATCAACAGTAATAATCAATGGTAGCTCAACTATGTGTTGATTTTCGATGTTGTCGTTTGTTGATGATTTATCATCAGGGCGGATGTGTCTTGGCCTCTTTGTGACCTGTATTACTGAGATAACTGCGTTGTTTGTCCCGATAAGTCCTGGATAAAATGGATTAACTTTAATCTTGACGGTTACTTTTTCTCCACCCTTCAGGGTGAATGTTGGGTTTTCGATTGACAACCATTCTGTATCTGTGAGTAATCCTACATCAATGGTTCTATTCCAGTTATCATTTTTGATGTTACTGATTGTGACTTCAACATATGGTGAATCGTCTGTTGTGCTTACTGTTTCGATGACCGCTTTAGGATTGACGTTGACCCAACCTGAAGGTTTCATGCAGGCAACACGACCGATGTTGTCGACACCGACATTTAAGCCCAGATAAAGCTTGTTGCCGGCAAGAGAGATTGAGGAGATTTGCTCATCCTTAAATTCAAAATGCTGGAGCATGATGTAACCGGTTGTGATGGTGCTGAGCCTTCTGTTGTTTCCGAAATAGAGAATATCATCGCATACTAAAAGTTCAGAACTGCTAGGCTGAATCTCTTTGCTCCAGAGCTCTTTGCCAGATTCTGGGTTAAAAGAAACAAGCAGGGTTTCTCTCACTTTCACGAATAGTTTGTCATCATCAATCATGACGGGGGTTTTGTCAATCCAACCGTTTACCCTTGTTTCCCATATTTTTTTGCCATCATCGCTTGAAACACAATAGACATGGTTATCGTAACTTCCAAAATAAACGTTGTCACCACTTAAAAGAATCCCACCAATTCTTGACTTGGCAATCTTTTCTTTCCAAAGCGAAGCTCCGGTTGTGTGGTTTATTCCGTAGAGATTTCCCTTGTCATCACCAATTACCAATTCATTTTCAGAGAGAGTTGGTCCATAAGAGAGCGGAGCGTCAAGGGTCAGCTTGAATAACTCTTCACCTGTTGCAGGATTTAGTTTGTAGAGATCGCCATATGCGTTTGCGATGAAGCAATACTCAGAGTTTCCATAGATTCCCTGAGCAATTTTCCCACCGGTTTTTACCTGCCAGCTCTCTTTGTGAGAATTTATGTCAATACCATGGATAGTTCCATCATTGCATCCAATGATTACCGTGTTGTCTACAACATATGCTGTTGTCGTGATGGGAGTTTCGGTTCTGAATTCCCAGAAGAAATCTCCATCTGACTCAAAAACTTCCAATGAATCCGCACAGACAAATACAAGACCATTGTGTTCGATTACCTCATTTGTGTAACTGGAACCAACGTTTTGTTTCCAGTAGAGACGAACAGGAGGAGTTACCGCCGGTTTGCCAATACCACTATGCATGCAATCCCGTCTGAAACTTGTCCACCCGGAATCCGAGTCAGCAGTTGCAAATAGGAACGGCAGGGCAAGAAGACAGACCAGCAGTGTAGCGATTGAGTATTTGAAGAATTTTGTTTGTTTACTTCTCGGTTGTTTGATTATTTCCAGCAATTTTTTCATTCAGAGCTTTCACCAATTCTTCGGGATTCACACCGTGAGCCTTTGCACCATCTGTCACTGATTCGTATGCACTGATGTGGCATCCAATGCAGTGCAGACCAAACTGAAAAAACACCTCTGCAGTTTCCGGCCATTCTTTGATCACATTACCAAGCGTCATCTCACCAGTTATCTTTGCATCACTCATTTAGCATTCCCTACTTTCTTTTTCCGTCCATTATAGCAAATGTTTCAGAAATTGCACCTGGCATCTCGACATCCTCTATCTTGCCCTGGTCGCATAGCTTAGCAAACTCAGGATTGATAGGGATTCCACCAAGATATGGGACACCTTGAGACTTGCAATGTTCCTCTACTTTTGAGTCACCAAACACCTTAATTATTTCACCACAGCCTGGACATGTGAGGTGTGTCATGTTTTCAACGATTCCAACAAGTGGGATTTCCATCTCGGTTGCCATCCTGATGGATTTAGTAACTATGAGGTTTGCAAGCTCCTGGGGGTTGGTGACGACAACAAGTCCATTCAGTTGGAATACCTGAAAAATAGTCAGAGGCATATCACCTGTTCCAGGTGGAAGGTCAAGGAATAAATAATCCAAATCACCCCATTGGACATCGTTATAAAATTGTTTCAAGACGCCAGATAAAATTGGACCACGCCAGATAACGGGAAGTGCAGGGTCTTTCATCAGAAGGTTCATGGAAACAACTTCAATCCCTGTTTTTGTGATACGTGGTGATACTCCAGATTTTGCAACTGTCAGCAAGCCCTTCTGACCAAAAATTGTCGGGATGGAGGGACCTGTGATGTCGGCATCAAGCAAGCCAACCTTGTATCCCTGTCTGCGGGCTTCAACTGCAATCATGGCTGTTATCATAGATTTTCCAACTCCACCCTTGCCAGAGCCGATTGCAATAATATTTTTGATATTTTTTCCAGTGAGTTTTTTGAGCGGGTCTTCCTGGGGCTGTCCACTGCTTGTGGAACATGATGAGCCGTTGCGAACTTCCTGAGCTTTTGCAAATGTTTTTTGCTTCTGTTCATCGGTCATTGTGGTGAACTCAAAATCAACAGCTTTCACACCGGCAACCTTTGAGACAGCAGAAACAATTCCTTTACCCATGGTGTCTTTCAGTGGGCATCCGGGAATGGTCAGGGCAACTGTTACGTGAACTTTGCCACCTTCATCTATTTTGACATCTTGAATCATTCCAAGCGTTACAAGATCGACACCAAGCTCTGGGTCTTCAACGGTTGCCAAAGCCTTCATCACTTCATTTCTGTCTATCATTTGCGCACCACCTTTTTTATTTTTTTAGTCTAATCCCGTAAGACAACAGATTCGACTAAACATTGTGAAATAGTTGGTAAAATAATGCCAATACTATTTTTTAAAATATCCCAACATGTGTACTTTTTTTAAATCCCTTTGTGCTTTATCGTTTTCCCCTAATCCAATATAAGCTCTAGCACGATCGGTGTATGCTTTAGGATAATCTGGCTTCAATTCGATCGCCTTAGTGAAATCCTTGATAGCCCCATCCCAATCCTTATCTTCAAGTTTAACATTACCTAGGTTTACGTAGCCTTGGGCATAATCTGGTTTCAGCTGAATCGCTTTGTTGTAATCAACAATTGCTCCAACCCAGTCCCCCGATTTATCTTTCGCTACTCCTCGGTTTAAATATGCTTCTTTGAAATTAGGTTTCAATTCAATTGCTTTTGTGAAACCCTTAATGGCTTCTTCTGGGTTATCTAAGTGTACTGCGTTTAGAAAACCCATTGCATAGTGTCCAAATACATCTTGAGTGTACTTATCTGCATATTTTTCTGCCACAATAAGTGCTTCTTTGTACTCGTTTGTCATAACGAGCAGAGTAATATGTGATCTTTCTTCATATTTTTCATACTCCGCTATAAGTGAGTGTCGACTGTTTGTTTTTACAAAACCATCTAGATCATTATAAATCATAGACCCATTAATATTGAAGTCTTGATCTAGATGTTCCAGGATTTCTTCTTTTGCACTTTGGGCAATAACAATCTTTTCTTCGAAATAACTATCGTTTATTATCGAGTTACCAAAAATAAATATTGAATCCTGGGCTGAAATTCGGTTGTTAATTTGACTTGGCTCCCACCAATACAATCTATCTTCTTCCTTCTCCCTGATCATATTTTCAATATCCATTGAAATAGATTCCAATTTTGAATCTGATACTCTACTAAATTTCGTAGAATTTGCAATGAAAACAGCACCGTTCTTCTTTTTGTCGGGAAGACAGGCAAAATAAAGTGCGACTAGTGCATTTGAAGTAAAGTCGATTAGAAGAGTTGCCGCACCACGATGCTGAAGATCGGCAATTATCTCCATGTTGTTTAGGTCTTTGTACTCCTTAAAACGTTTTGTTTTCAACTTGCTGAGCAATTCATCATTGTGATAATTCAGGATAGAATCATACGATAATGGCTTGTCGACAGAAGTATTTAATAACTTCCTCAATCGAAAAGATGCTCCACATTCCACTTTCCAATCTGAATTTGCCTGACCTCTGAAAATGAATTTACCAGATTGACTCGTTATGTTGTTTACGCGAGCTAAATATGTTTTTAAAGTTTTCTTTGTTCCCATGCGTAGCATTCTACTCAATAAGGATTATCTTGTCAAAACAAGCTTGCAGAAAAGGAAATATTTGGAGAAGACTAAAATTGTATGAAACCTAGATTCCTCCCAGCAGCAGTACCGGGAGGAATGAAATGGTACGCCTTAAGAATTACTCTGAATCATCATCGTAAGGACTTGGCATTGCTGACATTTCCTTGATGGTATCAATTGTTATCTTGTCATTGTTTTTCACGCTTTCACTGATCCAGTTTGGGGGGTCATCATCAGAGAATACTGTGTTTGGCGGGTTGGGATAATCTCCACCGTTCATGCGTGTCCAGTTGCATTTTCCCTTGCCACCATGTTCAGTTGAGGTTGCGTGTTCAATCATCCTGTATGCGTTGTCATTTGTTTTCTGGACATGATCCTTTTCGCTTTGAAGCCTGACATAGTTTCCCTGAAAGTCTTCGATGAAAAGATATGCCTCACGGGTTTCCCAGAAGTTTTCGTCAATGTCCATGGATTTTCCATGTTTACCGGAATAATCACAGAGGCTTCCATCAGGTCCTTCCCAATCAATATAATATTTCACAGGCGGGTCAAGTGGGAATCTGCCAAGTGTGCAACCGGACATGATGAGCCCAAAAGACATTGATAAAACGCCGATATTTTCAGCATCAACATAATCAAGTCCTGCAACATGTTTCAAAACTTCGTGCATTCCATCCTGATGAATCACACCAGAATTATTTTCTTCACCGCCTGTTTTTCCTCTTCCTTCGGGATCAAAAACAACCGCCACAAATCCAGCGTCAACAATTGACGGGATGAGCCTTCCGTGGCTGTCAAGCTGTGTCCCCCAGCTACTTCCACCGGGAACCGCAACAACAGCTGGGAATCCACCCTTGGGAGTTTCACCGGCAGGTTTGTGAATGTGAGTGCAGATTTTTTCACCGGATGACGGATTTTTTATCCAGACTTCCTCCATATTTTCAGATGTTCCGCCAGAGGTTTCACCTTCAAGAATTTTTAATTCAATATCATCAAACCAGGCAGTTCCGACTCCAAGCATGGTGCATCCGATGATGACGGCATCTGCCCCATCTGGAATTTCAAACACACCTTCAACCTTTGTCCAGTCTGAGATTCCTTTTTGTTTTGGCTCTGTTGCCGGGAAGGGGGGTTTGTTGTGAATATCTTTTTCGAGGATGTTGATATCGATGAATGCAAAACCTTTTACATCTTCAGTTTTGATGTATCCGCTCAGGTGGACCTTTGCGGGAGATGGAATATTTGGGACTAACTGATTCCAGATTCCTAAACCATTGCCATCATTTGTAATCTTTGCAGACTTTTCTCCAGATTTTGAGTTGCTGGAATCTATCGTAGGCTTTGCAGTTCCGCCATCTTTTCCAATGGATTTTGGTTTCCATTCCAGCTCACCACTTTCAAAACCAGAATTCAAAATAAGATTTTCACCATCTGGAGAAATAATTTCTTTCTTCGGCTCGGCTTTCTTTATTTTTGTGAGGTCAAGACGCACGCAGTACCACTTTTGGGAGAGTCCCGTTTCTTCATTTTCCAGTGTTTCATCCCAAACCTTTTCAACAATTCCAGGGATGCTGATGTAGTGGCTCATCTTGAGTTGATCACGCCACTTGTTTGTCTCAAAATATGGGAATTTTATTACTGGATGAAGGTCTGTGGCGTTGCAGAGGTCAATCTCAAATCCTCTCGTGTAGATCAGATAGTTCTGTCTTTCTGAACTTGATTCAGAATCTCCAGGTTTTCTATCTCCTGGTCCAGGATTTACCGACATTGGCTCTACTCCACCGTCATCATCGTCATGACCATCCTCTGGTCTTCCAGGTGGGGGTCTTCTATCTTGTTTTGGGAGTTCACCGGTTTTGCCAAATTCTTCCAGGATTTTATTCCAGTCATCCATATTTTCATCCGGTGTTCCTTCCAGTCTTTGACTTTCACCGTAATCCTCCAGCCACCAACACTCCGCTCCAAAATCCCAACTCATGTGGATTGGTGCATTTTCGTCTGCTGGGATAATTGCAATATCGCTGTCTTGTCTGCTTGGGAAGCCTGCGGTGAAATTGCCCTTTTTCCACTCATTTCTTCCTTTGGAGGTTTCCATGTTTGACCAATAACCATCACCATCCTCAGATTCTTGCACCCAGAATTGGGTTACAGGGTGGGCTTTTAGTGGTGTTGATCTTGCTGGAACCCCAAGATAACGGCAGAGTGCAGTTGCCAGTCTCTCATACTCAATACAGATTGTTCGACCCTGCTCAATTGCTTCCTGTGGACTGTAGCACCAGTCATCAAAATCAATCCCAAACCCACCAAATGTTGTCTGATAATTTCCGCATGTGATGTCTCCTGGATAAATCTTCACAAGGTCATATTCTATGTTGCCCGCTATCCAGCTGTAAACTCCATAGGCAACCTTGATGAGATTATCACGGTCTTTCTTTGGGATGCCTTCAAGAATTTCATCACCAATTTTTTTGACTGTGTCTGTAAACTCGTAGCCTCTTCCCTCTTTCAAATATGGAAGAATTTCATCTGGAAATGCAGATTTGTCCAACATTGCAAATTTCGGTAGCTTCTTTGGTTGTGGTGAGCGACCCTCACGAAGAAGATACGCACCAATCACACGAAGTTTTCTTGTTCTGAAGGCTTCTTCCTCGTTTTCTGCTCTAAGGATTATTTTTACTTCACCTGTATCTTTTCCGATTCTGCCTTCGATTGTTTTGTAGTATCCACCTGCGATTGCACCAACCATATATCGGGGTGAACCAACTGGAATTCCAGTTAAAATAAATTCACCATTTTCATCCGATAAAGCCTCAGCAGAGGCAACTTTTTCAAACCTTTCTGCAGGCATATTTGGTTTTGCAGTTGATCCATTTTCAAGCCAGACCTTTGCACCTTCAACTGGGTTTCCATCTTCATCTTCTACAACTCCGACAATATCAAATAATTCTTTGGGAAGTGCTTGAAGCTCCTCAGTGGTTGGAATTATTTTAGCAATATCAAATTGGATGCAATAATATTCCTGTGATAATCTTGTTTCATCTGATGTTTCTGTTTCATCCCAAACCTTGATGACAGCTTCTGGGTGGTTTGTAAAATGTGCCATATCCAGCTGATGGGTATATTCATTTTCAAGGAAATGAGGAAATCTGAAAACTGGTTTCATGTTGGTTGCATCTGTTAGCTCTGTGATGAATCCTCGCCAGTAAACATTTACAAACTCGCTCATGCCTTTTGGTGCTGGTGCTGGAGTTTGAGTTTCTGGTGTAGTATTATCAAATGGACGTTGTGGTGGTCTTTCACCACCATCCCTTTTTTGTTGAGGAATTTCACCAGTTTGCGGAAATCTTTTTATAATATCTTTTGTAAAGTTCAAAGCTCTCTCTTCGAGCGGAAGCCTGATGTTTTGTCCGGGTTGTTCCATCCAGAATCCTTCTGCTCCGATATCCCAAAAAGCGTGCATCGGTGCATCAGAATTTATTGGGATTATAGAAATTGCGGAGTCGTGTTTTGAGGGGAAGAGTGCAGACTTATTGCCCTTAACCCAGTGATTTCTACCGTTTGAGGTTTCCATATTGAACCAGTACCCATCACCATTCTTTGGTTTAAGCCAAAACTGAGTAACGGGATGGGCGGCAAGCGGTGCTGGTCTTGCGGGAATATCCAGACACCTTAAGAGTGCAGCTGCCAGCCTCTCAAACTCGATGCAGATGACCCATGGATAATCGATTGTTTCCTCTGGAGTCTGGCACCAGTCATAAAAGTCAGTTCCGAATCCTCTGAAATTTCTTGAATACTGCCCTTTTTTGATTGTGTCTTTGTCAGCTGGTCTTGTTGTGTATTCAACATGCGAACAAACCCAGTTGTAAACACCTTTTGCTACTTCTACCGCATTTTCCTTGTCATCTACTCCTTCAAGGATTTCATCAGCAACAGCTCGAACTTTGTCAGTCAGCTCAAGATTTTTCCCAGATTCAAGGTAAGGCAGAATATTTTCCGGATATAAATCTTTGTCGAGCTTTGCATAATCCGGAATTGGTGTTGGTTTGTTGTCTCCCTGGTTTACAGTTTGCGAATAACAAATCCTGATGTCGATTGAGCTTGCTCTGTAGTCCGGTTCTTCACCAATTTTTTGAAGAACAATTTCTGTTTCAATCTCACCGCTAGAGACTCCGCCAAATTTTCCGAAAGTCACGGGATAATATCCGAATAACTCTCCTTTTATGATGTTTGTTGGGTGTGGTGTCGGTGGAATCATGAGAACAAAGTCACCATTTTCATCACTGAGTGACTTAAAGAGTTGTTTTTGTTCTTCCAGTGAATGCAATCTAATCTTTGAAACAACTGAAATTTTTACATCATTTAACGTGTTGCCTTTGTCATCAATAATTTTTCCTTTGATAATGAAAGGTTGGGGGTCAGCTGTGAATCCGATGGTTGGAGAGATAAAAGACATCGGTATTATCAACATCAATGTCAGCATCACTGCTATTAGTTTTTTCATTTTCATGTACCTCCTGATTGTTTAATATAAGTGTACGCTGGATAACACAGAAAAGTTACCTTGACAAAAGAGCTTCACGCCTTCATAATCTCTCAAATGACCAAGTCTCTATCTGGACGAATAGAGGAATTCAACCTCGTCGATGTTGTTTCTGTGATTGTCAATGGTTGTATGGAAGGCGTTCTTTCCGTTGAAACCGATGACAATGTAAGTGGCAAGTTTGCATTCTGGAAGGGTAAACTGATTCACGCCGCATATGGAAATATTGCAGGCGATGAGGCGGTTGCTCATATATTAAGCTGGAAACACGGCGAATTTTTTTTCACAACCCAGCGGTGGAGCGGTGTTCCGACAGTCAAGCAAAATTTTAATCAGTTGCTTATTGACCATTCTGTAATGATGGATGAGGCGACTGCTCATATTGGTCAACCCATAACAGGCACCACAAAGATACAGGTTAAAATGCATCCCGACAGTCTCAGTGGTGTTGAGCTTTCCTCCGATGAATGGTTGGTAATCTCTCAGATTGAAAAAAAGACTTCTGTTGCTCAGGTTCTTGGCAATCTTGGATTTTCCAGAGAAAAATCAAAAGATATTCTTGGAAGACTAATCAAACTTGGATTGATTGAAGTTATTACTGAACGTATATAATTTAAAATTTCATTGAGGTAGGTGTCGGAAAACCCCCACCCCAATTTGTTTTTTTATCTCTACTCGATTGTGACGACAACCCTCTCATCATCCTCGGTTGTGATGTTTACAACCTCTCCTCTGAAATCTTCGTCATCAATTACAGACTCAATCTTTGAGCGAATGTCGACTCCATTTACTTCCTCTGCAACCCAGCCTATCGCTTTGCTTATCATTGTTATCGGGACAACAATGTTCAGATTTTTTCCGTCATCATTCCTGACTCTGACTCTGATTTTTCGAGGACTTCTTCTCAAAACTGTTTTTATCAGTTGCTTTGCTTCAACCTTTGTGATCTTGCCCTCGTAGAGGTCCCTCAGAATCTCTTCAACATCATTCACACCAGTCGCATTTGTTCCAATCAAAATGGATACCTCCTTTGGATTTATGGTTCAAGCTCTTCATCACAATCGCTATTCCAATCGCAATCAAGCAACCTGGCCAAAACCATGCCCACCAGGTTGACATCACAACTGCACCTGTGTTTATGATTATTCTACCAACTCCAAGTGCAAGTAAAACCAACCCCATGAACGAAAATTTTCCTCTGCTCCCAGCCCGGACCAACATTCCAACTCCCATCACACTAAGCATTACAGGCCAGACAAGATTCCACCAGCTTCCAAGAAATTCCATTGGAAACCATCCAAATACCGCATATCCAAGAACCACGATTCCCTGAAGAATCAGATAGATTCCGAAAAGATATGGTTTTGAGTGGTGTCTTCTGTGCCATCCCCTGACAGTGTCGCAGTGAAATCTGTCGCCATGTTTGATGTTTCTTGCCCCGTCTTCGGGTGTAGTTTTTCCAGATTCAACATCGTCAAGTATGTCATCTATGTTGTCCATGTTTCTCTCCTTCTATTCTCTAATTTCCCTCTTGCTAATTATGACACACTTGTTTAGATTTTGATTTTATTATATTTATGTGGTAACTATTCAGTTCATGGGTTATCATAGTTTTTATGATGGCTACAAGATTTGGAATTGGGTTTGATATTCATCAACTGGTGGAAGGAAGACCGCTCATTCTTGGCGGGGTGGTGATTCCTTTTGAGTTGGGATTATCTGGTGATTCGGATGCCGATGTTTTGTGTCATGCAATAATTGATGCTTTGCTTGGCTCTGCCGGACTTGGCGACATTGGCTCATTTTTTGGAGTTGGTACGCCAGAGCTGATAGGAATAAAAAGCCTGGATTTGCTTTCAAAAACCCACAAACACCTTCAATGTCTTGGATATAAAATCACAAACATCGACTCAACCATAATCGCCCAAAAACCAAACCTGAGCAAGTTCAGAGAAGAGATGATAAAAAACTTGAAAGAAACACTTGTTACAGAAAACATCTCTGTGAAATTCACCACCCCAAAACACATCGGAGCACTTGGCAACTCCGAGGGAATTGCTTGCCTTGCAATCGCTGGAATACAGAATACCTTGAAGGAATAAATAAAAAGTTCAAAGGATTGAGGTTTAGAAAAAATGGATAAAAAAGTTAGCAACGAAGAAAAGATAAGAAACCTTGTGGCACTTGCAAAAGAGCTTGGTTTATCCTCACTTTCTGTTGAGGATGAAGAGACAGGGATTTCCTTTGAAATTGGTGGGGTTACCAGAACAATTTCACATGACCCCAAAGAAACCAAAGTGATGGAAAAAGAAACAGATGATGCAAAAGGAACTTATGTGGTCGCTCCTTTTGATGGAATCTACTACAACTCACCATCACCGGATTCACCTGTATTTGTTGTTGATGGCTCAAAGGTTTCAAACGGTGACACCCTCTGCATCATCGAAGCAATGAAGGTCATGAATGAAATTCAGAGTGAGGGCGATGGAGTTGTGCTGAAGGTTCTGAAAAGCAATGGTGACCAGGTTTTGAAGGGTGATCCACTCTTCCTGATAAATTAAGCTGCAACAGCACTCCAACAATACAACAAACTATTGAACTGAGATGGTTTCTGGGTTTCCGATTACGAGACCATCTCAGACATTTGTGTCATCTGTCGAAAATTATGCTAATTCCCATTCTGTCGAAACTAACAATTCTTGACTGTTGCACGAACTGCATGTTTTATTTTGAAGGAATGGGGTGGGTTTCATGGAGTATACGTCAATATTATCTCCTTAGTATCGGCAATCCACTTTATTTCACAGCCAAGAGATTCTGCCAGGAATCTCATTGGAACCATTGTCCTGTCGTTAATAATGGTAGGAGTAACAGCTGGGTTATTTGGATCAATCTGAATTTCAACACCATTCAACTTTGCAGTTGATTTTCCAATCCAAAGCTCAACAGTTTTGTCTGCAAGCTTGCAAGTTACTTTTCTCTCGGAAGCATCCCAGAATACCTGACCACCAAGGGGTTCTGTTACATATCTTGCTGGGATATATGTTCTGTAGTTTTGGATTGTGGGTGATGCATCAATAAAAGATTCAAGTTTGTCATGCCAAAATTTTTTTACATCGATCGTAAACTTAAGAATTGTTATTGGTTTACATCGTTTCTTACTATATTTTTCATATATCGGATAACATACATTGTCATAAATCATATAATTATTTGAGTACCAAAAGCTACCATACCAAGAATAATCAAGTGGAATTTTATTCTTCATTTCGAAAGTATATTGCCAATTTTCATAATTTGTTTTCATGTTTAGGTTTGTGACTCTAACTTTGTATTCATATTTATTTCCAATTAGATAAGCAAATATTATTGAATTATCTTCATTTTTAAAAGTTATAGGTGGTGAATATGTTGGGTATAAAAAACTTTTATACCCAATTCGAAAACCATCACATAACTCAATTTTTGCCCAATCATGCATCAACTTTTCCCAAATTAATTTTCCATTTGATGAATCATACAGTTTTATTGATGGAATTTGTTTTTCATAAAGTTTTCCATAATTTGTCAAAATATCATAAAAATCATAATGAACAATCAAATCATTTTGCATATAAATTCTTTCACCATGGGAATAATTTGTGTTTTTCCACAATATTTCACCAGTATTAATATCTCTACAAAATATTGAAAAATATCCTTTTTTGTTGTTTTTATCATGACCACAAAATATCACATTGTTGTCTACTATTCCTAGTATTCTTGGATATTTTTCTCTATAATCAGTGCCATGAGATTCCCACATATCTATTGTATCCCAGATAATTTCTGGTTTTTCAGGATCTGAAATATTAAAACATTCAACAACTTTTGAGGAAAGGAGTAGTTTTGTATTATCATTAGTTATCTCAAAGTATGTCGAAAACATGCCATAGCTCTCTGGTTTTCTAAATCTTTGTACTATCTCACCTTTATCAGTATCTATTACAAAAAATTTGTCTGATGCAGTCATACAATATAATTTTTCATTATGTATTTTTGAATAAAAGATTGAATTTTTACTATCTACTGTTTCAAAATCATTGCTGTTTATACTCCAAACTATGTTTCCCTCTTGTTTGTCTATGCACTGAATTATGTCTACACTTTCAGAACTAATACTATACTCATATCTTGCAAGATAATATCTATGAACTAAATATATGTGATTATCTGTTATATGCACATATAATATATATGGATCAAATCCTTTCGCAGTCCCTATTGTTACAGGCTTTTTCCATAAATGATGTCCATCAACTAAAGATTGTCGATATAAAGTAAGTTTTTCAGGAGAGCTCTCATCCCAATGATATGTGATAATTGAATCATCCAGAGTGGTTAATATCTCTTTTTCTCCAATTTCCCATATGCAACTATTGACAGCTTGACCATTGACAGGGTTTGCTAGTGCTAACCAATTTGTGTTTGTTGTGGTTAGCAACAAGCATAATACGATGAGACATGCTGTTAGAAGCACATATTTCTTCATTTTCTCACCTCCATGATTCTAGTATAGAAGTTCAAATAGTAATTTCAAACCTTTGTGATTATAGTAATGTTAAAAAACAATTCAGTAACTACACAACAAAAAATCTCCATGATTTGGTTCAGATCAAGAAGATTGTAAGTTTTAGCTTCGTCATCCTAGATTTCCTTTGTCATTCCCGTGAAAACGGGAATCCAGGGGATTATAAAATCGTATTCAAAACAGGAAAAAAATTATCCAACCAGTCAAAATTATTATTCCATCCAAACATGTACACGATTCTCAAGAACCCTGGATTCCGCATCAAGTGCGGAATGACAAACTGAAAACCAGGAATGACAAGGATTATGGAGTGTATGTCAATATTATCTCCTTGGTATCGGCAATCCACTCAACCTCACAGCCAAGTGATTCTGCAAGGAATCTCATTGGAACCATTGTTCTGTCATTGATGATTGTTGGGACAATCTTTGGATTGTTGGGGTCAATTTGGACTTCAATGCCATTCAACCTTGCAGTTGACTTTCCAATCCAGAGTTCAACAATGTTCTCTTTGTAATCTTCAGTTTCTGCGTTGTCTGGAGCGACAAGTTTACAGGTTACTTTTCTCTTCTCACCATCCCAGAATACCTGACCGCCAAAGGGTTCTGTTACGTATCTTGCAGGGAGGAGGGTGCGTCCGTTTTGGATGATCGGGGTAACGTCAGTGTCAATTTCCTGACCTGATATTATATACGATTTGCGATCAATCTTGAATGATATTTTCAACATAGCTACTGATTTCTCTTCACAACATGAAAACGGTTTACAATAATTATCATAGAAGATGCGACAGTTTGAATACAAAACAGGGTGTTTATCAATGTACAAATCAGTAACTTCCCAAACAATATCACCTGAGACTGGATCAATTCTTTGAATTTCGTCATGACCGCCATAATTAATACCAAACATAAACATATCTTTTTTTTCTTCAAACAAAAAGATTTTATTTGTTGACGCATCATACACACGACTCCATAAAATTGTACCATCAGATATGTCGTATACTTTCATTGTGAATTCTGGACGTAGAGCATCATCATAGCCAACAATCAAAACATCGTCGATAAGTATGAAATCATATGTTGGTTTTATTCTCCAAAGTATTGTACCATCATTTATATCTATCGCAAGAAGTGATTTATATAAGTTAGGTAATTCACGTTTTGTTTCCTTGTCATATCCGTAAAGTATCAAGATTTCATCATTGTGCATACCATATTCATTCATATTAGGAGCTTCACTACCATATGGAATCCAATTGTCCTCTGTGTCCCATATTATCTTAAACGAGTCTTCAATATTGAGACAATATGTTACATACCCTTCAAGAATACATTTGGTATCATCAATCATTGATATACTACTACTAGGATATTTAGTAGTAATTTCGCCTAGTTCTGTAACATTTCCTGTTTCTTTTGATATTTTTAGTATACGACTTTTATCAAGTAAGTATAAATATTCCTTTGTTGTAGAGAAGGAATCGATAATATAGAAATACTTACTATCAGGGCAAAGCTCATTAGCAGTTACTGACCATTTGTCTTTTCCTGATACATAATCAACACACACTATCATAACTTCATCCTGAATAATAGAATCTTGGTCGTGTTTATATATAGTAAGTGCTCTTTTAATAATATAAATATTACCATCAACAAGAACATCAATAGTATCGAGAGAATAAAAACTACACTCTAATTTCTTTTCCCAAACAAGATTTCCTGTGGATGCATCTTTGCAGATTAT
This sequence comes from uncultured bacterium, assembly GCA_965370295.1. Classification (GTDB taxonomy): domain Bacteria; phylum Caldisericota; class Caldisericia; order JAAYUI01; family JAAYUI01; genus JAXGMQ01. The sequence continues at coordinate 16,113 of CBDUSO010000027.1, forward strand.
TAAAGCATATTTTACACCATCATGTGATTTGAATAAGACATAATCACTTGTCATCGCAACAGGTTTATGATACGCATTGTCATTTTTCCAGGTTTTACATTCAGTGTTTGTTGTAGTTAGCAACAAACACAGCAGAATGATACATGTTGTTAGAAGTACATATTTCTTCATTTTTTCACCTCCATAATATCAGTATAGAAGTTCAAATAGTAATTTCAAACCTTTGTGATTATAGTAATGTTAAAAAACAATTCAGTAACTACACAACAAAAAATCTCCATGATTTGGTTCAGATCAAGAAGATTGTAAGTTTTAGCTTCGTCATCCTAGATTTCCTTTGTCATTCCCGTGAAAACGGGAATCCAGGGGATTATAAAATCGTATTCAAAACAGGAAAAAAATTATCCAACCAGTCAAAATTATTATTCCATCCAAACATGTACACGATTCTCAAGAACCCTGGATTCCGTGTCGGAGCACGGAATGACAAAGGGTGCATTTCTAAACCCTGTATCCCTGGTCAAGCCAGGAATGACAAGGGATTGATTCAGCGATATAGACCAGCCTCGCCACATGATATTACTTATGTATGAATCGGAAACCCCGTTGCAATCTCAATTATCTCAACTGACATCTCGGCAAGTGTGGGGTGTGCGATGATTACCTGCTCCAGCTGTTCAATTGGAGTTTCCATGGTGATTGCCTGAGAGAGGAAAGAGATCATTTCTCCAGAGCCTTCACCGATAATTATTGCAGAGCGAATTTTTCCGTCCACGTCAACTGCAATCGAAAGCTGTCCCTCCTTGATTCCCTGGGCTTTTGCACGGCCTGATGCCATGTACATGAATTTGTACCAGGACACATCGATCCCTCGCTCTTCGAGCTGGGCAGATGTCAGTCCACATGCGGAAATCTCTGGGTCAATGAAGGTTATTCTTGGGATATTGTCATATCTCATTGGATGTGAATTCACACCTGTTGCATGACCTGCAGCAACCTTTGCCTGAGCAGATGCAACGTGAGCAAGCATGTATCCACCGGTGCAATCACCGATTGCGTAAACATTTGGAACGCTTGTTTGCATGTAGGAGTCAACCTTTATTCCATTTTTTTTGTCATGTTCGACACCAATTCTCATGAGTGATTTTCGGTCAAGATTTGGAGTTCTTCCGGTTGCGACAAGTGCTTTGGCAAAACGGGTTATTATTGTTTCTCCGCCCTTGCTGATATGTGCTTCAACATCATTTCCGTCACGGAAGAGTTTTGTAATCTTTGCGTTTAGTATCACATCAACTCTGTTCTTGGATGCAAATTTTGTTGCGGCTCTTGAACAGAGGTCATCATCCCACGGGAGCAGTTTGTCCATCATCTCAACAATAGTAACCTTTGAGCCAAGCGATGAGAAGATATGAGCAAACTCAAGACCAATCACGCCACCGCCAATAATCAGCATGGTTGGTGGAACTTCAGTCATAGATAGGGCATGATCAGAATTCATGATGAATTTGCCGTCAACATCAATTCCAGGAATTTTGGCTGGTTTTGAGCCGGTTGCAATTATTATCTTGTCATAGTCAAGACGGTCATCCTCAATACTGATTGTGTTGTGAGAAATAATCTCTGCACGTCCGTCAAAGACAACAACCTTTCTTTTTTTGAGGAGGTAGCCAATTCCTCGGACATTTGTTTCTACCACTTTGTTTTTGTGGGCTTGAAGGATTTCCATGTCCAGTTTTACATCAGATGCAGAAAGTCCAAGAATCTCGGAATCGGTTGCAATATGTTTTGCATGAATCCCTGCAATCAACGCTTTTGTTGGGATGCATCCAACATTCAAACATGTTCCACCAATTTTGTTTTCCTCAAAAAGAGTAACGGTTGCACCAAGACTTGCACACCTGATTGCACACACATATCCAGCAGATCCAGCTCCAATAATTGCAATTCTCATATCGATTCCTCCAAATTTGGATTGGGAATTATCATATGCACTATTTTTCACTTGGCAATCAATTTACCAATTTTGTGGTTTGCATGTTTGAGAATTTGATGGATAAATTGTACTCGGTTGATAAAAATAAAACCAAAGAGTATCCAGCTTTTGAAAAATTTTTCATTTATTCCCTGAAGGATACTGGTTGTTGCTACATTATTCATCTGGCTTAATTTTGAATTTCTACCCGAAAATAGTTTCTGTTTTTCTTTCAAAAAACTCAAAATACTGATGAAAAACCAATGAAATATTTTGTGAACCTCACAGCCAGACATAATGTATTTGTCTCAAATGCACGTATAAGGAGTATAAGAAATGAAAAAAATTATCTCAATTGCGATAGGAGTAATGCTACTCTTCTCGGTTGTCCCACAGGTATCCGCCGCAACAACAGTCAGCGGCAGAGTCACATCAGTAAGTTGTGGTTCATCTGGAATGCTCACAATCACCAGCATGGTTGGTATTGTGAGGTGCAAGCTATCACCATCAACTTCCTTCATTGTCAATGGTTCGCCAGGTGAATGCTCAGATATAAAATCTGGAATGACAGCAACGGTAACCGGCGAGCAGGAAGTGTACACGTTGAATGCAAGCCGTGTTGTGGCAAGTGGCAGTGGTGGAGGAGAAGAACCACAACCAACACCATTTAATATCAGAGGCACAATCGCGGGAACAAACTGCCCTAGCTCGATCACAGTCAGCTCCTCTTCTGGTAATATCTCAATCACTGTTTCAAACGCATCCATCACAAGAAATGGTGGGGCATCATCTTGCTCAGAGCTTGAAACAGGTGACATTGTTTCTGTTTCTGGAACTAAAACAGGAAACACATGGACGGCAAATTCCGTATCAGCCTCAACCCCCGTCACTCGGTTCACACTCTCAGGGACAATCGCATCACTTTCATGCCCGGACACAATCTCAGTATCTACCACAAATGGAACCCATGTTGTAAATATTTCTCGTGCAAGGATAACCTTGAATGGAGCATCAGCAACGTGTGCAAGCCTGAAAGTTGATGACAGTGTTTCAACCAGTGGAACACGGTCCAGCAGAGGCTTGGTTGCGACTGCTGTCTCTGCTTCAAGAGAAGCAGAGCCGGTGCCAGATCCTGAGCCAGTACCTGTAAGTATTTCCGGAGTGATTTCCTCAATAAATTGTGGGGGTGACACAATAACCGTAACAACCTCATTCGGGAACTTTACAGTTTCACTCCCGACCACATTTACAAAAGACGGTGAAACAGCAACATGTGCCAGTCTTGTGGTAGGTGATTTAGCAAATGTAGCTGGAATTATGGTTGAGGGTAGACTTGATGCAACGGCAGCAAGTTTTGCTTCAGTTCCCGTTGAACCAGAACCTGATCCAGACCCAGTACCTGTAACCATTTCTGGTGTAATATCCGCAACAAACTGTGCAAGCAACACAATAATCGTAACTACTCAAAATGGAAGTATCGAGGTTTCACTCCCTGAAACATTCACAAAAGATGGTGAAACAGCAACATGTGCCAGTCTTGTGGTTGGTGACTTGGCGATAGCAACCGGATTTTTGGTTGAGGGTAGACTTGATGCAATGGTAGCGAGTTTTGACTCAGCTCCTGAGGAACCCGATCCAGACCCAATACCAGTGACATTACCCGGTGTGATAATTTCAATCGATTGCACTTCAAATGAAATAGTTATCACCACTGCAAACGGAGACATCATAGTTTCACTCCCTGAGATACTCACAAAAGATGGAAATAACGCAACCTGCGAAGAGCTTGAAGTTGGTGACCTTGGAGTGGTAGTTGGTTTCATCACAGATGGCAGGATGGATGCAATATCAGCCACCTTTGATTCAACCACCCCTGGTGACCCTGAGCCACCAGAAGAGGGACCGGAATCCTGGACTGGCACAATCATTGCGGTTGACTGCCAGAACATGACCGTAACCATATTAATGGCAGATGGTAGCACGATAACCTTTAATATTTACCATGCCAAAATCACGATTGATCTTGGACCAGCTGACTGCCTGACTTTAACAGTTGGACAAACTGTAAAGATTACTGGCGACAAACTTCCCGATGAGACCTATATTGCTCATTTTGTAGAAGTTATAACCGATGATGAGGGTGATGATGACGATACTGGTTGTGATGGACCATTCAGCCATATTGGAGTAATCATCTCAGTCAGGTGCGGTGCAGATTCAGAAATATTTGTAAAAATTGGTGATGATGAGGTTGGCTTCGATATTACCGGTGCAATACTTGAAAGAGATGGTTATCCAATAACTTGTAGCATGCTCAAAGCTGGCATGGAGGTGCGAATAATCGGTACATGTGATCCAGAAACCGGTGCAATAACAGTAACAAAAGTAATTGTTTCTGGAGAATCAAACGAAGAACCTGGCACAGAAGAAAACACAATCACTGGTGATCTCTTTACGGCACTTTGCCGGCAGAATCTCATAATTATCACTGATGAAAATGGTACAATTATTAACATCACTATCACCTCAGAAACTGAGATTATTATCAATGGTAGACCTGGCACATGTTATGACTTGATGCCACCAATGAAAATCACTGTCATCTACAAAATTGATGAGAACGGAAACAAAGTCGCAGTCAAAATCATCGCAAACACAGATGCAGGCAATCTTCCACCAGGACAAGGTGGCGGTACCGGTGGCGGTGGAACTCCTCCTCCAAGTCCTCCTCCCGGTGGTGGCGGTGGTGGAACTCCTCCTCCAACTCCTCCCCCAGGCGGTGGCGGTGGTTCAGACCCAGGTAGTGGTTCTGAAGATCAGAGCGGTGCAGATTACCAGTCAGTATTAACAGTTGAATCAGTATCAATCGAAACTGGAATCATCACAGCAATCGATGAATACAACGCTGGCAAGGTAATGAAAATTGTTCTCTCAGATGAAACCCAGCATTTTTACAAACAGAGAGAACTCGACCCAAAAAAGATTAGTGAAGGATACCTTGTAAAAGTCACCGGCATCATTGGTGAAAAAAATGAGGTGAAAGCAAGTCAGATTGAGTTGCTTCCCGTTTCACCACAGCCAATCACGGTCTCTGGAAAAATTGTTGAAGTAGACAAAACCACAGGTTGGGTAAGGTTGAAAAAAATTGCAGAAAATATCACACTCTTCTCAGTAGCAGACGAAGAGGGATACTTGCTCATAAACATTGACCCGACAACCACGTTTGACTATAAAGGTAAAAAACTCACTTTAGAAAATCTTCGAGCTGGAGTTATCATGGAGCTTGAGGGAACAATCGACCCAATCAACAGTGTCCTCACAACAAGCAGTATCTCGCTCTCCGCCAGACAGGCAATCCAGGTACTCAAAAAAGGTGTCATCAGAGATATATTCTGTGACAAAAAACTTCTCTGGATTGAAACATCAAGTGATGATGCTGAGGGAAAATACATCCTTGTAAAAATCGACGAGAAAACAGATATCTCACTTGAGGGCAAGAGTGTGACATGCACAGAACTTGTTGCCGGTTCAAGCATAACGGTTGACGGAATGCTCGATCCATTCGACATGTACATAAATGCATCTGATATTTCTGCGACAAAAGCAGATGGTGCAGTGGACAAACTCGAAGGTGAACTGATGGATATTGACACCACCAGACAAACCATTTGGTTGAGGGTTGAAGAGGATGGCAAAGCAAGATTTGTGATGGTGAAATACAATTCTCAGACAACAATCCTTGCGTTTGGAAAAAAAGGAACGGTATCAGACCTTTCAGGTGCTGGACAGATAAGCGTTGTTGGACTGGCAGACCCATCAAATGAATTCATCTTCAATGCCACAACAATCGAATCACTCGGTGAGCTTCAAGAAGATTTGACAATTGTTGGAAGCGTGGTTTTTGCAGACTGCGACAGCAACATAATCTTTGTAAGGACAAAGGATGAAGTTCTCAGATTTCAACTGACTGCAACCACCAGAATCTATCAGGGTGAAACAATCGCAACCTGTGCAGAGATCGAAGTTGATTCCCAGATTGCACTCGTCTATGACCAAAAGGGAACAAAGACAATTGTTACCAAGGTCAAACTACCGTCTGCTAAAACTGTGATCAAATTGATAATTGGCATGGGATATATCTCAATCGATGGAAAGAATATTCTCATAGATGCTCCACCATACATCAAAGATGGAACAACAATGGTTCCGCTTCGTGTCATCACTGAACAGTTTGGTGCATCACTTGACTGGAATGCTGCCGACAAGAGAATCACACTCAGACGTGGAGACGACATTATAATCTGCAGAATTGGCAGAAAAGATGCAATCGTAAATGGCAAATCCACCGAGATGCTTCAGGCACCAGAGATAACAAACGACAGAACAATGGTTCCAATCCGTTTCATGTCCGAGATGTTTGGTGCAAAGGTTGAGTGGGATGGAGAAACAAAAACTGTAACCATTATCATGTAAGATTATCTACACATGTGGATTTAGGTTTGGGATGAGAATACGAAGTTGCCTGGGGAGTTCCCTGGGCAACTTTTTTTGTTTTTTTTTGGGAATTAGGAATCTAACTCGGGCATTGTATGCTTGACAAATAATACTATCTTGTAGGGGAGGGTTTCAAACCCTCCCCTACAGTGTATCTCTTCAAGGAAGGTGGACACAAACAATTCATCAAATATTAAATTATAAACCCAGTGAATTTATTTGGATAAATAGCTTTACAATTTCTACAAACTGTGTTATCTTGAGCTTCGGTAATCAAAAACATGGAGGTGTGAAATGGAATTAACGGAAAAGCTGATGGCTCTCAAGGTAAAAATTGAAAAAGAACGGGAACATGTAAAAACCGAGCAAGCTGCAAAAACTGCGTTTGTGTTGCCATTTCTTCAAATACTGGGATATGATATTTTCAATCCAAGCGAGGTAATTCCAGAACATATTGCTGATTGGGGTTCAAAAAAAGGTGAGAAGGTTGATTACGCAATAAAAATAGATGGCAAAATAAAAATGATCATCGAGTGCAAGGCATTGGATGACAAACTGGATGTAACAAAAGCAAATCAACTTGGAAATTATTTTATCCACCTAGCGGATACAAATATTGGAGTTTTGACAAACGGAATCACATACAAGTTTTACACCGATCTTAACGAAAAAAATAAGATGGATAAAGAGCCGTTTTTGACGTTTGATTTTGATAAGCCAAACGAAGAATTGATGAAAAAACTTCCCATATTTACAAAAGAGAGGATTATAAAAACAGAGAATAAAGGGGAAATTGAAAAACTTCGAAATTATTCTGAAGCCTTGCGAGTGATAAAGAGGGATTTTGAGAATCCATCCGCGGATTGGGCAAAGTACATCATTCATGAAATATCATCTCTCAAGGCTTGGCCAGATACTGTAAAAGAATTTCAAGGACATCTGAAAAAAATTGTTGATCAGCATTATATGGCTCACGTCAAAGAGCAACTATTGGGTAAATTGCAGGGTCGGGATAAAGCTATGGATGAATCACCAACCTCGGATGATTCGAAATCTGATACACCAGCGATACCCTCGATTGCTTCAGATATGGGATTCAACAACACATTTGGAATGTTGGAGGAAATTCAAGGATTGGCTGTTGTGAAGAGTATTTTACATGGTGTTCTGAAAAAAGAAGATTCTTCAAAAATATCATTAATGGACTGGAAGGGATTTTGCAACATTATCTACGATAAAAAGAGAAACGATGTTATTGTCCGGATGTACTTCAACCGAGCTGACAAAGGTATTCTGTATATTGAATTCCCCGAAAGAGATGATCTTGGCAAGATAAGCATCCCAAATGTCCAGGCAATGAATGACCATCGAGAACAGATAATAGAGTCAGCAAAACGATTCATTGAAGAGAAATAATGTAGCCCTTTTTATTTAAGAATTAGAACTTAACTCTTGTAGGGGAGGGTTTCAAACCCCCCCTACGGAATCACTATCATTATTACTTTTTCTGTCATTCCTGGACCCACCAGGAATCCAGGGTACTGTCAAAGCCTGTAAATATCTGTGTAAAACAACAATTTTGGCTGGTTCTGTAGCTGTTGGTTTTTTGTTTTGAACACGATTTTATAATCCCCTGGATTCCGCATCAAGTGCGGAATGATGGAGAGGAAGCGGGAATGACGGCGGTAGGAATCAGAGGGATGCTGGCATAGAATTAAGTTTGCCACTTATCACAACAAACTCGCAACTTCATAGTAAAAATTTTCTACTAACCAGTGTAGCAAATCTTATAATCCCATCCATGACAAAAAAATCACAGAATAAGAAACTTGTTGGAATAAGAAAATCGGGCAAGAGGAAATTCAATATCTCAGAAATAACAAGAACAATCACCCAGGTGCTATTCTTTTCATATGTGAGCATGATTGCTTTGACCCACATGTACGGAAGAACAGCTGGATTCGGCTGGCCAGGAAACTCTGCTGGCCCGATAGATTGTTACTGTCCGTTTGGTGGACTTGAAACATTACCACAATTTTTGATGAAAGGTCAGCTTATTGGCGGAACTGACTTTAACGACATAATCCTGCTTGGAATTCTGGTGATTATGATCCTGATATTTGCTGGTGGATTCTGTGGTTATCTCTGTCCGTTTGGTTCTATCTCAGAGTGGGTTTACAAAATCAGAAAAAGCATCTTCAAGTTTGAGATAAAAATCCCTCTAAAACTCTCATCCATTCTGTCATACCTCAGGTATGCGACACTTATTTTGATTCTGGTTATAACGACAGTGAAGAGTTCTCTGGTGTTTGCTCAAATCGATCCTTATCGAGCGTTGATGCATTTTGGTCGTGACTGGACACCTCCGATGATTATCATGTTGCTTTCAATACTTGTTCTTTCGCTTTTGTTTGAGAGACCATTTTGCAACTATCTCTGTCCGCTTGGTGGCGTGATTGGTGCTGTTTCAACCGTATCTCTCACTAAGGTTACACGGGAACCGTCATCATGCACAAACTGTAAAATGTGCGACAAGGTATGCCCGGCAAATTTGACTCCATCTGGAAAACTCGAACTCCATCGATGCATCATGTGCGGGAAATGTGTAACTGCCTGCCCGGTTGACGGTGCATTAAACATTACATTTGCAGGGAAGGTGTGGAAATGATTAAAAGAGAAGTTGTATATCCAATTTTGCTTATCTTTGTTGCAGTGATATTGATTGCAGTATTCCGACTTATTGGTGTGACAATGTCACCAAAGGTTGATGGTGGTGGAATTTCTGCCAGCCCTGCGATTGAATTGGAAACAAGTAACAGATAAAATAATTATTATTGGGGGTAATGGTTTATATCATTACCCCCACTCAAATACTTTGCTCTATTGGGATTTCTTTAGGCAGGTAAGGTTTTAGTACATTAATTATTTCTTGTCTGTCTTTGCTGTCAATTTTTCTGATGATGAAATTGTGATATTTCTCTTTATCAAGACCAAAGTGTACTCCTATCGATTTAATGAGAGATTTGCAATTGAAAACTCTAAGAACCTCATTATATGATTCTTCATTTTTTATATCAGTAAATTCCTTTTCTATTTCGTCTTTTATATTTTCGTAATCAATCACTTGCCTGATTTTGTTAAGTTTTTCTTCCAATTTCTTTTCATTTTCTGGTATCTCCAGAGTGGATAGTTTGTATTTTATTTCTGAAACAACAGCTTTACTAATCTGACTATTGATTTGATTGTGAAATCCATCCTCTATATATTTTTTTGCTTTCTCAATTTCTTTGTGTGTGTCATAGCCTTGAATTTTACTGACATATTTCATGAGTTCTTCAACAATGAATAGGTTTTCAATTTCTGCAACGTTTAATGAATATACACCGTCATTTTTGTACTTGTTTAACTCGTATTCTGACCTGTAATCTCTATCAATAATACCATAACAATTAATATCCTGAACTAGTTGATTATTCTTCTTGAATGTTTTTGTATACTGAATTACGTTTCTACAACTTCCACATGGAATTACATAACAATCTTTGTAAATTGCAGAATATAATCTGTGATCAAGGCTTCCAGTTTCTCCTTCAACAAACAAAACATTTTTTCTGTTTCCTAGTATGTCAAGAAGTAACTCTTCAGGTAACTCGCTTCCTTTTATTTTCTCAAACTCCCAATTACTTCCATCATAAGATTTTACCCATATTTTTTCACTCAAACTGTGATTTGCAGCAAATCTAGTATCGTGTGTTATGTATATAAATAGGCAGTCTGGACGTTCTCTTTCCACTGCACTCCAAAGCTTATTTGTTATTGATTTATGCAAGTGTAACCCAGGCTCATCGATGATTATTGTAGTATCTTTATCTATTGCTAGACATTGAGCAACAAGATAGAGAGCACTTTTTTCTCCATCACTCATTTCCCTTCCATTGTACTTGATTTCATCATTTTTGATAATAGATTGAAATGATGCATTAACTTTCGAATCATCAAATGAGATATCTCGATGTGGAAAAATATTATTCCATATTCTTATAAATTTGTCAATTACTGTTTCTGGAGTGGGAATATATTCCTGACTTTCTTTGCATTGAGATACATAGCTATCATTTTGAAGGTTCTTTTTGGAAATTAGTAGTGATAATACTGTTCCATAGTCTTTGTACAGTGTGATGATCGGGTTGAAATTAAAATCGTCCACGTCGTATCGACTCGTTTTTTTACATTTCAAATCAGGTTCATATCGACCATAAATTAACATATTGTTAGTATCTTTGTAGCTTGAAGAAGTAATGGTATTATCAAATTGCAAAGACCGTTGCGCTCCAATTCTGTGAATTACTGAAGGTGAAGGTGACTCATTTTCAATCCATACTCCGAGTCTACTTTTCCCAGAGCCGTTTGCTCCAATAATTATTACAGAGCTTGTTTTAGATTCATGTTTTTCAGGATTTCCCTCTGAATCTGGTAAGTAATACTTGAACATAAAACACCTCCCAAGCTATGCTTTCAATCTTGTGTAGGGTGGATCAATTTCTATTCCCATTCAATCGTCCCCGGTGGTTTATTCGTGATGTCATAAACAACTCGACCAACCTCAGGAACCTCCCCGGTTATTCTCGTTGCAATTCTGTCCAGTTTTTCATAGGGGAGCTTTGTCCATTCGGCGGTCATAAAATCGGTGGTGGTGACAGCACGAACCGCAACTACAGACTGGTACGCCCTCTCATCGCCCCGCACCCCAACACTAAAAATTGGGAGCATGACCGCAAAGAATTGGTTTGACTGGCTGGAGTTAATTTCTTCACGAACAATCAAATCAACACGTTTCAAGATGTCAAGTCTTTCCTCTGTGATTTCACCAATAATTCTGATTGCAAGACCGGGACCCGGGAATGGCTGGCGGTCTACAATAAATTTTGGAATTCCAAGCTCACGACCAAGATGTCGAACCTCATCTTTGAAAAGAGTTTTGATGGGCTCGATGAGTTTCAGATTCATTTTATCAGGCAACCCGCCGACATTGTGGTGGCTCTTTATTTTGTCAGCAAGCCCCGAAACGCCACCAGAGGATTCGATGACATCAGGATAAAGAGTTCCCTGAGCGAGCCATTTTGATTTGGGATATTTTGAGATTGCGGTTTCAAATTCGTCAATGAAGAGTTTGCCGATTATTTTTCGTTTTGTTTCTGGTTCTGTGATTCCGGTGAGAGCGGGGAGAAATCTGTCCTCCGCCTGGATAACAAGTGGGTTCAAGCCCAGATTTGTGAGAGTGGTTTCAACCTCTTCCCGCTCATTTTGTCTGAGCAATCCGTGGTCAATGAAGATGGAATGAAGCTGGTTGCCGATTGCTTTGTACAAAAGGACAGCGGTAACAACCGAATCGACACCGCCAGAAACTCCGGCAATCACATGGTCGTCACCAACTTGCTCTTTGATTTGCTCAATTGCAGAATCCACAAAAGCACTCATTTTCCAGGAAGGTTTGATGCCACAAACTGCAAACAGGAAATTCTGGATAATCCGAGATCCCTTGTCAGTGTGGGAAACCTCAGGATGAAATTGGAGTCCGAAAATATTTTTGGTCAAGTTTTGAAATCCAGCAATATCGCAACTCTCAGAATTAGCAATTCCCATGAATCCATCCGGCATAGTAGTAACTGAATCACCGTGGGACATCCAAACCGTCAGGTCGCCTGGAAGCCCAGAAAAAAGTGGGGAATTTATATCAAGATTTGCAGTTGCCCTGCCGTATTCAGCAGAACTCCCTCGGCTGACTTTTCCACCAAAAACATCTGCAATCTGCTGCATTCCGTAGCATAAACCCAGAACAGGCTTGCCAAGTTTGAAAATATCAGCATCTGGAGCTGGCAAATCACCAGTTTTTTTAGAGAGAGAAAGTGGTGAACCAGAGAGGATTATCCCATCAACATATTCAAGCTCTTCCGGTTTTGTCCAGTATGGCAAAACTTCGCAATAAACGTGTGCCTCTCGAACTCTTCTTGCAATCAACTGGGTATACTGTGAGCCAAAGTCAAGAATTGCTATCATTTTTGTTTATCCTTTTTTGAATTTATTTATGAGCGATTCTGGAATATTTGCTCCGTCTTCAAGCTCGATTTCAGAATCTGGGGTAAGATAATCTATGAAAAGCTTTCCATCAAGATGGTCAATTTCATGCTGGATAACTCTTGCAAATATCCCATCATCCACTGATTCAATCCTCTTTCCTTTGAGATTGATATATGTAAATGTTACTTTTTTCGGGCGTGTAACTTGTGAGTAGACTCCAGGGACAGAGAGGCATCCCTCCTGGAACGGGGCAGGGTTGCTTGCCTCAATAATTTCAGGGTTGATGAGTACGATATTTTTTTCACCAATTGCGATTGTGATGATTCTGAGAAGGACACCAATCTGAGGGGCGGCAAGCCCGATTCCGGGACGCTCAGAATTTCTCATTATCTCAATCATTTCCTTGGCAAGTTTTCTGATGTCAGGTGTTATTTTTGAGATTCTTTTTGATTTTTTTCTGAGCCTTTTATCTGGCTCTTTCAGTATTTCTCTCATATGTTCGGGTTTGTAATCTCCACTCTCACACCACCTTCTCTAGCCTCATGGAAAGCTTTTCTGAGGCTTCCAAGGTGGTCATCAAGGCCTTTTGTTTTTGTCATTATATCCCATCTGAACTCACCTTTCAAGCGGTGGAAATATCCTTTGTTCGGGTGTGAGACACCCTCTTCACCGAGAATATTCATCAACTTGGTGGAAACCTTAATTGCATCCTGCCTTGCTTTTTCCTCACTCTTTGATGTTACATGCCAGAAAAGAATTTTTGAATATGGGGGATATTCGGCTTCCTGGCGGGATGTAATTTCCCCGTCCAGGAATTCATCAAGGGTGTCGGTTGCGAGTGCTTTGATTAGAGGATGAAGGGGGAGATAGGTTTGAAGCATCAGCCTGTTTTTGAATCTGCTTCGAATTGTTGAGATAGCCGAGTACGCCTTGTGGGATGCAGAAAACACAGGCATTGACAAGAGTCCATCAACCGATGCAATGCAAACCAACCCAACTTTGGAGAAATCAACCCTGTCCAAAACCATTGAAGTTCCAACAAGAATCTGGTTGCCCCCTCTTTTGAAGGTTCGGATATTGTGTGCTGATTCTTTTGTATCACCGTCTGCTCGGAGAATATTTGCTCCTTGAATATGCTTCCTGAGTTCATAAAAAAGTCGCTCAGTTCCACCCGCTTTGAAGCGGATTGAAACGCCACCACAGGCGGGACAAATGTCGGGAGCACGACTTGTGTATCCGCAATATCTGCATCTGACACTGTGGTCGTGGAGCGTGAAGGTGAGTGGAATGTTGCACTTCGGGCATTTTAAAACTTCATTGCATTCACTGCAAACCACAAAACTTGAAAATCCTTTTCGATTGAGGTAAACCAGCACTGATCGTCCCTGTTCCACTTCTTGTCGAATTGCGGTTGCCATGGCAGCAGACAATAGTGGTTGCTCGAATGCAGAAGGCTCAAATGTCATGTTGACTATCTCGATATCGATTGAGCCGGTCTCTGAATTCATGTCATCTTTCATGGATTCCATGGTTACTGTTGATCCAGAAAAAAGTAGTGGGCAATTTGAAATTTTTGCACGAATTTTTGCAAGGCTTGCAAGATGGAGGGTGTGAGGTTTTGAGACATCCATGTATGGTGAAAGTGGTTCGTCAACAATTATTTTTGAAAGATTTGGAAGCGGGAAAAGGAGTGCTGACTGCATTCCGACAGCTACAAAATTAGCTCCTGCCTTAAGCAGCTCAGACAGGTTGCTTGCCTCTCTGACTCCAAGACCTCCGATGCAAAGATGAACCTTGCTAACCTCTTCCTCCATTTTTTCAGCAAGATTTTTGCAGGCAGAAATTGAGGGGCAGACAATCACCATGGAACGCCCCTGTGAAAGCAGTTCGTTTGCGGTTTGGATGTAGTCTGTGATTCTTTCATCAGGATTTTTTCCGCAGACATGAGTTACTAAAAATCCGGGAGGCTTCAAGTCTGCGGGGGCTTTCTCAGGAATTTTCCTGACATTTATGAGTTTTCCTTCTGAAGCCAGTTTGTTTATTTTGTATGACGAAGTACCAGAGAGTCTGCCTAGTTCTGATTTGGTGGTTGCAAGGTGTACAATTTCTGCAATCTTTTGTTCTTGTTCATTTTCTGGTGTTGATGTCAACTTCCATCTGGTTTCAAATGAAACCTTTGGTGCATGGATCTCTTCTTCGATAATCAAGACACCCTTTGAAATCAATCTTCTGAGAGCGTAGGTTACTTTCTTCTTTCCAATATTTTTGTTCAAGGTTGTGAGCTTTTCAAATCCACCACTGTCAAGAATTCTGTTTGACAAAAATTCCTCAGATGGAGAAAGACTTGTTACTTTATTCGTGTGTCTGATGATTTTTACAATCTTTGGTGAGGGTGGCTGGTATAAAAAATTGGAGAGATGAAAACCAGTTTCGCAAAATGCTAAAGCATCCGCAGTCAGAGAGACTTCGAGAACTTCATCATCAAAGAGTGGGTAAGAAGTCGACACTGAAATGATTTGTTTCAGCTCAATGTCTGGTGGTTCTTCATCGATTGCTGAAATTAATCCCTGGACGATTCGACCGCCAAGAGGAACAATCACCTTGAATCCAACGCCAGCATTCAAGGAATCTGGAAGCTCGTAACTTAGCTCCCCGGTGAATCCTTCAAGTGGTAGCACTTTGCAGTGTCTCATATGGTGAGGGTATTCCTTATCTGTGCAAATTTCAAGATGGTTTGAATGTTTACTTAAAATTATTACGCGATTTTTTGTTCCATTCTGGATACCTGCTCCATACCTTCCCTCCGTCATTCCGTGCTACGACAGGGAACGCAGATCTGCGTTCCCTACAAACACACTGTAGAAATTTTCAACCAACCCAGATTTTGTAGCAAATGATGAAGAAATATGTATCATGTTGTTCATGCTCAGTTTCATATATTCGTCATGGCAAGAGATGTTTGCTGATTCGTTTTCACCTTTGATGACCGGACAGTTCTTTTTTCTGGTCAGGGAGGATGGATATTCTAAATGCGATATGGTCGACAATAAAATAACACAGGAGGAATCCGAGCAGGGATTCCCAAATCCTGAAAGAACAACAATCAAAGCAGAGATTGACGAGGTTGGGATGAATGGTGAAATGGCTGTTCTTGGTCTTCGGACAGATCCACCCGTTGTTGCGGTGGTCAAACTTCCATGTGGTGCCAGTAGGTGTCCATGGAAGAAGGGAACAAAGTTGCGACTTTTAGGAGAACTGCAATTTCAAACAAAAGCACAGCTCGAATTTATTGAGAGTAAGTTGGTTTCTATCGCTGATGCTTCCAAGGTTTCTTGCTGTCAGCTTACCGATGATTTAATTGCAGGGGTTGAAATTGGAAACATCAAGACTTGCCTTTGCGACAAAAATAGTCCATAATGGGGAGCTGGTTATGAAAGTAGCAATAACAGAAGAGGAAATTTGTGGCGACTGCACTTAGAGCTCAGTTGAGAACCTATATCAAAAAGGTCAATGATGGGCTGGATAAGTTTCTGTCGGATAGAAATCCGAAGAATCTCTACTCGTATGTGAAATATCAGGTGGGGCTTGTCTCCGAAGATCTCGAACCCGTGAAGGTTATCAGGGGTGGGAAAAGAATTCGTTCTGCAATCCCTCTTTTGATTTCAAGATATTTGAAGCAGGATGATTATGTTTTATATGGAGCGATGTCTCTCGAACTCTTTCACAATTTCACGCTTGTCATTGATGATATTCAAGATGGTGACGAAATAAGGCGTGGAAGACCAACGCTTTGGAAGTTGATTGGTGTACCCCAGGCTCTGAATGGTGGAATGATTTTACAGGCTCTCTCTCAGGAGTCAGCCATGAAAGCCTGCACCCATCTACCTCTAAAGGAAATGACAGAATGGCAGAGTTCATTCTTGCACCTCACAAACAGGGTTTTTGAAGGGCAACATCTCGACATAAGCTTTGAAACAAAAAAACAGGTTTTCACAGCAGAGTATATCAGGATGGCAATGTCCAAAACCGCTGTGTTGATCGGTCAGGCGTTTGCATCCAGTTTCTCTCTTCATCCAAGAGAGGATGTCAGAAAATTTGCAAACCCGATGAGGCAGGTTGGAGAATCTGCCGGAATGGCTTTCCAGATTCAAGATGATATGCTTGGCTTGTGGGGGGACAAAAAGAAAACCGGGAAACCTGTTGCATCCGACCTCAGAAAACACAAGAAGACACTTCCGATTGTTCACGCTCTTGAAAATGGTAGCAGGTCTGCAAAAAAACTGATTCTCGATTCCTTCAAGGGGGATGTTCTAGATTCTGAGGCAGACACAATCCTTGATTGTCTCATTCAAACTGGATCCTACAACTACGCAAACACTCAGGTTCGTGAATACACCTCAAAAGCACTGGCTGGACTTGAGCTTGTGGACATTGATTCAGAGCTGAAACAGAGACTAAAAAATATTATTGAACACTTAAGTACACGTTCAAGCTGACATGAAAGTTATCACGCCAGAAAATCCCCAGGGTTTTTGTTTTGGGGTGAAACGTGCGATAGACTTGGTAAAATCGGCATCATTTGATAAGCCTCTTCAAGTGCTTGGTCTGCTTGTTCACAACCCCGGTGTGGTTTCTGATTTGGCTTCCCATGGAATAACCACCGTAAAATCCATTGATGATATTACTTGTGAAACCGTGGCAATCACCGCTCACGGTGCTCCAAAGGGCGTTTCTGCTATTCTTTCTGATAAAAAATTGATTGACGCAACCTGCCCATTTGTTGAAAGATTTCAAAAACAGGTTGAGGAATTGAGCGGGGCGGGGTATCAGATTGTGATACTGGGTGATGTCAATCATCCCGAGATAATCTCTGTGAGTAGCTTTGCAGATTCTCCGGTTGTTGTTGATTCTGCTGAAGAAGCCAAAGATGTTGGATGGTTTGAGAAAATTGCATTGGTGTGTCAAACCACTCAAAATATTGAAACACTTCAGGGGGTTGCAGGTGAATTGGTGAATCATACCGACCATCTGCTGGTCAAAAATACAATCTGCTCATCAACCAGGACGAGACAGGAAGATGCAGTCAAACTCTCCAAAAAAGTTTCAGCGATGGTTGTTGTGGGCGGTTTCATGTCGGCCAATACCTCCCGCCTGGTTAAACTCTCCAAAGCCCAGGGAGCAGAAACTTTCTGGATTGAAAAAACCACAGACCTAGACCCCAATCTTCTTGAAAAGATTTTTGAAACTGTCTCAATATCCTCTGAAAAAACTGTTGGATTGCTCTCTGGTGCGTCAACCCCAATTGAATCGGTTGATGAAGTCTATAAAATTTTATCAGAATATGGTGAGTAGATAATCAGTAATTATTTTTAGAAGATATATGGGTGGATTTGATTTGGGATGCTACAGATAGAAGTTGCCATGGGTACATGTAGAACCATACCTAATTAGTCCTGGAGCAATAGTGTCACCACCTGGTATGGAGCCTAACCCAATATCAAGTGAATAGCTACTTATAATTCAATTACACCCCTGCTTGTTTCAAGCAGGGGGATTGGTATAATTCTAGGTATTAAGGAGAATGAATATGAAAAAATGGCAGATTCCAGAAGTCCCTCGTTGGGTGTTAATAGCTTTTGT
>CBDUSO010000028.1:0-31464 GCA_965370295.1 uncultured bacterium
ATGTTTCTGTTTGCTATGTTGTGTATTGTTAGGTATTATTGGGAATGAGGTGATATTGTGGAAGAAAAAAATAAAGCAGAAAAAGTTACATTTCCGATTTCAGATATTGCGATAGATGCGATAGAAAAGGATGAGTTTGGTTTTGCGAAACGAGCCGAAAAACTTGCAAAACTAGTCGCTAGTCACTCTTCTTCTGAATATATCACAGTGGGCATCTCTGGTACTTGGGGTTCTGGTAAATCCAGCATTTTAAATTTAGTGAAACTATATCTTACTGAACCAGATTTGTACAACAACCTAGACGGTGAAAGTAGCCCATTACCAAAAAAAGGATTTCAGAGATACTGGAAGCTTAAGAAATTAAAAAAAATAATGCCAATTGTAGTTGAGTTTGACCCATGGTTTTTTGGTAGTGAGGAAAAAATTATAGAAGCATTTTTTTTCAGATTAGCAAAGTCAATTGACTCCATAGACAAATCAATAAGCGATGATTTGATAAGGCTTTCTAAGCTACTTGGTGCCGCCTCTGTTACCTATCCAATATTTGCATTACCACAAGTGCTAACCACCATGCTTGAGTCGTTTCTGTACGGTAAAAAACCTATTGACTTCTTCGATCTTAAAGAGAGGTTATCAAAAAAATTGGATATGCTAGATCCAAGAATTATAATATTAATTGACGATATGGATAGACTCCAAAGTGATGAAGTGTTAATAATGATGAAAATCGTACGCCTCGTTACTGATCTACCAAAAATCAATACGATAATAGCTTTCGATCAATCTATAACAGCTGATATTGTAAAAGGCAAAGTTGGCGGTAATGGACAAACATACATGCAAAAAATGATAAACGTCCCAACTTATATCCCAAGAATATCTGGTGAAAAAATTAAAACATATCTCAGGGAAATACACGATATTAATCCCATTGAAATCGAATATACAGCAGACAAAAATGATTTCTATAAAAGTGACAATTGGGAGTTTGGATGCGAAAAAATCAACACACCAAGAGGAGCGAAGAATATTTTAAATCTATTTTTTTATGGGATGGAAAGCATTGGTGAATCAGTTGATAGTACTGATTACTGGGGTATGTGCATTCTTTACTATTATTATCCTGAATTGTTTAATTCTATGTACAATAAATATCCTCCATTTTACTACAGAAATGACAAGTACCTATCACTCATGAAAGATGGTGAATTCAAAACTACTCGTAATAATTTTTATCTTAGAGACAGTGATCCTGTATTTAAGTATTACCTTAAACAATTTATATACAATACAGCTGACTGGAAGAAAGAAAAAAAATCAATCAATAACAACAAGCTATCAATTAGGCATTACGGTAATAGAGACAATTATTTCAGCTTTATCTCGAACGTTCCGATAAAAAGAAAGGTACCAAACTATATGGAAGAATATATCTCTATAAGAGAACAGAGTACACTAGCTGCCGAAATGTCAATGATGTTTGGGGTTAATCCTGCACTAGATACTAGAATGATGGAATTATCTAAACAACGTGAAAAAGATATGGAACTTTTAAAAACAGGTATGGGTATTTTTGGACAAAGGGAAGAAATTTTAAAAAGATTAGAGAAGTCAGAAGCTGAGGACATAGCCAAATACAAGAAAATATTTGACGATATTGCAAAAGGAGGAGGATTTCCCGATTGATAACCACAGTATACTTATGATAAATATCGTAATACCACTAAATCATATAAAATAGTACCATAAGGTATTATTTAGCATGATATAGTGAATTTATATAATATCTACCAACTATCATTATCTAATTATAATATTATGATAGCAATAGTTATTTATAATACTAGATACTATGTTATAATAATAAATAGTGCTACACAACATCTACAGATAGCACTTTGATGATATGCAAGATGTTCTCACGTTAATTATTACAAATAAGTATATTTCAATACTACTCAATACTATTTGACACTTTTAGATATTATTAGGTGATATTCAGTGATATATAGCACTACCTGATATATTTACTCAAGTATTCTTCAATCTCCGGCAGTCCACCCTGGAATATTAGATACCCATCCGGTGGTTCGCGTTCTGTGATTTCATCGTTGATAATATCTTCAATCATTATTTTGTGGACTTCATCTTTGTCTAGTGAATGACCCAATGCCCAACCGAGTTTGATATATGCACATTCTGGGGTCATGTTGCCGGCTGACTGGACACCCATTTCGAGAAGGTCTCGACCGGTATCATAAACGTACATCTGGGCAAAGCCCCAGAGGGTTTGGACGGTCATATAAACGTGAACTCCAGCGTTGATTGCACGTGTGAGTGGTTCGTAGAGAGGTTTGTTGACATGACCAAGCCCCGTGCCTGCAATGATTATTCCCTTGTAACCACACTCAACGAGTGAATCGATGATGTCGGGTTTCATGCCGGGATAATAATAAACGATCGTTACACGGTCGTCATACACGGCATCAATCTTGACATTGCGGTCGTTTCTTCTGTGTTTGAAAGCTTTTTTTATTGGGGTTACTGTGTCGGGAGTGCACATTCCAACGGGAATATCGCTTAAGGTTCGGAAGGTTGAACGGTAGGAACTATGCATTTTCCTGACTCTTGTCCCACGGTGGAGGAGGTTGTAGGAGTCAGATGTTGGACCAAACATGCAGACCATTGTTTCTGCAATATCTCCTGTTGCGGCAACGTTACATGCACACTGAAGGTTGAATGCGGCATCGGATGATGGTCTGTCAGAGGAGCGTTGAGAACCAACCATGATGATCGGAACTGGAGAATCCTGAACCATGAAAGACAAAGCTGCTGCTGTATGATGCATTGTGTCGGTGCCATGACCAACAACGATTCCGTCTGCCCCCTGATTTATTTCTCGTCCGATTGCCTCTGCCAGGATTCGATATTGCTCCCAGCTCATGTTTTCAGAAAATACTCCGAAGAGTTTTTCAGTTTTCAAGTTGCAAATATCGGCAAGTTCCGGGACTGCTCCGTAGAGTTCACCTGGACTGAATGCTGGAATAACCGCACCCGTTCTGTAATCAAGCCTTGATGCAATCGTTCCACCCGTGCCAAGAAGGGTTACATTTTTTTTGGCAGGATCAAACGGGAAATCTTGCTCTGGAATCTTGTACTTTGCTTCGCGGTACCCAAGTTCTTTTATGTTTTTGATGGTGTCAACTGCAATTCCAATGTTGTACCCTGTTTGAAGTTTGAGAACCACATGCAGATCATCGGCTTGCTCTGCACGGGGCAAAATAATTCCAGTGAAAGTTCCACGGTCTGTTTCTATGTCAACCTTTGCCCAAACCCTGGCTGAGAACTCACTCAATCGGCTAAACGCTTTCCCTCTGTATCCTGGTAGCTTGCTCATATCAAAAACTATCTACAAAAGCAACACAGAAAACAAGGAAGAATCACCCAAAAGAATCAATGCTAGGATTTTACCAAACCTTATTCAATCCTTACTATCAAATTACCTTGACTGCACCCCGTAACAATCTAAAATCATGTATCAGTTAAGGAGGATTGATATGAAAAAACTACTTACGATTGCAACTCTGATCGCTCTTGTCGGTCTCATGTTTGTCATGCCAACCAATGTTACACACACCTCTGCCGGTGGATACACCCAGTCATTATGCCCTGTCGTATACGACGGTATCATAATTACTGCCATGGGTGAATCTGGTCTCTATGGACTCAAACTTGAAGACGGTTCCCAAATTTGGAAAATCGAAACTCCAGACCATATTTTTTCTTCTCCTGAACTTGACGAAGAAAATGGCAAGATATATGCCGTTTTGGCAACAGAGATGTTCCCGTACCGCCACCTTCACAAGATTGACGCAAGAACAGGCGATGTTGAATGGAAAATGCCAATAACAAAGGGCGTTTTCGGTCAACCACTCTGCCAGGATGGATATGTAATAGTTCCAACAGCCGGAATCAACGCCGGAAAAGGAACCATCGAGGTTTACACCACCGATGGTGAATTCCTTTGGGATTATTGGTTTGGTGGCTGGGTTGTCAGCAAGCCTTTGATTATTGGTGAAGATGTGATAGTCGGTTCTTTTTATGGTCAAATCGAGATAATAAATCTTGAAAAAGGCAAAAAATCGAGTACTTGGAGAAAGCCATTCCAAACCGAAGGCTCCGGACCAAACCCCTGGAACGAAAAAGGATCACCTGCAAACAGAAATGGTTCAACAATTGAATGTGATCTGAGACTCCATGAGGGACGTATCTACTTTGGAAGCTATGATAGCCATCTCTACAACATCAGTGCAACTGACGGAACAAGAAGTATTGGCTTTGAAGAATACAACTCTGAATGGTCACATAAAGTAAGATGGTCTCGTTCAACACCACTTGTTGTCAATGGTTCAATCTATGTGGGTTGCCAGAGCAACAAGGACAAAGTAAATGGTCTCTATAAATTTGAAGATGGTACATTCAAAAAAACTGGGCACTACGTGGTCAAAAGCAAAGATACTTTTGTAAACTCAAGTCCGGTTTATGTTGGTGGAAACATTATCTTTGGTACAGATGCTGGAAATATCATTTGCGTTGACAAAGACCTTACAGAAATCTGGAAGACAAATGTAACTCCTAATTATGTCTCAAACAGACCGGCTATTGTTGGTGATAAACTCATATTCACAGCAAGAAAAACAAACGATGAGCTTAAAGTCATCTGCGTGAACGCTGACAATGGTAAAATCAAATGGGAGAAAACTAAGTAACAATTTCTCTATTTGAAATACTTTGACTGAATCCAACCCCCTCCAAGATTTATCAGAAATCTTGGAGGGGGTTTTCATTTTACAGGGTCTGAATAGTGATTCAGAATCTTCCAACAGCATCAGCCCAGAAACCTCCTGTATTTTATATTTTACAATGTTCCCATGGCTGTCCCCTACAAAACGGGGATTATGCTAGGATACAACAAGCCTTTTACGTGAGAATATCACTTTTTATTTTTTTTGTCATTCCTGGCTCGACCAGGAATCCAGGGAACTAAAAAATCAAAACACATTCCGCTTGAAAACAAAGTTGTTTGATCGTTCTTTCCAAACTTCAATTATTTTGGAAAACTTTGAAATAGAAAATCCAACTCCCTCAAAAAAAACAGAGTTTTTGAACCAACCCTTTTCATCAAAAAAATAAGGGGCAACCAGTATATCAACACGCTCAGGAAATAGCAGGTTCTTTTAGTCTGATTGCCACACTGATTCCATGCTTGGAGGGGACACAAAAATATTGGGTGTGCCTCGCCAATGAAACACACCCAATAATTTTCCTTACTTCTCTTTGAAAATAAGTTTTAGGTTATCATCAATTTTTTCGAGAATTCGTTCAAGTTCGTAGGTCGTGACAGTCTCCATCATGTTTGTACCTGGAGAAACATCTTTTGTCCTGAACCATGCTCCCTCAAACTTCCTTGAGAGTTCCTTCACCTTTTCGACTCGCTCGGGGGTTGCACCAGGAAATTTATCGCTCAAGTCTACACCCAGGTCCTTGACCAGCTTCAGGTCTTCGCTCAGATTGAACCACTTTTTTTCAAGCGATTTAAGTCTTGAAATATTGAGACCTTTCACCTTACCCAGGGTGCTTCTCTTGAAGATGACTATGATTATCCCAATAACCACACCAACTCCAGCCATCAGAAGGAAATACCAGAGGGTACCCATTAATTTCCCTTAAGCAAATTCAATCTTTTGGAAATCTCATCCTCTTCAGAATACTCTGCAATCTCATCATCGAGAGAGTCTGCTTTTGAGCCACCAAGTTCTGCCATAGCCGCTGCTTTCTGCTCTCTTTTGATAATTTTATTCTCAAGATCATCAAAAGATGTACCCAGGTCACCAACGTTTATGTTACCCATGACTTTGGTAACTTTTTCCTGGGCTTTGGCAGCCTTTGAACGGGCTATGAGTTCATCCATTCGGATATCTGCTTCATCAATCTTTGCCTTGAGAGCTTCGATGATGTTTTTCAGCTTTGAGGTTGTTGACTCCTGAGTATCAAGCGAAGAAATATTTGATCTCTCCTGCTTTTCAAGGGTGATAACCCTTGCAATACATTTTCTCGCAAGAGCGTCATTTCCTTTTTCTGCAGCCTTCCCAGCAGCAAAGTTATACTTCTTGATGTCTGCCTGGATGTCTGCCAGTCTCATCTCAGTCTGTCTCATGACAGCCATTGACTCAGCAGTTGCTTCGGTTGCCTTACCAAGTTCAACCTTCATCTCATCAATCTTGTAGGGCAACATCTTTTCCGGGTCTTCCATATTTGAAAGCCAGTCAGAAACATTACTTGCCAGAATATCTTTTATTCTTTTGAACATATTTGCCATTTTGCACCACTCCTTTTTCTTTATAAGAGATATGTTACCACGTCTGTCAATTCTAATCAACAACGCCTCATTGACACAACGGTAACATATCTGTATACTTCCCGTCATGTCTTTATATAAACAGTACTATAAATTACTTAGACCCTATTTTGGGAGATTTGTTTTATCAATTGTGGGATTACTGGCTACATCCATCGGGATGATAATTCCAAGGCTGATTCAGTGGTCAGTTGACTCTGCAGTTTTTGCCTCAAAGGGAGAGATGCCGACCGCCGAGGCAAACCACGTAATCATGATTGTTCTCATCTGGACATTGATAATTCTGACAATAAAAGTTGGTCTCTTTTTCATTGGAAGATACACGATTCATATCATAGGTAGACGTGTCGCGAACAATCTGAGAAATAAAATATATGCAAAGTTGATGATTCTGCCTGACAAATTCTTTGGCACAATGAAAACCGGAGAGGTGATGAACAGGGCATCATCTGATGTCAGAACCGTCATGTTCTTCCTGTCATTTGGTCCGGTCCAGATTCCAAGCTCTCTGATGAACACCGCCGTTGCATTCTTCTTCATGTTCACGATTGCATGGCAGTTGGCACTTGCCATCACAGTGTTCATGCCCATTCTTATGATTATTCAAAACTCACTTGGAAAACGAGTTCACAGATATTTCCTGAAGATTCAAAACTACTTTGACGGTGTCTCAAATCGTGTCCAGGAAAACCTTTCTGGTGCAAGAACAATAAAATCCTATGCCCAGGAAAATGCAGAGACTGAAAGATTTGCCAGTCAGATGGAAGGGTATGTTGAGATATACAAACCAATAATTCGCGTCGAAGCCATCTGGTGGCCGTTGCTTATGGTTGCAATCTGGATACCTGTTGTCGGTGTTATATGGTATGGTGGCTATCTTTATATTGAAAAAGTGATAACAATCGGACAACTTTCTGCTTTCTATATTTATGTTATGATGCTCATCTGGCCAATGATTGGACTCGGCTGGATCATCAATCTGTTCCAGCGAGCAAAGGTCTCAATGGGAAGAATTAATGATATTTTGAATGTAAAATCAAGTATTGTCTCACCGCCTGATCCCTACAAACCTGACCAGGTAAACGGTTCTATTGAGATAACTGATGTCACCCTGGAATATGGAAATGGAGCTACTGCAATCGACAACCTGAGTGTGAAAATTCCAAAAGGTCAGATACTGGGGATTGTCGGACCGGTCGGTGCAGGTAAGAGTTCTTTCACAAAGATGCTACTTCGAACATGGGATGTTTCAAAGGGTTCTGTGAGGGTGGATGGTGTTGATGTGCGAGAATGGGATTTGGGAAGTCTCCGAAGTTCGATTGGCTATGTACCCCAGGATGCGTTCCTATTTTCTTCCAGCATCTCAGAAAATATATCATTCATTAAACCTGACGCTACCCAAAAAGAAATTGAAGAAACCGCAAAAAAAGTTCAACTTCATGACGAAATATTGGGATTCAAAGATGGTTACGAAACTGTAATCGGTGAGCGTGGAGTTACTCTTTCTGGAGGGCAAAGGCAGAGGCTGGCTATCTCAAGGGTTATCCTTGCAAACACCCCAATCATGATTTTTGATGATCCTCTCTCTGCGGTTGACACCTCAACAGAACTTGAAATCATCAACTCCATCCGACCAACTCTGAAAGAAAAAACGGGGATTATCATCGCCCACCGTGTCAGCATCATGACCCTTTGCGACAGAATTATTGTCCTGAAAAACGGCAAAATTTCTGAAGATGGAACACACGACGAACTGATAAAACTAGGTGGTTATTACGCTGACCTGGTTGAAAAGCAAAGGTTGCGTTCAGAGATTGAGGAGCGCTCAAGGAGGGAGGTGAACAATGCCTGAGTATAGACACGAAGAAGAAATAGTTGGAAAAGCATTAGATAAAAAACTGGTGAAAAGAATGTTCACCTATCTCAAGCCCTACAAATGGAGAGTTATTGTTGGGGTTACCTTGCTCCTTGCCTGGAATGCCATGTATGTTGTAATCCCATATCTTGCCAAAATTGCAGTTGACAACTATATCCAGAACTATGATTTTTACGGTCTCACCTGGATTTCACTTGCCATCCTCGGAATGGTGCTTGTCAGATCAGTTGTTACATATATCGAATCTCTCATCCTGCTTGATACCGGTCAATTTGTTTTGAGAGATATGAGAAACGACATCTTCAAAAAACTTCAAAACTTGCCGATGTCTTTTTATGACAAAAACCCGGTTGGTAGATTGATGACAAGAGTCACGTCTGACGTTGATGCAATCAATGGCTTTCTTGTTGACGGTATTCCTCAGCTCCTGGCAGGAGCTTTCATATCAATCGGGACGATTGTCGCACTCTTCCTCATAGATTACAAATTAGCATTTATCGCAATCGCAATTGTTCCCTTTATCACAGCCACCACCTGGATATTTGCACACTTTGCTCAAAAGTTTTACCGTGAAATCAGGGTAAAGATGGCAAAGGTGAACGCCTTCCTTCAGGAGAGCATATCAGGAGTGATGGCAATCCAAGTTGCAAATCGTCAAAAAGTAAATCGAGGTATGTTCAAAAATACCAGCGGAGAGTTGCTCGCCTCCCAAACAAATGCTGTGTTGAACTTCTCCATTTTTTTTCAGATTACCGATCTCTTCACAACTGTTGCTATCGGGCTTGTTGTCTGGTATGGCAGTCTCATGATTTTGAGCAAGAGCATCATGGTTGGTACGGTCATGGTTTTTGTTCATTATGTCAGGGAGCTCTACCAGTCTGTCCATGAGTTATCCAACAAGTTCAACATCCTGCAATCTGCGATGGCTTCCTCTGAAAGGATTTTCAAGCTCCTTGATGAGCCAGTAACCATCACCGAAAAAGAAAACGCAAATGTTTTCCCAGGGAAAGCAAAAGGGAAAGTTCAGTTCGACAGTGTATTCTTTTCCTATAATCCCGGAACACTTGTTTTGAAGGGTGTAAATTTCACAGCCGAACCAGGACAAAAAATTGCGATTGTTGGACCAACAGGTGCTGGAAAATCCAGTATCATCAGTCTGCTGTCCAGGCTCTACGATATCCAAAAGGGTGACATAAGGATCGATAATCAATCTATCTACGACCTTACTCTGAACTCTCTGAGACACCAGATTGCAGTTGTTCTCCAGCATCCATTTATTTTTTCCGGTCCGTTGATTGAAAATATCACACTACTCTCCAAGATTACACGTGAGCAGGCAAAGCAGTCTGCAAGAATTGTTGGAGCTGAAGATTTTATTCTGAAACTTCCAGATGGATATGACACAATTTTGACCGAGAGAGGATCAACATTGTCGGTGGGTCAAAGGCAACTTCTCTCATTTGCACGAGCGATTGCCCACGACCCAAGCGTTCTAGTTCTCGATGAAGCAACCAGCTCAATTGATACCGCATCCGAAGAACTCATCCAAACCGCCATGAAAAAGATGATGGTTGGTCGAACCTCAATCGTGATTGCTCACAGACTCTCGACAATCAAAGATGCCAACCAGGTTCTTGTCATCAATAAGGGTAAAATCATTGAACACGGAAAACATGATGATCTTCTGGCTCGTGATGGTGTTTATAAGAGACTCTATGAGCTTCAGTTCAAATCACAGGAGAAATAATAACTCACGATACAAAACAACCACACTCTCTCTATCCCCAAAACCACCCAAGGAGTTCAAGAATCAAAACAATTGTTGCCAGAACCATTCCTGTCATTGAAACTCTGTCATCCTTTTCGGCACCCTTTGTTGCGATATAACCAACAATGATGGTGCCTATCGCCATCACAATCGATAACCATTCGAGTGTGACCAAAGTATACCCTGAAATATTATTTATTGCTTCGTACCACTTTCCAAAAAAAGCCAATATTCCAGGTGACAGGAAGAGAATCATCGCCCCTATACCCAAAAGTAAACAGATTTTTCTTTTATCCATACAAACCTCCCTCGTTTTCAGTACACACATTCTAACTTGAGAAAAACGTCCTGTCAAAAATTTGTACAAATAATCTTTGAGTTCCGTTTGACTATTGTTGTTGTTTGCGTACAATATTTCCCCGAGGTGTCAGATGCAAAAGACTAAAGGTAAACAAATCAAAGCCGTTGACGAGATGGTAGCCCCCAGATACAGAAAAATGTGCAGAGACGCATCAGGACTGGATTTTGACAAACTTGGAGATGACACAGAGATACTCCTCACAGAAAATATGACTGCCTACATCAACAAGCTGGAGAGCTTCGTTGGTGGCATCGGAGTAAAGATATTAGGCAGAAAAGTCTGGCAAAATATCAATGCCGAGATACTCAAAAAACTAAGAAGCCAGGTACCCGCCTTAGCAGATGGAATCAGAACTATAGTAGAATCAATGAACACCTCTGGAGATGTAGATGATGAGGAGCACGGTAAGCTGGAAGTAACAAAACTGGAGGGCAACAAACTCTGGATAACCTCAACCTTGGTTTTAAATGATTTTTACCAGATGGGGCTTCTCGAATCAGTGATTGCAGGCTATGGTTTTTGGCCAACCAAATCAGAAAGAACCAGGAGTAGACCAGATTATGACCACTCAGAATTCTATTTTGAATGGTCATAATCTCTCAACAATTCATAGTAGCTTGTATTTTAGAATGATTTTTTAGAAACAAGTTTAAAGGATGTAGCTGAGCTCTGTGTCATTCTGAACTTGATCTTCAGCACCCAGCACCAACGCCGTCATTTGGAAACTCGACCCACAACCCAACAATATGCGGTTCATTTACACCCACGCGGGACTCCAAGCGCGGGTGGGGACGAGCTTCAAACCCCTCCCCACCACATCCCGCGATCAGAGATAGCTCTAAAGCTGTCTAAATCTCGTAGAGAGTCAAGCTACTATAGAAGCTGGAATCATCAAAAAATAAGGTATACGAGAGTTCCAAGTCCAATATGCCAGAAATGCCAAAGAATCCAGAGAACAATACCCAAACCACCGAGCGCAGAACCCATCGTAGCACTACTCTGATCCTTTTCTTTATTTGTGATGGCAACAATACCAAGCAAAACAGCCCCGACTGCGGTTAAAAGCTGTAACCAATGAAGTATTGTCCAGACAATATACGGAATTATGTGCCATAAGAAGGGAATAAATCTTCCCAGCAAACTAAACAGTACCGGTAAAACATAGAGGATAATCGTAACAATACCTAACGTTTTACTAATCTTTCCCATTTCACTATTCATCAACTTGCTACCTTTCTTTGCGTCTCTATGTCCCTCCCCTTTGACATTAGAGGAGGGACAGTAAATACCTGGAGGTATCAATAAACAGACATGAAACTTGTCTGCTCGTAAGATACCTGGAAATTTGTCAAGCAATCTTGGTGCTTACTGATACTTCGATGCAATTTTTGTAGCCAGATCTTTATTGTGATGAAAAACTGCCGCACGGAAAGTGAACAGATCATACAATGCACCGAGTCCAAAGATACCACCTGTCAGCAAATAAAGCACGCCCATTCCAATATTCCCCATATAAAACTTGTGAAACCCAAAGACACCGAAGAAAAAGATGAGAAGTAAATTAATCATATCTGATTTCTTCGCACCATTGTACTCCGTGATGAAAACCATCTTGCTCTCGTTGCTCATTGTTTTGGAATGCTGAGCAATCAATTCCGAATCCGTTAAATAAACTGCCATAATCTTTCTCCTTTTCAAACTATAGTTTTTTGTCGGTGTTTCGACAATACGGATCATTATACATATCATCGGTGACACCCCTTTGTCACCGATAGAATCTGTTTTAAACTTTGCTTAACTAAAACAGACCCTCGTGGGATAACAAAGAACAAAGAAATTGTAGCACCCCCCCTAATTGTCAACACCCTGCAATTATCATACTAATGCTAGATTTAGTGTAGCTTAAGGGGATAATGACTAAGTGAAAACTCTGCCAAGGATATAAAAATGTCGTTTTTTTGCGTTGCCTAAAAAAGGTATCCCAGATTCAACTCAACTGAGATTGAATCCAAAGAGCAACTTCCAGACGGATTTTCTGGATTTCACAACCGATGCTGTATGGTGTTTCAAAGTTTCCATTTGTGAGCCAATTACTGGCGATACATCCACCGGCACAGAGATGCGATGCCCAACAATCGGGACATTCAAGCTTGTTTGTGATGTGGTTAATTTCACTGAATTTGTCAAATTGATGGTCTGTTGGCGGATTGTCCAGTTCACCCATTTTGTGTTCAGAGATTCCGTCCAACTGGTGACATGACCAGATCGAGCTATCCGGCGAAACTGAAAGATATTCACACCCAGCCCCGCAACCTCCCGCACTTTTCCTGGCACAAACACCAGAATCAAGGTTCAATTCAAAATGATAGAACCTGATTGGAATATCATTTCTCTTGCATTCCAAGTAGTATTTTGCAAGTTTTTCATATTCATTTCTGATGGTTTCCAAATCTTTTTTTTGAAATACAAGATCGGGATTTGTTGTGACAACGGGTTCAAATGCAAGATTTGAAATTCCCATCTTGTGCAGAGAAATGATAGAATCAGAAAAGTTGATGGTCTCTCTTGTGTATGTCCCTCGAACATAAAAACCCTGCTCCCATGTGGATGCAATTTTTTTTATCACAGGAATCAATCTTTTAAAAGAGCCATCACCATTCTTCAATTTTCTGAATTTGTCGTTGATTTCCTCTGGACCATCCAAACTGAGAATCAAGGAGACATAGTGTTCCAAACAAAATATAATCTTCTCATCATCAAGATTCAGGCAATTTGTTGAGAGCGACCAACGGATGAGTTTGTCATTTTTTGACATCAATTTTTCACCATGGAGAACGGTTTGTTTAACAGTTTCCCAGGCAAGAAGTGGCTCCCCACCAAAAAAATCAATATCAATTTTTCGACCGGGTGAAATATCAACGACCCACTCAAGAGCCTGTTTGGCAATTTCAGGTTTCATCAGCTTGTCTTCACCTGTAACCCCTGCCAAACTGCAGTAACTGCAGTTCATATCGCAGGCATGGGAAACAATCAGGCAGAGAGATTTTGGACGAAGTTTCTGAGGCTTTGGAAAATGAATATCGGATAAAATTGTGCCATCTAAAATAAAAGTGTTCAGTTCATTCTTGGCTTTTGACGAGGGAATATCAGATAAACAAACCCCCTCCTCCAGTTTCTGGGCTATCTTTTCTGTTTCGCTATCCAGAACCAACAACGACCCAGTTGCTGTGTCATACAGCAAAGATGAGCCATTTACTCGAAAAGAATGGATAATTCCAGTTCTAGATTTTTTTACAGTATCCAGCGTGTTTCTTTCTGTTTTTCTTCACATGACTGGTTGCCGATCGTGTTTGCAGTTTTTGCAGCTGACTTGCATGGAGTCTGGCATTCACGGCATTTTTCGTCATCTATCTCGCACTGTCTTGGTTTACTCTTTATGACTCTAATCATTTTGAGTCCTCCTTGAAAAACTGGTCTATCGGGTCATTATCATAGATGTACACGGTGAACAGTCAAGGAGGTGGATTGTGAGTCTTGAAGTTGCAGTATTTGGATTAGGTAGGTTTGGTCGTGCTTTGTGTGAGGGATTGGAAGCTGAGGGGTATTCAGTTTTAGCAATCGACACAGACCCAGACAAGGTTAAAGCAATGGATGGAATTGCCACACAGGTTGCTCTTCAAAGATCGCTTGATGAGGTCGGGTTGCGAGATACCCTGGTTGGACAGTGTGAAATTGCAGTTGTTGGATTTTCAAGAAACCTTGAAGCAAACATTCTCATCACTCAAATGCTTGGAGAAATGGGAATTCCACACATCATATCTAGAGCTGAGAATCCGGTTCATGCAAGAGTCTTAGAACGACTTGGTGCAAACGATATTTTTTCACCAGAAGAGGATATGGCACTTCGAATTGCAGGTCGAATAACCGGTTCTGGTTTTCTTGAATACATTGAAATCTCAGATGAATACGCAATTTCTGAATTTCTTGTTCCAGGGGAATTCGCTCACAAAAGTATTTCTGAACTGGATTTGAGGAAGAAACATGGAATCCAAATTCTAGCAGTCAGACGAGAGGGAGCGGTTATTCTCCCTCCCGATCCATACGATCCATTGAGAGAAGAAGACCTTCTGATTGCAATGGGAGACAGACAGAAGATCGAGCAATTATCTAGGCTCAAGGAATAATTAATACACTATCATCCTCAACGATTTCCTCTTCTGGGATTTCAATCGTCTCAACTGAATGTGCCTTTACTGCAATATCTTTTGCAACCAGGCAGAAAAACTTGCTCTGCCCATCTGAAACAAATACTCGGCCAGCAACAACGGCTAGATCACCAAAACTTTGACCATAAACACCCTCTTGCCATGTGGCAAATTCATAAGCGATAGAAACAGTATGTGTTTCAAGGTTCACGGCTTGAAGTTTTCCGTTCTCGGTTGCAAAAAGCAGATGATCACCCGCACTCACAATCCCAGTGACGATAAGTTCTGTTTCAAATTTCTCCGTTTCTTCACCGGTTTTTGTGTTTAATCCAACCAGTTTGCCATCATCCATTGGAATGAAAATATTTCCATCAACAATGCAAGAGGCATGAAGGATACTTCCTTCCAAACTGGCTTCCCACAAAACTTCTCCATCTGAAACATTCAACGCAGAGACAGAACCAAATGCACCACAGACAAAAACTGTTCTCCCATCCGAACAGATGGGGGCAACAACAGATTCTGGTAAATCGGCTGTCCAGATTTCGTTACCAGTGTGTGCTTCATAAGCACTCAGATGTCTCGAATAATCAGCAACAATTAGTTTTCCCTCAACAACAACAGGGGATGAATTAATCCTGTCTCCCAGGTTTGCTCTCCACTTTTCTTTGCCATCGGAAAGATTTAATGCCAGAACAAGTCCATTACTGAATCCAAAAAAAACAGCTCCTCCTGAAATAACGGGTTCGGCTACCTCATAACTCAACTCTTCGTCCGTTGTCATATATCGAAGAGCCCAGATTTCATGACCACTTTCGGCTGATAAACACTGAATCACACCGTCTGCTGAAACGAAGACAACTCTCTTATCATGATACACCGGTGCATGTGATTTCGCTGGCAAATTTATTCGCCATAGTTCATTTCCGGTGGTCGCATTAAAAGCATAGATTGACTTTTCACCACCCGACACAAAAACAGCCTGGGTTTCAATTTTTGGATCTTCAGAAATATTCAAATTTGCAACAGAACACGATGAAATTCCAAGACCGTCGACTCTTTTTGCCCACAGAGCACCAAATGGATACAGTACTTCACCACTTGCTCTTCCTGTTCTCATCGAGTTTCTTCCGGCACCCGACCAGGTAATTTCCTGTATATCATTTGTGACAACTGAACCACCACACGAAGCCAGCAAAACAACAACCACGACCAAACACAACCATTTCATTCCAGTTTTCATAGTCTACCTCCAGGCTAAATTCAGATTCTACATACCCATACACCAAATACTATACTTCATTGTTAACAAATCATCAGTCAGTCAAATTCCTTGACTGATTATTAAGCAAGTGTTACATTCTACATGTGAAATTTCGGTAGAAACCAATCAGGATAATCGTGAATCCTGGTGACTGTGTGGGAAATATATTATATAAACCGGAAGGAGAAATGATGAAAAAGACCTTATTAGTACTTGTCGTGGTTATTGTTGTTGCCGGATTGGTTGTCGGTTGCGGTGGGGTAAAACTTCCACCATCACGCTCCTATGTTCCATCAAGACTTGAGATGCCAGTAACCCAGGAAATACTCTCAGCAGATTTTGCAGAGATTGCTCCGGTGGTTGATGGCTTCGCAGGTGAATTTGAGGATGCATGGCTTGATGCTCTGCCGATAACACTCACTGCTGAAAACGAAGACGATAAATATGAGATCATCACCAAAGCTACTTACGATGATTTTAATGTATACTTCCTCTTTTCATGGAAAGACGAAAAGATGAATCTCGGTGGCAAAATGTGGGAAATGCGAGAACGAGATGGAGAGAAGAGTTGGAAATTTGGCTCAAGACTTCCAAAGGAAGACATGCTTTCAGTCGGTTTTGAAGTCACCCCAATCGAAGGATTTGAGGTAGAAGGTTGCAACAAACTCTGCCACAGCGGACCAAACTACATGGCAGGAAAAATAGGTGAACTTCTGGACATCTGGACATGGCAAGCCCATGAAACATTTATCACAGGTTCTGCATCCAACCACGTTGTTGGACCACTTGGTGCCGGAATCGATGATCAGGCAGACAATTTTGATACCGCAACCGGACTCATCTATCTTCCCGGAACACTCTATCCAAACAAAAAAAGTGTTGCCTCTCCACTGTTTATCCCGGTTGGTGCACCACAACAGATTGGCAATATCGACCTCATGAAACCGGTCCCTGCCAACCTCAACACCCTCCCAGCTGAAACAACCGCACCATACTACATCCAGCTTCCCGGGAATCCTGACATCAAATGTATGGCAAGCTACAACGAAGAAGACGGAATCTGGACAGTTGAGATGAGCAGATCCCTCGTCACCAACAGCAATCTTCAGGTTCAGTTTGCACACAACCCAACAGAAGATGCATACTACCTCTTCCATCTGTCAGTATTTGACAACCAGATGGGCGAGAGTCATGTTTATACCGAAAAGCCAACAACACTTGAGTTTGCTGGCAAATAGAGAAAGGAAATATAATGGGCCAAAAGATTTTAATGAAGGGTGCCGAAGCAATATCTGAAGCCGCCATCCGTGCTGGATGTCGTCACTTCTTCGGTTACCCAATCACACCACAGAATGAAGCACCTGCCTACATGGCAAGAAGATTGCCAGAGGTTGGCGGTTCATTCACACAGGCTGAATCAGAAGTTGCAGCAATCAACATGCTTTATGGATGTGCAGGAGCTGGCAAAAGGGTAATTACAACATCCTCATCACCCGGTATCTCCCTCATGGCTGAAGGAATTTCTTACATTGCAGGAGCTGAGCTTCCCGTTGTAATCGTTAATGTTGTTCGAGGTGGACCTGGTCTTGGAGATATTGCACCCGCTCAGGGCGATTATTTCCAGGCAGTGAAGGGTGGCGGTCATGGTGATTATCGCACAATCGTTCTCGCTCCATCCACCATCCAGGAAAACGTTGACATCATGCTCAACGCTTTTGATCTTGCTGACAAGTATCGCAACCCGGTTATCATTCTCTCCGATGGACTTCTTGGTCAGATGATGGAAGCAGTAACCCTCCCTGAGATGGTTGACCCAGAAACATTGCCAAAAAAACCTTGGGCAGCAAACGGAATGCAGGGAAAACGAGAGAAAAACATCATCAACTCGTTTGAACTTTTACCAGCTGATCTTGAAGTGATGAACAATAACATGTGGAAAAAATTCAAAGACATCGACAAAGAGATAATGTTTGAAGAAACTCAATTAGAGGATGCCGAGTATGTCTTTGTTGCCTACGGTACAGTTGGAAGAATCATCAAAACCGTAATCGAATCCATGAGAGCAAAGGGTCATAAAGTTGGACTTCTCAGACCAATTACACTCTGGCCATTCCCAAGCAAGAAACTCAAAGAACTGGCAGACAGTGACAGAGTAAAGTTCTTCTTCGACATTGAACTTTCATTTGGTCAAATGATAGAGGATGTAAAGCTGGCAACTGAGTTTAAGAAACCAATCCACTTTTATGGCAGACAGGGCGGAATGGTTCCATCTGTTGAAGAGATAGAAGAATTAATGACCAAACACATCAATGGAGAACCAGCCCCAACAGGAGGTATCCCATGGAACAACTAACACATTATCCAAAAATGATGGGCAAAGCGCAACCACCATACTGTCCCGGATGTCCCCATGGTACCATCCACAGGATTTTGAGTGAAGTCATCGAAGAGATGGACCTCATAGGGAACACAATCGTTGTTCTTCCTGTAGGCTGTTCAACCCTTGCAACTGGTTACTTTGAGGTCGACACAATACAATCCGCTCACGGAAGAGCATGTGCTGTCGGAACCGGAGCAAAGAGAGCTCTACCTGATAGATTTGTTGTAACTTACCAGGGTGATGGTGACTACGCCGCAATCGGTGCCGCTGAAATGGTTCACGTTGCCGCCCGTGGTGAAAACATCACAACCATCATGGTAAACAACGGAATCTACGGAATGACCGGTGGTCAGATGTCACCAACCTCACTCATGGGTTGGAAAACAGAAACATCACCATACGGCAGAGACAAAAATACTCACGGATTCCCACTCAGAGTTTGCGAAATGCTTGCACAGCTTGATGGACCTGCATACATCGCAAGAACAGACGCAACCACAATAGCTGGAATCAGAAAAACAAAGAAAGCTATGAAGAAGGCTTTCACAGCCCAGATAAAGGGTCTTGGATACTCATTAGTCGAAGTTCTTTCAACCTGCCCGACAAACTGGGGATTGACACCAGTTGATTCAGTAGCAAGGGTAAAGAACGAGACAATCAAACACTACCCAACAGGTGAATTCAAGGTAGTGGAGGGATTGGAATAATGGCTAAACATGAACTTTTAGTGGCAGGGTTTGGTGGTCAGGGTGTAATGATGCTTGGAAAACTCTTTGCAGACACTGCAGTCATTGAGGGAAACAACGCGATATTCCTACCAGAATATGGTCCCGCAATGCGTGGTGGTACAGCCAACTGTACAATCATAACATCGGATGAGGAGATTGGTTCACCTGTCATCTCAAAACCCCAGAATGTCATCGTGTTCAACCAACCCTCTTTTTTGAAGTTCGAGCCTATAGTCAAGCCAGGTGGGTTGCTAATCATAAATTCCTCACTTGTTAAAGAGAAGAGCAAACGAACCGACATCAAAATTATCTATGTTGATGCAAATGAAATCGCTGAAGAAAAAGCGATGGCAAAGGCAACAAACATCGTTTTGCTCGGTGTTCTTATGAAGGTAACCGGTGCTTTTAATCCTGAGATTACAAAGAAAGCAATCAAAGATTATCTTGGTGAGAAAAAAGCAAAGTTCTACGATGTCAACATCAAAGCGTTTGAGGCAGGTTTGAACTTCGAAGGATAAAAATGAACAAAAATAGACTACTAGAGACTTTTCTCCAGCTAGTCCAGATAGATTCCGAATCGGGTCACGAGCATGCTGTTTCTGATTACCTCGTGACCCGTCTTTCTAATCTGGATATGGAGTTTGAGATTGATGATGTTGGTGAGATAGTTGGCTCAGATACTGGCAATCTCGTCGGCAGAATGAAGGGAACACTCCCAGGTTCCATCGCACTCTCTGCCCACATGGACACCGTTGTCCCAGGAATTGGTGTGAAACCGGAGCTTCTCGATGGAGTAATCAGAAGTGACGGAACCACAATCCTTGGAGCAGACGACAAATCTGGAATTGCTGCAATCCTTGAAACACTAGAATACTACAAAGACAAGCCACACCCCCAGATTGAAGTGGTGTTTGACATTCAAGAAGAATTGGGTTTACGCGGTGCATCTCACTTTGATACAGACAAACTGAAGAGTGATTTCACGGTTGTACTGGACACAAATGGAGCTCCTGGAATAGTCATTGTTGCTGCTCCTCACATGAAGGTTCAAAAAGTAACCATTACAGGCAGAGCATCACATGCAGGCATTGCCCCAGAAAAGGGAATCTCAGCAATCCAGACCGCATCAAAAGCAATCGCAAACATGAACCTTGGTCGCATAGACAAACAAACCACTGCAAATGTTGGCACAATCGAGGGTGGAAAATCCTTCAACATCATCCCTGATTCCTGCTCATTTCAATTTGAAGTGAGATCCATCAGTGAAAATAAATTCAAAAAACACATCGACCATATCGTTTCAGAAATCAAAAGTGCATGCGATGAGATGGGTGCAACTTTTGAGGTTGAACTGGTCAACGAATTGAAGGGTTTCAGTTTCAAGCCGGAGGATGAACTCCCCGCTTTGGTAGGAAAAGCGGCTGAGGATACAAATCTCACTCCAAGATTTATTTCAGGTGGAGGAGGTTCGGTTGGAAATGTTTTTAATGCAGGTGGAAAAACCGCTGTTGTTATAAGCACCGGCATGATAAATCCACACGGTCTTGACGAATTTATCGAGGTGAAGCATCTTGAACAGATAGCAGAATGGACGATAAATCTGGTAGCTCGAATTGGTGGTAAGTGAGAAAGTTACTTACTTTCATAATTTTGTTATCCCTGTTTGCTCCTGTTGTTGGAGTACTCGCAAGTGGCACAAACCATGTTGAGATAGTTTTTGACCCATACTTTACCGATAGTTCATCAATAAAAAATCAGATTCAACGAGACATAACACACCAAATAAATCTTTTTGAATCAACACTTGGGGTGTCTCTGCCAGATGATTTATCAATAATAGTCCACCCAGCAGATTCAAACATTGACCCCTTTGGTATAAAAAATAATCAGATAAATTTCGTCTCCTCGCCAGGATTCCTTCGCGACACAAACAAAACAGAACCCATTTTTCTTCAGTTGTTGCAAACTGTATTTCCAAAGTACCCACACGGATCCTCTCAGATTTTGGGATATTATCTTGTGTTTAAGTACTTCGACATTGACCCCATCAAGCTTGCCACCGAGACAAGATCTGTTTTCTCTCAAGTACCCCTGCTAGAAAATCCCGATCACTCAAACAGGCTCAAACCACTGCACATGTCAGTTCCAATTTTAGCAAGTGCAAAAATCTCACAGATTGAAAAAGATTTTGGAACAAGAGAAGTGCAAAAATTCATATACTCGATGAAATACGGAATCAACAATGCCTCAGAGAGAATATCAAATCTTGATTTCAAAACATTTGTTCGAAGTCTGAGACTTGAAGAAAGGATTGATGAAAGAACAGTTCGTCTCAAACCAACGGGCACTATGAATAAATCATTAACAAGTATTGAGTTAAACAGCAAAAGGGTTTGGAGCAACTTTCCATACTTCAGAAATAAAATCGATTACAAAATTCGTCTTGCACCAAATTCAATATTAAATCAATCATTTATTCAGATGGCTCAAGGAGAACCAGAATCTGTGGTTTTAGAAACCTTGACCAGTGTGGATGATTATTTTAAGCAGAGAAAGAGTAACTTGAACAGTTGGTGGATTGTTGCATTGATATGCTCAATAGCCCTTTTAATTCTAATGGCTACCGGTTTGCTTAAAGGTTTCAAATTCACATCCCCAAAAGGCAGGAAGAGCAAATGAAGGGGAAAGATATAAGAATCCTCTGGACTCTTGGCGTGTATCTGCTGGTCACTGCAATTGCAATCACCCTTTCATTCTCCAGATTTGAAATCGTGAGCATAGCTTTTATTGCAATTGTTCTTCTTTTTTCAATCCTCTTTAGCTGGAGAGTAACAAAACAAACGAGTCTCCTGTTTTTTGTCCAGTCATCATTCAAAGTGGAATTCATCACCATTCTATTGGCATTCCTGCTAATTTTCCTGACACGATTTGGAATCTACTGGCTAACATATGGTGTGTGGGAAAAAGCTAGCATGATCGTGCTTTCTTTTATGCTCATCACATTTGTCGACAGAACAAAGCTGATAGATTACGGATTAGCTTTAAGGTATCTCGGCAGACAGCTCATCTGGGCGATTGGCTCAATTGCCGGAGTCTGGCTGATGTTTGCCTTTGTCTCAGTATTTCTTCCAATTATTCTTGGGTTGTCCATAACATCATACACCCTCAATATCATCCCGATAAACCTGTCGGTACTTCTTCCACTTGGAATGTTTTTGCTTGGGAACTTCGCAGAAGAAATATTTTTCAGAGGATACATCCAAACCAAACTGAAACGTTTTGGTTTATCCAAAGCAATCCTGATTCAAGCAGTATTCTTTGGTTTATATCACTTGAACTATATGCTTACAACCAGCGGCTCAACATTATCTTTCATGGGATATATCTTCTTCACTTTCTTGTTTGGGATATTTGTTGGACTTTTATTTGAGCTGACAGGTTCGATAATCGTAACAACATTTGTCCACGCAGGCATGAACTTTTTCTTTGGCTACCTCCGCTTTTCACCAGTTGCTGTTTTATCCAATGGGTCAGTTTTCTATTCAAGCTACACATACGGAATCACTCTGATTATTCTTATCGTCATCACTGGATTTCTCGTCAAACATAGAAACAACCAAAGGGCATAGGGGCAAAAGTAAATCTTGGAATTCCGAACAACAGACATTCCAAGATTGTCCTTCATAGCAGGGCTTCTTCACGACATCGGAAAAATTTCACTTGATTTTATTCTCTCAAAAGAGCCGGGAAGTTGTGTGTCGGACTTCCATGGACAAATATTGTTTTCAGATAAAGATACTATCCCCAATAATCTTTGGAATTTCTTGAACCAAGCCTTCCCGGAAAATTCTGAAGTCTCGATTGCAAAGCTCATCTGCTCCCACCACGGATGTGAGAGATGTGCAAGTTTTCAAAATCTTTGTAGTGGGTTGGAGGATAACAAGCTGTGGCAGAATCTAAGAAAAGCTGATAGATGCGACACCTCTAATCCATCTGACAAGGGAAAACAATTCTCTGAAAATCTTGAAACCATCGGAATATTTGGCACAAAACGACTCATCAATCCATTATTATTTCAAGAAAAAAGATTGGAACTTTACAAACGACTCAGTGACAGCTTGACCAAATCGGATAACAACATTTTAAAGCTGGAATTTGAGTGGACAAAAATAGTTCTTGAGTTTGGATATGACGTTTTGTCAGAAACCAGACACCACGCAACCGATTTAACGCTTGCTGGACACATGCTTGCAACCGCAATACTATTTTCCCTGCTTACTCAAAACGAACAACTCTATACAGCTAGAGTCGAAAATACTCTTGAAAATCTTGAATCCCTGAAAAATGTTACAACATCGAGAATAATTGGTTGGGATAAAAATTGGATAGCCTTAGTAACAGTATCCCCTGAAGAATTTCAAGAGGCATCCCAGTTCAACCAATTCGACGAAGTCGGTGTAAAACTCTGCGAATATATCCCTGATTCCAAACCGTCACCCATCAAAATTCTCAAACTCTGCAGAGAACAACATGTAAAAAAACCTGAGGATATTTCAAAAAATTATACCATGAAAAAATTGACAAACGATCTCTTCAAGCTCACCGAACTTGCCAGGCTGGAGAGATCGCAATCAATAGAGACAAGAATTGGTGGATTGAAAAGACACATCAGCAATCTGAAGAAGGCTTTAGTTCTTGGAAAGCTCAGCGACGAGTTGAAATCTGATATGAACAAAAAGATTGATATTCTCACCGGAATGTCAACAGAGCTAAGTACCCAGGGTTCAACCAGAACAATACTGAAAAGAAATAACTGGAGAAATTCATCCCATGCCTACGAATGGGCTTGGGATTTACTCTCAAAAATAATGTCACCAATCAGACCAACTTCACCCGCGTCCTGGGCAAAACGAGTGATTGATGACAACCCAAATCCTGGCGAGAAAGAAGCCATCAAATGGGTTCTTGGCAGGCAATTCACGTTGGGAAGATGGTTTTGTGCGATGATAGAATCAGCAATAATCGAAGGCAAAGAGCATCCTTACCTGGCACCAATAAAATTCTGAGTCTGTATTTTTTAATTTTTTAGAATGAAGGGCAGAGTCGTGGATGATTCAAGCAGGCAAATCTGAACGGATCTTCGATGAGATTTTGATACAAAGAACCCCTCAAACCAACAATCATTGGCATCTGCCCTGGTTCAAGAGTTTTCAACTTTGGATGTTTCTCGTAATTTGGGTTCTCTATCCATTTTGGTTCTCCATCTTCGATATAATAATAAGCACCGCCGTGGAACTTTTCCATAATCCCATAAACGGAAGTGAAAGTGCTAGAGATAACGTTTGAGAAAACCAAATGTTCGGTTCCAGGATTGATCGTTATGTGACCATATCCTGGTGGAATCAACACCTGCGAGCCAACACCCGCATGAATCGCGATCGCATCCGCAATATTTTCATCCTGCAGGAGGAGAATCGCAGAGCCATGTAAAACTTCATAAATCTCTGGATACGCCTCATTATCATCTGCCTTAGGATGATAGTGACCAATTGTTTTTATATATTCTCTGCCAATTTTTCCCGGAGAAATCGAAACCACATCATACCTGAGGTTCTGTGAGGAGATTAGCTCTCTGTGTTCCTCTAAGCACACATCTCGATACACTCGGTAAAGTACGGTGGAAACTGCAACGCTTTCATCCAGATAATAATCCCTGGCTGCTGAAAATAACCTTTCACCGACTTTGGGAGGGTTGGGAATCTTTGGGAAAGAGACTGTTCCATCCTCATTTAACTCGACACTGATACCTGCAATTTTTGATAAATCCATACCCCTGTTATAACCAAAAACAAGCGATTTGTCAAAGATATTTTTTTGTGATATATTTGTACTCAAAAGAAATAATGGAGGTCGACATGGAAAAGGTGTACGGCGTTTGTGGAATGGAATGTTCGGAGTGTCCGGCGTTTATTGCATACAAAACTGATGATAATGAGCTAAGGGCAACAACTGCAAAGCAATGGTCAGAATTGTATAAAGCAGACATAAAACCAGAGAACATAAATTGTGTCGGTTGCATGATGCCCGGTGAACCAAAGGTTTCTCACTGCTCACAGTGTGAGGTTCGAGCCTGCGGTATAAAAGAAAAGATTTCAACATGTGCCGAGTGCAAAGACTATCCATGTGTTACAATCAAAGAATACTTTAAGTATGTTGGTCCAGAGGCAAAGGCAAATCTCGAATCATTCAGAAACAAATAACACCCATGAACGAACTGCCTTTTGCAGTTTTGACTGCACCAAGTGTGATGTTTTTTCAGCAAAATCCGAAGAAGATAGAGTGAAAGTTGCAAGGAAATGGAGTAAGGATGGACATCCTCCCCTTACTCCGGAGGAAATTTTTTGTGATGGATGCAACTCGAAAAGCGGTCGTTTGTTTAAGTATTGTTTTGAATGTAAAATCAGATTATGTGTGCTAGAGAGCGTTTTTAATAGTTGCTTATCTTGCAAAAGTTATCCATGTATTCATCACAAATAGTGATATTGTTTACAATCAGTCAAAGCAATGTTGACTAATTCTAAACATTTGATTTTTCATCTGGGCCCCAGATAAATCCAAAAAACTATAAAACCTTTCCTTAAACCTAATATTGTCTATTCAGTGTTGAGTTTAATAACAGCCCAATTTATAATGCATTTGATTCTCAGTTACATAGGAAGGGGGCTTGCATGAATATCGCAAGTTTTCAGAAAAAAGCCATAGCAGTGGCATTAGGAATCCTGCTGGCAGTGTCATATCTGCCCATCATAGGAAGTATTTTTGCAGAAGAGGGACACGGAAAAGGTCGTATTTCTGACTTTGGAGTTAAACTCGCCGGCAACGAAGGTCCACTTGGCTCATTTGTTGGTCCGACATGGCTTGCCCATGAAGGCAACAGAATTTATATTGTAGACAGCGTAAATACAAGGGTTCAAGCCATTTT
Organism: uncultured bacterium; assembly: GCA_965370295.1. Classification (GTDB taxonomy): domain Bacteria; phylum Caldisericota; class Caldisericia; order JAAYUI01; family JAAYUI01; genus JAXGMQ01. The sequence goes on from CBDUSO010000028.1 coordinate 25,983, forward strand.
AAAAGGTGGCAAGCCTCAGTATTCATTTGGTCACCTCGGAAGCCATGAATTTCTCATGTCTGACCCTGGTGGATTGACTTGCTTACAAAATAAAATTTATTGGCTGGACAGATTTTATGGAAAAATTCTTGTCAGAGGCAACCGAACAGATGACGTGATTGAGAGAGAACTCCATGCACTTAACCCCGAAACTGGTGAATCATACATGGTCAACCCGAGTGATATTTCCGCGTACGGTGGCTTACTTTACATCGCAAACACCGGTGCAAAAAATATTATCGCAATCGACCTGAAGGATAGGCTTGCTTTAACAATTCCAACGACAGATGGTGAAAACTACACTCTGATCAAACCAACCGGAATCTGTGCAACTCTTGGAAAAATATTTGTCACGGATTCAGTTGCCGGAAAGGTTATCTGTTTTGATGATAAGGGTAAATTCATCACCTCTTTCGCGGACGGGAAAACCCCACATGGAATAACCGTCCACGACAACAGACTCTACACCACAGATTACACTGAGAACAAAGTCAGAGTATACGCATTTGACGGAACCGTGATTGACAGCTTTGGTTCTCCAGGAAACGGAAGAGGACAGATCTCAGGACCAACAGGAATCACAATTCTTGACGAAAAGATTTATGTCTCCTCATACCACAACAACCGTATAGATATTTTCAAACTTGACGGAACATTCATCCAATCCATGCCGGAAAACGATAATGAAAGTGCAGGGTCTCTAGGATTACCAGTTGGAATCGCAATGTCAAACGGCACATACGCCGTTGCTGACTCAGCAAGATGTAAGATTCTAACTTTTAACAGCGAAGGTTTTGTCTCAGAATTTGGTAAAAAAGGTACCGGTACAAATGAACTCCTCAGCCCGGTTGGACTCGATTTTGATAGCAGTGGCAACATATATGTTGCAGATGAAGGAAATCATTGTATCAAAATGTTTAATGACCGAGGTAGTTATCAGAAAACTATCGGATCATTCGGACTTGGAAATGGAAAATTAAACTCCCCATCAGACGTAGCAGTTTCTTCCTCACTTGGAAAGATTTATGTCACCGATACAGGGAACAATCTCATCCAGGTTTTCTCAACCGGTGGTGAATTCCTTGCTCAATTTGGTGGGTTCGGCTCAGCACCTGGTGAATTCAACCTTCCAAAGGGAATTGCAACTGACGGAAGAAAACTTCTAGTTGCAGATTCAGCCAACTGTCGTCTTCAAGAGTTTGATATGGACGGAACCCCCATCAGACAATATGGCCACAAAGGCAGAGGTGAAGGAATGCTCTTCTTCCCAACCGACTGCTCATACGACGAGTCTGGCATGATTTATGCCGCGGATACTTTTAATGACAGATTTGTAGTCTTTGACAACAATTCAAATCGTTCCTGGGATTTCGGAAAAACTGGTGGACCAAAAAGAGCAATGTTCTTTTCCAAAGCTGGTTACGAAAATGCTGAACAGGATTCAATTGAATATGAAGAAGCAAAGGGTTTCTTCATGTATCCAGAGGCAATCGCATGCAGCAACCAGGGAATCATCATCGCCGACACCAGAAACCACAGAATCCAAATCGTTCCATACAAAACTATTTTCAACATTCCAAGAATTGATATTGCAACATTTATAAGCCAGCCTGATCTCAATGTCTACTTCACGGTAGCCCCCAACAATCTTGACTTTGGCGTGATGCGTGTTGGCGATAGCATGCAAAAAAGAATTGAAATCAGAAACTGGACAGGTGGAATGCTCACCGGAAGCATCGATGTTATTCAGAATGCACCGTTTGTTTCGGTTGAACCAAAAAACTTTGTCGGCGACACCATCATGGTCAATGTCAAAGTCGACACAAACAACATGGCTGCCGGTGATCCAATTGAAGCAACTCTGGTTATCAAAACCAACAAAGGGACAAAGGAAATCAAAGTAACAGTGATTCCATCAGATGCATTTGGATTCACACTCAGTCCAGACACCACACTTTTTGTTGAGTTAGACAGTAACACTCCTGGAAGCCTTGAAATTGAAATTCTTCCACAGAATGGATTTGAAGGAAATGTAAGCCTTTCCTACAGAAAACCAAAAAAGAAGTGCGTGGTTCCAAACGGTAGTGAGAACAAACACCCAAATCGTGATGTGAAAAATGTTGATTGCTCAGGATTTGCTCTCACAGCACTGAATATTTCATTTGAACCAAGCACAATCAGGTTGCGAGAAAACACAAAATCAACAATTGTTCTAAAATCTCGCGGGGAGTTAACACCTGGTGTGTATGAGATGACGGTTATAATGCAATCTGGTTCAGCTCAAAACAAGTCAACTTCCTTCACGTTTATCCTTCTTGTAAACCCACCAACCAAAGAATCTGAATATGTTCCAAGATGTCTGCTGACAGAAACCTTCACCGCAGTCTGGTGTCAATACTGTCCATACCACAGAGAAGCACAGTACCGAATGGCAGAGGAATATGGATATTCACTGATTCTCCCAATAGCATATTACGCCGATGCACCAAAAGACCACTCAGGAATGACCCAAGAGGAACATCACTACAGATACAGATGGTACACAAAAGAAGGACTCCCAACCACCATGTACAATGGACTTCAGAATTTCTCTGAAGGTGATGGACCATTTGAACGACAAGACAGAGCCCCAGACATCCTACCAGACAGAAAAATGTCCGGGAGCTCCTACAGTTTCTGGAGATTCTATCAGCGTGTGGTAGACTACAAAGCCCAACGATCACCAATCAAACTTTTCCTCCAGGGAACAATTGGAAAATCAACAGGATTTGCAAATCTCGAGATAGAAACCTATCAAGATGTCAGCAACTACAATGATTTGAATGTCTATTTTGTAATGGTTGAAAATAATGTTGAATTCTCCGCTGACAACGGTGAAGAAGAGCATTCTCTCACCGTTATGAAAATGCTCCATCAATACGGGGAAGAACCAGCAGAAGACAGAGGTCACATCGGTGACCCGATCTCTCTTCCAATTGGTGTGTCTCACTACGACATGGAGTACAAGCTTCCAACAACAGGAACTGATTATGACTGGACAACTCTCTATAAAAACTGTCTTCTTGTCGCCTGGATTCAAGACAACACAACAAAAGAAATCCTCCAATCAACATACTGCAATCTCATGCAACCACTAGTTAGAAGATACAGTCTCACACAGGCAAAAGCCGACTTCAGTGTTCAAGCAGGATCAAGACCAAAACAGGCATACGTTCTAACAAATCTTGGAAATATTCCAATGGACTTCCAGTTGGATATGAATCATATCTCCGGTGAGACCTGGGAAAATATCGTCATGATCGATTCAGTCCCAACAACCAATGGTAAAAATATCAAACTCTACCCAATGCAGTCAGTACTAATCGAAGTCTCAATGGACGTTCCAGTAGAAAGCCCAGAGGGTACTGAGAGCAATTACACTCTTACCGTTTCAGAGCTTGCATCGGGAACTACCAAAGTGTTCGATATGAACATGTTCGTAGAGCCTGCCAAACCACCATCATTTGAAATCAAACCAATTGGAATGGCAGTTGTTGATGTTGCACCCGGTCAGACAACAGATTTCAAAATTTCCGTTGGGTCAATCAATGAGTATGATAACCCAGTAAATCTTTCACTTGGACCGGAATCATCAGAGTTTTTCTCTGCCACATTCTCTCCCACAATCGGTGTCCCACCTTTTGAAAGCATTGTATCTCTCAAAACCAACCAGAATATGAGCTACATCGAAGATGGTTACAAAATTTCACTCAAGGGAGCTGGTTCAAATTCAAGAGGTGAGCCCTTTGATAAGTTTCTTGAGATGAAGGCAAAAGCAAAGAAGTTGGATGTAGAGCTGTTACCTGAAAGGCACATCATCACATCGTGTGCAATCAATGACATCTGCAAACAGACTGAAGTAAAGGTCAATGTTAAGGGCGGACTTGAAGTAAAGAGTGCATCACTTGATTTTGTTTATGATGATCAGTATCTCGACATAACACACATTTCTCTCGGTGGCTTTCTCACACGTGCCGGCGAGCAGCCTGTCTGGGACTATGACCATTCACCAGGACGAATTTCGGTCACAATCAGACGCGAGCAGACAGCAGTTTTTGCAGACAGAGATGAAAATATTCTCGTTGCCTTCACACTGAAGGCTAAGGGAGACAAGCTCCAAAAAGAAGGAATCAGGATCGGCATTGAAAATGCAAATCTGATTGATGCAGATGGAAACAGTGTCATCGTCATCACACACGATGCATCACTTGCAATCAGACAAAATGCAGAACCCCCAAAGATTGAACTCTCTGGTCCAAAAAAATTGGTAGCACCATGGCCAACGGTTGAAGAGGCACAGAGAAGACGTGAAGAGGGTGACTATAATTACTTTGACCTTGAAACCAACCAGCCGTCAATGCTCCTAAAAGGAAAAGTCGAATCAGACGAAGGCCTCTCTCAGATTACATTCTTTGTGAATGGAAATATCATCAAACTCAGTCGTGACGGCTCTTTTGAGTATGCACACCAACTCAGAGCTGGATTCAACAACATCGTCATAATCGCAAAGAATTTCACCGGTGAGAGCGATGCAATCACCCTAGTCGTTTACCTCGACAATGAACCACCAACATTGACTGTCATAGAACCAAATGAAAATCTTCTCGGTATGGATAATTCCATGACAACAGGTGAGAGCACAATTGAATTCATGGGTTACACAGATGAAGGCACAAAACTTACAATCATGGGTGAAGCCGTGAAAGTACAAGAAGACACCTTCACAAAAGAGGACAATAAACGCTGGTATTTTGAAAAAAATGTAGTGCTAGCTAGTGGTTTGAACGAGATAACAATCAATGCCTGCGATAGCTTTGGCAACTGCAGAACCAATGTTTACAAGATCACATTCGAGCAGGGTGCAGTTTCAAGAATTCGTCTCAAGCTCTGGGTAAATTCCCCAAAGTTTGTCATCAACAACAAACCAGCTCCCAACCTTGACCCAATGCCAACCACAGAATCTCCACCACTTCCACCAGAACTTGTCGGAAACTCATACATGCCGGTTCGTTCAGTATTTGAGGCACTTGGAGCAGATGTTCAGTGGATTGATGACGATAGAAGAGTTGATGTAAAACTTGGAAACACATTCCTCCAGCTCTGGATTGACAATGTTTCAACAGCCAAGATCAACGGCAGGGAAGTAAAAATAATCGGTGCAGACGGCAAAACCATCCTCTATCCGACAATCGTTATTGGTAGAACCATGCTCCCACTCAGATTCGCATGTGAATCACTCAGTGCTGATGTAAACTGGATTGCAGAAGAAAAAGCAGTTGAGATTGTTTATCCAACTGAGAAGTAATACCTCGAATTAATTTTTAAGATTTTTAAAAAGCCCCCACATTGGTTTGGGGGCTTTTTTTTGTTTCGCACAGGGTAGGGGTGGGTGGCGTGCCACCCC
>CBDUSO010000029.1:0-30428 GCA_965370295.1 uncultured bacterium
GTGTTTCCTGAGAATTTCAAACCCTTCAGATGGACTGCAGGAGCAATGATTCCACCAGTATTTTTTTGTTTGTTTCCAACTGAAATAATTCCTGCAAAAACTCTCAAAACCTCATCAGTGACACGCATATTTTTAAGTCCAGACACAACTTTTCCATCCTCAATCAGGAACAGACCATCACGAGTCATTGATGTAAGCTGAACTTTCATTGGATCCATGATGTTTGTGTACCAAAATCTTGAGATGAGAATTCCTTTTTTGACACTTTTTATCATGTTTTCAACCGAAGTATCTCCAGCCTGCATCACCATATGCATCGGATATGGACCCCATCCACCGGTTGAGTGACCCGTATTTGGTTTGTTCATTTTTGCTGAGAAATAGCTGTTGAATACTAGATTTTTTGGGACACCATTTTCAACCAGTGTAAGTTTTTCTTTGGGGAATCCCTCAGCATCGGCAAAGCTCTGCCTGGTCAGGCTGTGATATGGATCATCGATTAATGTGAATTTGTCGGAGAGAATATTTTTATCCATATTTTGAGCAACCCAACTCCTGCCACTGTCTGCTGATTCAGCTGAAAATCCAGTGTACATCATAAATTTCAGAAATTCTGTTGTTGCATATGGCAACATCACAACTTCATACTCACCGGGATCAATAGTTTTTGGATTTCTTCCCTGCACCGCACGACCACACGCTTCACGTGCAAGTTCCTCAGGATTTATGTCAGAGATTCGTGGTGAATCCATGTCTGCCTGTCCAGATGAATCATCAGACATTGCAGTAATCCCAATACTTGCATATGTATTCTGCTGTTCTATTTCAACACCATTGTTGTTTACTATACAGAGTGATTCATGTTCATTGGAAACAGAACCTGCAATCAAAAGATCGTCTTTTTTTCCAATCATAATCATTTTGGCGACCATATCTGCACGGTCTTTTGGGTTCAAGTTGATAGTTTTTTTGTCGGACTCAGGAACACTTTTGTAGTGAGTTTTTCCAGGAAGATCAAAGCTGACAGGATTTTTTACGGCCAGTTCTGCGAGTTCGTTTGCTTTTTTTGCACACGCAACCACTGAGCTTTCCTCGAAGGAATTTGTCATCGCCACTCCAGTTTTGCCATCCCTGATGACACGAACTCTAACCATTCCATCAGTCTGTTTTACATTCTGGTGAATGTATGAATTTGCAAATCTTGTGAGTGCCTCTTCATTTTTTTGGACGATAACATCAACCTTGTCTCCGCTTGCGGTATTTAGTGCTTTTTTTGCTATATCGATTAATTTCATGATTTTACACTCCTACCTGAATCTGTCTGAATCTTGCGGGGGCAACACCATGTGAAACATGCATCGCCTGCATCGGTTCACCCTTACCACAGTTTGGAACTCCCCAGACTTCCCAAAGATCTTTGTTCCCAATGGCATCACAGGAACGCCAGAAATCGTAGCTGATACCGGTGTAGGTTGGTCTCTGGATCATCTCGCCAAGTTTGCCATTTTTGATTTCCCAACCAAGTTCTGTTGTGAACTGGAAGTTCAATCTCATGTCATCGATTGACCAGGTAAGGACCGTTGAAACATAGATTCCATCATCGATTCCACCGATGAGTTCATCAAATGTTGAATTTCCTGGTTCAAGGTTCACAGAAACCATTCTGACGATTGGGATTTTATTCCATGACGATGCTCTGTTTGCACCCATTGATTTCATGCCAAGCCTTGCAGCGTCCTCTCTTGAATCCAAGAAACGCTGGAATATTCCATCTTTGATGATGAAAACTCGTTCACCCTTCACACCATCATCGTCATATGCAAACCCTCCAAATGCGTTTGGGATTGTTGCATCTGCAGTGACATTCACGATGTCAGACCCATATCTGAATTTACCCATCATGTCTGTTTTTACGAATGATTTTCCAGCAAATGCTGCTTCTGTTCCAAATACTCTGTCGAGTTCAACCGGATGACCAATGGATTCGTGGAGTTGCAACACAAGCTGAGAACCTTCGATTACAATATCCTTTTTCCCTTTTGGGCAAGGTTTTGCAGAGAGGATTTGGATTGCCTCATTCGCAACTCTTTCACCATGTGCCTTCAAGTCATACTTTTTAATAAAACTCCAGCCATCACGGGAATAAACACCGCCAAAGGATGAGGGATATGACCTTTGAGCAATCTCTTTACCATTTGATGCATAAGCCACCATTCCACCACCAACTTTTACATCCTCCTGGTAAATCATTGCCCCTTCACTCGATCCAAAATACTTGTCTTCGTGACGGTTGAACAATCTCACAGCACGACTTGCGATGCCATCCTTTTTCATGGTTTTATCGACATCAAGTGCAAATTTTACTCTGTCTGCAACCGGAATGTTTCTTGGATCATCCTTCACATTTGCGAGGACATCAGCCTGGTGAACTTCATTGTCCGAAAGTTTCACAGGATCATGTGCAACAGTTGCGGATGCCTTTGCGATTGCTACCGCTTCCTCCGCCACCTTTTCAATTTCTGAATCTGTGATGACCGAGGATGATGAAAATCCCCAGGCACCATCTGCAATAACTCTTATCCCGAATCCTTTAGATTCGTTTGATGAGAGGTTATCCAGATCACCATTTTTTGTTGCGATTCTTTCATCCTGGGTAGAGAGAATTCGAACATCGGCGTAGGTTGCTCCAGCTTTTTTAGCTTTGATTAGAGCTCTTTCAATTTGTTTTTTCAATTCATCCTCCTTTGTGGTTCATAGTGTATCCTATAATAGTTTTGACACAAATACAATAAGATTGATTTTAACATAAAGAATTTACTAACATTAATATACAATACGCATTAAAAAAGGGAGTCACGAGGACTCCCTTTTTTAATTGGTTTATTTCATGCTATTTAGCTATTTTGGATAAACCATTGTGGCAGTTTTTGTGTCGTTATTCCAGCTGACAGATGCTCCAAAGTTTTCTGCAATAAATCTGAATGGAACCATCAGGGAGCTGTTCACAATAACAGCAGGTGCATCCAGTGCTACAGTCTTTGCGACACCATTTTTGATAACGGTTGCCTTGCTACTGTTTACCATCAGTTTGATGGAAATGTCACCCATGGTAAAGCTGGCTGTTCTCGTGTTTCCATCCCAACCAATCTCTGCACCAATCGCTTCACCCATCACTCTGAATGGAACCATGGTTCTCCAGCTGGTTGAGATATATGGAGCAGAAAGCAGTGTTACACTCTCACCGTTCAGCATTGATGTGGTCTGATTGATTGTCAATCTGAAATCCACAGAAACAACTGGTTTCAAATTTGCGACCGCAACATTTCCGAGCTTATCTGTTGCTACCGCTTCAAACACATTCAATCCACCTATTGCGTTGAAGGTAACATCACCTTCAAATTTGCCGTCTGGTGCAACCGTAAGTTTTTGTGATTCACCCATTACAGTTTTTGGTGTGATGATAATTTCGCTGATTCCGGCTTCCGTTGAACCTTTGACATGAAGAACAACCTTGAGCTGATAGTGGTTTGCAGCACTGTCATACGGGAATTCAGTTTTTGAAACTCTGACCATGAAACCTGGTTCGTCAATAATTAGAACTGGAGGTTTGTCTTTCTTCTCAACGATGATAATTTTACAAATGGTGTTTCCAGCAAAGTCAGTTGCACAGAATTCAAATTCGTTCTCACCAGAGACAAGTGCAACATTCACGCAGAATGTTCCATCACTATTTATGGATACCGGCGAGCCATTCATCGTTAGTTCGACATCAGAAGAATCAGCAATTGAACCGCATATCCTGTGTGAGCTTGCTTTGACCTGGATTTTATTTCCATCGCCAAACTCAGGAAGCTGTACGTCAGGTTTTGCAGGGTCGTACTTCAGGAGTATGTCTTTTTCAAGAGATTCGGTACCCGAGGTAAGGCTGATTGCCTTGTAATAAATCACAATCTGACCGGTTTTTGTGATGGTAAACGGACCGTTGTATGTTTGGTAATCCTCACCCTCATAACGATACTGAATATTTGCAGAAACATTGCACTGCAAGGTTATCGTTGGAGGGGTAGTATACCAGCCACGTGAACCATTTGGCACTGACGGGGAGATGCTGTACGACACTACCAATTCACTTTCGATTGAGAATGGTTGTGATGCAACAGCGTAAGGTTCTTTACTGGTAAATATTGAAATTCTGTAGTCGTTGCCAGGTTTTGGAGGATTTCTGATTCCTGCTTGTGATTCGAGGATCAATGAGACATTCTGTCCAGATGCAATCCCCTGAGTCAGTTTTATTTCAAGTCGTTTTCCATCAATAATTACGTCAACTGCAGGATTTATTCCGTTTATTGAAACATAGAGTTTTGGGATAGCAGTCGGCAATGTTTGCTCATTCATCTGAATACTGATCTTATCACCGGCAATCAAGCTCCCGTTTGAACCAATCTGGAAGTTGATCTCATATCTGGCAGATTTATTTATGGTTGGTGGATTCACTTTCACAACAACATTTTGAAGCGTTGATACCTGTGTTATCTCATATGGTAAGGAGTCAACAAACTTTGAATCGCTTGCGGTTGCCAGCTTCAATGTGTATCCCAGTTTGGCAATAACAGGATTTTTTATTCCTGCCAAATCATCAATTATCATCCCGACATCCTGTAAAGCCTGGATAGGCATCGGGTTATATATTGTCATCTGCAATCCTTGAACAAAGGGTTTCATTTTGCAGAGTACACCATTCACAGTAATTTTGTCAGGGTTGATACTTGACGGAACCACAGTTCCAACTGGGAATTGGATTGTGATTGGATCATTGATACCCAATTGTCCAGAAGGTCCTGTCTTGAATTCTATCGTGTACTGCCCGGCAAGACCAACAGAATTTGGAGCAACATTTACCCGAAGATTTGAAACCGTTGAAACACCAATCTCATAAACCCTGGAGGGAACATGACGAGGTTGTGATGATGTCCAGATTTCCATTGAATAGGTTCCCTCGGGGGGATTTATTATCCTTGGAATCTTTACTCGAACATCAGTATTGGAATTAACACTCACGGGAGTGATAATATCAATCACATTTGTGGCGGTGTCTATAATTGGTGCATGTTGGCAAGCTGTCCCGTTTACCGTGATGTCTGCTTTTGAGAGGCTCGGTATGATTGTGCCAGTTGGGAATTTCAAATATATGTGACCGCTTCCAGCACTCAGCGAGCCACCGCCTCCAGTTCTGAAATCTATTATGTACTCTGAGTCTACGCCTGCAATTGGTTTTAGAACCTCTACAATCAAGTTTCCTTCAACTCCGGTTTCATCAGTAATATCCAATGTTTGAGTTGCCTCACCATTGAATATTGTCGTTGCTTTTATGATGTACTTACCCTTTATGTTGTCCTTGTAGTATACATCAATACTCTGTTGTCCGGATCGAAGCGTGAGCATTCCACCGGGGAGTGGTGACCAATTAATGTCAGATATTGAAAACTCACCAGTTGATGATGTCTGTGAGGATATTGCACCCCCGACAATCAGGTGTGAGGTCATCAAAATTGTAATGTCAGAGCTGGGCGGTGAAATCATCCCGTATTCATCGATTAGAGAAATAGTCAACTTGTCGGTGGGAGAGCTTGCAGATGTCACTATGTATGAGTTTGTGAAGTTGATTCTTGCTACCGGTCCCATCAACCTGACTCTGATGTTTGCAGAAACAATATCAAGGGCAGAACCGACCAATGAGACATTTCCAACCCTTGAATCTGAGAAGAAGAAGGTTTGAGATTTTGCAAACCCCTGTACAATTTCGAGTTCAATTTTGTTTGTGGTCGTCCAGTGAATTTTATCTGTTGAAAATCTCGAAGTTGGTGATGTGGATTCAACGATTACCTTTGTAGTTTCCTTGGCTAAAACCGGTGCTCCAAATTCATCCATCAACTCAAAAGATAGTTCAGTGGATATTTGACCAACTCGCAATTGCCCTAAATCATCAGTCGGGTATGGTCTAAGTGCAAAGATTCCAGCTTTTACGGTGAAGTCTGAACGTGAGATTATTTCTTTGTTGTTATAGACTGCTCTACAGGTAATCGCACCTGCTCCTGTTGCAATTGGGCATAGCTGTGTTGGCTGTGAAATTTCAGGTGAAACTCCGGCAACACTTGTATTTGTTACGCTCCAGGTATAAACAACACCGCTTGTGATTGCATGAGGAGGAACATTATTGTCATAGAGCTGAGCAGAATAATGGTAACAATCTCCTTTTATCAGTGTAGACGGTCCGCCTGGTGAAATTATCAAACTTGAAGCTTCACCAGAGATTCGGATTTTCACGGATGACGAGATTGTTTTGTTGCCGTAAGTTGCATAGCAGTAGAGTGTTCCATCACCCATATCGCCAGCTGTAAATGTTGTTACTCTTCCTTCAAGCGGGCTTATATGTCCAATGATTGCATACGAATTTGAATCTGGAACAAACATCCATGAATACTTGGTGTCCTGGTTTATTATTACACTATTACAGTCGAATGCCTGTGCGGTGAAATCCATGATTCCACCCTTAGGGACTGTAACTTCCTGGATTCTGCCGACTGAAGTTGTGATTTTTAGAGTGCATAAGGTTCTGCTCTCGCAGACTGTGAAATGCTGACCAATCCAGGCATCTACTGGTGGTACCAGTGGCTGTCTGTCTGATACCCGAAGGAGATGCTTTCCTTCACGATCAAGGTTCTGTAGTCCAAGCTGGCTATCAAATTCAATCGTAACTTTTTCGTACTGCTTGATTGATTCCGGAACAAGGATTGTAAGGAAATAATCAGATATTGCGGGTGGTGTAGTGCAGAGATAGCCATTAACACGAATCATGTTTGGAGCAATTCTGTTTGGAAGATAAAATCCCTCTGGGAATCTTAGGAATATGTTGTCAACTGATTGATCTAAATCTCTATGAGTATAGAAGCTGATTGTGTAATCGGCGGTGGCATTTGTCATGCATGGATCATTGATTGTTACAGGTCTTGTGCAGATATTATCTGGGGTGATTTCATATTCCAATGAACGAATTGGTGTGATCTCTTTGTTTGTGAAAATATCAACAAAGTAATCATTTGCATTCCTCTCAAGAAATTCATTAGGTTCACCAACAAGGGGAGGAGCGGCATTTGTGTTTGGTGAAGATGGATCTGGGGGATTGGTGATTCTACAATCCTTGGATAATACTATCTCAACTTCACCACCGGGTGGAATTGAGATCGGTGTTCTGACATGCATTGATAAATTATATAGATCAGCGTTATTTGTTGCATAATCAATTGGCAACGAACAGGATACACCGTTCACAGTCACAAATTCTGCTGGAATTCTAAAATTACCAAAAGCCGTCACAATGTCTGTTGCAGTGTTTACACCAGGCGTATCTTCAAAGAATGCCAGTGTAATCGTGTCTCCAATCGACAATGCACCATACTGACCGACCTTGAATTTGATAATATACTTAGTGTTTGGTGCTCCTGCAATTGAGGTTATTGGAGTAACAACAGCTGGAGTTATTCCTCTTGCACGAACTGTGAATGGGCATGTTTCAACAGGAGTGGTTTCTGCATATGTCCAAATTTTCAGTGTGTGATCACCAGGAGTCGATGGTGTCAAGATTCCAGCGGTTTCGCTGATTTGAATCCTTACTTCACTGTCAGCTGTAAAGGTATATGGTGTGGTAATTATCAATTTTTGACCATCCGTAACGACTTGACTACACGGAAGTCTTGAGCCGGGAGCAATAGTTGGACCAACAAATACTGATAGTGGATCGATATAATTTGGCAACCGAACGTCAGGTGGGAATTCAATTGTGATTGTTCCTGTGCCAGCAGCCAATGTTCCGAGAGTTCCAGCAACGAGACTTGGAATACTGAAACCAATATCCCAAACTTCAGCTGATTCCATATCTGTGATTATCGATCCTTCAAATGTAACCAGATGCTCAAAATTTGCACAATCCATACAAATTTTAGAGATAACCTCAAATGGAAGAGACCTTATCCAGGCGGGTTCGGTAGAAGTTCTCATCTCGAACATATAGAGAGATGGTGTTTTATCGATTCTCGGATTTCGAATTTCCTGAGAGTTCAAGATAATAATTTGAATCATGGAGCCTGCAGCGATGTATGTCTGGACAGGAATGTCGATGTAGTAGTGTCCATCGCCTCTATCAACCCAAGATAATGGTGTGGTATTTGGAATACCATTTAACAGGAGGTATCCCATAACAATATCATCACCAGCACCAATCGCTGAGTCATCATCAATATCAATATCCAACCCAACTGAATTTGTACCATTAAGCACCGGGCTTGCAGGTACCGCAAGTGAAATTGTATTTCCTGGTGAAAGTGAGCCTGAGCTACCATTCATAAACCTGACTGTATACTCAGATGCAGAAATAACACAGTTTGTGTTTATTGATTCTGAGGTATTTGGTGTTGTCGTGACACCTATATCTTTGACTGTTGTTCCAACACAAACTGGATCACTTTGAATCCAGGTTGTTTCCCTTGAAGTTTTTACGCCAACCGACATACAGGTTGGATCACTTGGTGTTTTTATTCCCAGACTCTCTGGGAAAAATATCTGAAGGGACGAGTTCTCAACGAAAGCAACATTGGGTACCGTAACCGTTATTATATTTCCTTCCACGATAGCACCTGATACAAAGTAGGACGGGAAGGGTGGAGGAGGAATTGACATATCAATAATCTGGATTGAACCAGATGGAATTGTTACAGCAGGTACGTATGTACCCTCCGGGAACATTATTGATATTGTATCACCGGGCATAAGGTTTGGCATGCCCATACCAGTGCTGTCGCCAAGATCACCAAGACAGAAATTTACTCTCCATTCAGCAATTGTATTTATTGCTTGAGCTGTTGTATAGTGGACATGACTTACCTCTGTTTTTATCAAATACGGCTCTGAGACAATATCAAAACCACCAGCTCCAACTGCCCCCAGAGGAAGGTAATCAATTTTAATATTGTACGACTCATGCTCATCTGTCAGGTCTGGATTGTACAATCTCAATCCCTCTCTCAGAGTGATTGTAATCTGGGAGGATGGATTTAGTACAACTGGTGATGTTATACGTATTGAATCAATAAGATTAGTAATTGGAGGAACCGTACAGGTCACACCATTAATCTCAATAAACTGTGGATACAAACTTGGTGGGGGGGGTACTAGGGAGTAATTTAAGAGTGGAATTAGCGTGCTGTATATGGGATCGAATTGAATATCAATCAATCCACCAACTGGTATTGTTATATCTTCCGGTAGTGAGAACTGGACTGTATACTTTGCTCCAGGCGTAAATGGAGCAACGGCTGATTGAAAATATTCTGCACATTCATTCAAGCCAAGTCCAGACTGTCCAGGTGCAAACGCAATTCCATCAGAGAACGAAATATTTGGTTGAACATTTACAACCGCCCAACCTGGATTTACGACTGAATATATCATTGACGTAATAACGGTTGGCTCACTGCTTGTCCAAATCCTCATATAATAATCATCATCACCAACGGTGGGATTATATATGTGTGCACTCTTTGCAAAATGCACAAGAATACAATCGTCTGGATAGATATCAACAGGGGTTTTAATTGTGATTTTTCTGCCAGACAGTTGTGGAACAGAACCAACAACATTCGGACCAGAGCCAGTTGTCAGATTATCAACTGTTATTGAGCCAGGTGCAATTGTATTTGGCATGGTCGTGCCTGCCGGGAATTCAAAGGTTATTGTGCCGTTATCTGCAAGCAGAGTACCATTTCCACCAATCTGGAAAGAACCCTGGGTTCCACAAGCAGGGATGACATACGGAGGAATTCCACCAGGATTTGGTGTTGCACCGATATAGTATTCTGCATTTTCACCAACTAATGCTGGAATAACTGTCACACCTGGTGAATTCAGTTTTGTGGCAATCCTGTATGCAGTTGATGTCAAAAAACCATCTGGTGATCCATCTGTTACATCAGGGTTCGGTTCAACTGGGACAAGATTGCTTCTCAATGTTTGAATAAGTGCAACTCTTTCAAACGGAGCTCCTGCCCCATGAATAATGTTGCATTGTTTTTCAAACTTGATTGTTACCGCCCGTCCAGTTGTGTTTGAACATCTAATATCTCTGGGGATATAAACATCTAATTGATAGTTACCGCTTCCCAGCCGGGTTATTGTTGGACTAACCGTGCATTTAGCATTATTGACTTTGACATAATCCTTCGGAATAGCTAATGGCACCTGAACCGTTCGAACAAAAGGTGCTGGGGGAGGTGGGGGAGGTGGAAGCATATCTACGATAGGTAAAGGGGGTATTACTGTCCCATCATAATCCAATTGGATTCTGATAATATCACCAGCATAGAGTGATCTCTCATCACCCGCACCAAGAACAAAATTCACGGTCATTTCGGTGTTTGTTAACTCAGTATTTGGGTTAAAGGTGAGTGTTGCAGGGGTCATGTTGGTCATTACAAAAACTTGGGGCGTTGGTGATACAGTTCGGAAACCGGTTGTTGCTGAAGAATAGTCTTTTGGGCTGGGAGGGCAGTATCTACATTCTGTTGTTGAGATTCTTGAAGCAAAGGTAAAATTATATCTGTTGGGTCTATCGGGCATAACAATTCCGGTAGGTCCTCCATATCTTACTATAATTGTACCCCCAATAACACCTGTTGGAAAATATGCATATACTGTTCTGTTATCAATTCTAACAGGGTTAGGTGTGATAGTACCAGCTGAAACGTCAATATACCCTTCAGCAGTTGGGTCCAATGAGGGTAGCGGGAAATAATTTGGAATTACAAGTTTTATACCATGCAAATGATCAGGTCCAAGAGGGGCTACACAACTCAGTGTTGCAGTATTATCATGTTGCTGAGCTAAAGCATTTTCTGCGAGAGTATATACAAACTGGATTTGGTTTCCGCCAGTTCGTGCAATTGCAATAGCCTCAGTTGTAGTTCCAGCCAGGTATACGTACGAAATTACATTTCCCGAGGCCTGAACTTCCACAGGTTGAAACGGAACCATTATTATTATCATCAAAATTGCCACTGCTACTGATGCAAATCTTCTCATCTCTGCCTCCTTGTGAAGGGAACAGGAATCCATGAAAATAAATTCCTCATGGTTGTCCCGCTCATTCTCATTCTACTTACTTCTATCAATTCGTGCAAATCATTCATCTTATTAATCATATTTTTTCGGGTAGCTACTTTTTTGTAGCCACCATAACAAATGTTATCTCTCTGTCCCTGGATTCCTGCCTGGAAATTGTGGGTTGAGGAGATTCCGTGTCAAACACAGAATGACGACCACCACCAAGTTCAGAGGTTTTTATCTGATAACTACCGACAGTATGGAGGGAGCTTAGCTCCCTCCTGTTCCTGTTATTTGATATTTCTATCTTTTTTACTCGTTTGCTGATTTTGATCATGGGTAATACACAGTTACTTTTCTAGTCGAAACTTCATAGGTAACTTCCCATCCAAGTGCTTCTGAAACAAATCTTAATGGCACATGTAGTCTTCCACCAACGATTTTTGTCTTGACATTCGGATCTTTCGCATCCAACGGAAGTGTTGTCTTTTTCCCATCTTTGATGATTGTCGCTTTATTTGATCCAAGAACTAGCTCGACCCTCGTTCCTTCAAAATCATAGCTAGCAGTTCTTGTATCAGCATTCCAGCCAACTACAGCACCAAATGCATTACCAAGGAATCTGAATGGTACGTAAGTTCTTCCTTCCGATGCCTCGATATAAGGATATGCATCCATGTTTGTGATTGGTTTTCCAATAAATTTCATATTGTCAGGTGGATTTATTTTCTCACCTTTTGAGGTATCAGCACCCTTAATCGGATAGAACTCAACTGTAACCTTGCAGACAACAGTCTTGTTCACAGTATCACAAACCTTGCCACCACTGGAGAGCCTGACAGATACCATGTTGTTCCCGGCTTTTGCTTTCAGTCTAACATCACCTTTGGCAGTTTTTTTGATGGGGTCGTATGCAACCTTTACCCATACACCAGGGTCAGAATCTGAAGCAACCTCGACGGTTGGATTTGTGGCAGTTGTTGTGACATGAATATTCAAAGCCATTTCGATATGGTGGTATCCAAGTTCACTTTCGTTGATGAGCAGTACTCCACCCGTAGGTTCACTCTTTTCTTTCGGATTCAGGACGATCATCGCACATGAGCCATCACCTGCACCTGGTTGATATTTGATAGTCAGGATTGGAGTGAAGCTTGTGTTTCCAGCTTCATCGATTGCTTTGATGTCGAGTTGATTTGTACCCTTAACAAGCATAACAGAACCCTGCCAGGTTCCCTTTGCCTTGTCAAATGTCATTCTGGTTTTGCTTGATGCACCGTTGATGCTGACAGTTATTTCAAGGATATTGTCTTCCTGGAACGTTCCACTCAGATCAAGTTTTGCAGACCCTACGGTTATTCCATTCTCCGGTACAGAAACATTCAGTATCGGTTTTACGGTATCCACCTTGATGTTTGAAACAGTCTGTTTCTGTTCATCATTGAAGCCGTCTGCTTCTGACCAATACTGCACAGTGTGGATTCCATCCTCGAGTCTTACGGGAACTCCTGACCACACCTTTCTGTTGTCGTTATTCAAGAGGTAGTAGGTTGTTGCATTTGTGACGTTGCACTCAAACATCAGCGCTGGATTTGTTTTGTACCAGCCATTGTCACCATCTGGATTTGGTGGTGAGATGGACATGTTTGAACTCATCGATTCACCAATTTTGTATGAGTTTGACTGAATCAATGTTGGCTCTGATGATGTTTTAACCTTCACCTCATACTGACCAGGGGTTGTCGGGTTGTTGAGACATTTGATCTTTACTGTCACATCTGTTCCTGCATTCAAGGATTGTGGAGAATTGAATGTGATGTACTGTCCCTGTTGAATCTTTGGTGTTGCTTTGATTGTTGCACCGTTTACTGAGATTCTTTCCTTGCTGACTGACCCAAGTTTGTAATTTGGATGGAACCAGATGGTGATAGTTGAATTAGAAGTCAGTGAACCAAAGTTTCCTGTTCTGAACTTAACAGTATAATCAACACAGGTATCACCGGCATCTAGCGAACTGCTATCAACTCTGACTCCTGTGACTGTTGACTCACCAATTCCATATGAATCAGATTCAACCTCTATTGTTTCCTCGGTTGTACTCACCCAAATTGTGTAGTTTCCGGGTTTTGTCGGGTTTTTGATACCGGCATCTTTTGCAAAGATGACCGTTACTTCTTCACCCGCTTTGATGGTGGTCGGTACATAAAGTGCAATTTTTCTTGCAACTGTGTCAATGTCTGGTCGTTTTGTCAGTGGTTTTCCGTTGATGGTGATTCTGGTTGCAAGTATATTGTTGGGGATAAATGTATCGTTCGGGAATCTGAGGACAATTTGACCGCTTCCAAGTTTTAATGCACCTGATCCACCAACTTTGAAGTTGATGGTGTACATAGCATCTGCAGTTGTTACAACTGGGTCTGGGGTCACCTGTGGAACACTGATTGTTGATGCAATAATCGAGTAGGCACTGGAGGGAACGGGTGATGCATCCGATGATGTTCTTGCGGTGATTTTGTAGTTATTCCTTGGATTTGTCGGATTGGTGATTCCAGCTTCTACCTCAAAGATTATAGAAACAGTTGAGTTTGGTGGTAAATCAGTTGGTACTGTGAACTCAATATCTCTTGTGTTTGGGTTTATTCGAGGCGGGGCAATCAGAGGAATCTTCATGACTGTGACAGTTGATGGTTGAATACTTGCTGGCATTCCAGTATCTGACGGGAATCCTATCACAATTGAGGATTGATCTTTTGTGAGGGTTCCTGCATCTGATGTTTTGAATGTAATGTGGTACTCCGCAGGGGCTCCCGCTGAGTTTGGCTTTGGTATACAGGTTACATTGGAAACTCTTGTTTTTGCGAGAGTAACCGTTGGTGGTGCGGGAATGTTTTTGGGTTCGCCAACAGTCCCTGCTGATTTAACATTGAATGTGTAGGTTTTTTCCTGGGAGGGGACATCAACGTTTGTGTACTCTACCGAGAATTGTTGATTTTTCAGGAATTTGCCAAACAGCAGAACGATTGATCCACCTGGAATAATCTGGAGTGCGGTAACCTCACCTGTTGTTTGTGTTATCTTTACATATCCCTTTGCACCAGGTGAAGAGTTTGGAGCTGTCCAATCTCTTGGAATCGCTATCTGCACCTCTCCATTTGAAATATCTGCTCCGGCAACATATGTGAATGTGAATTTTGCACCGATTGAACCGGACGATGCTTTTGTTGGAGTAACTGTACATCTACCTGTTCCAGAAACATTAACTGCTCCTCCACCCGATTTGATGAGCTGTACAGTTGGCTGATTCTTTGCCGGTTCGGTTGTTCCACCTCTTTTTTTGGCATAAACCGAGAAGGTGTGCAATCCCTCATACTCTGGATAATTTGGATCAAGATATACAATATTGATTGCCTTACCCTGGGTCATTGAATTGATCGGGATCACAAGTACTGATGAATTATACTGAGCTGTTCCAGTGGTAACACCAGCTGGTACATTTATCTTGGTGTTGCTTGAATTGGGTGGGCTCCAACCAGTTGGGAATGATAATCTGATTTCACCACCAGACAAATCATCCAACGCAGTGATTTGGAAGCCAAGTGAGCTTAAGTTCGTCCCAATCGTGTGCATGGTTGGAGTAACGGTTCCAGCAATAATTGAGGATGGACCGGGTCCAGGACCTGGTCCGGGACCAGGATCAACAGCACCAGCTTCAACTTTAATTATCACTGAAACTGATTTTGTGTCTCCAGCGTAAGTTGCTGTGCATGTCACACTTCCAGTGGCAGCGGATGAACCAGTTGTAAGCATGGTTGAGCCACCACTTGTTGGTGATAATGAACCAACTCCACCCGATATTGTCCATGAATATCCAGCTCCAGAAATATCGTTTCCTGCTGTATCTTTTGCGGTTGCAGTGAATCCCTGGGTTGCGTTGTATCCTAAGGTTTTTGTTCCTGATGGATAAATCGAAACACTTCCCAATGGTGGAGTAACCATAATAACACATTCCGAAGTAAGCGTTCCACCATTGTATTTGGCTGTGCATCTTAATATCCCACTGCCTGATGAACTTGGTGCTGTAATTGACACACTATCACCGGATGTTCCTGAGAGCATGCCAATATCTGTTTGCCAGGTGTAGTCAACGTTGTAAGTGATATTATCACCATTTTCATCTTTTGCCTGGGCTTGCACCTGACCGGTTTGGTTTACTCCAATACTCAAGGAAGAGGGGATCAATATCAAACTTGCCAGGTTTACCTCCGGACAGATGTAGTAGTTATTTGAATCAACATCGAGGTGGTCAGGTTCAACACTAGTTCTTACTTTCAATCGATAGTGTCCTGGAGTTGGTGGATTCTTCAACTTGAATTCTTCAAGGAATTCCACAACTACCTTCCCGGATGATGGGAGGTCTTTTGGAACCGTAATTGCAATTTCATTATCTGCAGTTGGTCCGATTAATGATGCTCGAACCTGAGTACCGTTAACCTTCACATTTTCTTGTCTCACAACAGATGGCATCATGTAGTCAGGAGGGAAGGTTATCGTGATGGTTTGTCCCTGTGGAATACCGTTTGTGATATTGAATTCAATCCTGTGGACTGCTCCAACTTTTCCGGCAATACACGGATTAACAGTAACCGTTGGTGCACCAGCACCCTCAATTTCATATGACTTGGTGTCGACTAAATCTGGCTCAGAAGAGGTTGCAATCTGCATACGATAAGTGCTACCAGGAACTGATGGATTCCTGATGCCAGATTTGTTTGTAATTCTGATAAATGCTCTGCTGTTTGCGGCAATTGATGTTGGAACAGTGAGCACAATTTTTCTAGCTTCAGCATCAACATCAATCTCACTACAGTTTATGAATGTTATGCCATCCGTTGAAATAGAGATTGAGGATGCAATAATCGAATCTGGAAGATAGGTATCGTATGGGAATATGAGCGTGATGGTCGAAACTGCCTGGTTGAGATTCCCAGTTCCACCCGTTTGGAAGTGGATCACGTAGAATGCTTCAGCGTTCACAAGACCAACATTGCAAGGGAGTATTGATACCGGAGTTCCGATTGGATATATGGGCAGAGGTAGCAGTGGTGGGAAGAAGTCAATCTGATCAGGGAATGCCGTGTCTGGTGGCAAGGCAGTTATCAATCTGACAGAGGCATCACTTCCGTTGCCGATGACTATCAAATTCCCAACGGAGAACCTTGGAATACTATTGACGTTAATCCGTACAGATGATCCACCTGGTACTGATGCCGCAGATAGCTGTGAAACATTTGAAATTTCTTTCATCCTGAAAATCTGTGTTCCAAGCGGAATGTCAAATATCAGTGGAATTTGGAATCCTAACACATTTCCAACGATTGTATCAACCCTGGCAACGTAGATGTCCTGCATGTTGGAGCCAGTGAAATTTCCTATCAACGCAACATCACCAACATTCCATCCACGAACAGAATCCACGTCCAGTTGAGGGGCAATCGCTGGTAATTCATTCTGGACGATTACCGAATAATCATAGGACAGACAGACCTCAGGAGTGAGTGAGCCACCCGCACCACCAAGTGCAGATTTGATCGTGTAAATCTCAGTGTCAATGTAAACGGGTTCAACCGAAGTTTGAATCTTCATTCGGTATGAACCAACTACTGGATTGGTAATTCCTGCACCAGACAGAATGATCAGCTTGATTTCACTACCAGCTTCAATAGTTTCAGGGACAATAATTTTGATTGTTCTATCGACTGTATCAACAGTTGGAATTACGCTCAACCTTACTCCGTTAATGGTGATATTATCAGGAGATATTGATGCTGGGAGCAGTGCTTCCGCTGATGCATTACCGCCACCTGCTCCATAAATATCATTATCTGGGAATTGAAGTTTTATCCAACTGATGTCTCTGGTGAGATTTCCAGCTCCCGAGAGAGTGAATGTGATTGAGTATTCAACGTTTGGTCTGTTTGCGGTTGCTGGATTCGGAATCACAACTGCCTTGGATGATGTATCCCTAATTTCATAGTATGGACTCTCAACATCCTTTGGTTGTTTGCTTGTTTTCACAAATAATCGATATGAATCAGGTGTTGACGGGTTCACAATTCCTGCTTCATACGTGAATTTCACATATACATGGTTGTCGTTTCCGGTGAAAGTCTTACTGGTTCTGAATGTTATCGAGCGGTCAGTCACAGTTATTGGGGCAAGAACCTGACTGTGTGGGGTAGCATCGGCAACCGTGCCGTCAAACACTGGATCGTTGTCGATGAATATGTGGTTAGGCATTATTGAGGTTGGTACCACAGTGTCCTCTGGGAAGGTTATTGTGATTGTATCAATGTTTGTATAGAGGTCTTCACATGTGTAGAAATCAATCACATAGCTTGCATTTGTCGATGTGCTTGGTGGTGTGACATTTACCGCAGTCAAACCAAACGCAACCCCATCAACTATTTCATAGGCTCTGGATTCATTTGCGGATTGCTCAATGCTTGTCCAGACGGCAAGTGTGTAACTTCCGGCAACATATGGATTTGGAATTCCTGAGTTTGGAAGGATTTTGACGGTTACTTCTGTGTTTCCGCTGAGATCTTTTGGAACAGTCAATTCGAGTGTTACATAGTTGTTTCCAAATGTTGGAGTTGGCTGAGGTTCAAACTTTCCACCAACTGGTGTGTATCCAATTACAGGAGCAACAGAGCAGACAACGTCGTTGATCATCACACTACCAGATGAAATTGAAGTGCCAGTTATATTGTACCCTCTATCGTTCACAGAAGGTGCATGTTCAAGTGTAATGTAGATTTTGTCTCTATTAGCAAGTAACCCACCTGTAGAACCAAGTTTGAATTTGATTCTTGTTTCTGCAAATGTATCACCTGAACAACCATCCATCGGAAGCTCAAAACTGACGAGTTCAACGCGTGTTCCAACTGGCAATCCAGCGGTAATATTTGGTGACAGCCCAAGGGTGTTTCCGGCAAGATGTGATGTAACAACTGATAAATCAGGTTGGGTACCAAAATTCCCAACGGCGATATACTCAGTTATCGGGAACAGTGAGTTATTATTCACAGATATTTGGTTTGCCAAACTGGCTACGGTTGACGTGTCAATGATTCCAGTTCTTGAAAGGTATACTCGAGTTCCAGCAAGGAAGTTTGTTCCAGCAGGAATTGCAGTCTGAAGGGTCAGCTCATTTGTGATGGTGTTTACCGCGGTTACTCTTGTAAAATGTGAGCTTACCAAATTAAACGGTTGAAGAACATCACCAATTAACACTAAATCACCAACTACCCAGCCACTCACAGTTTCAAGCTGGATTGGATTTGTTCCTGGAGGAGCATTTATCGCCAATGCAGATGTGCTTCCTGCACGACTGATTGTGTTTGGGATTACTTCAACCTCAGGAAGATTCAATCCGCTCTTTATCGCATATGGATTTGAGATAACAAAATCAGGCTGTGCTGATGTTGCAACTTTCAGAGTGTAGTACTTGGCTTTGGATGGATTCTTTATTCTTGCACTCTCACAGAATCGTATGTAGATGTGATCACCAGGATCAATATTTATCGGAACTGTTATTGTTACGTTACCACTACTGACAGTTGGTGGGGCTGCGATTGAAGCCCAGTCTGTGCCAAATACTCCAGAGTGTTCTGGTGGACAGATACTGTTATCAAAATTCGTACCCTTTGCAACGTATATCGAACCAGCCGGAATTGACATTGGAACGTTTGTATCAGTCGGGAATGCAATTGTGATTGTCCCAATATCTTTTCTTAAACCACCAGATGATGTATCTGTGAAATCAATGGTGTAGTTTGCGTGCATACTGATTACAGGTGGAACCACCTCAACAATTACACCGGTTACCGCCGCAATTATTGAGTATGGAGCGGATTCAATCTGTGTGGATTCTTTTGAGGTGTTCACCTTTAATATATAGCTTCCTGGAGTGTTTGTGTTGCACAAACCAGCTGATTTTTCAAATGTTATCTTTGCTGTTGTGTTGGCACCAAACGTGAATCCAAGAGGAAGATATATTCTCAGATGCTTTGGACCAAGTGCAACAACCTTTGAAGGATGCACTGCACCTGAACCACCATAACCACCACCATACCCAGTGCTTAAAGTGATCGATGATGGTGATATTGCGGTTGCACTTGCTGGATTTTCAAGCGGTGTGATTGCAATAAATTCTGAACCACATGAAGCCAACACACCTGCATTATCTGTTCCTGCTACATCAATTGCATACACGTTTGTTGAGGAAGTTGTCGGATTTCGTATCCCTGCTGATGGTCTGAACTGGATATAAACAATTGCACCAGGAATTGCACTTGCGGCTGTGAAGAATGCTGGAACGTTAAAGGTAACGGTGTTTCCTGAGATTGTCGGTGCTGAACTCAATGGTCCAAATGTGCCAAGTGGGGCAGTTGAGTCAACAAATGGAGCTCCACCATTATTTGAGCAATTCAAGAACGGAAATCCGACCCCTGCAGGTAATGATGAGATTGATAACCAAATATCATTTGCTGTCATCGATGAAGGAACATTGAATCCTAATGGGAATGTGACACTCATCGTAGGAATTGGCAGGAGAGCTGAGTCAAAGTTTGATGTCAGCTCAAGCATGAGATCAACCTGTGATGAATTCCCTGCTGTGCTCTCATAAACCTTTGGTGGAACTTTATGGATTGGATTTGGTCCAGCCCAGTTTAGATCAACTGTTGGGACGGGAGCTCTTGCTGGTCTCTGCGATGTGACTCCAAAGAAATTGGAGTTTGCAGAGGTCGCCTGGGTGCTTGTGAATCCTTGAACTATGTATGAGGCACCTGGTGTTGAAGGGTTGTTAATGCCCTGCTGGAGAATCCTGATGTATACATTTGCACCATCTCCAACATTAATTCCACCCAGTGCTATAGTTGGTATCGTCAGGGTTACTCTTGTTCCAACGGCGGAAATATTTACAACAGGTAGTGCCAATTTTGGCACAGCACTAGCGTTGATGTAATTATCACCCGGATAGAAGGAATACTCATCCCACTGTATGTCTGACAGGAATATTCTGTTTGTAAGCGAGGCGGCTGTGAACGAGCAATTTGCCGGGAAATCAAGTGTTATTGTGTCACCAGTTGTCAAAGCTCCGCCGGTTCCAGTTGTAAACTCTATGTCCCATCTCGATGTATCCCACGGAAGTGCGGTTACGTCTAATGGTTGTGAGAGTGGATGAACTGTCAAGTTTGCAATTGAATCATTTGAAGTAAAACTGTTTGTTATGGATGCATAATCTGGTGGTGGATTCTTCAAAACATCATCAAACTGAACATCAACATAGTCACCAAGGTCACCAGACAAACTGGAATTTGCATTCTTGAATTCAATTTCATATACAACATCACATTCACCAACAACGTTCGGAGTTGGAGTTACTTTTACATCCGAGATTGCTGATGTAATTGCATATGGTTCTGAAATTCCATACGCAGATTGTTTTGATGTTTTCACCTGAAGCCTGTAGGCATCTGCTGTGTATGGATTTTTTATTCCGGCATTCAAGCAGAATCTAACTACAACCTGTGCATTGTTTGAGATGTTGATCGGGGTTGTGAAGGTTACAGCCTGGCTTGTGATATCTGGTGGTAACTGAACCTGAGTGGCTACTCCTCCACCAACTGGTGTTGGGGGACATCCTGTGCTTGTGAAATCAGATGCCTCTGCAATCCAGATTGAGCCTGCTGAGATGCTGTTGTATGGAACAGTTGTTCCAGTCGGGAATGCAATTGTTATGGTGTCTGAGTTTGCTGACAATCCACCATTTGCACCGACCTGGAATTTGATGGTGTATTCGGCTTCTTTTGAAACTGTTGACGGCATTACATCAACTGTAATCTGCCTTGGTGCATCTTCGATTGCATATGGTGCCGACTCAACTTCTTCCTGTTCAAGACTTGTGCTGACCCTGACTTTATATTGGGCAGGGAAACATGTGTTGTCCAGCCCTGAGCCTGTTTCAAAAATAACTGTAATCTGACCTGATGCACTTGAAGTGAAGTCAGAAGGCACAAAAACTCGTAGTTTTTTTCCTTCAGGAGTATTAACCCACTGAACTGCACTAGCTTTGAGATTTGAACCATAACCATAGGAGTATCCATATGGACTCACTGAAACAGTTGAAGGGGAAGGAACATTTCCAGCACTGAAGATATTGCTGATGGATGCTCTATCTGTTCCAGGATTATCTGGGTGATAGAAATCAATATCGATATAATCTCCGTAGATACCCTTTAATCCACCAGAGGTTCCCTGTTTAAATGATATTTTGTACTGTGTGTTTTCATTGCAAGCAGATGCAGGGATTGGTTCAACCTTCACATCAGATATTGCAGTTCCGATAGCATATCTGCAGGAAATACCATAGCTTGGTTGTTTGGAAGTTTTCACCTGGAGGGTGTAGCTTCCTGCAGAGTATGGATTTTTTATTCCTGCTGATTTGCAGAATCTCACATACACTGTCTGGCTGTTTCCAATGTGTATCGGAGTAGTAAGCGTCACCGATGTCCCTGATGTTGTTGGTGGCAAGATAACCACCTGTGCTGGTAAATCTGCCGGACATCCTCCTGTGATTGGGAGAGTTGAGACATAAACTGCTCCAGCTGGAATATTGTAGTTACTGAAGGTTGTATAGCTTGGGAATGCTACCGTGATCGTGTCAACGTTTGCCTCAAGCCCACCCGTTTGCCCTACCGTGAAGCTGACATCATACTGTGCAACAGATGATGTTGAAGGAGGACTCACATATGGATAGGTTCCACAACTGAATTGAACTGTATCCACAATTGAATACTGTTTGCTGTCGACCCAGGTTGATTCCTTTGATGTTCTAACCTTGGCAATGTATCCGCCTTCTGTACAGGTGTTAACCAAACCTGCGGCAGTTGTGAAAGTGACGGTTACTGTCTGTGTCTGTGCAATTTTGAGATTTGCTGGCAAATATATTCTGATTGCCTGAGGCCCGATTGCTACAATACTGCTTGGATGATTTGAAGCATATCCATAATAATAATATCCGCCACCGATTGTGATTGAGTGGAGTGCCGGAAGGATTCCGCCAATTGGTGCAGGCGTGATTCCAAAATACTCTGAGGTTGCCTGTACTTCAACTTCTCCACCCGAACATCCTGCTGTTCCTGTTACCGTTACACCAAGTTGATAGTTGACACCTACTGTTGGTGGATTTCTGATTCCTGCATCGCGACATATCAAGATATGTGCATATTGGGTTGCATTGAAACCAGCAGGAAGAGGGAATGAAATTGTTCTATTTATCTGATCAATTGACAGAGTTGCAGGTGTTATTGTTCCCGTTGAACATGTTGAATCAGGAGCGAAGTCAAACGCTGTATCTCCCTGAGTTCTCAACTGGACAAAACTTGGGTCGATGGAACTTGGCATATATGTTCCTGCTGGGAATTGAATCGCAACGGTTGAATTCAAGAATTGACATGTTCCATGGGTTTTCACTGAGAGCATGTACTGGGCTGGTGAGTTTGCAGAATTTGGGATTGGTGTTGGACAAAGTACGTCAGTTCCTGGGCTTGGTGCAACATCTGTTTTCCATTCAAGGTCAGCAGTTGGAACTTGAGCTCCATAATTTGGGATGAAATCTTCAGTTATTGCAAAGAATCCTGGTGTGAAATATGGTTGAGCTTCTGTGGAAATCTTGACGGTGTATGCAGAACCTGGAGCAGAGGGATTGATGATACCGGCTGATCTTCTGAATCTGATATAGATCATATCTCCAAGTGCGGCAGCTTCAGAAATCTGTAATGTCATTCTGTTGTTGACCACGGGAATTGGATTATTTGTCGGGTATGCACCATCTCCAGCACCAACGCCGTCAATATCAAAGATGTCAGGATATTCATTGCCAACATATAAAATTACATCTGTGTTTGCAATTGATGCAGGCATAGTAACGTTTGGTGGGAATTGGATGTCAATTGTATCATTAAGAGGTGCAGCCATCGCAACACCCGTTCTGAATGAAAGCGTCCAATATGCCATCGAGCTTGCAAATGGTGGCGAGCTGTAACCACTTACTTCGGTTACCGCTTGATTTGATTCAAAGGTGTTCAAGATTGACGCAAAATCTGGATTTGGATTTTTTGCTAAATCTCTGAAATCAATATCAATATAATCTCCAACAGCCCCATCAAGACCGCCATTTCCACCAGTATTAAATTTTACCACATACTGTACACCTGTTGAACATGTTGCATTTGGTGTTGGTGTTACCTCAACGTTTGTGATTGAGGTAGAAATTGTGTACGGTGATGAGAGTGATTTCTCAGGTTGCGTGGTAGTTGAAACCTCAAGATCGTATACACCGGCTGTGTTTGGATTTTTTATTCCTGAGTTAAGACAAAATCTGATTGCTACAAAACCATCAAGAGGTGGTCCTGGTGTAGTATCACCAATAACATAA
Source organism: uncultured bacterium (assembly GCA_965370295.1). GTDB lineage: Bacteria > Caldisericota > Caldisericia > JAAYUI01 > JAAYUI01 > JAXGMQ01. The sequence goes on from CBDUSO010000029.1 coordinate 23,654, forward strand.
TCTCCTGGGGTTCCAGGAAGTGTTAAGGTGACTCGCTTACTTGAATTTCCATAACCATAGCCACCCGTTGTGACTGTTGAGATTGGTGGATTCAGCTCGAATGGTCTTGGATCACCTTCAACCCAAGTGCCTGCATTATAATTCATACTGCAATCATCGGCACCGAAATCCTCCGCAAGCAAGGCTGTTGTATCCCAGTTTATCCAGACAGAACCAGCGGGGATTGACGTGTAGTTGGTAAACATTGTAAGATTTGGGAAATCAATGAAAATCTGTTGTCCCGGTCTAAGCTCCTGGCCAATCTGGAATAGAATTGTGTACTGTGCCTGTTGACTGACAGTTGGTGGTACCACCTTTACAAAACCACTGTTAAAAATTACGCCATCAACCAGTGCAAAATAATTTGAATATGACCAGGTGTTTGATGTATCTTTGTTGTGCTTGAGCATCAACCTGTATCGACCAGGGGTTACATTATTGTCGAGTGTTGGATGATCGATAGTCATCGTGAAGGAAGATCCTGCAGAGATGGTATATCCAAGTGGTAAATTCACTCGTAAGACTGCAGTGGGTCCGGTTGGAGCGACAACAGATCCATACTCAATAGTGCTGTAACTATAACTGTAAGTGGAATTTTTGAATGCGACAGTTGGTGGATAGTTGCCGGCACCAGCATTGAATGGGGTATTGTTTGTTAATGGCCACGTGATATTTTCTAAATCCTGGAATTGAATCTCGATCCAATCACCTGCATCACCGGAGAGTGTTATTCCAGTTGGAAGCTTCCACTCAATGTTGTATTCAACATTTTGGGCAGCAGCAGCATTTGACCTTGCTGTGACAGTTATCTGGTTTGCAACCATGAAATTTGGGGATACTGCATGGAATGATTCTTCGGTTGTAGAAACCTCAATGGTTTGGTATCCAGCTGTTGAAGGTTGAGCTATCCCAATCTCTTTGTCAAAGACTACACTGACAAAATCATCAGCTGGAATTGCAGCACCGGCATCAAGATAAACTGTAATTGTTCTCTGAGTAGAATCTGCTTCAACCGCAAGAATTGGAGAGCTGGTTGATGGAACCCAGTAGGGAGCACCATCAATATGACTCACAGTGTCCTGAAATACGGGTGCAACCGCATCATTCCAAACCCTGACCTTTGTTTTGTCCAGTGTGCCATCTGGGAATGTTGAATATCCTCCAAATGTTGTTGGAAACTTTATCTGTATGTATTCGTTTGCATCAAGAGTTCCACAACTGTCGCGTCTGAATAATACACCATATTTTGTATTTGCAGAGGTGGATCCATATCCATAGTAATACCCGGAAGAAGATGATGAAGTGTTGGGATCACTCAAGACTTTTATCTGAGTAACCTTTCCCATCAGATTGTAAGTTGCGATATCAGGATTTCCGGAAAGAGCTCCAGCTGAATCAACATCCTCGACCTGAATACTCTGTGGACCGCAATTTGGGCATGGGGGTAGCTTGATTCCATATGCTTTATTGATGGTAATCTTTACAGAATCTGCGGTTCCAGTCACAGTATAATCATTCATAAGTCTGATCTGCAGGACATTTCCAGCAGGGGTTAAAGATGCAACACCCTGGGACACAAAGTATGGGAATGGTGCATCATTATCCTGAATCTGAACTGTAACGTTGTATGAATATGAATATCCTGTTGGGGGAGGGAGGAGAACTCCACCCAGGAAGGTTACATCGAACCCTCCAAGGGTCCCCCCTGCCTGGTTAAATTCAAGCGTGAATCCAGCTTCTTCACCACAAACTGCTGGATCAACCGTTATCACTAATGAACCACCAACGACTGCACTGACATCTTTTGGTGGCAACACTACCAACAAGCTTGTTACCATTGCTATCGTCAACGCGATATTTATTATCTTCTTCATCTGGCACTCCTTTCGGCTATCACACAAATTAGTGTGCCTCTATGACATGGCCTTTCAATCTTGCTATAACTCAAACCTATCTGCAATACATCAATCGCGATAAATCGGTTTATAGACAAAATAGCCTTAGTAATGTCAACCTTTTTTTGGGTAGTCATCTTCTGAAAGAATGACCTTGTTGTTTCTTATGTAAGCTTCTAAATCCGAAGCTTCGATTTTTAATAAACGACCAATCCGAATAACCGGGAATTTCCCTTTGCGAACATATTGACGCATCGTTGTATAGTGAATACCCAGTAACTCAGCAGCCTCCTTAAGGCTTAGCAATTTTCTGTCTTCCACAAATCGCCTCCAATCTACTTCAATATCGCAGTCTATGTGATATATAACGACTTGTCAATAGGTTGTATGCTGTTTACTGTTATCAATTTACTGATTCACAGGTTATCTTATGTTTACACTCTAATGGTTGTATTAATATATATTGTGTGGATTATAAATGCACATAGTGTATTTATATGGGAATAAGGCATTGGAGAGAGCAATGTTTGATGATGTGTTGTGTCTTTGCAGTAATTGCATGAAAACTCGCTAGCAGTTATCGTGAAGCATCAAAGGTGGCAAACTTGCAACATTTGCATTTTCGGTTTTTTTTCGTAGTATTAAATCAGATGGCTTGAGAAGGGGATCTATTAAACAAAATGAACTGAAAGGTGTCACAGTCAGTATGGTGAGTAGAGAAAGAGGTGAAAAGAATGGCAAAATACCTTACTAAGAGAGAAAAGGATGTTTTGGGGTTCATCAAGGAATTTTCTGGGAAGAATGGTTTTGCTCCAAGTCTTGATGAGATTCGTATTGCCATGGGTCTTTCTTCTATTTCAACAATCCATGAACATGTCACAAAACTCATATTAAAAGGTTTTCTTGAAAGACATCCCAACAAAGCTCGGTCGATGCAAATCAAGGATGACGATGGTTCCACCATGAAAATTACGACCCTTCAAGACCTTGCCAATCAATCTGAGAAAGAGCTTGGCGTACTAAAACCAGAAGAAATTTTTCATGCAGTTTCGGGGGGGGTTGCAGTTATTGTCCAGGGAAATTCACTATCAAATGAAGGCGTTATAAACGGTGATTACATCATAGTTATTCCTGGAAATGGTCTTATGGACGGGGACACCATCATTGGTTTAATCGATGGGTTCAAACCAGTCCTTGGGAAACTCTATCATTTCGGTTCAAAAATTGTGATAAAACCAGTCAACAACGACCGAGATTCAACCGTTATTGATCCTGAGTCAATAGTAATTGTTGGTAGGGTAAAAGGGATTTTCCGTCAACTTAAATAAGAATCAGAGATCGTTTAAATCTCCCTGTATCATTCTTTTGTACAGATAGTTTTTTTGTTTCTCAATGCTGTGTTTACTTGTGTTGCTGTGTCCCGGGAGGATGTCAAAGTCATCAGGAATCTCGTTGTTCAATCTTCTGAGAGAATCTCTCATCTGATAAATATCACAACTTGGAAAATCTGTCCTGCCAATAGACCCTGCAAACAACACATCTCCAGTAAAAACACCACCTGAATATCTGAGACAGATATGACCTGGACAATGACCGGGAGTATGCAGAACTTTCAAGGCAATATCATCATCAATCCTGATTTCATCACCATCTATAACGAGTTTATCGGCAGGTGGGGATTTGATGATTGGAGGAAGCATTGATGAAAGGTTTGCGTTTGGACTTATCAATGCAGGAGCTGTAATTTTGTGAACGAGAATCTTTGCTCCGGTTGCCTCTTTCATCCTTGCATTCCCCGCAATATGATCAACATGTCCATGAGTGTTGATGATATATACTACCCTTAATCCAAGCTCAGAAATTCGACTTATAACTGGTTCAATCTCATAGGAAGGATCAATCACAAGTGATTTTTTTGTGATCTCAGAATAAACAAGATACGTATTCACGTCTAATGCACCATTTGGGAAACGTTCAATTTTCATTTTTAAAACACCTTCTTTGAGTCCAGAAGAATTGTTACTGGACCATCATTTGTTAGCGTTACTTTCATATCTGCACCAAATTCACCCTGCTCCACATTTATGCCAACATCTCTTATTTGACACACAATCTCGTTCACCATTTTTTTTGCAACATCGGGTTGAGATGCTGTCATGAAATCTGGACGATTCCCTCTTCTGACATCGCCCGCCAGCGTGAACTGTGAAACAATCAGTATTGACCCCGAGACCCTTGAAATGTCCCAGTTCATTTTTTCATTTTCATCAGGAAATATTCTTAACCCAAGAATCTTCCGAACAATGTACTCAATATCTTTTTCATCATCACCATCAACAACACAAACAAGAACGAGTAAGCCTCTTTGAATTTCTGAAATCACAGAACCATCGACCTTCACACTTGCACCAAGTACTCGTTGAACAACCGCCCTCAATGTCTTGTAACTTTCTTTACTTCGGTGATCTGTTCTAATTTTTGTATCACATCCAACAACTCTCTCTTTGATGTAATTTCCAGGGCAAATATGAGTCTGTTTTTCTTTGAGTCAATCTTTGATGTTTTTGCCATCTGAATATTTATTCCCATCTCTGAAATTATTCCAGACAACATCGCAAGAACTCCCGTCCTGTTTTCAACAATTAGGGTTATTCGAACAATAAATGCACGTCTAGCCTCTTTTATCCAGCTTGCTTTTACGAATCGATCTTCTTCTTGAGAAAGATGTTTCAAGTTAGGGCAACCCGTTCGATGAATGCTTACACCACGACCCCTTGTGACAAACCCAACTATTTCATCTCCAAATATCGGGTTGCAACAATGAGCAAGGATGACAGGGGCATTATCAATCCCCTCAAGCTCAACCATCGCACCAATCTTCTCGATTCTAATCGGTTTTCTTTTTGCTTGCGGTTGAGGTTTTGATTTTTCAACAACTGAAGATATATCCGATGACTCCATCGCCTTCTTAAACCAGGAGCGAATTTTGGATTTTGTTGAGTGAGCAGCAACAACATTTAACCAATCGCGAGAGGGTCCTCGCATTCTTTTACTGGTCATCACACGAACTCTGTCACCTGTTTTCAATTTGTATGCCAGGGAAACTATTCTGTCATTCACCTTTGCACCAATACAGCTGTGTCCGACTTCGGTATGAACCCTATAGGCAAAATCAATTGGGGTTGCGTCAGAAGGAAGATTAATAATATCTCCCTTGGGTGTAAAAACTAAAACTTCGTCCGAGAATAAATCTGACTTAACTCTTTCAACAAAATCTTCAGAGGGTTCAATTTCTCCCTGCCACTCCAACAATTGTCTTAACCAATTCAGTTTTTGTTCATAGTTGACACTGAATGTTTTTTTGCCTTCTTTGTACTTCCAATGTGCGGAAATACCATATTCAGCATCCTCATGCATTTGGTAGGTTCGAATCTGGATTTCAGCTGGATTTCCCATTGGACCAATAACAGTTGTATGCAATGATTGATACCCATTAGTTTTAGGAATTGCAATATAATCTTTGATTCTGCCAGGAAGAGGTTTCCACCGTGTGTGAACCAAACCAAGTATCTTGTAACATGTTGGAATATCTTCAACGATCACACGAACTGCGTGAAGATCAAAAACTTCTTCAAGGTTTTTGCTTTCCTTCTTCATTTTTTTGTAGATACTGTGAAGGTTTTTTACTCTTCCAGAAATTTCACCCTCTACACCAGCACCTTCCAGGAGTGCTTTTAGCTCTAGCGATAACTCACTAACAAATGCATCACGCTCTGATCGTTTAAGATCAACACTCTTCCCTAGTTCTTTATAAGTTTCAGGATCAAGATACCTGAAACACAAATCTTCAAGTTGCCACTTGAAGTTATATATACCAAGTCTTCCTGCCAAAGGCACAAAAATATCCATAGTTTCCCGTGCAATTCGGATTTGTTTTTTTCTGTTAAAAATATAAATAGAACTCATATTGTGGAGTCTATCAGCAAGTTTTATCAGCACTACTCGAATGTCGCTAGCCATCGCAAGAAGCATTTTTCTGATATTTTCCAGTTGATGCAATTTGTTAGATTTGAACTCAACCTTTGATAGTTTTGTCATCCCAACCACGAGATCTAAAACTTCTTTTCCAAAATGATCGGAAATTGTGGTTGACTTCATTGAGGTATCTTCGATTGTATCATGAAGAATCGCTGCTTGTAATGTTGGAACATCGGCATCCAATTCAGTCAACAGTATTGCCACACTCAATGGGTGGCTGATATAAGGATCGCCACTCTCTCTTGTCTGACCATCATGATATCGATTGGCAATATCAAATGCTTCAAACAATACATTCCGGGCATCACCCAGGTAGTAAGTTTTTACTATTAATTCTTCAAACAATTCTGAAGGATTTTTTGGTTCAACAGACATGAGGGGTAGTATATCAATCTTGACACCAGTTCGTCAACTGAGAAAAATAACATTAGTCCTTTTTATCATTCCATGTCTTACACAGAATACAAAGTTCTTGGAGTTGGTTAAAACTTAGATAAAAATAGAAAACTTAGCTGTTTTAACCATCGATATTTCCTGACTGTCGATATTGCTTTTTGATGTTCAGAATTTCTACCAGCACAAGAATGATAAAAACGGAAGGAGGCTACACCTCTCCAGTTCCTCTTTTTTTTCTGAAGACAGAGAAATAATGTGCCAGAATTTCCCATATTCTCAGTATTCCCCAACCTGCAAACTTAAAAAATATGTCGTTTTCTAAAATAACGTACTGTAGGGTTAAGAAAAGAGGGGTTGCAATTAAGCTACGTATAGTGTAGTGTAGCGGGTACAGTCGAATGTGTTGC
>CBDUSO010000030.1:0-30345 GCA_965370295.1 uncultured bacterium
TTATTTCCGCATCACCACTTGTCATTCCGCACCCCTTGCTCCATCCAGGGTATGAGAAAATCGTAAACAAAATAGTAAAATATCAAATGTTTCACTAGACGAAATCATTGTTTCTAAAAATATTTGCACATCTTTATAATCCCCTGGATTCCGCATCAAGTGCGGAATGACGGAGGACATGCGGAATAAAAATAAAATAATTGCACACAAACTTGACAACACCCCACATTCCAAACATCATTTAAGCCATGGCAAAAAAATTTATCACAAACTGGTTCGCACTCATTGAGTGTTTTCTCATAAGTTATGTTTTATCAGCTGGAATTTCGATTATTGTTCTTGTGATGACGGGATCGGAGCTGGTTCATTGGGTGGTAAAATTACTCCTTGCCCCTGTTTTTATTTTTCTCTTCACCTTGAGGTATTACAACGGAACCCATGAAAAGAGAGAGGCAAGACGGCTCACACTGGTCTGGTTTCCTCTGTTTGTTTTATTTGATGTAATCACTTATATTCTGATTGCTGGGTTCTCATCAAAATGGCTCTTTATTGTAAGCCAACCCTGGGTCTCAATTTATTTTGTTTTTGTTTTCATTGCTCCGTTGTTTGTGGATTTTGTGAGAGAGTAAGCATTTTTCGCTGATCCCACTTAAAACATGTTCTAGAAAAATTCCACTCATCATTTCTTAATTGAACCTATAAAATAATAGTGGTATAAGAATGCCACAATGAAAAACAAAGCCCCAAAAACAAACATCTTTAAGTTGAACGAGGCCACCTCAATCGCCATTCATGCCTGCATTCATATGGCAAAGCACATGGACAGAAATGTCACAGCAACTGAACTTGCAACGGCATTGAGAGCATCAAAAGACCACATCGAAAAGGTGATGCAAAGAATGTCAAAAGCAAACCTGATAGTTGCAAAGCGAGGACCAAAGGGCGGATTCATGTTGGCAAGAGATCCTGCCAAGATAACCCTTCTTGAACCGTTTGAGGTAACAGAGGGTGAGGTAGCCAGGGACGTTCACTGTCCTCTCGGAGAATTATTCTGTGAGGGTGAGACATGTATCATGGGAATACTGTTTGGAAATCTTCAGAACCAGGCAGTGGAATTCATGAGCAGGACGATGCTGAAAGATTTGGCAGACGATATAAACCCAGGAGGTGGTTGATGCCACTTAGAGAAATTGTGAAAATCGATGAAGAAAAGTGTGATGGATGTGGTGTTTGTGTTCCAAACTGTGCAGAGGGAGCGATAAAGATTATTGACGGCAAGGCAAAGGTAATAACCGATGCACTCTGTGATGGACTTGGAGCGTGCCTTGGTCATTGTCCTCAGGACGCAATCACAATCATAAAAAGAGATGCAGATGGATATGATGTGGAGCTTGTGAAGGAAGAGATGAAAAAAGAGGGGAAGGTGTACGCTCCGCATGAACATGAACACCCGGATAACTCCGAACCACTTGCCTGTGGGTGTCCCGGTTCTGCATCAAGAACATTGAAGAGAGTAGAGAGACCGGAGCAATCAGCTACTGGAAAAATTGAATCGGAACTCATTCACTGGCCCGTTCAGATGCACCTTGTTCCAGCTGGTGCACCATACTTTAAGGGAGCAGATATACTGCTGACCGCCGATTGTGTGCCATTTGCATATGCAGATTTTCACAGAAAGTTGCTCAAGGGAAAGCCAGTAATTATTGGTTGCCCAAAACTTGATGATGCAAGGTTTTATGTGGAAAAACTGACACAGATTCTAAAACAGGCAAACCCAAACAGTTTGACTGTGATTCACATGGAAGTTCCCTGTTGTTCGGGATTGATACAGATTGCCAGAATGGCAAAAGAAAAAGCCGGGATTGAGATGCCCATCTACGACCTGACGATAACGGCTGATGGACATCTAAAATAAGATAGAGGAGACGAAGAAAAAATGGAAATGTTCTGTTACGAATGTGAACAAGCCGCAAAGGGTACTGGATGTACCGTGATGGGTGTTTGTGGAAAAAACCCGGATGTTGCCAAGCTTCAAGATCTGTTAATTCATGCGACAAAAGGATTGTCCATGTATGCACACGTTGCAAGAGAATTGGGAATTGTGGACACAGAGGTTGACGGTTTTGTGATCGAATCATTGTTCACAATTGTTACCAATGTCGACTTTGATCCGGAGAGACTTGAGAGTATCATCAGAAAATCTGCAAGGCTCAGAGACCGTATGAGAGCAAAGTATCAGTCAGCCTATGAAAAAGCAAACGGAAAAGAAACAGAAGAATTGACTGGTCCCGCACTTTGGGAGCCAGCCAAAGGACTCGATGGACTGGTTGCCCAGGGATGGGATTTCTCAGTTCCCGTGGCGATGGACAAGATTGGAAAAACACTTGCCGGGCTTGACCAGTTTGCACTCTACGGGTTGATGGGGTTGTCTGCATACGTTCACCACGCAATGATTCTTGGCGTTCGTGATGAAAACATCTTTGCTGAAGTTCACAGACTCATGAATTTCCTGGCAACAAGACATTCCGTTGATGAAGTTCTAGGCAAAGCTCTTGAAGTTGGAGAACTGAATCTCAAGGCTATGGAACTGCTCGACCGTGCAAACACTGATACCTACGGTCATCCTGAACCAACAAGTGTCCTTGTAACCCCCGTCAAAGGAAAAGCAATCCTGGTATCTGGTCATGATCTTGCTGACCTTGAAATCCTCCTCAAGCAAACAGAGGGAACTGGGATAAACATCTACACACATTCCGAGATGCTTCCAACCCTTGCCTATCCAAAGCTTAAAAAATATTCTCACCTTGTGGGAAACTATGGTGGAGCATGGCAGGACCAGCTGAAGGAATTTGATGAGTTTCCAGGAGCAATCCTTATGACCACAAACTGTATCCAGAAACCAAGAGATTCTTACAAATGCAGAATCTTTACTACCGGACTTGTTGCATTTCCAGGGGTTGCACACATTGGTGAGGAAAAAGATTTTGCCCCGGTCATCAAAGCCGCAATGAATGAAAAGGGATTCACAGAAGATGCTCCCGAAAAGAAAATCATGATCGGGTTTGCAAGAAATGCTGTGCTGTCTGTTGCAGACAAGGTTATCGAAGCTGTTAAAGCTGGAGCAATCAAACATTTCTTCCTGGTTGGCGGTTGCGATGGTGCCAAAAAAGAAAGAAATTATTACACCGAACTTGCAAAACAGATTCCAGACGATTGTATAATTCTGACGCTTGCCTGTGGAAAATTCAGATTCAACAAACTTGAATTTGGTGACATTGGTGGAATTCCAAGGCTTCTTGATATTGGTCAGTGCAATGATGCGTATTCTGCAATCCAGATTGCAGTTGCACTTGCGGGTGCATTTGAATGCGGTGTGAACGAACTCCCACTATCATTCATTCTCTCGTGGTATGAGCAGAAGGCAATTGCAATTCTTCTCACATTGCTTCACCTTGGAATCAGGAACATCAGAATCGGTCCGACACTTCCCGCATCTCTCACCCCAGAAGCACTTGAAGTTCTTGTGAAACTGTTTAATATTATGCCAATTGGAACACCTGAGGAAGACCTCAAAGCCATCCTCGGCAACTAAACTCGCACACCTCCTGTATTAGATGTTATCCCCGGTGTCATTGAAAGGCATCGGGGATTTCTTTTTTTGTGATTCTTACATTTTCCCTGTATTTCTTGCCCCTGCTTTGTATAGAACTGTGAGCTTCTGTAGGGGCGGGTTTCAAACCCGCCATTTTCAAAAAAATCTCACCACTTGTAAATAGTGAATAAATATGATATAAATAATTCATAACATAAAACAACTCTGAGGAACGCGTGTCAAAATAGGTAAGAAACATCAAGTGAAAGGAGTTTCAAAAAAAATGATAGAAGTCTCAAAGATTGGTTTTACCTATCGAGGTGGGGAAACTCCCGCACTGACCGATGTTTCATTCAAGGTTGAAGATGGAGAAATATTTGGATTTCTGGGACCGTCAGGAGCTGGAAAAACCACGATGGTATCGATTCTCATCGGGCTTTTGAGAAATTTTAGGGGTACTGCAACCGTGATGGGAAAAAATCTCTCAACAATTGACAGTGATTATTTTGAAAAAATTGGGGTGAGTTTTGAGCTTCCATCACATTATCTCAGGTTAACAGCAAAGGAAAATCTGGATTTTTTTGCCTCTCTCTACAAAGAAAAAAAGATGAGTTCCCTTGAGGCACTTGAGATGGTGGGGTTGAAAGATTCAGCAAACAAGAACGTTTCAGATTTTTCAAAGGGAATGAAGATGAGGTTGAACTTTACAAGAACGCTTCTCCATGACCCGGAGGTTTATTTTCTGGATGAACCAACAATTGGGCTTGACCCGATAAATGCACGCCTCATCAAAGACATCATTCTTGAAAAAAAACGTGCTGGAAAAACCATTTTCCTGACCACTCACAACATGAATGTTGCAGACGAACTCTGTGACCGAATCGCTCTGATAAATGATGGAGAGATTCAAATTGTTGAATCACCGCATAATCTGAAAATGAAATATGGCAAGAGGCGTGTGAGCGTGGAAATTCTGAAAAATGGAAGTCCAACAAAAACCGAATTCGAGCTTGATGATCTTGGAAATAACTCCGAGTTTTTGAATTTGATAAAAGGAGAAATTCAGACCATCCACAGCCTGGAGCCAACACTTGAAGAGGTTTTCATAAAGGTTACTGGCAGAGGTTTGATATGACACGCGGACTAGTCCAGCTGAAGAATGATTTCAGATTATTGTTCAGACACAAGCTGGTTCATGCCACCATATTTATGACTGTTTTCTGGATCGCTTTGATGCTTTTGGCAATTCATTTTGAGGGGGCAAGTGCTTTACCCGTATTCATTCCGCTCATGCTCCTGACAGATACTGCAACCATCGGGTTTTATTTCCTTGCCGGGTTGGTGCTTTTTGAAAAAGATCAGATGGTGATAAAGGGGCTGATAGTTTCACCACTGAAACCATTTGAATATATTGGCTCCAAGGTGATTTCTCTGAGTCTGCTGGCAGTTTTCTCGGGAATAACAATTGCGATTGTTACTCTCTGGGGCAGGGGGATAAACCTTGCGTGGGCTGTGGTTGGGTTGCTTATGATCTCAATGCTCTACGCACTTGTTGGTTTTATTAGTGTCACCAAATTTGATAACATCATCAAATATCTCTTTATCGGTGCATTGTATTTCCTGTTTCTGAATCTGCCGATGTTGGGAATGTTTGGGTTGTGGGATGGAATCACGCTCTATCTTCATCCCGTGCAACCGTTTGTGTTGCTCATCAGTGCTCCGTTTGTTGGGATTGAAACATGGCAGATTTTTTACAGTCTGGGATATGGAATTGGAATAATCGCACTTGCTTTTTATCTGGCAAAAAGATCATACGAAACAAACATAATCGGGAAGGGGGTTTGAGATGAGTCTGATTTCTGCATTGTTTGTTCGAGACATCAAAACAATCTGGCGAGAATCATTTGTGATGTTTGGAATCTGCGTTCCATTTTTCATGGCACTAATTCTCAGGCTAACAATATTTCTGATGGAAAAAAACATTGGAATTCCTGGTGCTATGTCCTCCCAATATGGAGTGATTATGAGCTTGCTACTGATTGTGATGTCGCCAAGCATGATGGGAACAGCTGGTGGATTCATGATACTTGATGACCGTGATCAGGGGATACTTAGGGCTTTAAATGTCACACCACTTCAAACCCATGTTTATCTGATATACAGACTATCATTTCTCTCGCTACTTTCGTTTGTCGCAATACTACTTTCCATCCCCGTTTGCGGGTTGATTCCATTCAATCTTTGGATGATTCCGACAGTGTTTGTTGCTGTGATGTTGACCCCCCTCACCGCACTATTTATTGCAACATTTGCCGGAAATAAGGTTGAAGGATTTGCCATGATGAAGGCAAGCGGATTTTTTCTGATGGCTCCGCTTGCTTCATTTTTCATCACAAACAACTGGCAGTATCTGTTCGGATTGTTGCCAACATATTGGTCGATGAAGGGGTTTGTGTTTGTGGCAAGCGGCGATCCTCTGTTGATTCCGTTTTTGATTGTTGGGTTTGCGTTTCAGGGATTGTTGCTTCTGTGGATTGTGAGGGTGTTTGCAAATAAAACTCGGTTGAGTTAGGAATATATATGCACAGTCATCATTCCGCACTTGATGCGGAATCAAGGATGTTGTGTAGGGGTGGGTTTCAAACCCACCCCCTGTAGCAGTACTTGATTATTTCATAATCCCATAGCAGGCGAGACCCTGTAACCAATCAAAATTAAATGTGTCTAACTTCCCAAAGCACGGAGTGCTTTTTTAGAGAAACAAAAAAATGAGAAAAAATAGAAACAAGGTTGTGGATTGTTTAATGAATCACCGCTCAATCAGGCGGTTCAAAAAAGAAATGGTCTCGGAGCGGGATATTGAGACCATAATAAAATCTGCGATTCGAGCTCCGACTGCTGGGAATCTTCAGAGTTATTCACTGATAATTATCGATGATTCAGAAAAGAAAAAAGCACTTGGACTCTCGCATGTGCCGTTGGTTGTGATTGCACTTGCTGACCAAAATAGGAACAAAAAACGTTTTGAAGCTTCATCTGCTCCGTTTCATTTTAACAAGGGGATGAATCTTTTTGTCTCGTATTGGGATGCAATTATTGCACTTCACAATCTGGTGATTGCCGCTGAAAGCATTGGGCTTGGTGCATATTATATTGGTCGAATTTTGAAGATGGATGTTTCAGAGATTTTGAATCTTCCCCAGTTTGTGTTTCCGGCAGGGCTTGTTTGCGTTGGGTATCCCGATGAAAAACCTGACTTGATGCCACGACTTCCGCTTGAGGCTGTTGTTCACAGAAATTCATATCAAGACCCGACAACAGCTGACATTAAGAAATTTTACAAACATATTGACAACATCTGGGAAGCGATGCCAAGAGACAGGCTTGAAAAGTTGTCCAGGCGTGGCATAAATAACCACGCCCAGATGGTTGCTAAAAATCGCTACAGCGACAAGGCACTTTCGTTGGAAGAGATTGGGTTGGCTGGGAATCTGAAACGGTCAGGATTCAGGTTGGGTGTGATAGAGTAATAGGATTACGAGTTTAGTTGCTTAGTTCTAGGTCAAGCAATCAACCCCGGCACTTCGGAAAAGAATGTTGCTATCGGCTCCATTGAACTTGAAACACGCACAAATCTGGATTCCAGAATGGACCTCGATAGGGCGTGGTAATCTTAGAATAAAATTATCTTCAGTGTGAGTTAGCCCATTGATTTCACGAACTTGTTCATGTCCATCCCAAATATGAACATTGGTCAGAGTTACATTACCTTCAATATGATAATATAAGAATATTTTTATCATGTGTGCTCTGTCGCCGTTTGATATAACGGTTGTTGGAATGACAAAATGGAACCAGTTCCCATTGTTACTCTGCCAGATTTGAGCACCCCATCCCACTCTAAATGGTGTACGACCAATTGCTGGCACCACTTTGCATTCATCCAATTTAAATGGCTCTTGAACTATCACTGAATTACCATGCACCCAGAATGCATTTAATGTTGTTAACGGCATAATCAACCTCCTTCAAATCCTTTTTATGTGTATCACCTCTTTTGATTTGTGATACCAAGGGTATCATATCATAAAATCATAAAATATAATCTAGGTATTGTGTTATAGTTAAGGAAAATATGTCATTATGACATGAAACCATAATAATAATATCATATATTTATATTTCATTGATAACCTGACTCATTTATTTGCTACAATGCACTTGGGTAATTCCATGATTAGATAAAAAAATGAAAAAGGAGATTGTCATGACAGAGTTTGTAGATATTGTAAATAAGATTATTGCGTTTGCAGTGGGATCGCCGGTTGTTGCAATTGTGGTTCAAATGCTGAAAAAAGGATTGAATCTCAAGGGTGTTGCGATCAGATGGGTTGCGATTGGGATTGGTATTGTTGCGTCGATTCTTTTGGCGTCGACTGTTGCAATTCCTGTGGGAACTGAGTTATGGTATCATTGGGTAACCTATATTGGTGCCGGGATAATTGCAGGGATAACCTCTGGCAAGATGTGGGATCTGGCAAAAGATGCTGCAACTCACGTAAACGAAGGATAGCACCTAAGAGATTGTGAGGGTTGGGGTCAAAAAACTCCAACCCTCAACCAGGCATATCTGGGATTATACCGAAGATTAATTCGTATCTTAGTTCGATTATTTTACTTTATTGTAACTTGTTTTAACTGACAGGGCTGTTTTCTTCATTTTCTACAAGTATAATTGGGGAGTTGGAACTTGAAAATGGAGGGTTATATGAAAAAAGTAATCTCGGCATTGCTGGTAGCCATTCTGGTTATGACCGTTGGAATCGGTTATAAGTCAGCGTTATTTGCCAATGGAAAGAAAAAGTCTGAGTGGAATATGTTCAGATGCAACACAGAACACACGGGCTCAATCAAACCAAAGTACGCACCAAAAACAAACAAACTGAGGAAACTCTGGTCTTTCAAAGCCGGAGATACAATTTTATCTTCCCCAAGCATTGTAAATGATAGTGTATATTTTGGCTCACATGACCACAGAATGTACTGTCTGTCGGCAACTACGGGTGAAAAAACATGGGAATATCGTGCAAAAGATATTATCAAATCTTCACCGGTGGTCTATAAGGGTCAGGTTTATTTTGGGTCGCTGGATGGAACTTTTCACTGTATTGATGATGCTGGTGAAAAAGTATGGTACTTTGATACCAAGCGGAATGGTGGCATTGCAAGTTCGCCTCTTGTCAGTGGTGGAGCTGTCATCTTTGGCACACTTGACGGATACCTGATGAGCATAAAAGATGATGGGGACGAAGAACTCTGGAAACTGAGACACGATGATGCCTTCAGCTCTTCCCCTGCTCTTTCAAATGGATCAATATTAATCGGTACTCGCGATTTTGAATTGTTGTGTGTTGATGAGTTCAGTGGCGAGAAGGTATGGCAGACAAAACTTGCAGGATCCATATACGCTACTCCATCAATCATGGACAATTTCGCATATGTCGGGTGTGATGGAAAAAAACTTTACTGCATTGATATTGAAAAAGGTACCATTGAATGGGAATTTGATACCACAAACGTAATCAGAAGTACTCCAGCACTCTCTGCTGGGTATGTTGTTTTCAGTTCTGGGTTTGATGTTTTTTGTCTTTCGCAAGAAGACGGTAGCCTTAAGTGGAGATATAACGTAGGGAACCAGGGTGTTTCTTCGATCACAATCGCCGGAGACAGGATTTATGCGTCAATGGGTGCAACGCTCTCATGCCTGGATATTGACACAGGAGCTGAAATCTGGCAGGAGAGACTTGAATCAGATTCATACTCACCATCAATCGCGTACAACAAAATTTATGTCGGGACAAAAGATGGTTATCTGCATTGTTTTGAAGACGATACACTCGCACATGGTGTGGTGATAAGCCCGTCAATTGTTGACCTTGGTGAATATCCACCATTGTCCGCTGTCTCTGGAACAATCAAACTTACCATGCCGTTTGACGGAGATATTGAAAATATTCAGTCAATTCAAGTTGAATTTGAAACAGATGTTGACTGGTTCTCAATTATATCCAGTCAAAATGTAATAAAATCAAACGCTGCATTAGAGGTGATTATCTCTGTTGATGATGGGGTCTTAAGCGAAGATAAAACATGGTATTCTGGAAGAATTATCTGCAAATTTGGAGATGACGAGTATCCGATAATTGTAAAAGTTTACACGGATTCTGATCTGGAGCTTGATGTTGGTGGAGAGATCATCGTGAGTAAAAGAGGTTGCTCCTGGAATTCCATCACAGGTGACCCCGCAGGGACAAGCTGTGCAACCGAATTTTGCGGGCCAGAGGGCGATACTCTCTCCCGAGTTTGGGATGAAGAGTTTGATGACTCACTCAACAATATCCCTCTTGTTGCCCAGGGATTTGTGTATATTACACCATCGTATTCAAATGAAGTGTTCTGTTTTGATGTTGACACCGGTGTTCTGGTTTGGAATGTTGAGCTGGAAGGATACATCAATGATTCTTGTGCTCTCTATGGTGGCATGATGTTTATTCCTACAAATATTGGCATCATGGCAATCTCCCAGAAGGACGGATCGGTGAACTGGATAGCAGAATGTGATGAGGAGCTGTCAACCCCGGTCACAGTTTACAACGGCAAGGTTCTCTTTGGTACGGGTAGCGGTGAAATATTTTGTCTGAACAATCAAAACGGTGGTGAATTCTGGTCGTACCAGGCTGAGGGTAGAATTACAACATATCTTGCAGTAAGCACAGACAGTGTGTTCTTTGGATCATCAGACCAGCATCTATACAGTGTGAGCCTTGAAACTGGTGAAAGAATATGGAGCTTTGATACAACCAGCAATCTTTACGGAGGACCAGTTTTTGTAAACGAAAAGGTTTTGATTGCAACAGAAAAAAAACGTCTCTTCTGTTTCAAGGCGAGCAACGGAGAACAGCTCTGGTTGAAAAATACAATTGGTGGGGTGAAGGTGTCTCCGTCTGCTTCAGAAGAAAGAATATACGTCTATAGTGATGACAGTGTCATTCGCTGTTATGAAATTGAAACAGGAGACGAGGTTTGGGATCTGGAGGTAATAGAAGATATTGAAGGTCATCCAACATTGTCCGGTGGTAGATTGTATTTTGGCACATGGGATGCCAATGTTTATTGTGTTGACACCATCACAGGAATCTCCCTCTGGAACTATGAAACCGATAGCAGAATCCGAGCACCAATCGTTGTCTCTTCGGGAAAAGTTCTCGTGTGTTCAGGGAGAAAACTGATCTGCTTTGGAGATCCCCCACCCGATGTAATCATTGATCCCCAGCTGGTAGATTTTGGCGGGATAGAGAAAGATAAGGATGTTGACACATACAGAGAAATTACACTAGAGAACACAACAGATACAACTCTTATTGTAGACCTTACTCCGGAGGAGGATGTTGAATGGTTCATACCTCTGATTGAAAGTCTGACGCTTGATCCTGGTGAAAAGATTGCAGTTCCAGTGGCTGCGATAAAAGATAAAATTCCAGGTGGAATGCCGAGTAGCTATCTATATATTTCCTGGAATGAAGCTGTAGTACCCGTTGTTGTCAGGGCGTACATCAAGAAAGATCCTTCTCTGATGTCGCCTGACTGGCTAGCCTTTGGTAGAGACCAATTGAGACAAAGTTATATGCCAGCCTCAGCGGGTCCTGAAACAAAAGAACTTCAAGAACTGTGGGCTTTTGACTCAGGTCTTGAAACAGACTCTTCGCCGGTCATCAACAAAGAGAAACTGTTCCTTGGGTTTGCTGATAAATTTTTCTGCCTTGATCCTGTTACTGGTGAGCATCTTTGGGAAAAACAATTCGACAGAGATGGGTTCTCGTCGGCCGGTTGTTGCACGGGTATAATGGGGCAAATGGTGCTGGTAGGTTCGGCAGATGGGAATATGTACTGTCTTGAGTCGGACACAGGAAACAAGATGTGGAAATATCAATCAGGGGGACCAATATTTTCCTCACCAGCTATCCATGAGAAAAGATTTAACAGGAATGAACCTAGACAGAGAAGGGTTTATTTTGGATCACTCGATAACAAAGTGTACTCCCTGCTTGCGAATAATGGTGATCTTATCTGGGAATTTGAAACGGGAGGAAGTGTCTATTCATCGCCATGTATCCCGCCGTTTGGTGACAAAGTCTTTATTGGTTCTTTGGATGACAGTCTGTATGCAATAGACACTGTAACTGGAAAAGAAATCTGGTCATACAAAACAGGTGGTTCGATCTACTCAACCCCCTGTTGTCATATGTTTGGAGAGACAGAGGGTTACGTATTTGTGGGTTCAAATGATGGCACAATGTACTGTTTTAATGCCAACAATGGAAAACTTAGGTGGAAGTATGAAACAGATTCACCAATAATCTGTTCACCTGCTCTCTATGACGGCAAGGTGTTCTTTGGGAATGTGAAGGGTGAATTCTATGGCTTGAATCGTGAAACTGGTGACAAAGTTAAGATGATCAGGTTGGGTTCACAGATAAGAACATCACCTTCGCTAAACGCCAGACAATGTTATCTTACCACCAAAAATGGCAGGTTTTTCTCGATAGACAGTGATACTTTTGAGATTCTCTGGAACACAAGAATCGGTGCCGGAAGCGGACATCTTCAGTCTTCTCCCGCAATCTGGGGGAAGAATGTCTACATTGGCGACCGAGACGGTATCCTCCATTGTTTTTCCGAGAAACAGCCGGAGCTTGAGTTTGAAACAGAAACAATCGACTTTGGACAGTGTGCACCAAAATCATTGAAATCTCAAAAACTCTGGATAAAGAGTAATGCAACTCGTGACATTGAAGTAACCTTCGAGGACAGTTATGATTGGTTTGACCTTGCGGACGAAAAGCTGATAATACCAGCTGGTGAAAGAGTTTCATTAAAACTGGTAACCGTTCCTAAGAAGCTTACAAAAACTGGTATGAGGTATGCTGGCATTTGGGCTAGATGGACATCTGACAAGGAAGAAGAGATGAGTCAGAGAATTGCTGTGGTTATCGTTATAAAAGAATAAACAGTGGGGTTATGTCCTTAACAAACAGTATTGATAGCCCCCCGTCCCTTTCCTCTTTGAGGGGGTGGGGGGCTTTGTGTTTGTCAAGTATTCAATATCCCCTAAACAACTCTATTTTTGAAAGGATGGAAAGAATATGAAATTGATCAGGATCGTTGCGGTTTTTATCACAGGACTTTTCATCCTTTCAGCAGGAAGTTTTGTGTCAAGTGGGAATATTTCTTTGTGGAACTCATGGCGGGGTAATGTTGGTAGAACATGTCATATTGAGATTGGTGGACATGTCCGCTCTCTGCTTGTTTTTGACTGGAAGATTTCAATCGGAAACAGGTTTTGTGTGCATCCCTTGACATGGAACAGGAAAGTTTTTGTAGGTAACAGTAAAAATTTTTATGCTCTTGATAATTCAACAGGGAGCATAATCTGGAGATACAGCGGTGAGTACAAAACAACCCATACTCCTTCATTTGGTCAGGATGAAATTTATCTGACTCACCACAAGGGTGGTGTCTGGAACATCATTTCACTGGCAGGCAACAATGGCGACCTTGTCAAAAAGCGTAACATGTTGTCAGAGCCGACATTCACCATGGTTCATGGTGGCAATCTTTTTTATTCAATCCAGCGGGAATCTGGAGGGAAAAGATACTCACAATATTACAGCCAGAATATGGAATCAGGAAAAATAAACTGGTTCAAAAGGTTGCCGGGTGAATTCACATTTGACTGCATGGATGATGGGATACTGTTCATCAGAAATGCTGTTTATGAGCAGGGAAGCCAGTATCCACCCGGTTCAATATTTGCTCTTGATGAAGGGGATGGTGATATTCTCTGGGAGCTTGAACCAGAAAAGGATTCTTCATTTGACGGTCATCTGGTTTCAAAAGATGGTGTGTTATATGTTGGGGAAAAAAATGAAAATGGAGCTTCGATATTTGCAATTTCTGCAAAAACGGGTGAACTCATTTGGGAATACAAAAGCAAATCAATGATAGTCACATGCAAAGCGTTATCCGGTGAGAACCTTGTGGTAGCAGATGACACCGAAGGGTTGTTCAGTCTGTCCAAAGAAACTGGAGAAATTATCTGGTCAACCGGCAACACCGAAATGTCAGACTGCCAGATTGTTGTAACGGATGAACTTGCATATGTCTGCTATCCTGACTCAGAGCTTGCAAAAACCACAAACCCGAAGATGGAGTCAATGCTTGTCTCCCTTGACATAAAGAGTGGTGAAATTCTTTCCAGTCACAAGTTTCAACACACGCCTCAGGCAATGGCTGCTGACGAAAACAGAATATTTATCACAACCAAACAGGGCGTGGTTCATTGCTACAAGAGAAAAATTGCACTCGTTGGAATTGTCGTAAACCCAGTAGAGGTCAGTGTATCCCCGGGTGGTGAGATTCAGTTTGACTGCTTTAATTATGACATGAGAGAAAAAGAGATAGAGGGTCTGGAAATAACCTGGACAGTGGATCCCCCGGCTCTTGGAAGAATTGATAAGAATGGTTTTTTTATTGCTGGAGACGGGAAGACAAGCCGCGGACTCGTTATCGCAAGACACGGTGAAATCTTGGGGAGTTCACTGGTTTTTATCTGTAATCCACCAGAAATTGCTCAAAATAATCTTGATTTTGGAATAATAAAAAAAGGTGAAACAACATCAGGTAAAGTTATGTTCACCACGGATTTATTTTGTAGAGGAAATTTGAGCGTGGGGAATCATCCCGAATGGTTGTCTGTCGGTATCCCAGGGCTTGACCCTATAACTGAAATCATGGAGTCGGAGATAACTGTCATAACAGAAAATCTGGAACCTGGTATTTATACTGGAATTGTTGAGTTTATAAAAGATTTAGGAATTCTTGAGCTGGAGGTCACAGTTGAAGTGGTGGACTCCAATCAGGATGTTTTCAGTATCGACAGGCAACATGTCGACTTTGGAAAACTGACAGCCTGGGATATTGAAAACCACAAAGAAACCTTCAAGGTTACAAGTCTTGTTACAAATATCATGGGTTGTGGTGTCTCCTCAAGTGCGGAATGGTTGCAGTTGCTTCCAGCTTATTCCAAGGTCGATGGATCAAAAGAATTTGAAATTACCTGTATCTCTGAAAAAATAAAACCGGGAGAAAAACTTTCCGCAGTAGTTGCTGTCAAACCCTATATTGGACGCGAGGTTACTTTTGAAGTAACCGTTGAAAAGCGAGTAAACACAACACTTGTTCTTCAACTAGATTCACGGGAAGCGGTTCTTGACGAAACAAAAATCACATTGGATGTTCCCCCACAAATAATTTCTGGTAGGACAATGGTTCCAATTCGAGTAATCAGCGAAGGGATGGGTGCTGAAGTTTCCTGGGATGGTGATGAAAGAAGAATAATCATCACACTCACAAATCTCGACGGAACAAAGAGGGTTGTGAAAATGTGGATAAACAAAACAACCGCCGAAATTGATGGTGAGCAAGTGGAGCTGGATTCACCCCCCACAATTTTATCAGGAAGAACCCTTGTGCCAGTCAGATTCATCTCCGAAGCATTCGGTGCAAGCGTGAACTGGAACCAGGAAGAGCGAGCGGTCACGATAGTTTATACACCGTGAAAGGAAAAATGAAAATGAATAGAAAAAGAATATTGATTGTTGTGGCGTTGCTTTTAATGTTGTTGGTTCTGCCAATTCAAAACTCGACTAGTTTTTTTGTAGACAATGAAGATGTTGACTGTAATTGGTCTTGTTGGGGAGGAAACCCATCACATACATTCTCAGTTTCAAAAGAGTGTGCACCTGATTTAAAAAATATGAAACTCCTTTGGAAAAAAAACTACAAAGAACAAATCGGACAACACTTTTTCTCAAACGGTTATCTCTACTTAATATCAATAAATAACTTACGTTGTATTGATGCAAAAAATGGTGAACTGAAGTGGATAAAAGAAGACGCTGAATATAGACTTGTAACAATTTATAAAAATAATTGCTTGACAATCTCCATCAAAGACGGAGAAGGTATTATGGAGTTCATCAACATTTTGTCTTGCTTTGATGCAGCTTCTGGTGAACTGAAATGGGAAACAGTTATGAGTGAAGATAGTTGCTATTCAGTCCCTTGGTTGTTTACTGATGGGGAGCTAGTATTCACGTACAATAAATCTGGCGTTATGGCTTCTAGAAATATTCCCTGGTTGATGAACCAATATTCTCTGGAAACAGGAGAGCTCATACACTCAGAAAAAAGGGATGAGCATTCCATTCCTGGAATTCTTTTTGATAATTCGCTGATAATCAGTTCAGTGATTAATTATGGTTATACTATTTATGCTGAGCGTATCTTGGCATCATATAGCATAAATGAACACAGTATCAACTGGGAAACAAAAGCAAAAGGGGATGGGTATTCATTCGTTAACGTGCCTATTCTTTATAGTGGTTACATATATGTCTTATCATCGAAAGGATACCAAAACAACAGAACATCAGCAAAACTCAATTGTATAAATCCTGAAGATGGAAGTCATATATGGGATATTGAAATTCCCAAGGGGTCCTGGCGTTTGATGTCGATTAACTCCGGAATGGTTATCATCGCTGACAATGAAAAAATGTATTGTTATGATCTTCTATCAAAAAAAGAAGTCTGGAGTGTTGTAAATAATGAAACATTTTTTTATATTGCAATCAGTGATGACAAGTTATTTTGTTTCAACTGTCCCGAAAAATATGGAACAGAAAAAAATATTATGTGTTATGATCTCAACAATGGTGATATTTTGTGGCAGGAAGATTGTGATGATGCAACAGTAAACCAAATCGTTATCGCAGACAAAAAACTTTTTTATTCAACAAAATCTGGAAGTTATGCAAATGGAGAGACCAATCTTTATTGCTGGGGAGTTGAAGAGCCCGTGGATTGTTTTAGTTTATCACAGGATAATATTGATATTGAAAATATTGACAGAACAAGCAAAATAACAATGAGTTTAGTTATTCGAAATAATACATCCATGGAACAGGATATTTCCATAATTTGTAATCATGAGTGGCTTAAGGTTGAACCCTCCAGCTTTTTATTGGAAAACAAACAGGAATTGATAATCACAGTCGATGGATCAAAACTCACGGAAGAGAAAAAAATATTCAGTGAAATTATTCTTACATCAGGTTCTGGCTGTCTTGAGAAGAGGCTTCCAGTAAATGTTTTCCTTGCTCCTGTCGATATGGAAATGAAATTGTGGATAAGCAAACCGTTTATTCATGTCAATGGTGAAAAAATATTGATTGATGTTCCCCCACAAATAATTTCTGGCAGGACAATGGTTCCAATTCGAGTAATCAGTGAAGGGATGGGTGCTGAAGTCTCTTGGGATGGTGACGAAAGAAGAATAATCATCACACTCACAAACCTCGACGGAACAAAGAGGGTTGTGAAAATGTGGGTAAACAAAACAACAGCTGAAATTGATGGTGAGCAAGTGGAGCTGGATTCACCACCAACAATTTTATCAGGAAGAACCCTTGTGCCAGTCAGATTCATCTCCGAAGCATTCGGTGCAAGCGTGAATTGGAACCAGGAAGAGCGAGCGGTTACGATAGTTTATACTCCGTGAAAGGTTGAAAAATACGTGGTATGTGAGTTTCAAAATGGTATCCACGATTGGTTTGTTGGGGGATTTTTTTGATAGCTCAGCCCCTGTTTTGATTGTCCTCACATTTCCGTAACCCCCTTGTCATTCTCGCATTTCTCTACGTCATTCTCGTGAAAACGGGAATCCAGGGTAGTAAAAAGTTGCATTCAAAAAAGAAAACATCAGCATTACAATTGGAAACTTTCTCTGTTTATTCAAGTATTTACACGATTTTCTAAAACCCTGGATTCCTGGTCAAGCCAGGAATGACAAAAAGAGTATGGAATATAAAATTTGTAACGATAAAATAAAAACTATCACTATTAACTGATACAATTTTCAAATATAATGCGACCATGGTTTGATTGGCGGGATAAAAAAAGGAGTTCAATAAAAAAATGGCTATAAAAAATTTCTTGAAAAGTATTCTTATGGTAATGATTGTGTTCTCATCAATTGCGATTTTTCCTGTGTATTCCGTTGAGGATTGTAGTTGGAATCTTTGGGGCGGGTCGGTCGGTAGACACTCGTATCTGCCGGCAGAATGTGTTCCAAACACAGCAAAGCTCAAAAGAGAGTGGACATCAAAAATTCTTCAAACCAGTTCACTATCAAATTCAGAGCCGATCATTCCGCTGTTTGTTGATAATCAGGTTATCATGATGAATGACACAAAACTGGTTTCTATAAATGCTGAAGATGGGAAAAAGATTTGGTCGCAACCGGGTTTGTTTGACCAATCCAGTTTGCCATGCATCCAAAACGGGTTCATCTATCTCGTTTCCTATAAGGGTGGTCGAAGATACATTGCAAAGCGAAGTGTCAAAGATGGCAAGGAAATCTGGAAGAAGAGTATCTCATACGATCATGCGGGATCACCTGTTTGCTCAAATGGTAAAATTTATTTGCAGGCGGATAATATCAACAGAGGAACCGGAATGGGAAATTCTTTTGTGCTCTGTTTTTCTACCGAAGATGGCAAACCCCTCTGGAAATCAAGAATTTCCGGTTGGATGTGCAACATTGCAGTCAATGAAAAATATTTGGTTGTGACGGGGAGCAAACGCACAGTTTCAGAGGGAATGATTGAGTATCATGACGGTGTACTTTACTGCATCGATATTCAAAGTGGTGAGAGCTTGTGGCTGAAAACTCCAGCCAATTGGGGTACTGGATTTCTCAATATGCCGATTATCTCTGGTGAAAAGGTTTATATCGGGGTGTTTGATGAGGGGCAAAATGCTGCTGTCTTGTGTTTCAATCTGGTGGACGGTTCACTGGATTGGTTTCAACATTATATCTCAAGTTATGTTTATCCGATTGGTTTAGCAGGTAACAAGCTGGTTTGTCTTTCGTCAAAAAGAGGACTTGTCTGTTTGGACAAAGATACCGGGAAGGGGATTTGGGATCTTTTCAAAGCAGGGCTTCTTGAGGTGGAAGCTGTGGTATCGGACAATCTTATGTTTGTCTATGTGAAGTGGCTGAATTATCCAAAAATTCAAGATGGGTTCTTTTCGCTCAGCATGAAAACCGGTGAAATTCTTTGGGAGCATCGTGATGAAAAAGACTTTGCATTTCTCTCTGGTGGCAGAGGGTGTTTGTTTGCCACAAAAAATGATGGGGAGCTTATCTGTTTTGAACCCCTGATTTCAAAACCAGTCCCGTCAAGATTGACACTGACACCTGGTAATGCTTCCGTTTTTCCGGGTGAAAATGTTCAATTTTTTGCCGAAGTGTTGGATCAAAATGGTGCAAAAATTGAAACATCCCATATCAAATGGGAGGTGGCAGGCAAAGGGGGAACAGTTGATTCAAAGGGTCTCTTCACGGCAACTGGAGATGTTGGGACTCGGGAGACGGTTTCTGCCACATTCGATGAATTCTCTGAATCATCCCGCGTAAGAATACTTGATCCGGTTGAGATATTGGAGCAAGAAATAAAAATTGAAGCAGACAGAACAGAAAATATGGAGTTCACAATTTCAGTTCAAAATAAATCTACTGTAGATGTCGAGTTGGAGTTGAGATCGTATGAAAATTGGTTGATGGGTGGTGAAACTAAAAATGTGATCTTGAATCCAGGACAAAACTTCCTCACTTTTGAGGTAGCTACAAAAACACTTAAAAACGGAAAAACATACAGAGGGAGTGTTGTTTTTTCATATTATAATCAAAGAAAAATTGTTCCCGTAACAGTTGAGATGAGCAACAAACCGATTGATTGTCTGGCTATTTCTGAGACTGAAATTTATCTGAGTGGAATTGACAGAGTTGGTGAAACCACAAAAACCATTTCTGTAAAAAATATCAGTGGATTGACGATGAATATTTTCATCACGGTTGACTCCGACTGGCTTTTTGTCACTCCATCAGAATTTGAATTGATAGATACTCAAGAATTGGAAATTACAATATTTGAAACAAACCTTCCGCCTGAAACAAATTCCTGTGCAAGGATAACAATAACAACCAGTGAAAACTGCAATGACACAGTTTTCCAGGTTTGTGTCTCTGCTCCAAAAATCCGAAGCGTAGAACTCTGGATAGACAAAAAAGAAGCATATGTTGATGGGAGAATCAAACAACTTGATGTTCCTCCGATGATAATTTCAGATAGAACATATGTTCCTCTTCGATTTATTTCAGAAGCACTTGATTTTGATGTGACATGGGAACAGTCAGAAAAAAGAGTAACTGTCATCAAAGGCGACCAGACCCTCGATGTCTGGATAGACAAATACGAATACAGGCTTGGTGGAGAAATCCATGAGCTTGAATCACCACCCCTGATCATCGACGGCAGGACAATGGTTCCAGTCCGCTTCATCACAGAGGCATTTGGTGCAGAGGTTGAATGGCTGGCAGATGAACGAAAGGTCAGCATAACACTTGTGGAGGTTACAAAATGAAAATGAGATTAGTTATGATTGTTTTGGTTGTTGTTTGTTTTCTGGTTGCTCCTGTTCCATATTCTGCGGGGCTTTCTGAAACTGTTTCAGAAAATGATTCGAATTGTGACTGGCCCTGTTGGGGTGGGAATCCAGCTCATACATTTTCGGTGGCAGATGAATGTGCTCCCGATGTTGAAAGAATGAAACTTCTCTGGGATTATGATAGTGAAGTTGGTATAAGACGCTACAACATAAGCAACAATCAATTATTTTTGTGTACAATAAATGGAATCCAATGCCTTGATGTTGATTCAGGTTCCGTTATTTGGGAAAAAAAAGATCTTAGATACATGAGTCTTTCACTGAAAAATGGTATGTGTATTGGACTCTACTGCATTTGGAGCGAGGATGATGTGGAATATACATTTTCACTATCCTGTTTAGACCAGAAAACAGGTAATGAGCTTTGGAACACAGAACTTGGTTCCGGGTATATGCTTCATAATTCAACACTTTTTATAAATGATGACTATATTGCAATTCACAACAGATACTTTAGAGGGTATGGAGATACCGATTGGAAATTAAAATTTTATTCTCTACATACTGGCGAATTAAAAAACTCAATTGTAATGGATTCATACTCAAATTATGGTGTATTCCATGATGGCTCCTATATCTGTACACAATCAATTGATGATGATAGTCCGTCTGCTGGATCGACAATCAAATCATTTAGCAATAACAATTTAGAAACTGAATGGGAGTACGTATTGGAAAAAGATACAAATACATTCAGCTATTCTCCAATGATACATAGTGATAAAATTTATGTTTGCTCATATGTAAAAAATGATGAAGATGAAGAAACAATATCTAAAATGAATTGTTTCAATACAAAAAATGGAGAACTAGAGTGGGATATTGATCTTCCTTTTGTCATATCTGATTTGCTCTCCATCTCAAATGGAAGAATGTATATTCTTGCAGATGAACAACTTTTGTGTTATTCAATTGATTCCAAAAAAATGTTATGGAAAGTAGATAACAATGGAACATTTTGGAATATTGTAGTTTGTGATGGATTACTGTTTGCTTCAAATGTTTACACCACAAATGATAAACAAGAACATTATATACTATGCTTAAATGCAGAAAATGGAAAAGAAATTTGGAGATCATCGGGAATAGAGTATACAGTTGATGTTATCGAAGTAGCTGGTAATAAATTATTTGTCTCAGCCTCCAAAGATAAAAAAGAAGACTCAGGAATAATATATTGTTGGGGAACTCCAAAACCAAAAGGTGCAATTAATCGAATTGAAGTTTCCCCAACTAGCATTTTGATAAATCACAACGAAACATACCAATTCAAAGCCACAGTATTTGATAGTTCTGACAATGAACTTCCAGAAAAAATTACCTGGTCGGTAGACCCAAAATCAGCTGGAACAATCACACAAGATGGATTCTTCACCCCAGGCAAAAGAGCGGATAAATGCGTGGTTAAAGCAGAATCTGGGGGCAAGGTGGCGTTTGCTCTGGTAACAATTGTCCAGGCGGTTCGAATCAAAATCGAGCCATCATACATCGACATTCGACCGGGTGAAAAGGTAGAATTTTTGGCATCAG
The DNA here is from genome assembly GCA_965370295.1 of uncultured bacterium. Lineage (GTDB taxonomy): Bacteria > Caldisericota > Caldisericia > JAAYUI01 > JAAYUI01 > JAXGMQ01. Next base: position 21,815 of record CBDUSO010000030.1, read on the forward strand.
TCCTTGACTCAAAGGGGAAGGGGATAATCGGTGTCCCAAAAATGTGGTCGCTTTCAGACCCCAAACTTGGTGAGATTTCCCCGCTGGGAGAATTCACAGCAGGAGAAACGGGGGGAATTTCTGGAAATGTTTTCTGCACATTCGGAAATATAAAAGGAAAAGCAAAGATAAACATCATCAATGTGAACATGGAAAATGCAGTTTCTTTTGAGCGGGGTACAGTCAACTTTGGAGAGATAGTTTCTGGGCATGAGAAAACTCTGGAAATAATTCTGAAAAATAATGTTGGAGTCCCTATAACTGTGGACATTGCAAAGTTTGGAAGCTGGTTTGAGATCAGTAAAGACAAACTCACAATTCCTGCCAATTCTGAAAAAATGATTGAACTGACATTAACCAACACCAATCTAAAACCGGGGATGCTATACATTGGCAAAATCCGAGCCAACTGGGATGATGGCGTTGCTTACTCCCAGGTGACGGTACGGGTCATGGACGAATGATAACAATGAGTAGAATTAAAAAACAGGAGCGTAGCATGAAAAAGATATGCGTAATTACACTTTCAATATTGATTATTTCTGGGTTGTTTGCATCATGTGCTGGGCAAACAGATACGTTGACACCAAACAGACTAATATATGAAGACAAAATCGGACAGTATGTATCAATCCAAGAATTTGCATATGCAGGAAGCAAGATTCCAATCTCTGCAAAATTCATCAAAGAACTAGACTTTGTAAACTATGGTTTCAAATTAGAGCAAACTGTCAGTCAAAATAAGCCGAATGGTAAGAAGTGGCTTGATGAATTAATAATTACTGAAAATGATATTGGTTCTGCGTATGATGTAAGAAACCAGATTAGAAGAAAACACGATAGAATGGACGACTGTGGTGAGTATGAGATTGCTGTAACTGGAGTTCCAAAAGATGGAAGTGGTGCATTAACAATTTATGGAAAGATAAATATTGTACAGCCTCCACAAATATCTCTGGACTTCAATAATAGATTATTTGAAGAATCACAAACCTTTATGGTTGTTTCAGACAAACCACTTGATTTGGTTAGAATCACAGATCAATACGGCACAAGACATACCCTCAAAACAAAAGACAAATTCACTTTCAAAACAGAACTCACACTTCATGACAAAAGCTTTGGTGATTTGAAACTTGAAGCTTATGATAATTATGGATTCGAATTGAATGAAAATGTACACGTTCATGACACAGAAGAGATAAGAATCTGCAACTTTTTTGTAGATTTCAGAGTTGATGGTGGCGATGATGTTGTTGGTTGTGTTTCTTACAATACAGGAGGGGAAGATAAACGACAAGATATGTTGGTAAATATACCTGACCATATCGATTATGAATATCGTACCCAAATAATGGAACACCCTAGTGCCATAAGACAAGGAATATATTTAGGAAGTGAAATGATTCCATCCTCAGTTAGGGGTGTGGTTATGGGTGCTTCTCCAAATGGCAAGTGGATAATATATACATATCAAGAATATATAAACCTTATGAAAGATGATGACATAAAAACATGCTTTAAGGAAGATGAATATTATATTAGAGATATTCAAATGTTTCATTTTGTATTGCTCAATACACTCACAGGTGATGTCAAAAGACTCAGTACTAGATATAAAAAAACACTAATAACATGCGATAAAGATTTTGATATAATGGGTCGAACTCACAAAGAAAGTGGTGAGTGGTATTATGTTATAAAATGGACTGATGACGACGAAGTATATCTTCTTGAGCAAACAAAAGATGACAAATTGTATGCACAAGGGTTACAAGAACAGTATGATAATATGGATATTATCGAATCACCACATGCTACAGCAAGAATTGTTAGGTTTACTCCTGATGATATGACAATGCATGAAACATCATATGAACCACCAAGAGCATGGGTTGGTTATACAGACCATCAAACAGGTTTGACAGGATACACATCTCCAACTGACGATTGCATTCATTCTTGGGGTGGTAAAGTAGGGAGACTAACAGAGAGTAACTATAATTCAAGAGCTCTTTCTATAATGTCATCCATGGATGGAAAAAATAAACACCACATGACTGATCTTGATATACCATTTATTGAAGAGAAGGGTATATATGTTAGTACAACATTAAATCTTAGCTCAGGATATCTAAATGGAGAGTTATATTTGATAATGGGTGTACTCTATGTGGTGAATCCACGTGAATATGAAGGTGATAAAGAATACTTTTATGAGCATCCAACCAAATCACCTCATCCACCTATTACATTAATTGCACTTAATATCGATACCGGCAAAGTATCTGTTATCGGCAAGCTCGATGAATTCTCTTATAAATTACTTAATCATGGTAATCACTTCCTACCCGAGTGTAGATGGGCAAACATAGACAACAGAATATACTTTTTTATTAATACACGAGATAGTGATGATGGTATGATTTCCAATACGCATCTGGCTTATATTGATGAAAATTTGAAATTCCATAAAGTAAGTGATATTCAATCAGATATATTTGATGGTTTAGAAAATAGATTGCCAACATACATAAGAAAAGGAGGTTGGTATAATGACTAAATATACCACATCTGTGTTGATAATTCTTGCCCTTGTTGCAGTTTTGATTACACCAGTTTGCACCATGTCTGTAGACCCAACACGAATGGATGAAATGTTGTTTGAACAAAGAAATGATGTCCATTCACTGGCTACAAATATGTATAACATGCTTATCAATCCAGACGATCAAGAAATGACAGACAGATTAATCAACAAATCATTGGAATTCAGATATACCGAAGATGTTACATTTGGGTATAAAGATGAAAGCAATTGGAATATTAATTCAAAAAAAGACGAATACATTAACATAATAAATGATATTCGAAAAATAATTAGTATAGATGATTTCAGTGCTTGTAGAATTTCAATGGACATTACAGATTCTCAAAACAATGCTTATTATTCTGGCAACAAAAGGATAAGTAGGCAAGAAAGAGATGAATTATATCATTCAGTATTTGGAGAAGTAGCCAAGGATACAGGTTTTATTGATAGTTTTTTGCCATTAACTAAAGATGTTGTTTCAGATGAGAGTATAAACAGAATGAGAGAACTTGAATCTGAAACAGATGATGCAATAAAAAATCATCCTGATTACCCAATAACAGTACCTATTACTGAATATAAAGTATATCTTGTCCCAAATGAAACTCACTTTATTTCTTTCAACTTGAAAGAAATAAAAGGAATAACTTGTTATTCCAGCCCGATTGGGTTGTATTCATTTGAAGACAATGATAATGAAAATATCGATGAATACTATGGAGATTAATCAAAATGAGCAGGAGTTAAATTCATCGGAAAAATCCGAGCCAACTGGGATGATGGCGTTGCTTACTCCCAGGTGATGCTGATGGGCAAATAAGCAACAATCATAATTCCAGCGGGTAACCTATTTCAAAGCCTTATAAAGCTCCCAAAGAGGCCCTGTAAACTTCTTGCTCGAATAGCTTAATTGTGGTAGATTGTTCAAGGATAAAGGTAGTTATTTTGTGAGAGGGTGTGAGATATGATGAATTGGGTAAGTAGGAGATTTGTTAGCATTGTGCTTGTGGTGTTGCTTGTTGTTGTGTCTGCTACGTTTGTTGGTTGTAGCACAAATAACGGTGAAGACATAATATTATCAGATTCAGAATCCGATGAGTTATTTCTTTTGGATTCTGAAGAGGTTTTGAGTGTTTGGTGGGACGGGACTCCCGGAGCTGTCAAAGTATATCTCAATGCTCAAATGGATCAAATAACTACAAAGCAACACTTTTTTCTCAGAAACAACACAGACAAAAAAATAGTTGTGAATGTCGAGTGTGCAAACTTTGAAAGTGCGATACTTGGCAACAACAAAATCACCCTGAAACCAAACCAGGTAAAAAAATCATTTGTTGAGTTTGATCCAAATTTAGCCAAGAAAACGGAAAATTCTCTTGGTGCAGACGGGCCAGATTTAGATTTCACATTTGAATCAAATACTGAGGATACCAAAAAATCATTGTGCATCTGTGTTTCCCAGAATGATCCAGATATTTCAATAAAATGGGACGAAACAGAGGATTATAACCAAATGGATTATTCGGACAAAATAACCAAATCCCTTACTGTAACAAATAACGGAGCAACGGATAAATCTATTAAAATCTATAAACCAGCCAATCATAAAGGTGAATATTATTCTAGAGAACAAAAACACAAAATCGAGCCAGGGCAGTCATTGAGTTTTGATTATGATATATTTTATGCAAATTGTGATTGTGAGTGTGGTCAAGGTGAATATGTGATATTGATTGAGTCAGATTCTTTTTACCATTCAAATCAAATATTTACAAAACTTGGTGATAATCAGGATTGGATAACAAAATGGAAAGATAATCCTGATCAAAAAATCAAAGAGATAAATATATCTCCGGGTGAAATTATTGAAACAACAATAATGCTTACAAATCCTTGTGATAAAGGTAGAATATTCAGACCAAAACTATTCAAAGCAACGCGGTTGTTCAATTTTTCATTCCCAGAAGAAGAATACAAAGTATCAGCAAATAGTGTAATTGAAATCCCTTTATCTATTTCAGTCAATCCAGAGGAACGAAATTTTGTCTCAGGGTACAGTGTTGATGTGGATTTTCTAAAAAAATATGGAGCAAAAAGCTCATACCCGCTCAAGCTAGATATTAATTTTGATTTCAAAACTGTTGGCAAGGAACGATTCAAAACCAAACTTGGATTGCCTGTAAAAGAATTAGAAAACACCAACTATAAAATTCTTTTTATTCATAAAAATTATTTAATCGTGTCTCAGTTAGATTTTAATGGTAGAGAAGATTACGATATAGCAAACAAGAATATCCCTCTATTAATCTGTGTCGACACTAACTCTGGTGAGATTCTTTGGGATTTTTATGACAAAGATATTACGAGTAGTATCTGGTATAATCGAATTGGAAACAAATTGTACTTCAAGACTATCGGGAATAGAGGTGCAGATTTTTATGACGCATCTGGCGATTTTTATTGTATAAACCTCGATAATGGGAATGTAGTATATAAAACTAATGTCCAAGGGAGCAATATTCTTTTCAATCCAGATGATGGATTTTATTTTGTTGTTCCGGCTTGGGTAGATGAAGAGAAATCCAGTTACTCACGAATTGATTTAGAAACAGGTGAAAAAACAGACCATATTGGAGAACAATCAGAAGTATTAAGTATCATTCGGGGTACCGATTATAGATTCATCGATGGTAATTTATATAACGATGAACCAAAAAAATCAGCCAGTATCAGAAAAATTGATACAAGCACTGGAGAAATAGTTTGGGAAATATCTGATAACTATGAATATAACCAAATATTTGATTATAGTGTCATAAAAGATGATCAACCAGCTCTTTGGCGTTTAGGTGGTTGCGAAGGTGTTTTCTGGTATACAGGGGCTAGACTTCAGATTCCAGACAAATATATTTATTATGTATTTGGTAAGGATGCGGAAATAGAGGAGTACGTAGAAGGATTTTATAGCATTGTATGCGATGGAATTGGTTGTATTAACTCAGAAACTGGAGAAATAATTTGGGAAAATACAGATATGGGAAAGTTCAAAGTGTCAGATGGGATACCAACCACAAAATTTGATGAGAAAGTTATTCGCAACACTGTCTCTAAAAAAACAGGTGAAACAATTGAAGAGAAATCAGATGAAACAGAAACAAATAGTGATGAATCTTTTTTTTACTCTAGACCTTATCGTCAACAAATTCAGTTTCAAGTGAACAGATTATCAAGAAAAATCAACAAGGAAGATGAGGGGCTTTCAAGTATTGCTATAGAATATAAAAAAAGAATCAATGTCAATGATTACAAATTTGGTGATTCTGTATACACAATGATATTTGGACCAGAAGATTTTACAAATACACTCTGTCGTGGATATGAAAACTATGTAATCGGTGAAGATTGTATGTATGCGTTATTTGACAACATGGTTGTGTGTTATGAAAAACAGGAGAACTGAAGCAAAAGATACTTAGAAATAACGCTCTATTTTAAAGCTTTATAAAGCTCCCAAAGAGGTCCTGTAAACTTCTTGCTCGAACGGAAATCTGGCTCCCAGAAGAGTCTTGCTTCTATTCTTCTGCTTCCGGGGAGTTTGGTTTCTTTTGGGATTTTTTCAAGAATTGTGATGCGTTTGCTTCGTGAGAGTTTTATGTCAATCCTGAAATATGCTGGATGTTTTCTCTTTTCCAGATCGTATGAACTGCTCTGTTTTGTCTGGATGTAGGCATTGAAATAAAACGGTCCCCGATACTCCCGTTTCCACCAGGAGGTACGCACCCTCAGGATGTCTCTCTTTCCCTCTTCCGTGATATATTCAATCAGTGTTGACGCAAGTTTTTCATAAAAAATTATTCCAATAATCAAAAGCAACATTGCAAATCCCATGACGCAATAGAGTACCAGCTGTGTGAGAGAAGAGTACAGATATAGTCCGAACAATGAGAAAAGGATCACTCCGAGCGGAATCAGCAATCCCAGGATCGATACGATTCCAGCCCACATGGATACTCTTGTTGCGTAGAATTTTCCTGTTACTATCTTTTTTTCTTCCATATCTACAGATGATAATACACAAATTGGGATTTTCAATGATGAATCATTTGTCTGGTTGTTATTTGTCTGCTACTCTCCCTGTCATTCAGCACCCTCCGTCATTCCGCACTTGATGCGGAATCCAGGGTGTTGTCAAAGCGTGTGAGTATTTTTGTGAAACCAATAATCCTGGCTGGTCGGATAATTTTTGCTACTTGTGCAACATAAAAACTCAGATAGATTTTGGCAATAACACCGATTTTTTCATCCCAGCAGGAATTTTTATTCCAAGCAGATACAGCATAAACCCAGTAACATCAGCCAAAACTCCATTATCTGAAAGTTCCCACCCCTCTCTTCCTGCTCCCGGAATAAATATGCAAGGAACAGGATTTATTGTGTGTGCGGTGAATGGCAGGAAGTTGTCATCAAGCATTTTTTCAGCGTTGCCGTGGTCTGCGATTATCACCAGGTCGTATCCGTTTTCACGGGCAACTTCTGCAACATGTTTCACGGTTTTGTTCACCTGATCGACTGCTTTTATGGCGGCTGGAATTATTCCAGTGTGTCCGACCATGTCGCAGTTTGCCAGGTTGCAAACTATCAGATTGAACTTGCCACCCTTGATGGCTGTTATCAATTTTTCCTCAACAAGCTGAGCAGACATCTCAGGTTGAAGGTCGTAGGTGGCAACAGATGGTGATGGTACCATAATTCTTTCCTCACCTTTGTATGGCTCTTCTCTTCCACCGTTCAAAAAATATGTTACATGGGCATACTTTTCAGTTTCCGCAATTCTCAGTTGAGTAAGTCCGGCATCAGAAACTGCACTTCCCAAAGTTTCTGTGATGTCCTGCTTCAACATTTTTTCAGTGATAATAATCGGCAGGGTGAAACTGCTGTCATATTTAGCCATGCAGGTATATTTCAATTTTGGAAAAATATCCCGCGGAAATTCTGTGAAATTTTCACTGGTCAAAACCTTGGTCAGTTGCCTTGCCCTGTCTGGTCGGAAATTGAAATGGATGAAAGAATCACCGTCTTTCAGGGTGATAGCTTCGCCACCCTTTTTGATGACAGAAGGTTCTACAAATTCATCTGTTTCACCGTTTTCATATGCAAATTCGATTGCTTCGGTTGCCGATGAAAATTCTCTGCCAACCCCTTTGACCAGCATAGTGTATGCTTTTTCGGTTCTGTCCCAGCGGTTGTCCCTGTCCATTGCATAGTATCTTCCAGAAACTGTGATGATTTTTCCAAGTCCAATCTCCGCTAGTTTCTCTTCAATTTCTTTTATGAAACCCAGACCAGATTTTGGCGGGGTATCGCGACCATCCAGGAAGGCATGGATATAAACATTCTTAATTCCAACTGATTTTGCAACCCTCACGATTTCATAGAGATGCACAAGGCTGGAATGAACACCACCTTCTGAGCAAAGCCCGCCAATGTGGAGCGAAGAATTCTCTGCACTTTTAATAGCTCTCAGCAAAACTTCATTCCTTGCAAAATCACCATCTCTCACAAATTTATTTATCAGCGTCAATTTCTGAAAAATGATTTTCCCGGCACCAAGGTTCAGATGACCAACCTCAGAATTCCCCATCTGACCATCTGGAAGTCCCACAGAGAGTCCATCTGCTCGGAGTGTTGTTGATGGATACTTCCTCATCAACCGAATAATATCAGTTGCAGGGGAGAGGTAAATTGCATTCCCTTGCCCCGGCTCCCCAAGTCCATATCCGTCAAGAATCATCAGAATCGCTTTTTTGTTGCTCATAATGTTTTATACTAAACCCAACAGTCATCCATGGGTAGGGGCTTGCAGTTAAGTGAAACCGCATAAACAGAAACAGATGAGGGC
>CBDUSO010000031.1:0-27437 GCA_965370295.1 uncultured bacterium
TCACCTTGTAAAAGAAATCCAATTTTCCGAGGAAATCTGCTTCTGAAAAGTAGGTTGACGAGAGCGATTGTCTGAGTTTTTCAAGGTTAAAGGCTATTACATTCTTTTCAAAAAATCCCGGAAGATCGAAAATCTTTGATAGGATTGTTCGGGTCAGCATGTGTTGAATCAGCATCTCTTCAATCGCTGTGTCGCTTATATTTGGGTTTATTGATTCCTGGCAGAGTTCTTTGAATTTTTTGAATTCACCAATAAATTTTGTGTTCTTTTTCCTTGCAAATTCTACTTTTTCTAACAATCCAACGGACAGGTCTGGAACATTATCCTTGAAATCCTCGATTGCTTTTTCCCATTCTTCGTGGTGTGGACGTTTGAATCCGAAGAATACTTTGAGGGCGGTTGCAAGGTTTTCAGAATTATCTGAAATTTGGCAATCATGTGCAATTTTTCCATTTTGGTAGATAACGATTCTTTTCGGTTGCCAGAAGATGATGTTGAACCTGGGGTATCCTTTGTTGAACTTGTCTTTGATTTCATTTTCTAAAGTGTCAAAGTCATCTTTTGCTTCCCAGATTCCTTCGAGCATGGAATATTCATTTATGAATGCACCATCCGGTATCTGTGATCCACCAAGTTTTTTTATTCTGTACTGCTGGGAAAAACGCCAACCAACTTTTTTACCATAGTGTTCGAGCAGGCTGGCAAACACAGGAGCAACGGCACCTTCGTGTTTGTTCCCCATATCATATTGCTCTTTTATCCCACCATAATAATCCTCGATTGCCTTGTGGCTCTTTTTGATGTTTAGCTTCTGTTCCATATCCCTTTGCCTACACCCAGTCAGGTTGTTTCCCGCTCCATGAGCCAATTATCCTGACCTCCGGTTGCAAACGAACATTGGTCTCTAAATATATTTCATCAATAATTTTGGTCATTAAGTTCAGAACATCTTGAGAGGTACCACTTCCCATGTTCACAAGGAAATTTGCGTGGACATCAGAGACAGCAATTCCCCCTTCCCTTACACCCTTAAAACCTGTTTCTTCAATCAACTGGCCGGCTGCTCTGCCGGGAGGATTCCGGAAAATACACCCTGCATTTGAATTATTCATGGGTTGATGGGTGCTTCGATATTCACGAAGTCTGTTCATCTCCTTGACCAGAGTATCGGAGTCAGCCTCGTTGAATCTGAAACGAACCCATTCAATCACACCGCCTGACCTTAAAACAAGCGAGCTTCTGTAGTCAAACTGCATCTGGCTATGATCCAAGATTACCCTGTCACCAGAGAGTGTTATGTATCCCACCTGTACCACCGACTGGCTGATGTAACGCGAGGATGTACCAGCATTCATCGCAACCGCTCCACCAATTGTTCCAGGTATACCAAAACAATGCTCAATTCCAGAAAGATTTTTATCGGTTGATTCTTTGATCAACCTTGGGAGAGAGAATCCGCCGGCAGTGACAACTTCATAGCCATCCCAGTGAATTTCATTCATACTGCTACCAATTTTTAAGGCAACTCCCCTTAATCCCAAATCACCAACCAGAAGATTCGTGCCACCACCAATTATGAGAACGGGGACATGCATTTTATTTGAATACCTCAACACACTTATGACATCGTCAAAATCTTCGGGCAGGACTAATGCATCAACGGGGCCACCAACATTGAATGAGGTATGCTTGCTCATCAGCTCACCGAAACGAACATCCCCCCTTGTGACGGTTTTTAATCCAGTTAATGCCGTTGGTATCAACATCTTTTAACTCCTCACCAAACTTTGAATTATCTCTGAAATTGTTATCACAGATTCTCTGTGGATACAATTTTTTGAGGGTTCTTTTTGAAGCCCTAACGATGACTCAATCGACTCTTCAAGAGTATACGTCAATGTTTTTTCATCCAATATCTCTACATTTTTTGTTTTGGATTTCAAGTACCTAGCATTTTTCATCTGATGATTATAAATCGAATTGCTCTTTGGGACTTGGATGCTGGGCAGTCCAAGACACTCTAGCTCAGAGACTGTCATCGCACCACTTCGAGTTATCGCAAGATCAGCTACTGAATATGCCTTGTCCATGGATGCAAGGTAATCCAGGACTCTGACATTTTTGAATTTTTTCTTTTTCACTTCTGTTTGAACCTCTTCAAACATTCTTTTTCCGGTGATAACTATCCATTGTAAATCATCTCTGCCAACCAGTTTTTCTGAAAGATTCAAGAAGCCCAGATTCAAGTATTTTGCTCCCTGTGATCCGCCAACGATAAGTATTGTTTTTTTGGAAGGGTCAAGATTCAAAGATTCATAAGCATCAGCTGAATGGATTGGAATGTCTGTCCATCTCAAAGGATTTCCAACAATTTCAATTTTCTTTTTGGGTAGTCCAGTGGTTCCTTCAAAGGCGACCATTACAATATCTGCATACTTTGAGAGGAATCTATTTGCACGACCAGCAACTGCATTTTGTTCGTGTAACAGTATCGGAACTTTTTTTCTGGCAGCCAGCACAAGAGGGGCAGACGGATACCCGCCCATTCCAAGAACTGCAACCGGTTGGTATTTTTTTATCAGTGCTTTTGATTGCGAGATGCCTTTTTTCATTTTTTTTAGAAATTTCATGGCTTTCATAGGATTTGCGGAAAGGGAAGCTGTTTCAATTTGAACTGTCTCAATTCCAGTTTTTTTTACAATTTCAAGTATTTTTCCAGACCCGACGATAATGGGATGAAACCCGTCTTTTAATAATTGTTTGGAGATCGACATCGCAGGGATAACATGTCCGCCAGTTCCTCCTGCACCGATTAAAACTACCTTTGAACTCATCTTTCTCCTTTTTGGTTCATGCCTTGCAATCTTCTTTGAAAACTATACTTGTCGATACCAAATAATATACCAACTTCCACCAGATTAACAATTAGAGATGAACTTCCAGCAGACACAAATGGCAATGTCGCACCAGTCACTGGCAACAACCCAATCACAACTCCGATATTGAAAAATGCTTGCATCCCAATGTGAAGAGCAATTCCAAGTGCAACAAGATAAGCAAACTGATTTCTTGATCTTCCCGCAATTTTCACTGCACTCATCACAAACAAGAAAAAAAGAGCAATCACAGTTACCGCACCAATAAACCCAAACTCTTCAACAATATTTGCAAATATGAAATCTGATTTTATTGAATAGATGTAGTTATTGAACTTCTGCAATCCTGAAAATAACCCTCGACCGAACAATCCTCCACTTGCAACAGCAACGAGGGAGTAGAACAGCTGGAATCCTTCACCTGCCCCTTTTGTTCCAATTGGATCAAATACCCCCCGGAATCGCGATTTCCACATCTCAATATCCATTATTGACTGGACAAGAACACCAACACTGAACAAACCGAACAAAATAAACAACACCCAAACCTTTGCACCAGAGAGATAGTACTGCAAAACAAATATCACCAGAATCATTATTGATGCACTCAAAGATGGCTCGATAACGACAAGGAATCCGATGAATGCAACCATCATAAGCAGGTTGAAAATTTCTCGGAAGGTCATGTTTGTGGCATCTCTCTCTGTTAGATAGTTTGCCGTGACAAGAATCATTGCGAGCTTTGCAAATTCTGATGGCTGGAAGGACATCCCCGCAAAATATAACCATCTTCGGTGCCCGGTTGAGGGTCCAATTGATGGCACAAAAACCAGTATCAACAAAACAATTGAAAATATGTAAAGAGGGTACGACAGACCTCGATACAACTTTATCGATGATCTATACACAACAAATGCACAAGCCAGTCCAATACCCAGCCCGACAAAATATGAGAACAATTCAGATGATATTGATGAGATATTCCCAATATGATACTGACCCATATAAACCGAATAGAGGGAAAGGAATCCAATGACCAGCAATCCCCCCACCGAAATCAGGAGGTTTTTATCAGGAACCCAGGATTTGCGGGGCAAGTAGTTTTACCTCCCTTGAGAATTCGTTTCCTCTTTGTTCAAAATCTTTGAACTGGTCAAAGCTTGCACAGGCTGGTGAAAGCAAAACAGTGTCGCCCGACCTGGAATTATTTATTGCTGATTCGATTGCTTCTCTTTGATCTTTGACTTTGATATAATTTTTGAATCCTGCCTCTACAAGGGTTTCAATTATTCTGTCCTTCGTTGCACCATGGACAACTATCATTTTTACATTTCCCAATGAATTTTTCAGTACTGAAAAATCGGATCCTTTTTCAGACCCCCCAAGAATCAGGACGAATTTTCCTTTCAATGTTTCCAGTGCAAGAACGGTTGCATTTGGTTTTGTGGCTTTTGAATCATTGATGAATTTCACACCGCCCCACTCACCCACAAACTGCATTCGATGCTGAAGTGGTTGAAAGTTTTTTACAGCATTGACTGAATCGATCATTGAAATTCCAAAATGTGAACAAGCCAGAGCTGATGCTAAAATATTCTGACCGTTGAAACTTCCACTCAAAACAAATTCAGTAATTGAGGCAACTTTTTTGTTGTTTACTACAAGGATTTCACCATCCATGAAAACATCAGCATTTTTATCTGGGACAGGTGAAAAGAGGAGTTTTTTTGCGGGAGTTTTGTCGGCAAGAGAACGACTCCACTCATCCCCCAGATTCAGCACAACAGAATCTTTTTCGGTCATAAACCTGAGGATTTTTTCTTTCATGCTGGCATACACTTCCATCGTTCCATGCCTGTCAAGATGATCCTCAGACAAATTCAAGAATACTCCAACCTTCGGATGAAACGATTCCATCATTTCACACATCGGAGAACCAACTTCAATCGCTGGCACCCAATCAGGTTCTGAACTCAAGACATGATTTGCGATTGGATCTCCAATATTTCCGATTGCATGGCTTACAATTCCAGCTGAGTTCAACATTTTAGCTATCAAAGAAGTGGTTGTTGATTTTCCTGATGTTCCAGTAATTGAAACATACGAACATGGCAACAATTCTGCCGAAAAATCAATCTCGCCCCTGACTTCAATTCCTCTTTTTATAGCCTTTTGAATTATTTCGGCAGACGGAGGAATTCCAGGTGAAGGCAACATCAAATCACAATCCAGAACTTTATCGCTGTGACCACCCACCTCAAATTCAAAACCTGAAGATTCCAACTCAGCAGATTTTCCCAAATTTGAAACAAAAACCTTTGCCCCAAGTTTGTCCATCAAGACAGCTAAAGCTTTTCCGGTTCGACCGTAACCCAGAATTGAAACCTTTATTCCTTTGAATCTCAAAAGTTTTTCTCTCACATAATCACTCTATTAAAAAATATGTTATTTTTCAAGTTCAAAGCAATTGAACTTTGCAATTTTCTAAATTCTGTGATATACTTGGGCTACTAAATTGAAAGGAGTTATCATTATGAGTGAGAATGCAGTAACGTATCCGATGGGTGAACTGCCGTCAATCACTCCTCAAACAAATTGAGCCGATTATATCCGCAAACACAGTCTCAACATGAATTGAATTGCGGGTAACCTCGGAGTTTCCGAGGAAAAAATGGACATAACACTTGAGGAGTGTTCCAGAACGCTAGGCGTTCCGATGAATGAACTCGCTGAAAAAATGCGAGCCTGTCAAAAAATCCCCGTTAAAATATTTGATATGGGAGAACTTCCTGATCTCAAATCAACAGACAATTGACTGGATTATCTCAAGTCCGTTGGACTTGAATACGGTTGAGTGGCTACCAAGCTCGGAGTATCCGAGGATGAAATGGATGTTACCCTTGAAGAATGTGCCAAAAAAACGGGACTAACGATGGAAAAACTTGTTGCTTCAATCCGAGAGTGTGCAGGAATAAAAACATAAATTCTATCTAATCCGATTGTTCTGTAGTTTTTGAAACCAGGGGTGTTGATAAAAAAACTCTCCTGGTTTTTTACGGGATTTTCTGAGGAAAAATGGAGCCGGGAATCCGATTCGGACGGACGACCTGCTGATTACAAATCAGCTGCTCTACCAACTGAGCTACCCCGGCACACGACAGATGATAATAGGGTATTGTATGAATCTGTCAAGATTCGAGGTGTTAATTTTTGTTTGCTTCTACTTTTTTATCAAGAATTTTTTGAACATTATTCCAAACATCGATGATGTCTCGTGCTACATCAACATCCTTGGCAACTATCACCTTTCCTTTGGTCAACTCCTTGACAACTGATTCATCATATCGAACTCGACCCACTACTGACACATTATTTTCCTTTGCTACATCTTCAATCTTTTTTGTAACTTCCGGGTTTATGTCCCATTTGTTTACGCAAACTGCAGCTGGAATCTTGAAACTCTGTGCCAGTTTCAAAACTCTCTCCATGTCATGTTGTCCAGAGATTGTAGATTCAGTCACAATCAAAACAAGCGATGCACCAGAAATTGACGCAATCACAGGACATCCAATTCCGGGAGGACCATCAACAATTATCATCTCGCTGTTATTTTCTTTTGCCAGCACCCTTGCCTTATTTTTCACCATAGAAACGAGCTTGCCGGAATTCTCTGCACCGATTCCGAGGCGTGCATGAACCATCAATCCGTTTGGAATATCTGAAACCATCCACTCACCACATTTTGGCTCAGTAAAATTTATTGCGTCCGACTTGCATACCCAACCACAGAGTCCGCATCCTTCACACATTATTGGGTCAACAACATACTTCACTTTACCGGACTCATCATCTTCAAATTTATTTATGGCATTAAACCGACAACTGTCATAACACAATCCACAGGAAGTGCATGAATCTTGAATTATTTCTGCTTCTCTTCCACTGATAAATTCATGGACATCCTTTTCTTTTGGGTGGAGAAGTATGTGCAAATTTGGAGTATCGACATCACAATCAGCGACCACTAAATTTTTTGATAAGTACGCAAAAGATGCAGAGATACTTGTTTTACCACTTCCACCTTTTCCACTTATTATAACTAATTCTTTCATAGGATTTCCTTTATCGTGTCGTAAAGAGATTGAAAGAGTTTGCGATATTTTGGTATCTCATCGATAATCAACTTTCCTCTTGAACAGACCCTTGCAATTTCAATATCATTTGGAATTTCAAGCAGTATCTGGATATTCTCATCCCTGCAATATTCTTGAACTTTTTTATCACCGATACCGGCTCTATTTATGACCACTCCAAATGGAGTATCAGTCATCCTTAAAAGTCCCACTGAAAGAATCAGATCATGCAGTCCAAACGGTGTTGGTTCTGTAACCAGGATTACAAATTCAGAGCCTCTGATAGTCTCCACGACCGGACAAGATGTTCCAGGCGGGGAATCAATAATGTTTACTTTGTTTGGAGAAATATACTTCTTTACATCCCTTATCAATGATGGCGAAAGGACAACACCAACATTGATTTTCCCTTGCACAAGCTCAAGAACTCCATCTTGGAATACTGTGATTTTCCCAATATTTCTTCCAACAGGGGTGATTGCATCCCTTGGGCACACAATCCATCCACCACAGCTGTGGCACATATCCGGATAAACAATTACCTTGTCTGGAAGTGTGATTATCGCGTTGTAGTTACAGAATTCACTGCATTTTCCACAATTATCACAGAGAGCATCATCTACACTGGGAATCAACGTGTGGACATCCTCTTCCTTGATTATGGTTTTTCCAATGAACACACTGTCATTTGGTTCTTCAACATCACAGTCAAGAAGTACAACATCCTCTTTTATAATCTTTGCCAAATTGCAGGCAACGGTGGTTTTTCCGGTACCGCCCTTGCCCGATGCAATCGTAATGATCATGATTTAAATTCTCAGTTTTCTTACTTTGATTCTGATTTGATGAAGTTATCCAAGGCGACCGAAATAATGGATTCTTCAGTCAACACAACCTTCACACCAGTGGAATCAAAAACCTCTTGTGCTTTTGGTCCACAGTTTTTTGTGATAATAACGTTTGCTCCGCTACTTGCGATCAACTCTGCAGATTTCATCCCAACACCATGTTCGGCACTCAAGTTTTTTGTGTTGTCGATTATATCGCATGTTTTTTCCTCTGTGTCATAAACAAGAAAACTTAGTGCACGTCCAAATACATCTGCCATCTCTGCTTCAATATTTTTTCCACTTGTTGGGAATGCTATCTTCATTGTTGTTGTTCTCCTTTGATTTTTCAAACAATCGATTCCAAAAAAATTGAACTATCGCTTCAATTAATTCTATTCTTCAGATTCAGTTTCTTTCAATTTGTTGTTGACATAATCCAAATCAGACTTGAGGTCTTTTGCGATGTTCTTCAGACTTTCTTTATCTGAGGGTACGTTTGTGTTATATCCAAATCCTCGTCCCAATCCTTGACCTGCCCCTCGACCCAGTCCTCTTCCTGCCCCTCGACCAAGTCCTCTTCCTGCAAAACCTGGAGCTCTGTTTCCTCCATCATTGCAACGACCCATTCCTCTTCCAGTCATCGAGCCTCTTCCATTTGGTCCTGTTCCATTAAATCCTGGCATTTTGAACTCCTTTCATGAATTCTTTTTACAAGCTATTTACAGGCATATGCCCATGTCAAATAGTATGAACTTCACATCTCTTGTTACAATTAAATCGCAATTACAACATTGTTTCCAAACCCTCAACATCTCCAATTTTTACGAATATTCCAAACTTTTTTCTTGAAAAACTCAACATTCTAAATATCATGTGTAGGAAAGGTAGGAACAAAATTATGAAAAGAATTCTGGCAGTAGATGCAAAGAACCACATAAACGAAGAGATAATGTTGGAGGGATGGATTCACAATATCCGCGATCTCTCAGATTTTTCATTTGTAATCCTTCGCGACCGTTCGGGAACGGTGCAGGGAATTATTGAAAATCCAGATTTTGAAGTGCCAGTTTTGACCAACGAATCAATAATCCAGATGACCGGTAAGGTTGAAAAATCGGAGTTTGCAAAAGCTGGTTTTGAAGTAAAAATAACCGGGATAAACGTGGTTGTTGAGGTTACCGAAGAGCCACCAATCCAGCTGAACAAAAAGAAAGTGAAAGAACATCTGGAACGAGTTTTGGACTTCCGCTACTTCTCACTTCGTCACCCTTCGATAAGACCAATTTTTGAGATTCAATCAACCATTGCCCAGGCATTCAGAGATTATCTTTTGGCTCAGGATTTCACAGAAATTCGTACACCAAAGCTGGTCGCATCTGGCACCGAGGGTGGAGCAAATCTTTTCAAAGTCGAATACTTTGAAACAAGTGCTTTCCTTGCTCAGTCTCCTCAGTTTTACAAGCAGATGATGGTCGGAGTTTTTGAGAGGGTTTTTGAGATAGCACCAGTTTTCAGAGCAGAGCCACACAAAACAACAAGACACGTAAACGAGTACACCTCACTCGACCTTGAGATGGGTTTCATCAAAGATGAATTCGATTTGATGGATGTTCAAGAGGGAATTCTTCGACAGATGGTTTCATCTGTGAATGAAAAACATGCGGATGATTTGAAACTTCTTGGGGCAGAGATTGATATTCCAGACGAGATTCCAAGACTCAGGATGACCGAAGTTCATGAAATCCTCGAGAAAAAATACAAAATAAAATATGAGGATGGCTTTGACATTGACCCAGAGGGTGAGAGAAAAATCTGTCACTGGTCAAAAAAGAATCACAACTCCGATTTTATTTTTATCACAGGATACCCGAAGATGAAGCGTCCGATGTACACCATGCCAGATTTTGAGCATGCTGGTGAAACCAGAGGCTTCGACCTGATTTACCGAGGAACAGAAATCACAACCGGTGGACAGAGAATTCACAATCACAAAATGCTAAACGACAACATCAAAGAATTTGGTTTGAATCCAGACGATTTCACGTTCTACACCGATGTTTTCAAATATGGCATCCCGCCACATGGTGGACTTGCGATGGGCTTGGAACGTGTAACCTGCCAGATGCTTGGACTTCAAAACATTCGCGAGGGCGTTCTCTTCCCAAGAGACCTTGAGCGTTTGACTCCATAAAAATGCCCCTCGGATACCATATACACACACTCGGATGCCAGATGAACAAATCTGACTCCGAGCTATATTCGTCTGTCCTTGAGGATGCCGGTTACAATTTAGCAACCCCCGAAGACTCTGACCTTATCTTCATAAACACCTGTGCTGTCCGTGAGGCATCCGTTCACAAGATGGAGTCCAAAATTGGTGAGTGGATTGCTTTGAGGAACAAAACAGGCAAGCCAAAAAAGATTGGTGTGATTGGTTGTATCCCAGCGGTTGATATTGCTGAGTTCAAGAAGAAACACAGAAATATTGATTTTGTTCTTGGAACTTACCCCGATAAAGATTCCATGAAAACAGCTTTGATTTCAACGCTGGGGCTACATATCAACAGAAATATTATTCCAAAAAGTTCAATCTCTGCATTTGTCCCCATCACATCTGGTTGCAATTGTTTCTGCACATACTGCATTGTCCCATACACTCGTGGTCGCTTGATTTCCAGAACAGAATCAGAAGTTTTAGGTGATATAAAAAATAAACTTGCAAGTGGTGCAGTTGAAATAATTCTGCTTGGTCAAAATGTAAACGAATTCAATCTTGACCATGGAGACAAACTCGGTTTTGTGAAACTTCTTGAAAAAGTAGACAGAATTGATGGTCTCAAGAGGCTCCGCTTCATCACAAGCCACCCAAAAGATATGAATGATGAAACCATCGAGCGAATGGCAAATCTGAAAAACCTTGCTCCATATTTTCATCTTCCGGTACAAGCGGGTTCAGATGAAATTTTGAGAAGAATGGCAAGAGGATATACCAGGTCTCAATACTTGCATCTGGTGAACAAAATTCGAGAACATTTTCCTGTGAGTGCGATCACAACGGATGTCATTGTCGGATTCCCGGGTGAAACAATTGCTCAATTTGAAGAAACACTCTCGCTCATGGATGAAGTCAGATTTGACCAGCTCTTCTGTGCAATGTATTCACCCCGTCCAAAAACACCCGCTGGAAGTCTTCCTGGAAGATGTACCAAAGAAGAACTGCACAGAAGAATAAACACAGTGCTTGCAAGGCAACGAGAGATTGGTAGCGAGATTACAAAGAGCTACCTGAACAAAGAATCAAAAGTTTTGACCCAGAATCACAACGAGGACATCACGGTTGGAATGAACGAACGAGGACGTTTTATCGATATTGAAGGAATTCATCCAATCGGTAAAATTCTCAATGTGAAGGTAACCTCTGTTGCTGGTCGCCTGAAGGGAAAGGTCATATCTTGACAAAGAATATCAGAGATTTCATCAAATCTTGTGAAGCAGAATTATCTGAAACATTTGCACAAATCGATGAAATTGCAGATAAAAACTTGGAGAGACTGCTCTCTACTTTCAGTCAAGTTGGACTCACCGACGCAGACATGCTTGGGTCGACCGGTTACGGACTTGGTGATTCTTCACGAGACAAACTTGAAAGAATTTATGCACAAATTTTTGGAACAGAATCATCCCTGGTTAGACCCCAAATTGCATCGGGAACACATGCAATCGCTTCAGTTCTCTTTGGGCTTTTGAGGCCGGGAGACAGGATGGTTTCGATAACCGGCACACCGTACGACACACTCGAAGAGGTCATCGGGATCAGAGAATCAACCGGTTCACTATCAGAATTTGGAATTACATACGGAGAGGCTGACTGGAGATATGACAATTCAGCAGACCTTCTTGACCCCCCCACAAAGATTGTTTATATCCAACGTTCATCCGGATACAGACCGGGTCCATCAGTAACAATCGACCAGCTAAGTGGTTGGATTGACAGAATAAATGTCCGCTCACCCCAGTCGATTATCGTTGTTGATAACTGCTACTGTGAATTCGTTGAAAATATTGAGCCAGGACATGTAGGTGCTGATGTTGTTGTCGGGTCATTGATAAAAAACCCTGGTGGTGGACTTGCAAAAACCGGTGGATACATCGCAAGCTCGAAGGAGCTGATAAAAAAAATTGCCACGCGTGTAACCGCTCCCGGAGTTGGTGCTGAAATTGGTGCCACATGGGGATTTATTGACACAACCCTTCAAGGACTTTATCTTGCTCCCTCCGCAGTTTCATCTGCATTAAAAGGTTCATACCTGACATCTGAATGTTTCTCAAAACTGGGATATAAGGTAACTCCAAATCCAAACGAAAAGAGAGCCGACATTGTTTCGTCAATCGAACTTGGTAGTCGTGAAAAGTTCATGGCTTTGGGCTGTGCAATCCAGAGTATTTCACCGCTTGATTCAACCGCAACTCCTGAACCATTCCCCCAGGGTGGCTACACGGCAAATGTGATGCTAGCTGGTGGAGGATTTATTTCCGGCTCAACTCTCGAACTTTCTGCTGACGGACTTGATGAACCACCGTACACCGTGTATATTCAGGGTGGTATGAATATGAACCATATCAGACTCGGATTAACAAAGGTGATAGAGGCACTCAGTCAAATCAAATGAAGATAATCAAAGTAGCTACGTCAAAAAGGGAACAGTTCGTGGACATCACTTCCAAACTTCAAAATGTTTGTGAAGATGAAAATTGGGATAGTGGAATACTGACAGTTTTTGTCCCACACACAACCTGTGGAATCACCATCAACGAAAATGCTGACCCAGATGTAACCACTGACATGACCGGATTCCTGAGCAAACTAATTCCCCAGAGCAACACATTTCATCATGCCGAAGGAAATTCTGATTCCCACATAAAAGCCAGTTTGATGGGTTTTTCTGTTTCAATTTTTGTAAAAAATAAAAATCTTCAGCTTGGCAGGTGGCAGGCTGTTTATCTGGCTGAGTTTGATGGAGCCAGAGAGAGGAGTTTATGGCTGAAATTTCAGATAACGGATTGATTCTAGGAATTCTCTCTGTAACACTCCCTCAATATGTTTTCCTTGCAGAAAATGGAACTATTCTGATTGAAAAAAAACTTGTGAGAACAAGGATGACTGGCAACCGGATTGTTCCCAGCGTGAAATCTTGCCTTGATGAATTGAATCTTGGGATTGAATCGGTTGACACATTTTTGGCATTAAGTGGACCCGGTAGTATGACAGGAATTCGAGCAGGGCTTGCACCAATCAGGGCATGGGCATACGCATCCGGAAAAAATGTTTTGATGTTGCCGACTCTTCCAGTCCTTGCCAGTGGATTCACAAAACCAACCCTTGCACTAATTTCTGCCGGAAGAAATAGATGGTGGGGAGAGGCATTTTCTGGAAGCATGAACGACACACCAAGGATCATGAACAACGATCGGCTCGAGGCTTACGACAAACCTGAATGGACATGGATTTCACCAAACGAACCAGTTGCAAAGAATGCAAAAATCATCAAACATGCACCAACACCACAACAGGTTATCGAGATGGTAAACATCACAACTCCTTCAAGCTGGACAAGAGCAATTCCGCAATATCTATTTGAAATGGAACATAATGGATAATGTTTGTATCAGACAAACCAGACCAGACGATTTTGAAAAGATATACCAGATTGAACTCGATTGCTACGACGAGCCGTGGAGTGAAGCAGAATTCTATGAAGAATTTCACTGGAACAAAGGTGCAAATTGGTTTGTCGCAGAATGTGATGGAGAGATTATCGGATTTGCAGGAATGTGGTCAAAACTATCTGAGAGCCACATCGTCAACCTTGCAGTTCTCCCAAAATTTAGAAGACAGGGAATCGCAAAAAAATTGGTCTCAGCTCTTATTCTTACCAGTGAGAGCAAACTCTCATCAAAATATATCTTCCTTGAGGTCAGAATCAGTAACAAACCAGCGGTCGAACTCTACAGATCATTTGGATTCAGGGTGATGAAAGAGATGGATGGATACTATGTCGAAGACGGAGAATCAGCACTACTTATGATAAAGGAATTTTCAAAATGATTTCACTTGGAATCGAGACTTCATGTGATGATACTGCGGTTGGCATCGTTGACGGAAGCAATATTTTATCACAGGTAAAATCTTCTCAGGACAGGGTTCACGCAAAATGGGGCGGAATCGTTCCAGAGCTTGCGTCTCGTGCCCATCTTGAAAATATTATCCCTGTGATCGATGTCGCAATCAGAGATGCAAAAATTTCAATCAAGGATATTGATATCATCTCATGCACATATGGACCAGGACTTGTTGGTTCATTGCTCGTTGGAATTGAAACCGCTAAAGCTCTCAGCTTGATGTGGGACAAACCTCTGGTCGGGGTGAATCACCTGAGAGGGCACGTTGCCTCTGCAATGCTTGCCCATACCGAAATCGAACTACCATCGTTGGGATTGTTAATTTCTGGTGGTCACACCGAGATAATCAAATTCAATCCTGACTTTACACTTGAATTGATTGCCAGCACTCGTGACGATGCAGTCGGTGAAAGTCTGGATAAATTCGGTCGTGTCCTTGGTCTTGCCTATCCCGCTGGTCCTGAGATTGACCGAATGTCGTTTATTGGTGATTCAACAAAAGTAGCCTTCCCAACAGTCAAGTTAAAAGATGACAGTTTGGATTTCAGTTACTCGGGGCTAAAAACCGCAGGGATTCGAGCGATTGAAAAATTTCCTGAGTTGCCAAAAGAAGACCTGGCATCATCATTCATGAAGGCTGTAACAAACCAGCTTCTTGATCGTTTGATGAGTGCAACAATCAGGTTAAAACCCCGTTCAATATTTGCCGTTGGTGGAGTTTCTGCAAGCAGATATATCAGCTCAAGACTTGAAAAATTCTGTACCACACTTGGGCTTCCTCTCCGAATTCCACCACCCGAGCTATGCACAGATAATGGTGCAATGATCGCATATTGTGGTCTTTTATACTATCGATTTGGAATAAAATCTGGACTGGGTTTGCAACCTGTTTCGAGGCTTCCGCTCAGCTCAGTCTAGGTTTGTTTGTGGTACATATTGACAACAGAATTTGTAAGGTTAAACTAATACAAACTAAGAGGAGGCTGGAAATGACCGAGAAAGCCAAAAAAGAAAAGAAGAGAATACTCATAATCGAAGATGAATACAGGATTGTTGAGTCCCTAAAGTTCAATCTTGAAGGTGAAAATTACATTGTTCATCATGCATCACTTGGAAAAGAGGGTCTTGAACTCTTTAGAAGACGCAAGCCTGATTTGATTCTGCTCGATCTTATGCTCCCAGAGGGACAGAGTGGAATTGATATTCTTCGTGAAATCAGACAGGAAGATTCAAACATCCCCGTGATCATCATAACCGCAAAAACAACCGAGATTGATGAAGTCGTTGGAATGGAAATGGAAGCAGACGACTACATCACAAAACCTTTCTCAATGGCTGTTTTGAAATCCCACATCAAAAGAAGATTGAAAGTTGCCGCCCAAAAAGGTGCAATCGAAGAAAAAGAACAAGAGCCGAAAGAGATAAATATCGGCGATATTCACATGAACTATGCCCAGCGTGAATGCAAGATTCAGGGCAAACCAGTAAAACTCGGTTACAAAGAATTTGAGATTTTGTGGTATCTTGCCAACAATCCAAACCAGGTCTTCAAGCGTGAACAGATCATGGAAGAGGTGTGGCAGGTTGACCAACCACTCGATACAAAAACTGTTGATGTTCATATCAGGTGGATCAGGAAAAAGATTGAGCCAAAACCAGAGGCACCAAGATACATCGAAACGGTGAGAGGGGTAGGCTATAAATTCTCCTCTGCTCACCAAGATAGAGAACTGGATAAAAGTTGAGTTTTTGGGTCAGGCTGTTCCTGACCTTTACACTCTGTCTTCTCTTTACATTGCTCCTCCTCGGAGTATACCTGACTGTCTCAATCTCTGACTATCAAAGTCAGGGATTGACGGAGTACGCAATAAACCAGGCAAACTGGGTTTCGTATGATATTTCGTATGAGCTTCAAAGAATAAGTGTTTCAGAGATTGAATCTTTTTTACATAAAAAGTATGGCAACATCAGCTGGATGATTCTTGTTGATATTGATGGTGAGATTATTTCAAGCACAGGTCGTCCTCCCGGTGTAGATATTTTGAATTATCCCGAGTTGATAGAGTCACGAAAAGGCTCTGTCGGTCATAGCGTAAGAGAAGTTGGTGGAAATCTTTATGTGGTCGTTGCTCTGCCTGTCATCATGGATGACATAACTATTGCACATCTTATTTTGCATTACCCAGCCACCGTTATCCAAACATCAGTTGTCAGGATTATTAAATTTATTATTTCAACATTCTTGTTTGCACTTGTTCTCGGTGCAATTCTGATTTTTTTCAGTATGCAGTACCAAACCAAACCCCTTCTCAAATTGATTGACGATGCAAGGGCAATCAGCTCCGGGGAGATGAACAGGAAATTCACGACATCTGGAACTGATGAGGTGGCTCAACTCTCCAGAGCTCTTCAAATCATGGTCAGCAGGCTCAAAATTGCACTAAATGTTGCAAGAGAAGAGCAGAGCAGATTTGATGCCGTTTTCACAAACATGATGGATGGACTCGTTGTAGCTGATGCTGAGGGTAGAATAATCCTAGCAAATTCTGCTTTTCTGACAATGTTTGGAATAACTCTTGCCGAACTTGCCGGTTTTGATGTCAGAAAGTGCAATCTTCCAAAAGAAATTATCGAATCGATAATCTTTACCCAGCAAGAAAAGGAAATGAAGATCACAAAACCAGCGGAAAGAATAATCAGAATACGTTCTTCCCCCATTGACGAAAGAGATGAAGAGGTTGGTTCAATCACCATCTGTGAAGATATTACTCGAATAAAAGCCCTCGAAGCATCCGAACGGGAGTTCACGCAATACATCAGCCATGAACTAAAAACTCCACTCACATCCCTCTCTGCGACCGTGGAAACACTCCAGGACATGCCCGATGACAACCCAAAGATTAGGCACAAATTCCTTGGGAATCTCAGCGGTGACATCGAACGCCTGAAGAAGCTGGTAAATTCAATAATTACATTCCAACGAACCAGAGACACGATTGACGAATTGGAACGTTTTGGTGCAGTTGATATTGTGATGGAAGTTCATGGTAAATTTCTTGCCTATGCACACAAAATCGGAGTTTATCTTGACATGGAATTGCCAGACGATGAGATAAACGTAATTGCAAACTATGACCGAATCATGCAGGTGTTAACAAATCTTGTCGATAACGCAATTCGTTTTACTCTCAAAGGCGGTAGAGTCAAAATAGGTATCAGGTATGAAACAAACAGAGTGTTGTTCTGGGTTTCAGATACTGGTATCGGTATCCCTGAGTATTATCTCGATAAACTTGGTGAAAGATTCATAAAAATCCCAAGAAAAAATCACAAGTATGATACCCAGGTTGGACTTGGTCTTTCGATCTGCATGGAGATACTCAACCGTCATGGGAGTAGACTTGAAGTTGAATCAGAAGAGGGCAAAGGATCAAAGTTCAGCTTCTATCTCCGTAAAGCATAACAGAGAATTTTATTTATCTAATCCCTGCCCATATTGCAATCATTTTACCATCTTGCTCTTCAAAACATACGGATAACGGAATCTCATTTGGGAATCGTAACTCAACCTGATTCTGGCCAGCTGGTAACCAGATTCCAATTTTTGAATCAAATGATCCGTTTGCAATCTCTGGAGTTTGTGCAAAACCCAATTCCTTGTTCCAAGTATACGTTTCAGCACATTCATCAATGAAGATCATTGTGATACCAAAAATATCACCATAACCATTGACACTCAATTCAGCAGGGAATTTATCAATTGGCACTCTTGTTGCAATTTCACCGGAATTCACTTTGATTATCACAAGTTCATACCCTGTTTTGGTGCAGATAACGGTTGCCACAGTTTCATTGTCTATAAAATCGATTACATTTGCGTCATTGTTTATGTGTCTTAATGCACCCAAAGCCCATTCACCATGCCAAAGAGGTTTTACTTCATCCCCGTCAAAAGATGAAACCATTTGTCTTCCGTCTCTGTCGATATAGTTCCAAGCAAAAATTGTCCCATTTTCTCTTCCATGAAACAATTTTTCACCAAAATAACTATCCAGAACGGTATCACCATATTGTATGTTTATTTTCTCGTTGTCGATCTTTGAATGAATTGCTTTGCTTTTTTTATGGTTGACTGATGAATAATTCCAATCCGGTGGATTTTTATTCCAGGAGACTTTTTGTAGCTCAAAAATATTATCAGTTTTTGAACCAACCGTGCACACTCCATAATTACCTTGACCATCATCACACACAACCAACCCGATTATATCATTGAACGGAACAGACTCATCAAAACCCGCGAGGGGAAGAATTTTATTCCAGTCGCCCGTGATGGTTGTTTCTTCCAAATCAAACTCTCTTATTTCACCATTTGAAATATTTGCAATGTAACAAATTGAATCTGTTGTGTCGGGTGATGTTCTTATCCTAAAACCATGATTTGGCACACCAGGCTTTATCTCTTCTACAAATTCTCGCTCAGTCAAAAGATCGATACGGAATAAATTTTCTCTGCCCTTCATGACCTCAACTGCAGTACTATTTGGTAGGTATCCAACATGAGTCGCAAAAATATCGTGGATACCAGGCTTGACTGCCAATCCCTTGACTGGTGAATCAACTTTTTCACCATCTATCATAACCTCAGAGCCAGATGGTACCGTTACAATCGTAAGCTTTGTCGCCTGCCCACACGAGGCCAGAACAAGCACAACAGCAAGGAGGATAACCCAGACGATTACTTTGTTTTGAACCATTTTAAGAATGCAGAATATTCTGCTGAATAGTTGGCATCACCAACGATAAGTTTGATCGTGTAGTAGTGGTTGTCATTTTTGTAGATTGTAAAAACTTGTGACGTTCCATTATCTGTGATTGTGTACTGGAGGGCATCTTTGTCACCTAGTTTTACATCTATGGGATTGCTTACACCGTCAATACCATCTTTGAACATTTCATAAATTTCCAACAACGTGAAGATGCTGTATGGTTCTGCAGGCTGAACTTCAATTGTCATGAAAGTGCCACCTGAAGCATCAGGCGGATTAATGAACGATACCATCTCGGTTTCATCATTTAGTGCCCATCCTGAGGGTAGAGTCGTTGAATATTCGTCTTTGTCTACCACTTTTCCTTTTTTAACTTCAGAGCTTGAATTATTTGTATTATTTTGATTATTGTTTGTATTACTGCTGTCATCAATCACTGGTTTTTCATCGGGCTTTTCGGTTATGCTTACTCCAGTATCTTTATCCATATCATACGTAACCGATGTGAGGATTGTGTTTGCGGTTTCTACATCAATAAATTCGGTTGTCAGTACCTCAAAAACTCGACCCTTAAGGGGAGCATGGAAGTATCTCCTATTTGTTTCATCTTCACCTGAAACAAAGGCGAATAGACCAACATCTGCAGGCTGGGTTGTCATTATCCCTGATATTTCTTTGACATAACCAAGAATTGAATCGTTATCCTCGGGGGTGGCAACAGGATGATCAACGAGCTTAATGGATAACAATTTATCACCATTCTCATCAAAAAACTCAGTAGAGTTCTCTGTTTTTTCTATCTCCCAGTTACTCAAGTATTGAATACTCCAAAAATCATTTACAAATGTTTCTAATGTCCATTCAACTGGCGGTTCTTCTGTAGCCGTCCAGGTGAATATTTTTGGCTCAAAGCTATGCAACATAAGGCGTACAGTTTCATAATCTTGATTTTTATATTTTCCCGGTTGCAATTGAAGCATGTACGTTGCTCCATCTATCGGAACAAAAACATACATACCCCTTCCCTCATCCGTTTTTATTTCAATCCAAAGAGACAGAGTTCCTTGGTTTTCAAGCTTAGCTGTATCTATGACTTTAGGAAGAAATATCTCTTCGTTGATATTGTTTTCTGATTCAATAATGGTTGCCTTGATGAGAGATTCAATCGATGATAGATCACCTAGAACAACTGCTTCATCCTCGAATATATCCAGTTGTAACATCGTACCCTCATGGACAATTTTAGTGTTGAATTCCTCTTCAACTATCTCCCAACCCTCTGAGTAGTTAATCGAATAGTGTTCACCCTCAAATCTTTGAGAAAGTTCAGGTGAATTCCCTCCACATGAAACAAGCAAAACGACTAACACCAAAGAGACAAGCACACAGATTCCATTTTTAAATAACATTACCAACTCCTTCCTTATCCAATTATTAACAGAAAATAAAGCATCGGTCAAGGTTATGGTTGTTGACCAATTTGGACTGAGGACAATAAAGCCTCCAATTCTTTTCCAATTTTATTCTCAAGATTTGCATAAGTGAACGAGTAGACATCGACTCCATCCTTGAAAAAATAATTATACGTTGAGGTGTTCTGCATTATTGTCACAAGCGGAAAGGAATTCTCACCAAATGTTTTCAATACAGGTTCTGTCGTGTTATCCAGACTTTCATGAACACTGGTTGCATAATCCATCGCACTCATATTAATATCTTTAATCTTGCTCACGACAATAACAGATGGATTAGGGTCAGTAGAGCCGGATTCAAGCAGTATGGAATTTTCACTATCGCCCTCAGAAACAATCCATTCAATGGGTTTTTGGAATGAAATATTTCCAAATATTTGTTCTTTTGTGGCGATCTCATCCTCAACAACAACCTTATTGCCACAAGATACAACCGAAACGATGGCTATCAATATCACACAGAGTATAAATATTTTTTTCATTTTAAAACCTTTATAGAATCGAGGAATTCTGTGAGTTCATCTGTTTCTACCAGGTCTGTTGAGGCAATACTGATTGAAATAATGTTGCCATCCCTCAAATCAGTTGATAGTTGCCACAGAGTATTTGTCATGTCAGAATCCTCAACAACACCCTTAATCTCGTGAAACATCAGCCCGTTGCTATTTGGTTCTCTAAAAATTACATCAAGCCCGCTGGATGATGATGCTGTCATTGTGATATATTTTTTTGCATCAATGTAACCCTCGGTTTCAATAAACTGGATGGATACACCGATAATTGTTATATCTTCAACCGTTGATGGAAATATTGATACTGATTCATCATCCTTTTTCCCAACAAACCAATCATCCGGCAAGACAAACTCAACAAATTCATTTCTAAAAACATTGTCTGTAGATTTTGTATATTCCTCTTTTTCTGAAAGATCGTTTATGGCTTTAGGATTTGAATCGTCTACAACAATTTCATTGGTCATCTCATTAGTAGAATCGGTATCGACCACTAAATCATCACTTCCAGCACATGAAACTAAACACAGCATGATGATGAGAACAGATACTATCGCTATATTTTTCACTTTTATTCCCTCACTTTATCTCAATTGTTTCAATAATCTCAATGGCATCATCCGGAATTTTTTTCGAACTGCTGATTATTGAAATCATAAGTGGAAGTCCGGACGACCTTGATGTAATCAGATGAAATTCTGTGTAATTGTCGTGCATGGATTCGATAACCTGATACTTTGTTCCTTTGAACTTTGATTCTTTCAATTCTCCATTAATCTGTGTCACCATGTTGCTCACAAATTCACTTGTTTTCATCTCTTCGCCGAGATCAACATATTGAATTGAGAATGACAAAACATTACTGGGTGTGCCATTTTTTGTTTCAATAATTGTCAATCTTTCGTCATCAGAGGATAGAACCCATCCAGACGGAATTGTCATTTTGATAAATTTATTTGAGAAGCTTTCAGGGTTGTTATCTATTTGGGCAACATCGTCCTGAGGATTTTCAACAGGATCATTGTCGTCTTGATCTTCATTATTTTCACCATTATCTTCACCATTGTTATCGGTATCTGGTAGATTCTCAGATTCTTTGTTGGTGAAATAATCTGGATCCGTGAGTCGGAAACTCTTTATCATTTTCTTGGCTAATTCAAAATCGGCAACAGAATTTGGTGCAGGTTTAGTAAGAACTGAGATGAGATAGTAGTCAAGCGGTATGTACAATACCAGCCCCTTCCTCTCTTCTAAAATCCCAGAAATTAAAATCCCTTTTGTGTAATCTTCTTCAATCAATTCTTCCCCGACATCAGTTAGCTCAGCTTTTGCTAGCTCAACCTCACTCTTGATACTGCTTACATCATTATACTTCGCACTGGCATATGGTTTTGCATTAATATTTATTGTGAATGATCTGCCATTAATAATTGCCCCATTTTTTGTTTGCGAGCTTGTGAAGCCACTGTTGTAACCAATCGTGAAATATTCACCCTTCATGGTGTATTCAAGCTTAGTTTCAGTCGTTGTTCCACAGGCTGTTGTCAAAAGTAACAGCATCACAACAACAAGTACCAAAGATACATATACGTTATTTTTTCTCATTCACTGACTTCCGTTCCAATTGTTATCATCAAGTCCAGTATAGCATTCTTTCATCCCAAGTTCCAGAATAACAAAAAACCCATCCAAAAAAACTGAATGGGTTTTTCCTGATGTAGATTTCTATTCTTCTTACTAATCACCCAGATAATTTGTGTTGGTGATTTTGAAGGAGTTGATCATTGCTCTATAGGTGTCTGCATCCCCACCTGTTTCTGATCCCTCAGAGGTGCCTATCAAAATAATCCACCAGCTACCCATATCCAGGATACACTGCAAATACATTGTATTACCCGTATTCATTTCAAATAATTTCGCATCATACCCGGATACCTTGATATCCTCAACGCCAACACCACTCTCTGCGTTTATGTTTTCATTTTCAATGCTTGCTATTATTGTGATATTCAACTTGTCGATTGTGAACATGATCATATCATCGTCACCCATGCCAAAGCTCTTAACATCAGCACTTGATGGATGTTTTATTGTGAAGTAGTTTCCCTTGTAGCTTGCATCAAGTTTCATTGCACCATCGCCAACTTCAATTGGCTTGGAGTCATTTCCTGAATTGTTGGATTCGTCATCCTTTTCTTCTGGCTCTGATATGGGTTCATCTTCATCAATTTCATCGGACATATCATTGTCTTTCTTTGCATCAAGGTCTAAGGCATCAGACATGTGGTCCGGTTTGGTTATTTTGAGTGAACGAACTATTTGTCTTGAAAGTTCAACCTCAGCATCCGTTTCTCCAGGTTCATCAACCGTGCCAATCACTATCCATCCATTGAGTGGAACAATTGTCATCACTCCATGCATTCCCTTGTTATCCCCCTCAATCCAAAACGCTTTGTGTTTACCAATTTTGATTTCTTTCTTTGTTACATTGCTAACTTCAGATTCAATATCATCGGTTATCATGCTCACCGAATCCAGCTCACCTTCTCGTGATTCTGGCATAGGAATACCCATAACTTCAATCTTCAGCTCACTCTTGTTGTCCTGAAGTGTCGCACCCATTTCATTCTCGGTAACCGTAAAGTCGTATGTACAGTTAATCGTAAAGAATTCACCGGTAAACATATTCGGAAGGTTGGAGCCACTATCTGCACCATCTCCACCACAGGCAGAAACAACTCCGAGTACAAGCAGACACACCACAAAAACTGACAGAATTTTTTTCATCATATCTCCATTCTCTGATATTCATTGTTCACATTTTTTTTATTCGTTTGTAATGTTATCCTATTTGCTCCCAAAATGCAAATCATCCAATATCTTTATGCTCAACAACGAATTGCCCGCTTCAATTATTTTTTCTTTGGTATTCATCCCACTGGCAACTGCAAAAAAATATCCGCCATTCATTGGGATTGAGATGCTGATTGTTTTGATTTTTTCCTTCAACGATTCTGACCAGATTGATTTTCTACCATCGACAACCACCTCTTCAATTCGTTGGGATTCAAGTTCGACACCCTCCCAGTCCTGCAACTTCAACAACTGGTTCATGTCATCTGCTTTGCACAGCCAGTCAACAATGGGGAGAATATTAATACTATATCCGTCACAAACAATTTTGATATTATCAGAGTTCCCTTTTGAAAGCTCACCCTCACAAAAAATCCTGAGAAATTCAGTCTCACAAGTTTGGGTTGAAAAAACAGGTTCACTCAAAAGATCAAACGGTTCATACTGCGGGCCAACAAGCTCCAGCGTAAACTCTTGATCAGTTATCCTCATTGATGTCAGAATAGTTTTTACAAGACCATACTCTTCATCTGAAAATTCGGTCGCAGTTGCAATCAGCTCCCATCCTCTTCTGGGGATTGTTACAGACATGAAGGCCCAGTCATACTTGCCCTTCGCATAGGCAAATAGTGCAGAATTTTTTCCAGACATAATTTCAGTGAGTTCATCCCAATAATCCTCACCGTTGTGCCAAAGTCGATACACATCACCCTCACGACAATTGTCGTTCCAGTTTGCATATGCCTCAATTACAAATTTTGTATCCTTTGATGAAAGGATCACTCCTGGATTATCTTCTCTGATTATTATCGGCGTGAAGCCGGATGGATAATCAATCGAGAAGAATTCACCATCGTAAGTGTGTTCGAGAAGAATGTCATCATTTACCTTGCTATTTTTTGAGCAGGAAACAAACGATGTCAGTAGCACAACCATAACAAGCAGCGAGATAATTTTCCTCATCTTATCACCAATGTTTCAACTATTCTGTGAGCCAAATCTATGTCTTCAGGTATCTGTGGTGTGAATTCTACAAACAAAACCATGTCTGCAAGTGGAACATAGTACCCATGGCGTTCACTCACTCCACCGGAAAAACCACCCGGAATGATTACTTTGAAGAAAATCGATTTTATTTCACTAACTCTTTTCGGGATTATCTCAGGGGCGGGACTTCCCGGATTGACTTTTAAGTATCTCTCTTTGACCAGTGAAATATCTCCTTCTGTCAGACCCTTGTACTCCAACATCTGAATTACCATCATTGAGTACATATACCCTACCTCAGCCACTTCAATCTTGGAATCTCCAACTTCCCTTATCTCTAAAATTGGTGGATACTCAAATTTGAAGTATGAATTTTCATATTCATTATCAAAATGTGGCTTTCCACATCCAGCAGAAACCAAAATCAAAGTAGACATCACAAAAACCAGAGCTACACAAATAATCTTTTTCATAACAAACAGATACACTGATTATCAACATGTGTCAACTCATACCAAATAACTTTCTTGATGGTAAAACAACTGAAATACAATATCCTTGCCAACCATTTTTAAAATGTTATGCTGGTATTATTCAAAAAATAAAGGAGACTTCGGATGAATTCACAAGATTACATTAACTTGGAAAAGAAACATGGTGCAAGCAATTATGAATCGCTTCAGGTAGTGCTTTCAAAGGGTGATGGTGTTTGGGTTTGGGATGTTGAGGGCAAGAAGTATATGGACATGCTCAGTGCCTATTCTGCTGTCAACCACGGACATAAACACCCAAAGATTATGAAGGCAATGACAGACCAGATGGACAGACTGACACTTACATCCAGAGCCTTCTTCAACGATCGTCTCCCAGGTTTTTGTGAGACTGTCAGTAAATTTACTGGTAAAGAAATGTTCCTTCCAATGAACACCGGTGCAGAAGGTGTTGAAACCGGTATCAAAGCAATGCGAAAATGGGGTTATGAGGTCAAGGGTGTTGAGGCTGAAAAAGGTGAAATAATCGTCTTTGAAAATAATTTCCACGGACGCACAACCACAATCATCAGCTTTTCAACCGACGAGAATGCACACAACCATTTTGGACCATTCACCCCCGGATTTGTAATTGTTCCATACAACAACCTCAAGGCAATCGAAGACGCAATCACCGACAAAACCGTCGGTATCCTGGTTGAACCAATCCAGGGCGAAGCAGGAATTAATATCCCAGACGATGGTTATCTCCAGGGAATACGCAAACTCTGCGACAAACACAATATTTTATTTGCAGCTGACGAAATTCAGACTGGTTTTGGCAGAACCGGAAAACGCTTCTGTTGTGATCATTCCAATGTTGAGCCAGATTTATTTATTCTCGGCAAAGCCCTCGGTGGCGGTGTTTTCCCAGTTTCTGGAGTTGCCGCTAACAAAGATATTCTTGGAGTTTTCAAAAAAGGTCAGCACGGTTCCACCTTTGGCGGAAATCCACTTGCTTCAGTTGTCGGCAAGGCTTCAATCGAAGTTTTACTAGAAGAAAAACTCATTGAAAATTCTGCCAAACTTGGTGAATATTTCATGGGCAAACTGAAAACCCTCATCGGCGACAAGATTGAAAATGTCCGCGGAAAAGGTCTGCTAATCGGAATCGATGTCAGAAAATCCGCTGGCCATGCTCACGACTTCGTTGTCAAACTCCGCGATGAAGGAATCATTGCAAAAGAAACCCACGACACAATCATCCGTTTTGCTCCACCGCTCATCATCACAAAAGAGGAGCTCGACTGGGCATTTGAGAGAATCAAAAAGGTTTTTGCATAAACATAAAAAAACTCCCAATATCTGTGTAAATTGAATTTCAAAAAAGGTGGGGATATTTTCAAGCCCCGCCTTTTTACAATTATCACCGTTTCAATCACTCTTATCCTTCTGAGCTCTTGGTCATCCCCTTCATTCTGAACCACCTGTCATCCAAATACCCCTCATCACACCAAACACCTTCCGTCACTCCACACACTCTCCTCCGTCATTCCGCACTTGATGCGGAATCCAGAGTACTAGAAATTCGTGTGAATATTTTTGTAAAACAACAATTTTAACCGGCTGGACAATTATTTTTCATTATTTTGAATGCAATTTTATAATCCCCTGGATTCCCAGTCAAGCTGGGAATGACGAACTAAAAGCATGGAGAAACAGACTAAAGGTATGAATGATAAATTAAGATGCAGAACGACAAGAAGTAACACAGTGTGACTGAACAACACCCAACCCGCCTTTTACATTTTTCTAAAACCCACTATAATATACCAATATGAAGAATTTTATTACACTGTTAATTGTCGCAGTTTTGCTGATTTCTTGTGGCGGATCAACAATTTATCAACCACCGGAGGAATTGGTTTTCTCAGAAACCACCTATCTTTACAAGGTTTTTTATCCAAAGGGGTGGGTATCAACAACTGGTGTAAATGGGGGTTGCACAATTTCTATTGGAGAAGATGCAATCACAATTCCATTCCTGATTGCCATTGATGAAAACATGAAAGAGAATGACACAAAAAGTCTTCAAGAATACGAGGATGTGTTGTTAAAAAGCAATCCCAATGGAAAAATTGAAACCAAAAAAATCTCCGGGAAAAAATCCCTCTGGTGGTACTTCAATGTTTCTGGTGTGGAGTTAGCCAGTTTTATGCTTCCGCTGGACGGGATAATCGTTACTGGTATGATTTGGCCAAAACAGGGAGAGCTTGGAACCCCCGAAAACCTGAGACTTGCACGAATGGTCATTGACAGCTTCAGGTTGATTGAACAATAAACACTACTCCAAAT
>CBDUSO010000032.1:0-25514 GCA_965370295.1 uncultured bacterium
AAATTGATTCTTGCCCCCGAGTGTGTTCATTAACTGTACTTTTTGTGCGTCCATTTTTACCTCCTATTTGAATTGTCCAAGTTTAATGGAAAGTAATGTTGAATTCAAGACATTGCTTGAATTTTTCACCCAACCAACACATAATCAACCCATGATCAAAAAATCTCAGGAACAAGTGAACGGAAAAGATTCAAGAGCCGTCCAGCTGAAGGATGTCTCATTCAAGCCAGGCGGAAAAATGGTTTTGGAGGGTATTAACCTGACGATTCCAACCGGCACACTTTTTTCTCTAATCGGAAGAACAGGGTCAGGAAAATCCACACTTCTTCGAATGATAAACAGGTTGTCCGAACCAACAACTGGAAGCGTCACAGTTTTAGGAAAAAACATAAATGATTGGGCGGTGAGGGAGTTGAGAAGGACTGCCTGCTTGATTCCTCAGTCATATGCTCTTCCAAATATTTCAGTGGAGGAAATCCTGACCTATGCCTGCAAAATCCTTGGAATAAAATATGACCCAGATGAAATATTCGAACTTTTGAAAGGTGTTGAATTACCATTTGAAATACTCTCAAAAAAAACTCATACCCTCTCAGGGGGAGAACGCCAAAGAGTGGCGGTGTGCAGAACTTTGCTTGCAAGTCCTGAGATTTTGCTGGCAGACGAACCAACCGCAAACCTCGACCCGGCATCAGCCCACATGATCGCAAAGATGCTCCACAATTTCTCTCACAACGGGAAAACAGTTGTCTGGGTAACACACGACCCCCTGCTTGCAGAAAAGTTCACAGACTGCGGTGCGTTGCTCCACAAGGGGAGAATGGTTGCGAAGGGCAGACTGGTTGAACTTGCCAGTAGAGAGGAATACCGAGCGTACTTGCTTTCTGAGCACATAATGCTATAGACTTAGATTCTCATTAAAGAATGGGAATCGATCAACTAGAAATTAGGAAGGATGAAATTATGGCAACCATAAAGTGCGGAAGAATAATGCCAGAGAGTACAAAAATTAGATGTACTAAATGTGGGAGCGAATTGATTATGGACAAAGGTGAAAGAGTGCCACCATGCTCGAGCTGTAGTAACTGTGCTTTTGAATATAAATCTAATGATACTAATTACGCAGATATGGTCAATCATTTCCCCTTTGACAAACTAAAGAACTTTATACTTGAGGCTACAAATCATTTTGCCAAGATTCCTGTTGCATATGGTCTTAATAGATCAAATAAGCCAAACGAAATAACGTTATTGCTGGTGGATCCTTCAAAGGTTTTTGAGGTAAAAGCGACTATCACTAGATATATTCTAAAAAAGTTTGATAATCCGGGTGAGTTGCTTTTTCCTGGGTCGTTTATCCCAGCAGATGATTTGAAGCTGATTAGTGATCATCTAAAAAAATATGAAATCGATTGTGAACTCGTACCTAATAGTATTGACTATCTAAAATCTTATGAGAATTTTGGATATATCAAAGATGTTATGGTTAGAGCAATACCTTCATATTGGGACAACAGAGGTTTGGGTATTGTTGATATTGAGAAGTATTCCATGGGCAGTGTTTCAGAACAATTGAGATTGAAGATGATACTCATTAACACAATAAGATACGCTAATAAGATAACACAAGACATCTACAAATCTAATAAAAAAGAAAATTCAGGGATTGTTCCACACTTCAAATCATTATCAACTGGAGATGGTTATTACCTATGGAGTGATTTTGAAAATCTAAATATGGAGAGTGGTGAAAAATATGAGGTTACTCTTAATAAATACAATTTAAGTTCGTTCCTGCTACTTTTGTTCACTATGGCTAAATGGAAGCATCTTTCGAGAACAATTCATCTTCCAAGGTTAAAAGCCTCATTCCATATTGGTGAATGGGCAACAATCCCTTATGATGGGCTACATACAGTACGCTCTCCAAAAGATTATATTGAAGATAAGAAGTTTCAATGTGATATTGTTGGAAATGCACCAAACAATCTTAGTCGATTGATGAATACAATAATGCCAGATCAAATACTGATGAGTGAATGTAGGTATGAATCAAAAGGAAAATCTTGTGGCATTAATGACTTTATCGATACTATTAATAACGATTTTCTGCGACAAATGGAAATTGAGATACCTGATATGGATTTAAAAGAAAATAAGGTTGAAAAAAGCTCAGACAAATATGGTTTGTTCGATAAACATCAGAAAATACACGAATTTTACAACTTGTATGCAAATATTGTGATACCAGGCAAGAATGATAATGAGGCAGATGATGTAATCAGGCTTGGGCTAAAAGCGATTTCACCAATAAAGCCAATAGACGGAGCATTTTTTAAGGAGAACAATTAAAAGAGTCCCCTTACGGGGACTTTTGGATAACTTCAACCTCTTTATACACCAACGAGGCAACTTTGTCAAATATCTAGCTTATCTTCGATTTAAGCAATTGTGAGTCAAGGATATTGGGGAATGACAAAATAGCTTGACACCCCCCAACTTTCACAACAAAATAAACCCATGAATTCAGAATACATAAACCTAGATTATATTAACCTGGCAATCACACTCTTGATGGTCGGAGTTGCAATAACTTTTTCTGTGGTTGAAAAGCTGAAAGAAGAGCTGAATATAATCATCGCAACCATCCGAACAGCTGTCCAGTTGCTTGCGGTTGGGTTTGTGCTTGGGTATGTTTTTTATTCCGATCTTTGGTATGTGGTGATTGGAACTTTGATTTTGATGAATCTGTTTGCGGGATTTGATTCTGCCAGGAAGATTGGGAATTTTAAGGCGTTTACGATGGTTACGCTTTCTATTTCAATTTCAGCAACAATTACTCTGTCGATATTGATATTTCTTGTGATAAGGCCGACTCCGTGGTTTGAGCCTGCATATTTGGTTGCACTTGGTGGGATGGTTTTGGGAAACACAATGAATGCCTGCTCGCTATTTTTGGGACACCTGAAAGAAGATTTGTCAAACAGGAGAGGTGAGGTTGAGGGACTTCTTGCACTTGGAGCAACCGCAAGGCAAGCTGGAATAATGAGCATCCGAGCGGCACTCAGGCAGGCAATCACACCGATTATGAATTCCATGATGGTGGTTGGAATTGTTTTTTTGCCAGGGATGATGGTTGGTCAGTTGAGTGTTCAAGGGGTGCTACCACTTCAAGCGGCAAAATATCAGATTATGGTGATGTACATGATTTTGGGTGCGACTTCGATGTCTGTTTGGATTCTTTCATATCTTGGGGTGAAGTTATTTTTTAATGAGAGATTACAGTTGCGGGTGCTTTCGAAGTAGATTTTTATATTCTTTCAATTTTCATATTCGTGTATATAATCAAAATTTGTGAAACCGGAGAGAGTTGTAGAGATAGCAGAAGCAGTTTTTGCGGGGGATAATGAACCCTTCGCTGAGATTGTTGAGGAGTACAAAGATTTTGTATACAACTTTTCTCTGCGGTTGACTGGAAATCGTGAGTGGGCATGGGATTTATCTTCAGATGTTTTCATGCGTGTGCTTGCGAAGCTGGATAAATACAGTCCTGAATATCCCTTCAAGTCCTGGATTGGACGAGTCACATACACCCTCGGTTTGAATTTTATTAGAAAAAATAAACGGTCAATCCAGCTGGAATCACTTGGTGGAGAGATAAATTTTGAAGTTCCCGACAAGGGTGAATTGCCAGATGACAAAATGTTGGGAATTGTTACAAAGGATATGATCGAAAAAGCAGTTTCTCAATTGAAACCAGATTTCAGGGCAATCATCACACTCTGTGATATTGAAGAGCTGAGTTACAAGGAAGCCGCGGATGTTTTGAAAATTCCGCTGGGAACGGTTCGCTCAAGGTTATTCCGGGCAAGAGTCGAGTTGAAAGCAAAACTTAATGGAACTAAAGAGGGATGAATCGTTTATGGTAGATGATATGGAACGAATAACAGACGAAAAACTAAGCTCATTGCTGGGTGGAATGAGGGCTTCTGCCCCAGAAGGATTGTCAAGCTCAATCATGCAGAGAGTCCGAACTACCACACTAAAAAAGCGATCACCCATGTTCTGGTTTATTCCGGTGACGGGTGTTGTTGGTTTGGCGTTGGTTGTTGTGGTTTCCATGGGAATTTTCTCAAGTGGTTCACCTGGCATGGGTGATAAGGTTGCGATGAATGAAGTCACGCCAAGTTCTGTTGCTGAGACGTATGAAGAAACAGACACATTCGGAGCCAGCTCGAGAGTTGCGACACTTGATGATGAACTCCCCACCCCCTCAGCTACCCCAGTTTTGTCATCAAGAAGTGATGTTCCAATCGGTGGCACTCGCACCATAAAAGGCTATTCACAAGTCGGTCTTGAGAGCAACCTGTCATCTGCAGAAACCATGACCGCAAGGCTTGCCAGCGGTCTTACGGACACTGCCCACTGGGATTCAGTCTACAAATCTCTAAACAAAATAGGCGATCCTTTTGTGCGTACCGATGGAAAGGGAAATTTTTCGGTTGAGATGGGGATATATCACGAATCGATTGAAGAATTTGATGAAAAGGTTTCCTCTCTCTTGCATTATCCCGAAGAGGGTGATCAGGGTTCGGTTTTGATTCGGGTAACAATCCTCAAATAATTTTTCTTGTCGTCTTTCCCGCGTACGCGGGAATCCAGGGGATTATAAAATCGTAATCAAAACAAGAAAACACCAATTATCTAACCTGTCAAAATTATTGTTTTACACAAGTATTTACACGCTTTGACAGCACCCTGGATTCCGCATCAAGCACGGAATGACGGAGGGTGTACGGAATGATGTTTTGTCATTCTGATTTTGATTTAAAAATCTCAGCCACCTAAACACTCAAATATAACCCCCGTGTTTATTTGACTTGAAACCCATAACCACTAAAATCCATAGGTTGGGTATTGGTGTACCCAAAATAAAACACACACTGCAGCTAAAAACCTTCGGTGAGAAGAAAAGAATTCTGCGGTGGAGGTAGAAACCGAGAGGAGTACATATGGGCGTTGTAAGCATGAAACAGTTACTTGAGGCTGGAGTCCATTTTGGACATCAGACAAAGCGTTGGAATCCGAAAATGCGTCCGTTCATTTTCACGTCAAGAAACGGAATCCACATTGTTGACCTTAGAATCACAGCAGAAAGAGCAGAGAGAGCTTATACCGAGGTCAAAAATATTGCCCAGGCTGGCGGAAATATTATTTTCGTAGGCACCAAAAAACAGGCACAGGACCTTGTCGCAGAGGAAGCAAAGCGTTGTGGAGCACACTTTGTAAACCAGAGATGGTTTGGTGGAACACTCACAAACTTTGTCACAATTCACCAGAGGATTTTGAAACTTCGTGAACTCGACGAGAGAGAAGCAACGGGTGAGATAGGTCGTTTGCCAGTCAAAGAGCAGGCAAAAGTCAGAAAGCTCAGAGACAAACTCACAAAATTCTTGGGTGGGTTAAAAAATATGGACGTTGTCCCGGAAGCAATCTTCGTAACAGACACACTCAAAGACCATGCCGCAGTACTTGAAGCCGGCAAACTTGGAATCACAGTAATCGCAATCGTTGATACAAACTGCAACCCGGAAGAAGTTGACATGCCAATTCCTGGAAACGATGATGCGATTCGTTCAATCAGATTTTTCACACACCTCATGTCCAGTGCAATGATCGAGGGCAGAGAGGGTGTCGATATCGAAGCATCAGCTTCCTCCGAAGCTGGAGAAACCCCGGAAGCAACAACTGAAGAAACGGTAGCAGAAGAAAAGGTTGTTGAGACCGTAGAAGCTGTTGTTGAAGAAGTAATAGAAACAGCAGAAACTGCCGGAGTTGCAACCCCCGAAGAGGTAGTAGAAGTAATTGAATCAGCAGAAGCAACAGCAACAGAAGAATCCGTAAAGGAGAATGAATAATATGGGTCTGCTTGAAAACATAAAAATACTCAGAGAACGCACACAGGCACCAATGATGGATTGCAAAAAAGCCCTCACAGAATCTGGAAATGATGTTGAAAAAGCAATCGATATTCTCAGAGAAAAAGGAATCGCAAAAGCATCCAAAAAAGCCGGACGTGAAACCACAGAGGGAAGAATTGGATTAGCCGTAACTGCCGACAAGAAAAAAGCGGTGCTTGTCAAGCTCGCTTGTGAAACTGACTTTGTTGCCAAAAATGAAGACTTTGTCAAAATCTCTGAAAACCTCTCAAAACTTGCTCTTGAAAAAGGTTTGAGTACAGGTACCGATCTCCTCAAAGCAGACTTTAATGGAGCTTCTGTTGAAGAGTATCTCAAAACTTCAATCGGAAAAGTTGGCGAGAACATCCAGATTGCCGGTGTTGAAGTATTTACTGCCGACAAGGGAATTGTTGATGCATACAAACACATGGGTGGCAAACTTGTTGTAGTGGTTGAAGTCGCATCCGAATCAGACAATACTGACAAATTGGTTGGACTTGCCCACGAACTTGCAATGCAGATTGCAATCGACAATCCAGAATATCTCCACTCAAGCGAGATTCCAGCAGATATTGTTGACCATGAAAGAAAAGTAATCTCAGAATCAGATGACCTTGCCGGAAAACCAGACAACGTGAAAGAAAGAATCATCGAAGGAAAGGTGAAAGCATTCTTCAAAACATGTTGCCTGCTTGATCTCCCCTACATGAGAGAATCAAAAAAACTTATCTCAGAGGTTGTAACTGACCTTGAAAAAGAACTTGGCAAAAAGGTTGAAGTTGTGAAGTTCAAAAGAATTTCAGTAGGTAAATAATCATGGAAGAAACGGGTGAGGACGGACGATACAAATTCAAGCGGATTCTTCTCAAGCTGTCTGGCGAAGCCCTCCTTGGGAAGAAGACAACTGGAATTGATGTTGAGTTTATCACAAGTATTGCCAAAGTCCTCACCCGTTTAAGAAGCGATGGAACAGAGATTGCAATTGTTGTTGGTGGCGGAAATATCTGGCGTGGTGCAAATGGAGTTGCTCTCGGGATGGACCAGGTTACGGCTGACTATATGGGGATGTTGGCAACCGTGATGAATGGTCTTGCACTCCAAACCGCAATCGAAGCCCAGGGGGTTCCAACCAGACTGCAAACCGCAATCACAATGCACCAGGTCGCAGAACCTTATATTCAGCGGAAAGCAATCAGACACCTTGAAAAAGGGAGGATTGTAATATTTTCAGCGGGAACTGGAAACCCGTATTTCACAACAGACACAGCAGCAGCACTTCGAGCGGCAGAGATTGACGCTGACTGCATGCTCAAAGCCACCAAAACAGATGGTGTCTATAATGCCGACCCAGAAAAATTTTCAGATACCCAGCTCATAAAAAAATTATCATTTACCGATGTCCTGTCAAAAAACTTGAGGGTGATAGACGGTGCAGCGGTTTCTATCTGTAGAGACAACGACATCCCGATAATCGTTTTTTCAATTGTTGACCCGGAGAATATTATCAAAGTCGCAAACGGTGAAAATATTGGCTCACTCATAAAAGGAGGATAACGTGGATAAAAAAGAAATACAAAACAGAATGGGAAAAACCTTGTCTTCACTTCAGGATCAACTTCTTGGTTTGAGAGCAGGAAACGTTACACCGGCACTTGTGAACAAAGTTGTGGTGGATGCCTATGGTTCAAAGATGCCACTCAACCAGCTTGCAAATATTGGTGCCTCCCCTGACGGAAAAACCATCATTGTTGACCCCTGGGACAAAACTGTTTTGAAGGATATTGTGAAGTCCCTCCAAGCAGAAAACCTTGGTGCAAACCCAGTCTCAGATGGGACTCTCATTAGGCTTCCGTTCCCTCCTCTCTCAACAGAAAGAAGAAATGAGCTAGTCAAACTGGTTGAAAAATATGGGGAAGAGTCAAAGATTTCAATCAGAAATATCCGTCGTGATGAGATTAACAATGAAAAGAAAGCTGAAAAAGACGGTGATATTTCCGAGGATGATCTGAAAAAAAATCAAACCATCATTCAGGACATCACCAATGAATTCACAAAAAATATCGACAGCGTCATCACAAACAAAAAGAAAGACATCTTAGAGTCTTGACCGAGGATGCCGGCTTACCAAAACACATAGCCATCATCATGGATGGAAATGGCAGGTGGGCACAGAAGCGTGGTTTGCCCCGTGTTGAAGGTCATCGCAGGGGTGTTACAAGCGTCCAAAAAACGGTTGAATTTTGTGCTGAGCTTGGGATCGAAGTGCTGACTCTCTTTGCATTTTCAACAGAAAACTGGAATAGACCAAGGTTTGAAGTAAAATTTCTGATGGATACTTTCCTTACAACACTTTTTTCAGAACGCTCTCGAATTATGAAAAATAATATCAGATTCAAGTTGATTGGAAACCGTGAAGAGCTGGACAAAAAACTCATAACCACCGCTGAAAAACTTGAAAGTGATTCTAAAGATAACGATGGAATGTGGTTGATTCTGGCAATAAATTATGGTGGCAGGTCAGAGATTGTGACTGCTGTAAAAAATATAATTGCAAGTGGAATAAAGCCCGATGAAATCACGGATGAAACCATATCAAACCACCTGTTTACATCAGGTCTTCCTGACCCTGATATGGTGATTCGAACATCTGGTGAGAGCCGTTTGAGCAATTTTATGATATGGCAATCAGCCTATTCAGAGCTTGTTTTTGTGGAAAACTGTTGGCCAGATTTTCGGGAAGACGATTTGAAAAGTTCAATTGAAATATTCAAAAGCCGCTCAAGAAGGTTTGGAGGGATAAAATGAATCTGAAGCGAGTAATATCTGCTGTCATCATGATGCCGATTGCAATCCTTGTCGTGTGGTATGGTTCTGGGAATAATTATCCGTGGATTTTTTTGGCATTCATTATTCTGATTTCAACAATTGCAATCCTTGAGGGAGCAAAAATTGCGAGAAAAGCACACATAAAAACACAAACCCTTCTGCT
The DNA here is from genome assembly GCA_965370295.1 of uncultured bacterium. GTDB lineage: Bacteria > Caldisericota > Caldisericia > JAAYUI01 > JAAYUI01 > JAXGMQ01. The sequence continues at coordinate 8,950 of CBDUSO010000032.1, forward strand.
TGTATTGACCAATATTGTAATACAGGTTCTCATGTTTAACCCAACGCACAGATTAAAAATTCTATTTGTGCTGTTTATTTTTATCTGCCTGTTGTTTGTCTCAGAAATTATTCGTGGAAACCCGAAAGGGGCATTTTCTCGAATTGGGGCAAACCTTGTGATTCTCTCAATCGGTGGATTATTTTCGTTATTTTTACTTCTTCAAAAAATCAGATTGGTTGAGTTAGATATTGGCTACAGATTTATGCTGACCCTGTTTGCTGGTGTCTGGTCATTTGATGTGTTCTCGTTTTATGGTGGGAAACTTGCCGGCAGACACAAACTTGCCCCCGCTGTTTCCCCTGGAAAAACCTGGGAAGGTTTGATAATTGGCACAATTCTTGGATGGGTTATTTTTGTGATAGCCGGTCAATTCTTGATTCTCAATCACCTCGATAGCTCTGTTCTCGCGTTGTCTGGATTGAATCTGACTCACTTGATAATCGCAGGCGGGGTTGTAATTCTTTTCTCACTTCTTGGCGATCTCTCTGAATCAATTCTGAAAAGATCCGCAGGAGTCAAGGATTCATCAAAGCTCATCATGGGTCATGGTGGAATTCTCGATAGAATGGACTCGCTGTTGTTTGCTGTCCCCGCATTTTTGTTCTATCTTCTCTTCTTCCTTGATAAGATAACAATCATATGAAGCGAATTGCGATAATTGGTTCAACGGGCTCAATTGGAGTCCAGACACTCTCTGTTGTCAGGAAAAATTTTTCAGATTTCAGGGTGGTGGCACTTGCCGCTGGAAGCAATTATAATCGACTTGGTGAGCAGGCTACTGAATTTGGAGTAACCACTGTTTGCTTGCATGATGGACAGTCAGCAGACAGGATGAGAATAAAATCCTCCGGACTAACAATTCTGTCTGGTGATGAGGGACTCGCTGAGATTTCTGCGATGGATATTGATCTGCTTGTGGTCTCCGGGAATGGGATTGCAACTGTTCCTCCAGTTTACATTGCACTCTCACGAGGAGTAAAGGTTGCACTTGCCACAAAAGAAGCGATTGTCTGCGGGGCTCACATCATGCCTGACGACTCACTCGAAGAGCTGGTGATTCCAATTGATTCCGAACCCTCCGCTCTCTACCAGTGTTTGTTGGGAGAAGACAAGCTCCGAATCAAAGAAGTTCTCTTGACGGCATCTGGAGGACCATTTTTCTCAAAAGGTGCCACGTGGTCTCAGTTGGTGAATGTTTCCCCTCAAGACGCACTGAACCATCCCCGTTGGGACATGGGGGAAAAAGTAAGCATCGACTCAGCAACCCTTGTGAACAAGGGGCTTGAATTGATTGAAATATCTCGAATGTTTAATATCGACCCCGACAAGATTCGGGTGATGTTGCATCCACAGGCAATCATCCATTCTGGAGTTACTTTTGTGGATGGCTCAACAAAATTTCAGGCAAGCCCACCAAACATGCAGTACCCAATATCTTATGCCCTCTACCATCCAGCCCGTCACATGAATGATCTGGTTGGATTGCCATTCCCGCAAAAACTGACAATGGACGATATGCCAGAGTCAATAAGTAGACCAATAAATCTTGCACGAAAAGCTATAAAGATTGGACCAGCCGGGCAGATAGCCTACGCTGGTGCTGATGAATGGGCGGTTCAGGCATTCCTAAATGGAGAATTGCCGTTCCACCTGATTCCTGAGGTGATTGCAAAAACCCTCAACCTTGCAGACGACAAGAGAGACCTCTCAAGTTTGAGAGCGGTTCTTGATTATTATTCTGCCTGTAAAGAATCAGCCCGTTCTATCGGAAGGAGAATATGGAAGTAATACTGACAATTATTTATGTACTATTGATATTGAGTGTTCTTGTATTTGTTCACGAGCTTGGTCATTTCATGGCGGCAAGGTCAATAAAATTGCCGGTGATAACATTTTCAATCGGCATGGGTCCCGCTCTCAAAAAATGGAGATGGAAAAGGTTTGGAGATACAGAATTTAGAATATCTGCAATTCCTTTTGGCGGATATTGCATGGTTGCAGGCGAAGAGGAAACAACTGATAGCGAAGGTTCTTTCTATAGTAAAACTCCATGGCAGAGGATTTGGTATGCATCAGCCGGTGTGTTGATGAACTTTGCTTTAGCAATAATCATTCTCATCTCTGTGTTTGCTATTGTCGGTCCAAGTCATGCTGTGTTGGACACAAATCAGGTAAAATTCCCATTCTCACAAAATCCTGCAAAAATTGCTGGTATCCAAGCCCGAGAAAGAATACTTGTGGTTGATGGTGAATATATCGACGGTTACTTAGAGATGGCTGGTATTGTAAACGAAAATCCAAATGTTGAGCTGGAGTTTTTGATAGGTACCGCAAAGAAAGAACCTTTTGAGGTTAGTATTCACCAAAATATTTCTGTTCTTGTGAACCTTGAAGAAGAAAAACTTTTGAGTGAAATTGATTTTGAGAGTTATACACCTGCCCTTACAATAAAATTTGGTAGCACCCTTGTGGCTGCCCAAAAACTTGAAAAAATAAATGGTGAAGCTCTTCCTCTTACCGAGGAGAATGAGATAAACTGGGTTGAAGTCGAAAAAATAATTTCTGTTGACAAAGGTAGCACGCTTCTAAGTTTTAGCGAAACTATTGATACTCGAGCTTTACAAATCACACCAAAAGAGATGGAAGATAAGAATTTTGAAAACGGGGTTAAAGGAGCTATTGGCGTAGCCCCATGGACAGTTAGAAAATCAGTTAGTTTTTTTGATGCAATATGGCTTGGACTTAAAAATGTTTGGCAATTACTTGTGTTGCTTTGGTCATTCCTGGTTGGACTTTTTAGGGGCAAAGCCGGTGATGTTGGTGGACCAAAAGTAATTTATGACATGACAAAAACAATGGTGCAATTTGGTCTTGCAGATGTGCTGGAGTTTATGGCAATGTTCTCGGTGAACCTGGGTTTCATAAACCTTGTCCCGTTCCCAGGGCTTGACGGTGGACATATTGTGGCAAACTTGTTTGAAGGAATCACAAAAAAGAAGATCAATCGAAATGTGTTAAACACAGTGAACTACATTGGTTTCCTGCTTCTGATGGGACTGATGTTGTTTATTGTTGTTCGTGATTTTGTTATTCGATAAAAAATGAAAAAAGCAGTAAGAGTTGGCAGGGTAACGATTGGTGGTAATTCACCAATCGTTGTCCAGTCAATGACAAAAACTGATACTCGCGATGTTTCTGCCACCGTTGCTCAGATAATGGAGTTGGTGGATGTTGGTTGTGAGGTGGTCAGATGTGCAGTCCCAGATCTGTCTGCTGTGAAATCGCTCAAGGAAATTATTAAAGAAAGCCCCATCCCGGTGGTTGCAGATGTTCATTTTGATGCTAGAATAGCCCTTGCTTCGATTGAAGCGGGTTGTGCCAAATTAAGGCTGAACCCGGGAAATATCAAAAATCGAGCGAGTATTGAAGAGATAGCCAGGGAGGCTAGAAATGCGAATGTTCCTATAAGGGTTGGTGCAAACTCAGGGTCACTTGTTGCTACAGGTGGCAAGAGCAGGGCAGAGCAATTGGTAAATTCTGCTTTGGAGCAAGCAAAAATTCTAGAGGATTGTGGGTTATCTCAAATCGTAATATCAGTCAAATCGTCAGATATTGATGACACAATCAAAGCAAACAGACTGCTTGCAAAAATTTCAGATTATCCGATTCACGTTGGGTTGACCGAATCCGGTTCGCATGTTAGTGGGCTGGTTAGATCGACTGTCGCTCTTGTCCCAATTTTGTCCGAGGGAATTGGAGATACCATCCGAGTCTCTCTGACCGCTGACCCTGTGCTTGAGGTGAAATCCGCCTGGGCGATCTTAGAAACTGCGGGCAGGAGAAAAAACTCCCCTGTAATTATTTCGTGTCCAACATGCGGAAGGACTCATGGAAATCTTCTTGAGGTTCTTTCAAAAGTTGAGAGTGTGTTGGTTGGAATAACGGGGATTACTGTCGCTGTGATGGGATGTGAAGTGAATGGTCCGGGTGAGGCAATGTCTGCTGACATCGGGCTTGCACTTGGAAAATCCAAGGTTGTGGTGTTTGCACGTGGTGAGTTGGTCGGTGCATACAAAACACCCGAAGAGGCAGTTGACGTGCTGGCAAATATTGCTGGCAACTGGAGGAATTTTGGAAAAAAAAGAGAAGGTATACATAGTAGGAGCGAGACTGCAGGGGGAGGACAAGAGAGAGGCTCTTGAATCGTTTTCCGAGCTTGCAGGGTTGCTGACAACGCTTGGTTCAGAGATTGTTGGCAGAAACTTTCAGGTGATAAAAAAGCCCTCGCGGTCGCATCTCTTTGGCAAGGGCAAAGTTGCAGAGATAAAAGAAAAAGCGTTGGAGCTTAATCCTGACAGGGTTGTTTTTGATTATTATCTTTCACCACTTCAACACAGAAATCTTGAAGAATCATTGAAGAGACCGGTGATTGACCGTGCTGGAATCATCATCGATGTGTTTGCAAATCATGCAAAAACCCGTGAAGGCAAGTTGCAAGTTGAGCTTGCCCAACTGAAATATAAACTTCCCCGACTGACAGATAGAACTATGAAATATGACCAGCAGACTGGTGGCGGTGGTTCTGCATATCTGCGTGGTTCCGGTGAGCGGATGACAGAAATTCAGAAACGCAAACTCAGAGGTGATATTCGGCTTCTGACAAAAAAGCTGGATAAAATCAAAAAACACAGACAGACACAGGCAAAGTTGAGAGACAGACAGAAGATGCCGATTGTGTCGCTTGTTGGGTATACCAATGCTGGTAAATCCACGCTTCTGTCGGCTTTGACCGGGGCTGATGTTCTTATCCAGAACAAACTTTTCACAACACTGGATACCACCGTGAGAAAACGTTATATTGATGGTCGGAATATCCTCTTTGCAGATACCGTTGGATTTATCAGAAATCTCCCAGTTGAGCTGGTTGCGGCGTTTAGGTCAACTCTCGAAGAGGTGCTCTCCGGGTGGTTGTTGATTGTTGTGTTTGATGCTGGAAATCTTGACTGGAGAAGGCATCTTGAGGTTGTCGAGAAAATCCTTGATGATCTTGGAGCAACCCACATCGAGAAAGTGTATGTCGCGAACAAGGTTGATACTGTGCCCGAAGAGACAAAAGAAGAAATCAGGGAAGAGATTCCTGATGTCATTTTTATCAGTGCAAGAGAAAAAATCGGAACTGGTGAATTGCTGAACAAAATCAGTAAGGATTTGAAGAATCTTTAGAGGGGGATAGCAACCTTGTCATTCCTGGCTTGACCAGGAATCCAGGGTACTTGGTGGTTGAGAAAACATTGGAGAAGAACAGAATCTCATCTGGTTAGATTATTGTTTTTCTGTTTTGAGTGTGATTTTATAAGCCCCTGGATTCCCACTTTCGTGGGAATGACGGGTGGAAGTGGGGATGACCTTCCTTTTTGGACAGGCAGGGGTGGGACCCAAAAGAATATGATGCAACCACATCCTGTAGGGGTGGGTTTGAAACACACCCCTACAAGGCAATATAAAATACGTCAGGTAGCTCTACAATCCCAATTTTTTCAAACCACACAAAAAAATACCAAAACGGAGTAATTTCAATCAACAAAGTGTATGTAGATAAAAGCAATGTGAGCGACAAAAGACCGTTTGTTGAATCAACAAAGATTTAAAAAACCTTTAGTCAAATCACATGAAATCTGGCTTGAATAAAGCCCGTACGGGTTTATAGTGGACCTGGAATAAGTGAGGTGAATTATGAGAAAAATAACAATATGGATTGTGGTAATGTTGTTACTTGCTACGACAATGACTATTGCCCCGATGGGTGGCAGTCTGGCAACCGAGATTGAAGATTATGAAGCAAGGATTTCAACCGGGCTTCAGATGCAGCTGGATAAAATTACAAGTAGCGAGACAGTGTCTGCAATAGTCTGGGCTGACACGTCCATTGACACAATTTTGGATGGAATGAAAATAAATGGACAGGTGGTTGAATACTCCACTTTTGACCAGTTCAATTGTTATCTGGTGACAGTAACAAGTGCTGGATTTGACAAGCTCAAGGGATTAAAATTCATAAACAGGATGGAAGAAAATTACACCATGACTCTTCCAGAACTGATAGCCTCAGATGATGACGAAGAAAAGAGCAACTGGGGTCTTGAAGATTTGGGAATTCCAGAGCTTTGGGATGCAGGTATTGATGGTGAAGGAATCCTGATTGGAATTCTTGATTCGGGAATTGATGGTGAACATCCTGAGTTTGAGGGCAGGATTGACAAATTTGCTTCATTTGAGATGAGTGGTGCGATAATTGAAGATGAGGAGCCATTTGATACTTACGGACATGGCACCCACTGTTCTGGAATTATTGCAGGCAGTACAACCGGAGTTGCTCCAAAGGCTCACCTCATGGTTGGTGCTGTGATGCCAACTGGACAGGGAACATTTGCTCAAGTTATAGCTGGAATGAACTGGATTCTTGACCCTGATTCCGACCCTGAAACAGATGATGCCCCAAAGGTAGTTTCAATGTCTCTTGGTGGTGCGATTGATGAAGATATGGTTGAGATTGCAGATACATTTGAGCGTATGGGTGTTCTATTAATTGCCTCAATTGGCAACAGTGGTGCGGGAACCTCTGGCTCACCTGGAAATATTCCCTCTGTTTTAGCGGTTGGTGCGTACGACAGCGACAGATTCTGTGCCGATTTTTCATCCGGCACAATCATAGACTGGGAGTATGAGCCTTATCACTTGACCGTGACCAAACCAGATGTTTCAGCCCCCGGTGTTGCTGTTTATTCGGCATATCCAGGTGGCGGATATAAAACATTCAGTGGAACATCCATGGCTGCTCCACACGTTGCTGGAGTCACCGCTCTCCTTCTCTCGAATAATCCGGGACTTTCAAATATCTCTCTCAGAGAGGCTCTCATAAATACCGCAGAAGATTTGGGTGATCCAGGCTGGGATACCAGATTTGGAAATGGAATAATCGATCCAAACTCAGCGAATGGCTGGATCGATTCCTCTCAAAAGATTGAAATAAAAATCAGTGGTGATAATGAAGATTTACCAATAACCATGAAGATCAACGACAGAAAATACAGACTTGATGGTAGCACATCCTTCAATGTTCCAGCTGGAGAGAAGACCAGCGTTGAGCTCTCTTGTTTTGGTTATGAGAGACTCTCAGATGTGATAACACCAACAACTGGTGCAGATTCAATTATCTATTATGATCTCGCTAAGCTCCCAGTGGTGGAATATTCCGGTTACATTCTTTCAAACAGAGGAAATCCAGCCCCTGGATTGGTTACTTTTTTGGATACTCCGATCGTGATTGAAACTGACAGGGACGGATATTTTGAGTATGAAGTTCCAGTAGATGCCTACACTGTGGAATTCTGGGGAATTGGTTGTGAACCAAAAACCATGGAAGTCGATATGGCTGATCCTCCAACCCGTATCGAGCTTACAGAGACGGATGTTCTTGTGGTTATCCCACAATTTAGAACTCCATCAAAGTATCACTCAAGGAAATTTTATGGATTATGCTTCCGGGCACTTGACGAGATTGACCTGTCATACTGTCCAATAAACCCTTTTGACTACAAACTTTCAATCGATGATTTGAACCGATTCGACAGGGTCTTCTGGTTTGGCGGACCATCTGACATGGAGGAAGAACATTCAGAACTTTTGATGGAATATTTGGATGATGGCGGAAAACTTCTGCTCTCGGCAAGCAACCTCCTGCTCTATGATTCTTATCGTGGATATTCCGACACTGAGCCACTGTTTATCAGTGATTATTTTGGACTGAAGTCAATCAGACAGGGATACTACACAACAACATTAGTGGGAATGGAGGACACAGAATTAGGAGAAGACCTGGTGCTTGCTCTCTCTGGTGGTGATGGTGCTTCGAGCCAGATTGGTTTTGACGCATTTGGAATAAACGAAAAATCTCCACACAAAGTAAGTCCCTTCCTTCATTATCTTGGACCGGGCAGTGTCTCGGTTGACGATCTTGGGTATGCCGGAGTCTCTGTTGAATCTGGATACTATGCTGGAATTTATCTGTCATTCGGATTTGAAGTGGTCAACAACAAAAAAGACCGAATGGAACTTTTGGGTAGAATTGAAAAGTGGTTCTCAGAATTTGGAGGGGTCGACATGACCTTCCTGGACGCAGATGATAAACCGGTTTACGCTCGAGTTTCTGTGAAAAATGTTGTCGATGGGATTGAAAGTGATGAAGATGGACACGTAAAATTATCCAGTCTTCGAGCCGGAAAATATGAGCTTGAAGTGAGTCCGTATGGTTTCAAAAAACAATCCTTTGAGATTGAGGTAACCAGTGGAAGGATACAACCAGTTCAACTCTGGCTTGCTGATCCGATGAGCATAAAAGTATTTGGAAGAGTTGTTGATGGTGACTCAAAAGAACCGGTGGAATGTGATTTCAAAGTCACGGGTTTTGAAACAAAAACCTACTCAACCGATGCCGAAGGCTATTTTGATTTGAGTTTGCCGATGTTTGAGTACACGGTGAAATTCCACAAAAAAAGATACCTCCACAATGTGATGGACATTGGTCGAAACGACAAATTTTCAGAAGAAGACCCCATGGATATAATGTTGTATCGGTACAAAGAAAAATTTGCAGTGGTTGAGCAAATTCATCCGTCATGGGGTGTCATGTCGTATGATAACTGGTTCTTCCGGGGGCTTGCTCAAAATTATGATGGGTTGTTCGGGAAGGTTGGATACAAACCAACCAAGCTCATCATACCTCCTGGCAACAAGATTTCACTTGAGGATGTTGACCAGTTTGAAACAATAATCTGGCTCACAGGTTACAATGATGAACTGTCGGAAGATTGGTTGTTTGACGTGATCTCTGAGTATATCCAGGGTGGCGGAAATCTGATTCTGATTGGCAACACTGTACCCACACAGCTCGGGAAAAATCCTGAACTTGCAGAGCTTCTTGGCTTTGAACTTGTTGAAAATAATTCATGGATTTTTTCAATTGCTGGCGTGAAAGATGACCCGATTGGTGATGGAATTCTCATCTCAAAATATCATCCCTACATCAGAAATAGACTCATGTCATTCCAGGCATCCATGAAACCTGTTGGTGAAGGGGTTTCATGTTTCAATCTTATCGGTGGAGATTCCGCTGGTATCTGGGTGAAAAATGATAAACAGAGATCTGTTGTCCTTGGGTTTGATATGTTTGACTTATTTTCAGATATTGAGACTCATATGGAAATGATTACGAGGATGCTTAATTTTGTGATTGAATAATTTGCAAATTGAGTTTCCGTGGGGGCGGGTTTTTTCAAAAAACCTGCCCCTTTTTTATAGAAAATAATCTTTATTTTGTGACAGTTATGGAATCGACAGATAGTTTGAAGGCTGATGGTTTTTTTCTCGCCTCAGTATGACTGTAAGCATATATTTGAAAGCTTATTCGTCCTTTGCCTCTTGCTTTCGGTAAACCTAGTGTAGTAATATTTCTTATGCTCAACTTATCACCAGCAGAAGATGTCATTGTGACTTGTTCAGGTTTGAAAATAAAAGTGATGGTCTCAGGAACACCTGTTGAAGCTCTCAGTAGTTCATCCTCTGTATTATCCTCATTAACGAGACCACTTTTAAGAGACATTGCTGTTAGCCCTTTTTCTGTTGTTTGGTAATGAAATTGTATATCTCCATGTGAGAATGGGTCCCACGTATGCTTTGGTCCTCCTCGAGCGGTGAAGTCAATCTTGAATTCAGTTGTGTTTGCAGGGTCAAGTTTAAAAGTAACCTTAAGAGGCGTTTTGTTCAGATCATCTGTCATCACAAATAATGGGTAGTATTTCATAACTACACCACCTAGTCTATTCAATGAATATCCTCCCATAGGGTTAGAGCTACCGGGAATACTGACATTAAGCTTTCCATTTTGATATTTTACATGTTCCTCTTTTACTACGCATTCTGGAGGTGGATAAGCATGCATCCCTGTAAAAATCGCTCTTTTTAGTTTGCTTTGCTTTTCATTGTCAAATTCTTCTCTGTAAAGTAGTTGTCCAGAGGGTGCTTTGTAGTCTGTAAATGTTTTTCCTTCAAATCTCATTGCTCTGATTGAATTCAGTGTCAGACTACTGGGACTGAACTTGTCGCTTTCATCAGGAATATTCCTTGCTGTGAGGAATAATTTTGAGCCAACAGTGAGCCAATCACATGTTATCTCGTTTGAGAAACCATGAGAGGTGGAAATTTTGGCAACCCCAGGCTTGATTGTAAGCGAGATGTATCTTGGTGATACAGGGAGAATATTGTGTCTATAAGCTCCGTTGTCGTTTGCTTTGCTATACTGTAAAATATTGTTTGAAAGACGGAAGGTTGGTGTGGTTCCAAACTCATTTATATTAAACCCAGTGTGTGCTGTTCCACCATTTTTGCCCAGCATTAGCCTGTATCCTGTTGAACCATCTTGTTCCAGATCAAAGAACACCGTAAAGGGATTTTCTGCCATGTCTTCTGTTACCTCAACAAAGTAGTATTTGGACTTGATACCTACACCACTCCAATCATCAAACCCACCATGATGAGCTACGGTGACCCTGGGAACAGAAGCTACAAATTTTCCACCACCAAACTTTGCATTCTTGTCATACTTTGCATTCTGAGCGTACTCAGAGCTTACAATTGGTACCCATCTGATTCCTTCGTTACCGTCAAAGTTTTCAGTATAAACCACTTTTCCTTTTGGCGGGGTGTAGTCAGATGTGTTTGACCAGCCATTGAAAGATTTGACAGATTTCAAACCCATATTTACAGGTTGCCCTTTGCCATCAAATGCAAAGGTGAAAATGTAAAGATAAAGCTTGGTGCCTATCTCCAGAGAGTGAATGGCTTCGTCATTGCTTTCAACCTTGTAACCATAGGTTGTGGTTGCTCTTATAAAATTTGGCTTTAATGTGAGTGTTACCTGCTTTGGTGCATCTGGCGTGATGTTTGTGAGACGATCATGCTTGACAACTGAAAGTCCATTATCACCTGGCCCGGGATGACGGGAATATGAAAGTCCAAATCTTGCCTGTGTTTTGTATGGGCTTGTGTTGAAATATACCAAAATATTTTGTCCTGGACTATCAGGGTTTGCGTGATCCGATGTTGCTGGATGGTTGCTTCTGCTCAGAATAATCATGAAATTGTCTGTACCTGCAGAATCAAAGTCCAAAGTTATTGCAAGTGGGTTTGTTTTCATTTCTTCAGTGATTGTCAGATATGGTTCCTTTGAGCGAATCCCAACTTTGGAAGGATATCCATAGTAATTGAATGTATCTTCAGCGATATTTACATCCAATCCGTTACCTGTTATTTTTGCATATTTGTTATATGCCCCCTCATTGTATTCAATTGGTATCCAATCCTCTCTAAGTCCTGTTGTGAAATTGGATGTTTTTGTTGGATTGCCTTTCGGTGGAGTACAGGTTCCACTGCCAGGAATAGCATTTGTTGGAAAAATATTGTGTACACCAGGCTCAGGATTGATAACAGGATCATTACCTGGGTCAACTACTGGATCATCTCCATTATTTCCACAGTCAGGATTCCTAAAATAAAGCATTGCAGACTTCGTATCACCATCCCAAAGAATATCCTCAGGACCAGTTGCACCGAGGTTTACACCAGTGAAACGCAGTGGACAAAGCGTTCTTCCGGCAATAATGTAGGGTGTTACCTTTGAATTATTTGCGTCAATCTGCATTTCTTTACCGTTGATTGTTGCTTTGTTGTTGCCAACCTGCATTTTTATCATTGTGCCATCAAGGGTTTCAATGGTGATGCTTTTTGTGGCACCTTCCCACCCAACAGTTGCACCTGCTGTTTCTGCGGCGTATCGAATCAATACAAATGTTCTACTCCATTTGACTTCTGGAGCGGCTTCCATTGCAGGCTGTGGCTCATCATTTATCCAGTAAACATTATTCCCAACCTGAAACTTCAACTCCAAGCGACAATCCTCTGGACAAATAGGAACTGCACACACCTCATTAGACTCCGCAAACTCCTTGTGGTCAGCACCTACTGCTCGAATAAAATAGCAATACTCAACACCAGCTTCAATATCATTCCAATCCTCATAGCTATTACCCTTTATTGGAAAATCAGTGAGTGGCTCAGGAACTTGATTCCCCTGACCAATCCCCCGATAGACATAGTAACCATTGGCGTTACTTACGCTACTCCATGTAAGATTGATGAATTCACAATCTGCTTCTGCTTCAACAACAAATGTCGGATCAAAAGAATAGCCTGGATTTGGTGATATTATGATTGATAACAATACCACAGCTACCAGAATCGAGATAATCTTCTTGTTCATTCTGTGCCTCCTTGGCTTCGTATCATATTGAATTGTAGCAAGAAACAGCAATAATTGCAAATTTAGATTAAGGAATGTAAAGATATTGCAAACTTAAAAACTTGACATAATTAGCCTGTTAAGAACGTCAAAACCTCTTTTATTGATGCTATAATACAATCTATGACAATTGGAATGGCGATTGATGGGATGCTGAATAAACTGGGGAAAACTCAATCCTGGTTGGCAAAAGAATTGGGAGTTTCTCGCTCGACACTCTGGCGGATTTGCAAAAATCGAACAAAGCTAAAGGGTGAGATTATTTTCAAAATCGCCAAGATTTTGAATCTGGATTATGATTATATTTTTTTCCTGTGCAATCAAAACAATCGTTTGTCTGGTGGTAACGGATTTGGCAAAAGAGTATCTCTGTTTACTCTTCAGGAGATTGTCTTCGACCCCGGCTTGAAACTGAGTGAGCGAAAATCACTGAGGGTGGTTATCGATCTTTTGAAGAGGAAGACGGGATAAATATTCTCATTTTCTGACCCATTTTTGTTATCTGATTCGATATATCATTTTGTATCTATGAATTGTTAATAAAAAAATCTTAAAGTCCTTGTAGAATCAGGATTTAGCTGTAGTCTCTCTTGATTATGAAGACAACTCGAACAGACCTTAGGAATATTGCAATTATTGCCCATGTTGACCATGGTAAAACCACATTGGTGGACGGAATGCTTAGACAGGCTCATGTGTTTCACGAGAACCAGCAGATACAAGAAAGAGTGATGGACTCTGGCGAGCTTGAGCGTGAGCGTGGAATTACCATTCTCTCAAAGAACACAGCAATCAAAATAATCAATCCAGAAACCGGAGAGAATGTCAAAATAAATATTGTCGACACCCCCGGACATGCTGATTTTGGTGGTGAAGTTGAACGAGTTTTGAATATGGTTGATGCTGTCTTACTGTTGATTGATGCAGCAGAAGGACCAAAGCCCCAAACCCGTTTTGTGCTGAAAAAAGCACTTGGACTTGGACTCAAAGCAATCGTTGTAATAAACAAAATTGACAGAAAAGATGCCGACCCAGACAGAGTTTTGAATGAAACTTTTGATCTCTTCATAGAGCTTGGTGCAACTGATGAACAGGCAGATTTTCCTGTAATTTACGCAATCGCCAAAGAACAGCGAGCAGGCGAAACAGTCGATGTCAGCAAGGATTTACAACCACTCTTCAAGGCAATCCTGACAGAGGTTTCACCCCCTGTTGTTGACGTGGAAGCTCCGCTCCAGATGCTTGTTACCAACCTTGATTATGACAACTACAGAGGGGTAACGGCGGTTGGAAGAATATTTGCCGGAAAAATTAAGCAGGGTGAAACGGTTATGAGAATGTCTGTTGGCGGTAAGAATCACAAGGAAGTCGTCAAATTTCTCTATGTTTACGATGGCTTGACAAGAGCTGAGATAACCGATGCAACGGCTGGTGATATTGTCGCAATTTCTGGACTTGAGAGCGTTGCGATTGGTGAAACTCTTGCCGATGTTGAAAAACCGCTTGCACTTCCTGCAATCACGATTGAAGACCCAACAGTCAGAATGACATTTGGAGTAAACACCGGACCATTTTCTGGCAAAGAGGGAAGATGGAGTACCTCCAGAAAAATTCGCGAGAGACTATTTTCTGAATTGAAAAATAATGTTGCACTGCGTGTTGAGGAGACTGAAAGTCCTGACAATTTCATAGTTTCTGGTCGAGGTGAGTTGCATCTTGCAATCCTCATAGAAACCATGAGACGTGAGGGATATGAGTTCCAGGTTTCCAGACCAGAGGTTATTCTGCGTCGTGGAAAAGATGGAAAGATGGAAGAACCATACGAAGAAGTCCACATTGAAACCAGCCACGAAACCGCAGGTGTCGTGATTGGAATGATGGGAAAACGTCAGGGAAATATGCAGAGCATGGTTGAGTCAGACACTGGCACTGTCCAGCTTACTTTCGTTGTTCCTTCTCGCGGAATCCTTGGTTTCAGATACAAATTTTTGACCGCCACCCGTGGGCTTGGAGTTATGAATTCCATTCTCCAGGGGTATGGCAAGATGGCAGGAAAAGTTGAATCCAGATCAAAGGGTTCACTGGTTGCCTGGGAACAGGGAAAGGCAACTCCTTTCGGTTTGAAAAACGCAGAAGAACGCGGTTATCTTTTCATCAAACCTGGAATCGAAGTTTACACCGGAATGATTGTTGGTGAGCACCAGCGACCGGGCGATCTTGATGTAAATATCTGCAAGACAAAACATCTCTCAAACATGAGATCGGCAAGCAAAGACATTGAAGTAAGGCTGTCGGTTCCTCGTGAAATGAGTTTGGATGAATACATTGAATATCTGACCGATGACGAATTGCTTGAGGTTACCCCTGAAAATCTTCGAATCAGGAAACGTGAACTCGATAGAAATATTCGTAACAGAGCGACAAAGAGAGAGAAAAACGCAACAAAATAAGAAAATTCTTTTTTGAACAGGAACTTGTAGGGGCGGGTTTCAAACCCGCCCTTTTTTATATTTCCAGAGATTTTATATGCATCGTAGAAGTCAGCCATAGCTGACTTCTACAGTATTTGTCATTCTGCACTCCCTTCGTCATTCCGTACCCCCCTCCGTCATTCTGAACTTGATTCAGAATCCAGGGTAGTAAAAAAGTGTGTGTGGAATTAAAAAATCACAATTCAATCTGTCTTTTCATAAGTATTCACTCAATTTTCAAAACCCTGGATTCCTGGTGGGTCCAGGAATGACAAAATAAAAGCATGGAATGACTCCTCCCGTCTTCCCATGTTTGATATGGGAACTAGAATGACAGGCTGTTTTTACCCTGGGGGTTAAGGCGGGAAGAAACCCAGACACCATCGACATCCTTTTTCAATTAACATTAAATATATATCAACAACTTGACGGGGGGGGGTAGCCTATTATAATTAACGATACCTTAATATAAGAAGACTACGAATTTAGAAAACCATTCAAAGTTAAGAGTGGTTAAAATCGGTGACAAAGGGGTGTCACCGATAGTGTGCTAAAATGGAGAATGTCCAATGGGCAAAATTCTCAAAAGGAGAAAAAAAGATGAAAAAAATTGTAGTAATGATGCTGGTTGTGTTGATGGTCGGGACGGTTGTGGTGGGGTTGACTGGGTGCGGAGATTCTTCAAAAAAAGAAAAAAGTAATGAAGATACCATGCTAGAAATTGAATTATCAGAGGAAGAAATTCAGGCAAATGAGATTAAAAAGACTGAACAAGCGAGAAATGAAGAAATAGCTAACATTATTTCAACAAAAGCTGAGTTGATGAATTCTTATACAGAGTATAAAGTATCGGAGTTAGAAGGTGCTATTGAACTTGATAGTATTATATTTGTGATTCCAGAAGGAATTCAAACTGTAGAATACAAACACAATGTTTTGACTCTGAAAGGTAAAAGACTAAATATAAGAGTTAATCAGGAAGATATGAGCAGTTTTGATAGGATACGAGATACAGTATTTGAATATGGAAAATATCTTGGAAAAGGCTGTGAGTATAGCAGAGAGGGATACAGCTTTTATCCAAACGATAGCTTTATTAAGGAGATTGAACTTGAACTTAATGGCAGTCTTGCTGAGGATGAACATCCGTATGTAATACAAATCGAATGGGAACAAATCGATAAGCCGCTTCCGCCGAGTGATGAAATACTTGAATATTTATTTCGAAAGGATTTATTACATTAGAGGGGAATTGCAAATAATTTGGGATCATTGATTGGTGAAATTTATTTCTCATCCAGAGAAGAGGCGATTCGGAAAGGTTATGTTCCCTGCAAGGTTTGTGATCCCTAAGTTTTTTCTTTTGTCATCCTCACCCCTAACCCCTCTCCTTCTAAAGGAGAGGGGAAATAAGGGAGTTGTTGTTCTGAATCCCCTTGTTGTCATGCACCCCCTCCGTCATTCCGCACCCCCTGCTCCATCCAGGGTAGTAAAAAAGTGTGTGTGGAATTAAAAAAATCACAGTTCAACCTGAAATCGTCTCTGTCTTTTCAAAAGTATTCTCTCGTTGAACCCCCCTTCGTCCCCCCCCCTAAATTCACAAACCAAGTGCAACACCATAAAATGGTGGCACCATGGAA
>CBDUSO010000033.1:0-24828 GCA_965370295.1 uncultured bacterium
AATCAGCAACTATGCACCACTCACCTTCGCAAGTTTCCTTTGGATGCCATCACTTGGAATTCCTGACCCCGCATTTGTTATGCCTGTCCTAATGGCTGCCTCCACATGGTTCCAGCAGAAAGTCTCACAGATGCCAGGACAGGACTCAAACATTGCATTCCAGATCATCTTCCCGCTCTTCCTTGGATACATCGCACTGAGCTTCCCGTCTGCACTCACAATCTACTGGGTAACATTCACACTCGCATCAATTGCCCATCAAATGCTCTTCAACAAAAAATCCTTTAATTCATACATGCTAAAAACTTCAAAAAAAGCACCAACCACAGTTGATTCAAAAAAGAGCTGATAACAAATGAACAACCGTAACCAGATAAAACAACAGGAATCGAAGGTTCGAGAGTTTTTGTATGAACTCTTTCCAAAGCTGTTCGGATACATGGACGAAGAGATAAAAGTCAAAATCCATCGTGATTATGATACACTATTTTGTTCACTCGACATGGAAAATTCTGCAATCTTTATCGGAAAATCTGGTGAATGTCTCGTTGCCCTTCAATATCTTGTCAACATGATTCTTCAGGAAAATGACTACAATCTCGTTCGAATCACAATCGATATTGGCGGATACAAAAAAAGACAGATAGAGATTCTTCGCAATATCGCTCAAAACGCCGCACTCAAAGTGAAACGCTACTCTCGACCCGTTGAACTCCAGCCAATGTCAGCATTTGCTCGTAGAATAATCCACACCGCACTTAAAGATAATTCATCAGTTGTCACACGTTCAATCGATGAAGAACCCCGTAGACGGGTTATTGTCGACATCAAAAAGTAGATGAGCCTGGCTGATGACACCATTGTAGCTCCTGCATCCGCACTCGTCACACAGGCTGTTGGAATCGTGAGAATTTCAGGACCTGCATCCTTTGAAATTGCAAAAAAAATAATTTTACCATCAAAGCTCCCCCAACCGGGGAGCTTTTCTTTTAGGAAAATAATCGATCCAAACACAAACGAAATAATTGATACCGGGATAGCACTTGTTTTCAAAGCTCCCCATTCGTTTACCGGTGAAGATTCTGTAGAAATCCAAGTCCACGGAAGCCCGATGATTCTTCAAAAAATTACCACTCTCATAATTTCTCTTGGGGCAAGAATGGCTGATCCTGGCGAATTTTCATTTCGAGCATTCATGAATGGCAAGGCAACCATTCCAGAGTTGGAGCTTGGAAACGCAATAACTCACCTATCTACCACACAAAATGTCACAAGTATGAAAAAAGCTATCGGTGCAATCAGGATTGAACTACAAAAAATAATCACCAAAATTGAAGCAAACATCAGCTATTTCGAAGAATCAACCGATACTTCGATTGACAAAGATATTGCCTCCCTTCAAAAAACTATCACCAAAACCATCGAATCATCCGCTCCGCCCGGACTTCCTCAAGTTGTGATTGCTGGTCCACCGAATGCCGGTAAATCCACACTCTTCAATCATCTCATCGGATTTGAACGAACGGTTGTTTCTGAAATTGCTGGAACAACCCGTGATTATGTGAAGGCAAAAATTTCAATACTGGGTAATAAAATTGAGCTGATTGACGGACCTGGACTCGATCTCGTTAGCCCAGATTCTGGACAGGAATTAGTGAAAGAATTACTTAAAACAGCTGACATAATTCTTTGGCTTGATCCGAGTTCTAACCCAATTAAAAAACAAAAAAATATCATATTTTTTACATCCAAATGTGATTCAAACTCTGAGGTTTCAGAGGACTGGAATAAACTTTCGGTCAAAAAAAATATCGGGTTGAACGAACAAAAATCCAAAATATCAAAACACTTGCCAGTGTACGAATACGCAACCTCCAAACGACAGCTCGACATCTTGAACAAACTGCTAAAGCATATCATCTCTGCAAAAAACGCATCGTCCATCGACATGAAAGCATTCGACCTAAACGATGCACTAAAATTAATCTCTGAACTTGACGGTATAAACTGCTCCCAAGAAACCATCAAACAAATTTTTGGAACATTTTGCATTGGAAAATAAATAATTCGAATACTTTAACATTTAGCAATATTAATTACTTAATTAATTAATATATATATATTAATGTACATTTGACATTTGATAATATTACCTGTATAGTAGATTCCACAACAGAAGTAAAGGGGTGTTATATGAGAAGATTGCGTAGTGTAGCGTTGTTTCTGTCGTTCCTTTTTGTGTTCCAATTGGCAACAGTGGGTTGCACAAACCTAAATACTGACGAAATTGGGGAAATATCCCAAGAATATGCACTTACAGATTCTGGTGCTACCCCTATCGATCAGAATACTATGTCAGGTCTTGAAGTTATTTACACTGATACTGCATATCCTGTTATGCAATGGAGTGGGTCTTTAAACCGTTCTAACAAATATATGGTTCTTATAAAAGAACTTGATGAGAAATTAGGACCCATTGAAACGATGAAATCCAGCCTTACTCCATATATTTATGTTGAATCAGATATTGAAGGGATAGAATTTTCATACCCTCCTTTTGCCCCAGCTCTAGTTAACAAACAAAAGTACGTCTGGACTGTTGGAGTATACAAAGCTATTTCATTTGATACTTCTGAATGGGCACCAAATGATGAGGATACTCTATTTTACGAAATGATTAATGACTTAGATCAAAACAATGGTGATAATATTGCATATTACCCCTTCGGTACTACTGTTTTCTGCACCGAACTTTGCATGGATCGCACCCCATCTGGAGGTATAATGTGTCCTCATATAATGCATAGTATAACCCCTACTAGTGGTGATCCATACTTTGAATCTGTAACATTTTCGAATCAAGTAGGTGTATTTCAAATGAATTATAAGGGAGAATTCACAACCAGGGATCATAATCAACTGGTTGCTGAAGTACTATTAAACGCTGAATTTTTCAGGCATTACTTTGATGTGTGTAACCCACCAAGCGGGATTGATATGTTACACGCGTCAATGAATTGCGAGGGTATATCAGGTTCCTCAAAGGGTATTATACGCAGGGTCTTAGATTACATTGAGGATCATGAATACGTTTTAGAGGAATATTCATTTGACAATTTACTGAAAAAAGGTAGTCGCTACGAAGAAGAGATAATGTTTATCGATAATATAATTAATCATATTGAGAAAGTAGATAACATTGACCATATATACACTATTTTGGATAAGTATATGGAATCTAGATCCGTTAAAGAGAATGAAATATTGAATTCCGTTCTCGAGCTTGGGACTGAAATGATTTACAGCGAAGAGATTGTTCTAAACAGTATCTGGGGTGGCTTCAAAAAGCTCTGGAAAAAAGCAAAGAACGGTGTCAAGAGAACAGGAAAGCATATACGCGATTGGCTTAAAAGAGTTCGAGAAAAATTGCAGAAAAAAATTGCTAAATGGTTTGAGGATATACTTCACAAGTTAAAATCCTATCCAGAGTACAAAGAAGTGGCGAAGAAGATCGATGAACTATACTCCAAACTCAAGAATCTCGGAAGAGATGACCTAATAAAAATATTAAAGAGTGACTTAATTGGTATTTTAAAAGGGTTTATAACAGGATTGGTAAAAGAAGGTGATCACAAAAAAGCAATTTCTTCAGGTATAATTAAAGCAATACTAGAATCTCTCAAGGAAGTATGGAATTTGCTAAATTCAAACAACAACTCCAACAGTAAAAATGTCTGTAAATTTATTATCGACAAAAACTACTGGATAGACAAAGATGGTTGGAAAAAAAGACTAGACTCACCACCAATGATAATTAATAGTCGTACGTTTGTCCCTTTAAGAGTTATTTCAGAATCATTGGGTGCTGACGTGAGTTGGGATGAAGCCACAAGGAGCATTGAAATATTAGTTGGTTGTGGATGTGAGCCAAAGCGCATCAATCTAGCAATCGGGGCAAGAATTGCTAAAGTTAATGGAATATCTGTCCCTCTTGACGAGCCACCAATAATTGTAAATGACAGAACAATGGTGCCGTTGCGCTTTATTTCGGAAACACTTAGCACTCCAGTTGATTGGAATGGTGAAACTAGATCAATAAATCTAAGACCGGAACTAGTTCCATGCCCTTAAACATTAGAACATAATCTGATATTATTCGATAACCACTGTATCTGTAAAATACAGTGGTTATTTTTGGTTGCTTATTTCATGCTGGATTTCATATAGATTCCGCCGGGAAGTTTTTTGACAATATTTCTCAAATCGAGAATTGTTAAAACTGATAAAATTGATGCTGGTGGTCTGCCCAACTTTTCACATATTTCGTCGAGCGTTACAGGATTCTCGCACACCTTCAAAATTTCTAATTCTGAATCGCTGAGTTTGATTTCCTGGGTTACTGATTTCACCCCCAAAACGTCCAACACATCAGCTGGGCTATCAACGAGCATTGCACTGTCTTTTATCAACCGATTACACCCTGCAAAGCTTGCCATGCCTGGCAACCCTGGGCAAGCCATGACATCTCGACCGAGTGTCATTGCCTCTCGTGCTGTGATCAACGCTCCTGATTTTTTGGGAGCTTCCACCACAAGTGTGCCCTTGGAAAGTCCTGCGATGATGCGATTTCTCCAGGAAAATGTCCATCTTCCAGCAGGAAATTTGTGTGGAAATTCGGAGATAACAGCTCCCTTTTTTGAAATTCTCTCAGCGAGAGATTGTTTTCGACCCAGTTTTCCCAAACCGCTACCGATAACCGCAATCGTAACACCATCTGAATCCAGAACACCTTCGTGCGATGCAGAATCAATTCCGTCTGCTAACCCTGAGACTACGGCAACACCAGCAAGGGCTATATCACGAGCAAACGATCTTGCGATGTGCATTCCCTGTGGGGTGACAGTTCGGGTTCCGACCATCGAAACTGATATTTTTGAAACTTTTAGAAGTGAAGATTTATCGCCCATCAAAAATAAACAAACCGGTGGACTCTCCAGGTTGAAGAGTGCCACCGGGTATCTTTCATCATCTTGTGTGATTATTGTTACATTATCACGTTTTAGCTCAGAACTCGCGGACCTCTCTGCCTCATCTATCTTTTTCCTGTCAAAGCTCCACAGAGCATGTTCAGTACCATGTTCCCGCAAAATAGAGCAAACATTAGGCTTTGTCGCTGCCAGACAGGCAAGCGTCACCCAGTCGTGTTTGCTGAATTCTTTCAATTACAATCGCTTCTGATATGTCCAGGCAAGCACAGTCAATCCAGTGAATACCAGGGAGCCTCCAAACAGAACAACAACCCACTGTTGCAAAGGACTATATTTCAGCAGATATTTCATCCTACCTGCGGATTCAAGTAGCCTTTCGACCCTTTTTATTCCATCGAGACCACTCTTAATTTCAAGTATTATTACAAGCAGAAAACAGAGTCCAGCAAGTGCGACAAGAAGGAACATTGTAGCAGTCACTTTTTCTTCTTTCATTTTTTCTCCTTTCCAAGCCAGATTTCAAAGAATTCAATCCTTCTCGTCAGTCTACCCCTTATTCGTTCAGATGCATACATCCCAAACGACAGAAGAAGCATGGCTATCAAGAAGAGAAGGATGAACACTATAATCTGCAGATAGAACATTCCCCCTCTGTTTACTGATTTTATCGCATTCACAATCTGTGAAATCGAGAAGATTGCAGTAAACAGAGATAGCAAAAAGAGAACCATCCATCTATTCATTATTCTTCTCTAACCTCAATCAGCTCTGGATCAATCCCAAGTCTGTCTGCCAGATCTTTTTTCTTGTGTGATTTTCTCATTCGCCACCAGACATACAACAAGAACGCTATGACAAATATTCCACCGTTAAACAACAGAATGCCACTTATGTACATTTGCCGGTGTGCATCCTGGAATGGAATCCAGTACGCGGCAATCGAACCTGCAAGGAAGAAGGTGAGACCACCAATTGCAAGCAGGGTGAGACCAGGTCTTTCTCCAGCCTTCTTTTCTGGTCGCCGATCAAACATCGGGAAGATTATCAGGAACACAATGAACATCAGTGTAACCAACGTTCCAAAATAGCCTGGCAGGAATTTCAAATAGAAATACACAAACAAGAAATACCAGTCAGGCAAGATATGATCCGGGGTTTTTACAATATTAGGCGGAGGCTCATTGACTGCGGGCAAATACAAACACGCCGCAATAATTATCACAGCAAGCAGTATTATCGCAGTCCAGTTTATCTTAGGTCGTCGTTTTCGCGATCGCAGGAAATAAATTTCCGCCATCAGGAACATGAGCAGAGGTAAGAAATAGTGGATGATATTGAATCGCAGAATCGTAGACTGTCCAACCTGGTGTGCACCCAAACCCATATATTTCAATGCTGCACCAATCCCAAGCGGACCGATAACCGGCATATCATCAAGAGAATTCAACATCTGCGTTCCAACCGTCGTAGCCCAGTACGACCGCTGATCAAACGGAAGAAGATAGCCCGTGACTCCGGAGAATGTCGAAACGATAATGATTATTGTGAGAACAATCCAGGTAAGCTCACCTGGTTTTTTGAACTCTCCACAAAAATACATTCTCAACCATCTGAGCATCAGTATTGCAATGAAGCAATATGCACCATATCTGTGAATTCCACGAATCCATTGCGTTAAGGGTTTTTTGGAAATTTTTGCAACCGATTCGTATGCAAGAGAAACCGTTACGCCAAGTTCTTCGGCGATTGTATCGGCCGATTTACCCATTATCCCAAGCAGGCTTTCAACGGCGAGTTCTACCGCTGATTCATCTTCCAGCCCAATATATTTCTTTAGATTTTCTCTTTGTTCCGTGGTCAGGTTTGCAAATATTGCGGTCAATTTTTCTGATTCTTCAATTGCATCAGTTATTGACAATCCTGCATACTGAGATTCATCTCTAATCTCGGCTGGTGTTTTCCCTGCAAATCGTAGAATTCCCTGTTGGTATAAAGTTGGAGATTCTGAAGAAATCATTGCGGCATCAGCATCTTCGATTACATCTTTAAGAACTCGAGGGTTACCATCTTCATCAAAAATGTTGAAAACTTCGTGCGACATCAGAACAACTTGATCTTCAGTTTTTCTGTATATTGGGAAGAGTTCGACTATTTCGGTTAGCATCGAATCTGCTTCGTCGATTGCGTCTGTTATTGGCATTCCTGCATGGTACGTGCTTGCTATCAAATCTTCAGCATCTTCGTCTGCAAGAGCCATTATTTTCAAGAAGTTTTCACTGAGTTTTTCCTGTTCAGATTCATCCAACTTCTTGTATTCATCTTCGTACTCCCCTGCAATTTCAATCAATCTTTCAAGGCTTGGAGTAGAAGTTTCTACCTCAAGATTTTCGATTACATACTCATAATCCTTCATGCCGACGACTTCAAAAACTTCTCTTTCATGCTCTGTGAAGTCGTAATGCTCGATGAAAACATGGTGAACTTCTTCTGCTTCTTCCATCACATCAGCATAGGAATGACCATGAGCATATGTTACAAGATTTGGGTTTATTTTTTCAACAGGTGTTGTATCTGGAATATAGAAGAAAGTGAGAGCTATCCCTAAGCAAACCTGGAGAATGAGCAACATGTAGAGCATCGAACCCATCCAATAAAACGGATTCTTCTTTTTGAAATCAGGAGTATTTTCTTCAAGAATATTGAAGTTGTGAGCCCTGTCCTTCCACCAGGTCATCCATCTCCTAGAGAAGCGTGAAAGCCAGATACCGAATCTATCGATTATGTTCATTTATCGCCCCCTAGAATACCGGCATTTCGTCAACCTGAGCGGCTGAGAAGACCGGTCCATCCTGACAGATGTATTGATGTCCCACATTGCATCTTCCACATTTTCCAAAACCACAGTTCATTCGAGCCTCAAGTGAAACAAAAATCTTATCCTTTGGGAATCCGAGTTTCTCAAGTCCAATCAGAGTGTATTTTATCATAATCGGTGGACCGGACGCAATCACAACAGTTTTTTTGAAACTTGGGTCATCCTTGAAGAGAAGTGTGGAGCGATTGGAAAATTCCTTATCGTAATACTTTGGAACAACTGCAACATCTCCACGCCAATCTTTGTTACCGTTGTCAACGGTCAGCTTCATTTCAAAATTTGGCACACTCTGCCATTCATCAAGCCTGCTTTTGAAAACAAGGTCAGCTGGGGTTCTTGCACCGTAGAGAAGTTCCATTTTTCCATAATCAGACCGTTTGGCAAATGTGTACTGCATGATGTTGCTGATGGCTGGCAAACCCACACCGCCCGCCATGTAGGAAATATTCATGCCCTTCAATTTATCCAATGGGAATCCATTTCCAAACGGACCACGGAATGTCAGGTTGTCACCTTCACTCAATCCATGAATTTTTTCAGTGACTGCACCAACATTTGCGATCGTCAGCTTGATGTATCCTTTTTGTGTTGGTGAAGAACCAATCGAGATTGCAGATTCTCCAACTCCGGGAACGCCAACAATGCAGAACTGTCCAGGATTATAATCCAGGTCGCTCTTCAATTTCAGTTGAAAGGATTTTATTTCTGATGTTTCATTTTCAATTTTTAATATCTCGGCTATCGTGGGTGTCATTTTGTCGGTCATAGTGCACCTCCTAGTTTAGAAAGTGTGTCTGCCAGTGAAATTCCAGCGGGGCATAAATCGGTGCATCTTCCACATCCCGTGCATGCAATTTCACCATAAAGTGTTATGTGATACTGGAATTTATCCAGGATTCGATTCTTGAATCTGTCTGCGATTGTTGGTCTCGGATTGTGTCCGGATGCCTCGATGCTGTAGGTGCAAAATTGGCAGGAATCCCAACATTTCAATTTTATGGATTCATCCTTTGATGTTTTGACATCCCTGGTTTCAAAGCAATGACATGTTGGACAGAGGAGTGTGCAAACACCACAAGCAATGCAACCAGTACTGACCTCTTCCCAGATTTCCTTGTTGTCATAGAGTTTCATGAACTTGCCAGCATTCTCAGTTGGAATCGTAAAGGTCATCATGGATTCACATTTTTCTCGCACACTCTTTTGAGCAGAGACTGCATCACCATCTGCGGAAAAGAAATCCTGGTTATCAGTTAGGAATTTTTTTCCTTTGGCAGAAACTTCCATCACCACAAAATTTTCACCATACGGAATCAGGAGAACATCAGCACCAATTTCAGATGCTGGGTGAATTCCGACCGATGTGCATGAACACGTTGAAAGTGGCTTTGTACAGGCAACAGATATGAGCAGGGTTTTTTCACGATGCTCTTTCCAGTGGGGGTCAATATTTTCCTGCTTGCCACCATCTTTTCGTTCTGTATCCATGAAGAAATTATCAAGAAGCAACATTCCCTTAGCATCACACGGTCTAAGTCCAAAAAGAATTGTTTCTTTTATTTCTGCAATTTCTTTTATCTCAATAATTTTTCCATTTTTCGTTGTGGTTTTCAGAATTCTCTCAGATTGTGGAAAAAGAATTTCTTTTGCAGGAGTTTTTGTCCGCACAGAATCAAAATCGATTTTGCTGTAATTGTCTAAGATATGAAAGTTCGTTGTTCCGCTGATTTTCTGTGGAACAAATACTTCCTTGTCCTCGATATTTTTTATGAGTAATTCAGTGAGTCGTTCTTTTGTTATCTTCATTTTAGATCAACCCCCCAGAACTTCCTCACCCTTGATGAGTGAAAGTGGTGCTGTTTCTTTGTTGCTTCTACCTGCTGAGAATCCCCATGCTTCCATCTGGAGGAGCTTCAGCTGGTCTGTGATAATGTTGAGTGGAATATTCTCTGGACACGCACGTGTGCATTCACCACAACCTGTGCATCTATCTGCCAGATGATAAAAATGTATGAAGTGATAAGTGAGAATATCTTTGAGTTCATGGGATTTGTGGATAAACGGTTCGGGGAGTTTCTGTCTGTCCATCACACAGTTTTCGTTGCAGTGACAAGCAGGGCAAGCATCACGACAGGCAAAACACATCGTACACCTTGAGAGATGATCCAGTATGAAATTCTGCTTTTGGTGGAATGGCTTTTGAACATAATTTTCTACCCACTCAAGATCAAGATCATCAGCTGATTTTCTTGGATCGTCATCTGGTATCAAAACATTGAAATCGCTGGGTTTTGTGTTTGAACAATGAAGACATTTCACAAACAGGAAGTCTTCTCTGTCAAATTTCATTTTGGAATTATCCATCAACTGTAACTGGATACTTTTTCCATCATCGACAATCTCGCTTGCATCAGTTTCAAGTATGTTTCTTATCATGGAAACATCAATGTTTCCAGAACAATTCACACCAACGATCCAGAGGTCATGCCTGTCTATTTTGTTTTCGACAATATCAATATTGAGCGATTTGACATCACAGCCCTTGACCATGATTCCAACCTTTTTCTTTGGAACTTTTAGGGCTTTCAGATAGTTGGTTTTTCCGGCAAGAAGTCTGACCAGATTCTGAGAACAGAAAGAATCGTAAATCAACAGATCTGTATCTTCAGGTTTTCTGCAGATAAATGGTCGTCTCTTTGCAGGAACCCCATCTACTTTGCGATAACCAATGAAAGCACTGATTTTTCCTGATTCCAATTCTTCACGAACAAGCTCTCTGAGGTATTCTAAAATCTGTGTGTTCATGCAAATACCTCCTTCTCTGAGAGTTTTCGTTTAGTGGTTGCGATGGTTCTTGTTAAGAGTGCTGGGTCAAGTTGGTCTCTTTGGATGTAAACCATTCTCCACGGCTCAACACCGATTGCTTCAGCCACTTTGCTTGCAGAAAAAACTCTTCTTTTGGCAAAAGAATTTCCGTCAAAGTTGTGGCAATCAAATTCAGGGCAAGCATAAACAATCAACCCGCCTGCACCCTCCATGAGAGATTTGAACATGACGATTGGGTTCACCATTCCAGCACAGGGAATCTCAACAAAGGAAACACTGGGGAATCTTTTTTTGTGCTCTTCAAGATGTTTTCCACGAAGTGAACCGTTGCAGTGGAAAACAATTATCTTCCCGTTGTTTGGGATTTCAGACACTAATTTACGCATATATCCCTCACTTCCTCAAGAAGTTGCTTGCTCTCTCTGCCTTCAAGCTCGATCACCTGTGGCAGGCATCCAGCAACACAGATTCCACATGCCTGGCATTTTTTCGGTGTGACATATGCAACCTGTTTGGTTTCAGTTCGATTTATTTTGTAGGTCTTGATGCTAATTGCATTCTTTGGACAAAGAGTGATACAGCTAAAGCAGCTGTTACATCTGACAGGATCAACCTTAGCTGATGTTTTTATCTTTTTGCCAAGAAGTGGCAACGCTACAAGTACCGTTATCAAGCCAGCCCAGACAGCCTGTGAGAACCCCTGAGAGGGCAATTTAATCATCCACAACCCAATCCAGTCAAATGAATATTTGGCAAATTTCATCTTCATTTCAGTCGCTGGAATTGGGAATAATCCAATCAGAATTGCCAAGAATCCGATTGAAATTATCGTGAGTGCAAGTGTTGGGATGATTGGCGGTCTTGAGATTCTCAAGAAATGCCATACCAGCACAGCAAACAGAATAATTGGGAGTGCAATATGGAATGCTCTGTAGATAATTAACAAACTTGCACTGGACAATGTCATTCCAAAGAATTCAATTATCTTGAATGTTCTAGCATCCATCGGTAGCAAGTATCCGGAAATTGTGATTGCAACTGTGAGCAGCAAGAGCACTATGCCGACATACCAACCGACTGACCTTGTGTTGGTATGCCTTCCCGCAAAGAGTTTTCTGAACATATGTAATGCTGCAAATAATATCATTGCATCGGCAGCGTAACGGTGAAGCGTCCTGATGAAAAGTCCATACGGCACCATGTCAGACATGATGTACATCACTGAGTTGCGAGCATGTTCCAGGGAGGGCATATAAAAGAAGCTGAGAATAAAACCAGAGATAATTTGAATCAGGAAAAATAGCAGGGTCATCGAACCAAGATGGTTCATGATGTTTATCGAAGAAAATCCAGCCTTCAAAGTATCAAGAATTCCAAGAGACCCCTGAATCACAAAGTTAAAGGGATTTTTCAGACTGTATGAATCTCTTCTGCTCATTATGCCATCCCTTCTTCGGGAGTCTTTTTATCGATTATGATGCTACCATCTTCTTCGTTAACAATTACAGTCCATGGATAAAGAGGGCGTGGCGGTGGTCCTGCAATAACCTTCGTCATCATCGGGTTGAAGAAACCATCATGACACCTGCAGTGCCAATTTTTTGATTCCTCGTTCCATCTGATGACACAACCAAGATGGGTACACTTTGCATCCCACGCCCTTATGGTTCCGCCCTCATCCTTGATTAAAATTCCGGGTTCCCTGAGTTTTATTGGTTTGTAGGGGATTGATCTGTCTTCAGTAATGATTTCAAACGAATAGCCTAACATCTTTTCAAGATCATTTGCATTCGCTGGAACTTGAACAAAAGAATCACCAACCGGTTTATTAACAAAAGTTAATTTATTTACAGCCAGAGGTGCTGGTGGTATCTCAAGCCCAAGTTTCCCGAAGGGCTTCAACATCCTGAGAATGGGGGAAATTGCGGCTAGAATCATTCCAAAAAATGGGGCTGCCAGAAGAACCTTAAGTAGCTGTCTTCTCGTCATCTGTTTGTTTTTCACATCAAGTCCTCCATTTGTTTTATCAATACTAGATTATTCGGATTTGATGTGTAAGTCAAATAGGTTTACTAAACAAATAAAACAAACGAGTTGATTAAACTTTGTGAAAACTTTTGAAAATCATCCATGGCATCTGACATCTTGAAGAACAGCGATATAACAATACAATTGGTATTATGAATGATCAAAATGTTTATCGTGAAGATGCTTCGAGATTTGTGAATGACTATACAAACAAAATCTCCGAAAAATATGACACCAGTTACGCCCAAGAACACGCCTACAGAATTCCACTTGAGGAATTATTGAAATCTCTTGTAAAAGACATCAAAGTCATCAACGATCCAAAACAAGTAGCTCATTCAATCAGACCGGATTTTATTATTTTTTCAGGGAAGAAACATGATATTCTTGGTGGATACATCGAGGCAAAAGACATTGATAAAAATCTTGATATTGTCGAAAAAAGTGACCAACTTGCAAAGAAATATCTCCCTGCACTCTCTGATTTAATCCTTACAAATTATCTTGAATTCAGAAGATATATAAACGGTGAAAAGGTCGAAACAATAATCATCGGCAAGTTGGACAAAGCCAAGAAAAAGATTGATTTTGATGAATCAAAATTTGAATCCCTGATAAATCTTCTTGTTGATTTCATCGAACAACCCGCTGACAAAACGATTGAATCTGCTGATCTTCTATCCAGCAGACTTGCCTCAAAATGCCTGCTCCTCAAAGAGCAAATAATCATTGCCAAAGGACACGAACAGGAAGTATTCGAACGGGAAAACCCAAGCATCAAAGTAATGAGAACTGGAAATAAAATCGGTCCAATTTTTGATTTTTACAAGTCGTATCGCAAGATGCTGACAGGCGACATCGAAGATGAAGAGTATGCGGACAATCTTGCTCAAACATTTATCTACAGTCTGTTCTCTGCAAGATTGCTTGTTCCAGACAACGAACTTAAAGATTTCAGTTTCAAAACAGCACTTGAGTATCTACCATCAACAGTGCCGTTCCTTCACAGTCTCTACAGCAAAATGCAACAGTTCAGACGAATGAAGGATATTGAAAATATCGAGTGGGTTCTCTCTGACTTGACCTCAATTCTTAGACAGGCAGACATGGAGTCCGTGCTGACCGGTTTTGGAAAACTCACCAGAAAAGAAGACCCGATCGTCCATTTTTATGAAGGATTTTTGAAAGCATACGACCAGGGGTTGAGAAAAGATCGTGGAGTCTGGTACACACCAAAACCTGTTGTCAAATATATTGTCAATTCGATAGACCATATTCTCCGTGAAAGGTTTGGGAAAAAGAAGGGGTTCGCTGACAAAGATGTCATCATCCTTGACCCCGCCTGTGGCACAGGAACATTCCTGGCTGAAGTTGTTGAAAAATGCAAACAAGAAATTGATGAGGGTGTCTGGCACAAATTCGTCAGGGAAAATCTTCTTGGCAGGTTGTTTGGTTTTGAAATCATGGTTGCCCCCTACACTATCTCACACCTAAAACTCGCACTCACCCTCACCCACTATGACCAGGAAAAGTACAGCATTGAAACTCTGAACAAACATTTACCCAGAAAGAGAATAAACATAGTTCTCACCAATACCCTTGAGGAACCAAGCCACAAGCTGGATTTGTCGGACCCGGATGCCACTCCGCTTGAAAAGGAAGCTGGGCTTGCAGATTCCATCAAGCGTGATGAGAAGGTTATGGTTATTTTGGGTAATCCTCCATACTCGGTGAGTACGCAGAATAAGAATGAGTGGATTGACAACGAGTTGATGGAAGAATACAAAAAAGATGTGAGAAGTGAGAGAAATATTCAACCGCTCTCAGATGATTATATCAAATTCATAAGGTTTACCCATTGGAGAATCACAAGAACTGGACATGGAATTGTTGGTATGATCACAAACAACAGCTATCTTTCTGGCTTGATTCACCGTGGAATGCGTAAGAGTCTACTGAAAGATTTTGACCAGATGCACATTATCAACCTGCATGGCAATTCTCTTCTGAAAGAAACCACACCAGACGGTGGTACTGACCAGAATGTATTTGATATAAGACAAGGTGTTAGTATATCGATCAATGAAAGATATGAAAACCATAATGACAAAAAGGAAGCAACGGTCTGGTACAGCGATCTCTGGGGAAAACAGAGGGACAAATATAAATATCTGGAATCAATGGATATTGAAAAAACCCGTAAGAATGATGCTTTTGAAAAACTACACCTGTCTTCTGACAACAAGTTTTTTGTGAAAAAGGATTTTTCAAAACTCGAAGAATATGAAAAATTTGTGTCGATTCGAGAGATTATCCCAATAAACGCCGCAGGAGTATCCTCAAGAAGAGACAATGTTATGATTTCTTTTGAGCAAGAAGAACTAAAGAGACGATTCATCGAAATCAACAAAAGTGATGACTTTTATAAGCTGAAGCAAAAGTTTGGAATCAAGGATACAAAATACTGGAATCTGAAGGATGCAAAGAAAATTATCAAGGAAACTAATCCAGAATTGCTACTAACCGAAGTCTTATACAGACCATTCGACAAAAAATATATTTATTACAATCCAAAAATTATTGAACGTGGGGATTCCAGATGGAATTTGATGAAACATACGTTGTTATCAAATATTTCAATAAACACAACAAGAATATTTAATAGAGTTGTTAGCAATTATCTTGACTGTCTTATTTCAGACTCTCTCACAGATAGTCACTGTGTTTCTGATAAATCATATTGTTTTCCGCTTTATCTCTACCTCAACCAAGATGCAAACTCCCCATGGAATAAAACTGAAATGCAAGTTGAAGTAACATACGGTTTGGGAAAACCAGAGACCCAAACTGTCTGGCGTGTGCCAAATCTTTCACCTGAGATTGTTTCAGAATTTGAAAAAAAACTTGGATTGAAATTTATTACTGATGGGAAGGGTAGCATTACAACCCCCCTTAATCCCCCCTGGAAATGGGGGGCAAAAGATAGTGACGAGCCCTTGAAAAGGGGGGCAAAAGATGATGAGTCCTTGCCAAGTAGGGCAGTTACATTTGGGCCAGAAGATATTCTAGCCTACATCTATGCGATACTTCACAGCCCAACATACCGAAGTCGCTTTGAAGAATTTCTCAAGATTGACTTCCCAAAGATTCCAATCATCGACAACCCAAAAGTTTTTGGTGAACTCATAAAACTTGGCGAAAAGCTAATCGAACTTCACCTGATGAAAGCAAACCTTCCAGACAAATCCCAACAAAAAATTTCCTTCAAAGGAATCTCAAAAAACAAAGAGACAGACTGTCTGGTTGAAAAAATTAGATTTGAAAAAGATCGCGTATATATCAACAAAGAACAATACTTTGAACCAGTTTCAAAAGAAACCTGGGAGTTCATGGTTGGTGGTTACCAGGTTTGCCACAAATGGTTGAAGGACAGAACAAACAGGAAACATGACGATGGTCGTTTGTGGTCATTGACAGAAGACGAGATTGACCACTACAAATATATTGTCTATGCACTCGGACTGACCAGAGAATTGATGAAAAACATCGACAAAATAATTTCAAAACATAAGATTCTTTGGAATAAACATTGATTAACACACGACAGCAGGGACAGGTCGCGACCCGTCCCTGCAAAATTTATGGATGCTATCCGATATTTGGATTCACCGGATAATATATTTTGATTGAACGAGTTTCACCAATCCATTCAACTGTAGCACCCAATGCCTCACCGATAAATCTAAGCGGAACAACCGTGCGACCATTCATAATCATCGGTGCAACCGACATTGAAACAATTTTTCCGTTGACCATTGCTTCAGTAACTCCAACCCAAAGAATTACCTCTCGGTCTGCCAGTTTATAGGTTACTCGTTTTTCAGTTGGCTCCCATTCAATCGTTGCCCCAAGTGCCTCACCGATAAATCTGAGCGGGACAACTGTGCTACCATTTTGTATTGATGGAGCTGGATCAACTGAAACAGATTCTCCATTTACAACCGCATTGTTTGAATTGATCTGGAGAACAATCAAGTTACCGTTTCTGCTTGCTTTCACAGAAATTGTTTTGCTTCCACCGTTTGAATTTATTGTGATTGTTCCGGTTGATTCAACCCAGGCAGGAAGAGATGAAACGTCGCAAGTAACTTTTATTTCAATATTTCCATTGAAACTTTCTTCGGATAAACGAATCCAGCTTACATCAGTTTCAACTGTCCCCTTCAGTGTTCCAGTGGATGAGTTACTGATCAAAAATGAATCTTCCAAAATTCCGGTTGCTGATGATTCAAAAACAATCTGGGTTTTGTCAACAGCAAGTACTGGTTTTACAGCACCCTTTTCAAACACCTGCACTCTCTGGTTTCCGTTGTCCAGTATGTATATCTTTTTTCCAGAAGTTGCGAGTTTTGTTGGGTTGTTGAATGTTCCAAGATGACTCCAATAATCATCGATTGTGGTTTTTTTGAATGCGGGTGATTTTTCACCCTTGGAGTAAAGAAGCTTTCCCTCGAGCGAGAAGAAATGGATTTTGTTATTTCCGGTGTCTAAAACAACAAGTACAAGGTCTTCGGTTAGACAGATACTCGTTGGATTTTTCATCTTTGCTGTTTCACCGAAAGACTTGACGAACTCACCCTCCCGGTTGAAAACTTTTATTTTACCATCCCCAGAATCAAGCACATAGACATTCCCACCAAATCCATAGAGCACATCAACCGGCTTTACAAACTGACCCTCTCCTTTGCCAAGAGAGCCAAAATGGTTTACATAGATACCACCCTTGTTGATGCGAGTGACTCGACCCATAGCTCTTGATAGTGTCCAAATATTTCCATCTTTGCCTGGTGCCATCGCAACTATTTCTGGAACCTCAGCATCAATCTTTAACACTTTGCTTTCAGCTCCGGTGCAGTCATAGATTGATATTTCATGTCTGTTTGGATAGTAAGCTATTGTTTGTTTATCTGAGTTGGTTGATAGAACTAATTTCATTTGTTTTGATAATCTAACTGTGCCGGTTGGTCCGTTTGCATCAAAAAATTGAATATCACCGCGACCATCATCAAACACTGCGATCCCATCTCCTGCACACGTTGCTATTTCAATTGGGTTGTTAAACTGCATTGGTTGGGCATCAAATGTTGCATATTCCTTTTCAAATTCTCCGTTTGATGTTGTTGAGAAGAATCGTTTTGAATCGACAAAGAAATGTCTTTCTCCAGATATTACAACATTGGCTTTGGCATCAAGCACTGTATCCAGGCTTGCGATCAAGCTTCCTGAGCTTGAGTACTTTCCAGAAACTCTTGCTGAAATTGAGTAGAAATAGATGTTTCCTTTGGAATCAAATCTCACAACACCCCTTGATGGATTATTCTCGATTGTAGTCGCAATGCTTATCTCTCTCAGCTTGATGAAATCTGGGGAGAAGAGTGTAATAGTAAGTTTGTTTGGTACTTCCTTAAAATCAGTGTCCCCCTCTTTCGGAATTGTTTTTTCAATCGAGAGGATTGCAACTTTTCCGTCCGTTGAAACATCGACCGCAACAATATTTGGAACATCTCCACCAATACCAATTGTCACAGGTCGTCTTTCAAATTCACCTTTTGAGTTGTAGAGAACCAAACCTTCCATGATGTCTACAACCAATATTGAAAGATCATTCAGCAAAAATGTTGCGATTGGATTTTGGATTTTGCTAGTGATCCCTTTTCCAATTCTGTTTATCAGATCGCCACTCGTGGAAGCAACTGTAACATTATCGTTTGAGGTGTAACAGATATTTCCCATTCTTACCGAGATGTGATTCTTTGTATCAGCTGGTGACACACTACTTGGCAGTTTGAATGATTTGAAAAAAATTCCTGACGACAGGTACACAAAACCACTACCACTTGCTCTGTCGATTATGTAAATTTTTCCATTCTCGTCGACACCGATACAACCTGGTGAGAGAAGTTCACCGCCAATTGGTCCGTATCCTATCACATCTGATGATTCATATTGAGAATCAGCAACAAGATTTTTTGCAGGGACAAGAGGCAGTATCATTGCAAGTAACACCAGTATCACAGCTACAGAAATAACTTTCTTCATTGGGTCAGCTCCTTTGCAAGCACAACAGGTTTCCATCTGTTTCATACAACACAAGATAACAGCAGGTTCAGATAGTTACATAAACTATTAAAACCGCCATGAAGGTTTATCTTTTGCAAACTCTCCCAGGTGTGAAATGCAATTTAATCTCTCAAGTGCAAATTCACCATCCCAGGAAAAAATACTCAAACTACAATTGTCCATTCCAATTTTTCCTTTGTATTTTTCAATCGGAATTCCAAGAACAAAGGGTACAAGAATCCAGAGAACAGCACCATGAGAGCTCAAAAGAATTCTATCTGATTTAGTGTTTTTCACCAGGTATTTCAAGAACCCTCCAACTCTGGCGTAGAGCTCTTCAATGGTTTCACCACCATCAACATTATATTTTGGGGTGCTTATGAACGGCACCCAATCTTTGTGATTCTTGATTTGTGAAAAAGGTTTTCCTTCAAAAATTCCACACGAACGCTCTCTCAGTCGCTTGTCAAAGATGACAGAAAGCCCAAGATGCTTTGCAACAATCTCAACAGTCTCTCTTGCACGAAGCAAATCTGATGAAATAATTTCTTGAATATCTAGATTTTTCAGACTGCTTCCTAATAAGCTCGCCTGTTCTTTTCCCTGGTCTGTAAGTGGTGAATCATAGGTTCCGCAGATCAATCCGTCTCGGTTTCCCTGACTCTCACCATGCCTGACAAAATAGATAGTTTTCATAGACAATGATAGTATTTTTAATGCAGAAAAATAACATCAAATCTATCCTTTCAAAGAGGTCAATTTGCTGTCTATCATCCTCAAGTTATCCTGAATTCACCCTGAATTCACCTTAATTTAACTGGTGTATCCTTGCACAAACCAATGTAAATGGTTTACTAAAAAGTAAAGAAACCAAGGGGGTGTTCTGCTATCATGAAAAAAAGACGCTCAATGATATTGTTGTTGCTAATACTGATTCTCTGTGTATCGGTGTTGCCATCTATGAATTCTGGTGTTGCAATTCAATCTAAAATTTCTGATGTAGAGGTAACCTATTTTAAACCAAGCCAGATAAAAACAGCATCAACTATAATTTTAGCAATTGACATCAATGAATATCTTCCAATCCACAGCTGGATAAAAATTATTTTCCCTGATGAGTGGACAATGCCTATCCTTCCGCTTCCCAACAAGAATCTCTCAACAGCAGATAAAAAGGAATTGGATCGCATCGTTACCTCAATTTATCTGGCTACATCACCCTGCACCTCATGCCAAGGGTTTCCTTACATCAGGAATCTCGAACGAGATGGTGAAAACTCAGTCCAGTTCTGGACACACCTTGAGTTAAAACCGGACGGACCCTATGACCCAATCCCAATCACCGTTGCCTCACGTGCCGGTTTCAAAAACGCAAAAACTCCCGGATTTTACCAAATCTGTGTTGAGACTGAAGCTGAAACCGCTCGCGTTTGTTCGCAGGATATTGAAGTGGTAAAATCACAAATTGAAGCTGCATCCGTAACTCTTTCAAATGAAGCTGTAGATCAAATATCTGGATACAACATCAAGTTCAAGGTTGGAGCAGGTGGCTCGCTTGATGCCAGACGCTCAAAGATAAGGCTTCGTTTCCCAAAGGGGACAAAACTTCCTGAAACTATTGACCAAACCCTTATCAAGGTAAACGGAAAACCGCTCAGTGTTGATGTGAACATTCATCAACCATCAGCATCGATGAGTTTCGTTATCCCGGTTGATGTTGCTGCATTCGAAACTATTGATATTGATATTCCAAAAAGAGCAGGCATCGTTAACGCT
The DNA here is from genome assembly GCA_965370295.1 of uncultured bacterium. Lineage (GTDB taxonomy): Bacteria > Caldisericota > Caldisericia > JAAYUI01 > JAAYUI01 > JAXGMQ01. The sequence continues at coordinate 20,614 of CBDUSO010000033.1, forward strand.
GAAGACCCTGGAATGTACCAGATTACTATCGCCACAACATACGAGCCAACACTCGTAGAAAGTCTACCATTCGAAATAAAACGAGAGGGTCAAAAACCGGTCGTTGCCCCACCGTACACACATCAGATTGCTTCGTACAAGTTTGCAGTTTATATTCCCAATCCAATCGAAAAAAATGATTTGATCGAAATAAACTTCCCAAATGGAACAACCATCCCCAAATTTATCTCCTCAGACAGCGTTCTTATGAACGATGCCATTTGTCAGCTCAAACCTCGTGCCATCCCTGACGAATTGAAAGTTCAACTCTACGCTCCAGAAGCCCTGCAAAAGGGGAGCATTCTTGTTGAATTCCTTGAAAAAGCCAAAATAAAGAATCCCAAGAATCCCGGTGATTATACAATATCCTTCAAGGTGCAGAGTTCTGATGAGATTTTTACAACCGATATTTATAAGATTTTTGACAAAAAAACCGAGATCGTCAACATAAAAGTAACCCCGTTAAACGCAGATGTTATCGGCACATGGGAGATTGAAGGAAGCACGTCATTCGACGGAGACTTGAAACCAGGCGATACAATCACTCTAACCTTCCCGGAAGAAACAACTATCCCTGATGCAATCGCAAATTCCAACATAACGGTAAATGGTTTAGAGGTAACAGCTATATCAATTTCAGGAAAAAGTATCTCGTTAACAATCGCTTCAAAGATTGAATCCGGCAATAAATTCACAATTGTTATTGCACCAGGCTCGGGAATAAAAAATCCGTCAGAACCATCTTCCAAATACAAAATCATAATTACAACAACCGTTGATAAATCTGCAAACGAATCCGTTGAATTTTTCATAGCCCCACCACTTCCAATCACCAAACTCCTGATTAACCCACCAGAGCCAGACGGGAAAAATGGTTGGTTCATCAATGCCCCCGCCATTGATTTTGACTGTACATCAGACACAGCATCGGTCTATATGTGGTGGAATTGGAAAAAAGAACAAGCCATCAAATGGACATCAGACGACTGGTTACCGATGGCCGACGAACAACGAATAGACACATTATATTATTACGCCGAAGACACATACGGAATCGAAGAAGTAAAAGAATTTGAATTCAAGATTGACACCGTTGCCCCAACCTTCACAATCACAAAACCAATTGGAGGTTCAAGCGATGACTCATCAGAATCAACCTATCTCATCGAAGGAACTGCTGATGCAACCGAATTGTTCATCTACGACAGAGAAGAGGAGTCAAGAAAAGTAGTTCCAGCAATCACAATAGATGGCAAATATGTCGAGGTGATTCAACCACCTGAAACTGGACTGGCAGAAACCACAAAAGGTGAAGGTAATTTCAGCTTCACAGTAGACATAGAAGAGGGCGAAAATACATTCGTTATCCGAGCAGAAGATGAAGCTGGGAACTTCATAGAAAAAACAATCACCATCACAAAGGACACGATTGCACCAGTAATTATTATCACATCACCCGAACCCGGCATGGCGAATCATTGTGATGAAATTGAAGTCAAAGGAAAAACAGAAGCTGGAGCCATCGTTGTAATAAATGGCGACTTTGTCCCGGTTGAGAAAGATGGTACGTTTATATACGATTACTATGTCGATGATTTGAAACAGGTAAGACACAATCTCACCTACTCAGCAGAGGATATTGCCGGGAATACTAATGGTAAGAAGAAATATACTATCTGGTTTGGTACTTATTCTGAGATTCCAACAACTGGGGGACAACCCACCATAAACGGAGAAAAACCCGGAAAAGATAGTGCCGCATACGTGAGCAAAAGCGGGAAAACAATGGTACCATTCAGGTACCTCGCCGAAAACTTAATGGGTGCCGAAGTTGGCTGGGATGCCAAAACTAGAACTGCGTCCATTACCAGCATAAACCCACCATTCAAAATATTCCATAAGATTGGAACTTTATACTTCACAAAAATTATAAATGGAAAAACAGAAAGGGTAGATTTACCGGCATCATCAGAAATTAAAGATGGAAGTACGTATCTTCCAATGCGTGAATTCCTTGAGGGTGGACTTGGATTAAAGGTAGAATGGAATGGTAAAACCAGAACTGTTTCTGTGAATAATCCTGGCAACCCAGACAAATGCGGTAACTAAATATCAATTTTCTCAAGCAGGATAACAACTGCACCAGCCGTTGTTTCTGTGTGAGAGATTGTGATTAAGACCGGTGATTCCTTTCCTCTGAAGATGATGAAGGGTTCACCGGTTTTTTTATGTCCAAGCTCAATATCTTTCCATGTGATTCCACAGGAGAGACCGGTTCCAAGAGCCTTTAAGAAGGCTTCTTTTGCTGCAAAGTTTGCTGAAAAATGGACTTCTGGTTTACTGAATTTTTTGGCATAGTCTATTTCAGACTGGTTGAAGAGTCGCTTTAGGAGTGATTCTCTTGCGGTTATGAATCTTTTTGTTTCGACTAAATCTAGACCTATTCCTGCTATGGACAAGTTGCATTTCCTTTGTTATAGTATGAGTGGAGTATATATGCAGTGTCAGATATGTAAACAACGCGAAGCAACAGCACACTATGTGCAGGTGGTAGATTCCGAGAATGTTCTCGATCTATTCATATGTCAGAGATGTGCAGAAAAGCTGATGAAATCAAAGAATCATGGCAGAATCAGCGAGAATGTCAGTAGCATTTCAAGTTTTATCCCGGACAGATTCAGAAGGGAAGAATCTCTTTTCTGTCCATCCTGCGGAAAAACCTTGAGTGCCTTTATAGCAAAAGATTACAGGGGATGTAGCGAATGTTTCTCCAGTTTCATGCCCCATCTTGGTCGAATCAAAAAACTTTTCTCAAACACACAAAAATTATCATCCCTAAAGGACCTCAAAGAATCCATGAAGCTTGCCGTTTTAGAGGATCGTTTTGAGGATGCGGCAACCATTCGTGACCAGATCAAAAGTCTTCTCTCAAAAAATACCAACGTATAAATAAATCCTGGTGTGCCCGGGGGGATTCGAACCCCCGACCTTTGACTCCGGAGGTCAACGCTCTATCCAGCTGAGCTACGGACACGCAACCAATTTCAAGCAAACAGCTTATAACCACAAGAAGTCGGACTGAACCACAACATTTACCGTGACTCAGTCCGACTTCTTTTTATTTTTTTCTACCAGCTTGGTACACTGGAGAATTTCAAGTTAAACTTCGAATTTTTGTCTGGACAGGTGCATCCCTGACAGAGCAGATAATATGGACCAGTCTCTGGATCCTTCAGGAGTATCTTTTCATCACAGGATGGATTTGTCGAGGTCGCGATTCTTTCACCCTTCTCTGAAATATCACCATTTCCATTTTTGTCGTGATAGAGGAAGATATCGAGGTCAAGCGATGCGGTCATCGAAGAAGTCGTGATGAGGAAATAATCCAGCTCCTCCGGAATTGTAAATGGTCCAATCTTCCACGAGACACTCTCAAGTGGATTTCTTGGATCCTGGAATACTGGTTGGTCAATAAACTCATTCGTTGGCAGTATCTCAATCTCTACAGATTCAGTTTTTGTCCTCACACCATCTTGATACAACGCACCCGCTCGAACATAGAGTGTTCTTATTCCAGGATTTGGTGGTCCACCAGTTCCAGTCTCAACAACATGGTCAGCATTTAATTCAAACCACTCTTTTTCATCCCAGCTCCACTCAAGTGAAACAATCGGTGATGTTGATTTTGGCTCAAACTCTAGCTTAAGTGCCTCTGCAGATTTCACCTTGATGGGTTTATCAGGAAGCCCAATATCAATTTTGAAATTTTCAAATTCAACCCTGGCTGTCAGTGTTATCTTTTTCCAGGAAAGATTTGTGTCGTTAGAAATTTTGAAGGAATCTCTCTTGGAGATACCAAATTCTGAACCGGTCTCAACTGCATAATTATATCCGCCCAAAGAGAGTTTGGTCTGGGTTTCAGTAACAGGATGCGGGTAATCCTTAAGTCCACGGTATCCGTAGTTGTCTGCAAGATAACTCCCTATTCGATAACCAAAGCTCGTTCTTCTGTTGGGTGGACGGAGATTTTCTTCAACTGAGTCTACATCAATTTTTACTTCTCCAGATACGTTATCTGGAGAACTCAGCCTGACAGAGCTAGCTGGAGCAACACCAGGAACATGGAGCGTTACACTATAATCTTTTCCTTCTTCCACAACAAACCGTGACAGCCCG
>CBDUSO010000034.1:0-23984 GCA_965370295.1 uncultured bacterium
CGTCGGGCTGGGACGGGTTTATAACCCCCCCTGGCGCCCATGTCGGTTGTTGGGGTGGGCCGCCACCCACCCCTACACTCATATCTACTAGACAACCAATTTGACATAATCTGAATTCGGAGTAATTTTTTATTTGGAGGCAACTCATGCAAAAACAGATAATTTCAAAACTCACAAAAAACTTTGAGGATTTTGTACACACGGAGGACAGTGTTGAATTTTGGTATGCAAGGGATTTACAGAATCTTTTGGGATACTCAAAATGGGAAAACTTTTCAAACGCTTTAGAGAAGGCAAGAATCTCTTGTGATAAAGCTGGTTTTTTGACAAGCGATCATTTTCCTGACACCAGGAAAACGATAGACATGCCAAAGGGTGCTAAAAAAGAAATCGAGGACTACAAACTCACTAGGTACGCATGTTATCTTGTTGCTCAAAATGGTGACCCAAGAAAACAAGAAATTGCCTTCGCCCAAAGTTATTTCGCAATTCAAACAAGAAAACAGGAACTGATAGAAGAAAGAATTGCTCTAAAGGAAAGGTTTGATGCGAGAGAAAAACTAACCAGGTCAGAAAAAGAACTTTCAAAATTAATATACGAGAGAGGGGTGGACAATAGTGGTTTTGCCAGGATAAGAAGCAGGGGTGATTCAGCCTTGTTTGGAGGACACGACACAAACCAAATGAAAGAGAAGTTGTCGATTCCAAAGAATAGACCGCTTGCAGATTTTCTTCCGACAGTCACGATTGCTGCCAAAAATTTTGCCACAGAACTCACAAATTATAATGTCAAAAGTGACGATTTGTCCGGTGAAAAGAATATCTCAAGCGAGCATGTCAAAAACAACAAAGAGGTCAGAAAAGTAATGCTGACCAATAATATTAAACCTGAAGAACTTCCACCGGAAGAGGATATTAAAAAACTGGAACGAAGGATCAAAAAATCTGAAAAAGCATTAGTAGCCAAGCCAAAAAAGATTTCAGATAGCAATTAGGGAACATTTGATGCTTCCTGCTTCCGCGAAAGATTTCTTTTCAACTCCTCATGTCGATAATGGGAACGGGGAGATTCATTAGTTAGATAAATTATTCAGTCGGGCGGGGACGGGTTTGAAACCCGTCACTACAGCGACCCACCCATTTCCATGCTTTTAGTTTGTCATTCCTGGACCCACCAGGAATTCAGGATTCTTGAGAATCGTGTTTATGATTTTGAAAAATACTATTTACTTCCAGAAGAACTGTTATTTTTTTTTAAAATTTGAACACGCTTTGATAATCCCCTGGATTCCGCATCAAGTGCGGAATGACGTGGTAGAAATGGGATAACTAAAAAATTACTGGAATTGACAGTTAGTGGCATTAATATTATTCAAAATTTCCACTAAGCTCAGACCAGTAACAAACAATCGAACTCCTGGCTTGCAAAATAATTCTGTCTGTAATCAACGCTCCGGTTATTTCTCTCTTGCCACCAGAAAAAACAGCCAACAACTCATAGTTATTTCTGTCATACTTGTACATGAAGGGTTCACCATCGGACACAATAAAAATATAGTTTTTTGATTGCAGGATAAACTTTGGCATGAGATTCTCAGGGAGTGCTACCGTTTTTATGCGATGCCCGGCAAATAAATCAAGAACAATCATCTCGCTATCTTTTATCATCACCACTTCTTCGTCGGCAATCGAGGGGGTTACATCAATTATCTCCGGGAGTCCAGTTTCATCTTCATAATATTTCGCACCCCATATCAGATTTCCGTGGCTTATGTCATGACAGGAGAATTTTCCCTTCTCAGTTATGAATACATAGTTTCCTTTTATCTGGGGCGGTTTTGTGGCAACTCCCTTTGAGATGTATGTCCAAAGAATCTCACCGGTCGCGACTCTTAGAGAGAGTGTCAGCGAGTTCCCCTCACCGAGCCCAAAGCCTGTGATAATCGCAACATCATCACGCACGGTGATAAATTGATAATCAAAACCATCGTCAAGCTGCTGATCCCAGGCTGGCATTCCAGTTTCCAAAGAGAGCGAGTACGCAACAGCATTTGAAGAAACACACAGAATATGATTTTTTGAAACCGTCATGCTCTGGATTTTGCTGTATCTTGTTTTATTCATCCAGATACTGGACATTTTATCAGTGTTTATCGTTATCAATTCGGTGTCACACAGAACAACCAGGAAGTTATCCACAAGCTCCAGCTGATAATATAAACTCTCCGGCAAATCTCTGAAAACTGTGTGTCCCAGCACTCTCCCAGTTTCCTCACGAATTTTTACGATTTCAAACCCCTTCACTCCGTTTATGAGTGCGTACAAAAATTTTCCATCAGACACAATATTTGACCAGGTCATGGTGTTTGTTAGTTTTATATCCCAGGAGAGAGTTGGCTTCTCACCAAAAATTCTGTTTTTAGAAAAATATCTTCTGTTTGCACCGCCAACCAAACCCCAGCTTGTTCGTTTGTCAGACAAATTATTACCCTGAAAACATGATATTACTGAAGTTGACAACAGTAATAAAATCATGATTATTGCGACCTTTTTTTTCATCTTTGGGTACTATAGCACAAATTATAATAATTTCATCAAAGTTTTATTCACACTGTGGATAAGGGTGTGGATAAAGTATTACAAAAGGAATGTTTGTATTGTCAGTCTCTCTTTGTTATTCATTTTTGTACTATTTTTTTGAGTGTGGATTTTGACTGGAATCATGCTGTCTTAAATATTTTTTTGGGTTGCAGATTTTTAATGCAGGGGTGTGGATAGTAGTTGATAATTTCTAAACAAAAAAATCTTGGCTGGTGGATATCCGCGTTTGTCGCTCTGCGTTTTCAGTTTGTCATTCCGCACTACGACACTTCGACAGGCTCAGTAACCACACGTAGGGAACGCAGATCTGCGTTCCCTACAACTTTAGCCGTTTCATGTTTCTTTTTGTCATTCCGCACCTGATGTGGAATCCAGGATTTTAGAAATTCATGTGAAAAACAATTTTTTGGTTGGTTGTGTGAATGTTGTTTTTTTTGTTTTGAACACGATTTTTATAACCCCCTGGATTCCCGTTTTCACGGGAAAGACGGGGGGGGAATACGAGATACACCCAACCGAAATTATTGTGTTGTGAAATCAGTCAAAAGCATAGGGTCAACATCAAACCAGACATTCAGAAGCGAGGGTCTGTCATCAACGGTCACAATAACCTTCAGACCGAAAACCCTGCCAAGCAACAACACATGATTCACACCGATGATATTTCTTGTAAAAATTCCCTCGGGAACAAAATACTGTGCCCAGGATTCTGGATCATCGGGCAACATGGCAGACCAACCTGTAATTTTCATTTCAGAACTATTCACCAGGCTGATTGCTCCATTTGATTCGTTGACGATAACCCAGTTTGAAACTGCCACGATACTGGTTGGCACAAAATCCATATCCAAAGTGGCAACCTTGCCGGTTATGATTTCATATCTGGTGAGCTTGCTTCCGCTTGTGATGAAGAGATACACATTGTCGGAACTGAAAACGAGATGATCCCCTGTAAAAATATTTATCTGTTTTTTGTAGTCGTAAAGTCTGATTGTTTTGTTATTTTGGACAGCAAGATAGTCCAGTTCCGGGGACAAAAACAGCAGACCTTCAGAGTTGTTCACGGTAAAACTTTTTTCCGGATTGTCGCGGTCAATGATACGATTCCCTTTTATTGTGAACTGTGGATTATTTTTTATTGAACCGTTTGACTTAGGTTGTTCAGAGAGAAGTGAAAACCAATCGATTCCACTTAGCGATTGTCCAAGAAAGTCAATCTGTGAGCCGGCTGAGAACTGCAGGTTCACCTCAGATTCTGTGAGTTCACCAGTTTTGCTGACATCCACCATCATCATGGTGGCAGAAATCCCATCACGAATCCCAATGAACAGAGCCTTGTCGGGGATTGATTTGTCCATGGTCAGGTATGTTGCAATATCGTTTTGTTCAATCTGGGTGGGAGTTGTTCCTTTGATTCGAAGGGGGGTGATGCCTGGCTGGATTTCATAATTTTTGACCGGAAGTACGAAGATTCTTGCTCCGGGAGTGTTGATCTCTCCAAGGAATCCTTTGATTTTTATTCCAGTATTTTTGAATGGATACATGATTTCGATGTCAGTTTTTAGGTCGATTGTCTCCTCGATAACATCGTCTTTTGCGAGCCTTATCTTGTGTTCACCAAATGGGAGTTTTGACATCCACGGGGTTTGTCCAACATGTTTTCCGTCAATGTAGAGTTCTGCTCCGCTTGGATCAGAATCAATTCCGACCGCGAGCATTATCTGTTCGAGTGCCAGCTTTATTTCAGTTTTAGATGTGAGGTCTTCAATTATTTCGATTGAGCGGAATCCAGATTTTTCAGCTTTTATGGTTACCGGATTTCCGTCTGCAACATCACGGAAGATGAACGGAGTTTTACCAATGAACTTGTCGTTTAGGAAAACACTCACACTCTCAGGGCTAGAAGTGAATGCAACCTTTGTCTCCCCGCCGGAAAAAACAATATTAACCGAGGTGTTGGTGGGGGTAACTTCTATCTTTTGTTCAATCGGCAAAAAACCCTCTGTTTCGATTCTGAGTTGGTGAAAGCCTTCATCCAACTCCTTTGAAAAAGGGGTTGTGCCAATGATTGTTTCCTCAAGATACACACTTGCACCGGGTGGGATCGAGCTGAAATGAACATTGTGTGTGGATGACTTTGGCATGAAGAAAAATATCATCACCATCCCGATGGCTACGACCATCACCGCAATCAGCATCATCCACACTCGGAATCTGGGATTCTTTGCAGTGTACCTGTCGTGTCCTTCGAGGTCTCTCCTGTCCATCCACATTGTCAATCTTGTCTTTGGCATTTTTAGTGGGTTCCTGTTCCAACAATTATGTCACAGATTCTAATGAGGTCTTCGTCACTGAAATAGTTTATGGTGATGGATTTCCCTTTCACTTTCACTTTTGTGGCAAGTACCTCTCGCAGAATACTTTCAACCTGGTTTTGCTCAGGCGTTTTTTGTTCTTCAAAAGTTTCTCTTGGTGGGGCAGGCGGAGTGTTGAAATTTTTTACAAACTTTTCCGTTTGACGAACCGACAATTTTTCCTGCTGGATTTTTTTGGAGCCTTCAATAATTATCTCCGGGTTTTTGAGTGAGAGCAAAGCTCTTCCATGACCCTCAGAGATTTCACCCTGCAGGATTTCACTCTGGACAACCTCAGGAAGTTCCAGCAAACGGAGAAGATTCGTGACGTATGGTCTGGATTTTTTTATACTCTCTGCGATTGATTCTTGTGTATAACCAAAAATACCTCGGAGTCTCTTCATGGCACGGGCAATGTCGATCGGGTTCAGGTCTTCACGCTGGATATTTTCAACCAGTGCAAATTCAGCAGCCACCTTGTCGGTTATCACGCGGATTACAACCGGAATCTTTTCAAACCCGGCAATCTTTGCGGCACGGATTCTGCGTTCACCGGCTATCAGTTCGTACTCACCGTTTACCTCACGGACAACAACGGGCTGGATTACACCAGAACGTTTCAATGATTCGGAGAGCTCAAGGAGAGATTCTTCTGAGAGCTGGGTTCTTGGCTGGTACGGAGAATACCTTATGTCGTCTATCGGAAGTTCGGAAATTGATCTTTCTACTTCCTTTTTTTCAATTCCATCCGTTGGCAGAAGAGCCGAAAGTCCCTTCCCTAGTCCAAACTTCTTTGCCATAATGCATCCTCCTTCTGACTTTTCCTACGGGTTACTTACTATTGAAATTATTTCTTTTGCGAGGCTTTCATAGGCATGAGACCCTCTAGATAATGATGTTGGATCGTATACAGATATTGGTTTTCCCAAAACAATAAGGGAGCGGATGTCTAGTGTTTGTTCGATATTCTTTGCCATGATTCCACTCTCCTTTATTTTTTATGGATACCTACGAGTTTTCTACTCTGATTACTATCTCACGGGCGAGGCTCTCGTAGGCATGAGATCCTTTAGATGTGGGATCATATACAGAGATTGGTTTACCAAATGACGGTGCCTCTGAAACTCGAACGTTTCTTGGAATTACGCTGTCAAACAATTCACTTTCAAAATATTTTTTTACCTCAGCGGCAACCGATTTTGAGAGTGTGGTTCGTTCGTCATACATGGTGAGCAACACTCCAAAAATTCCAAGCTCCGGGTTGAGCGTTCCTTTGATGAGTTTGTAGGTTGAAACGAGTTGGGACAAACCTTCGAGTGCATAATATTCTGCCTGGATTGGGATGAGGATTGCGTCTGCTGAAACAAGGGCGTTCACGGTTAGAAGTCCTAGAGATGGTGGGCAGTCAATCAAAATGAAATCATAATCATCCTTGATGCTTGCAAGTGCAATCTCGAGCCTTCGCTCACGATTTTCCATTTCAACCAGTTCAACTTCCGCTCCAGCCAGGTCAATGTTTGAGGGGATGATGTCAAGATTGTCATAATCGGTTCTCATGATTACTTCGGATGGTTTTTTTCTGTCAATCAGAATATCATAAACAGAACCTTTGATTTCCTGACGGTCGATGCCAATCCCAGTGGAGGCATTTCCCTGTGGATCGATATCACAGATGAGACATTTTTTTCCATTTCTGGAAAGATTATAACTGAGATTCACAGTGGTAGTTGTTTTACCAACTCCACCCTTTTGGTTGCTGAGTGCAAGTATTATCCCCATTTTGTTTGTTCCTTCTTTCTTCTTGTTTAAAAAAAATAAGTTGGTGGAGGTGACGGGAATCGAACCCGTGTCCAGCCTAACTCTTTGGCACATGGAATTACAAGCTTCCCCTATTTAGATTTTGTCTACAGTCAAACAGGGAAATCCCGCAGACAGACGGCTGAGTTTGTACTGCCACTTGAGCGAGTCGGCCACCCTATCAAGGTCAGAGTCCGTGTGTCGTCGGCTCCCCGCTACCCAGACTATTCTCGCGGTTTACCGTAGCCACTCTAGGCGGCTAGTGCGTAATTGTTGTCGGCATTTGTAGCCTTGGTGTCTTGTTAACGAGGCTGGCACCATCCTCGGCTTGCCATAATGCTAAATTGTCAAGTGTCGAAGCCAATTCACCCCCGGCTCAAACTACATACTACCTGAGAAAAAAATTAGTTCAAGCAAATTTAGGTTGTGAAACATCGTGAAACATTTTGGTAATATTTGGAGTGATATTCATTATTCCACAGTTTTATCCACAGTGTTAGTAACCGTGAAACATCGTGAAACAATTGGAATTCAAGTGGATTTTTATGTTTGGGTGGAAAGTTATCCACATGTTTTTATTATGTTGCACACTATCCTCATCATTCCGTGTACCCTTCGTCATTCCGTGCTACGACACGGAATCCAGGATTCTTGAGAATCGTAAAAAAATTAGTAAAAAACAGAAACATTTTCTGATCGACTGTGTGATGTTCAAAAAATATATACATCTTTTTTCAACCCTGGATTCCCGATTTCTCGGGAATGACGGAGGGACATACCTTGACAAAACCCCCACAAAATCTAATCATAACAAGTAACAACAAGAAAGGCTCATAATTCACCATGAACAAAATAATCCTGACAGGAAGCGACCTGACAACTGAAAATTTTTCAGAAGTTTCAAAATCATTTGATACAAAAATAGAACTCTCAAAAGAGAGCATAACACGCATCAAAAAATGCCGAGAGGGGCTTGAGAACACTCTTAGGGGTGACCGTGTAATCTACGGTATCAACACGGGTTTTGGCTCACTTGCAAATATAAAAATAGACAATGACAAACTTGCAGCCCTCCAGAGAAATCTCATCAGGAGCCACACCGCGGGAACTGGAGAACTCCTCTCTCGTGAAGTGGTTCGTGGGTCTATGATTCTCAGGTTGAACACGCTTGCACTTGGGCATTCTGGTGTCAGAATTGAGATTGCAAATCTTCTAGTTGATATGCTCAATAACGGAATCTATCCACAGATTCCGAGGAATGGTTCGGTTGGAGCATCTGGTGATCTTGCACTTTTGTCTGCGATGGCACTTGCCATGACTGAACCTGATGTTAGTAAATATCAGCCGATGGTGGATATTCAAGATTCATCTGGCAACTGGGTTGAAATGAAATCTGCAGAGGCTCTAAAATCAAAGGGACTGAAACCGGTTACCCTCCAAGCAAAGGAAGGGATAGCACTCAATAATGGTTGCCAGGTTTCAAACTCGATTGCAAGTATTGCCATGGACATGATTTTTAAGGGTTTCACCGCAACAATCCTTGCAAGCACAATTTCAATCCAAGCAATTCTTGGGAACACAACTCCTTTTGATTCAAGAGTTCACAGAGTTCGTCCACATGCCGGCCAATCAAAAATCGCAGAAGTTATGTTATCCCTTCTGGGGGGTAGCAAGCTCGTCGATACAGAATTTTCAAAGGTGCAGGATGCATATTCCATGAGGTGCATGCCACAGGTTGCAGGCTCTGCATTCGACATTTTGAAGATGAGCAAAAATACTTTGGAAATCGAGATGAATTCGGCAACCGACAATCCGCTTCTCTTTGAAAATGGTGATACTCTTGATTCTATTTCTGGTGGAAACTTTCATGGAGCACCAATTGCCCATGCGTGTGATATTGCAATTATCGCTGTAACAGACCTTGCATCAATCGCCGAGAGAAGAACCTTCAGATTGATAACGGGTGTTCATTCGGGGTTGCCATCATTTCTCACGGAAAACCCTGGTCTCTCCTCCGGCTTGATGATTGCTCAATACACCTCTGCAAACTTGGTAACTCTGTGCAAGAGTCTCTGTTTTCCGTCATCCGTTGATACGATTCCAACATGTGAGGGACAGGAGGATCATGTTTCGATGGCTCCGGTTTCTGCGTGGAGGCTTTTGGAGGTTGCCAAAGCATTCGTTTCAGTCTGTGCAATCGAGCTTCTAGTTTCTTGCCAGGCGGTTGAGATGAGGATGAAAAAGTTGGGAATAAAAAATAATGACGGTTTATCAAAGATTACAAAAAAGGCTTTTGATATAGTACGAGCCAAGGTTTCTTTCATCAGCAATGATGAACCGATTTCTCCACACATAAAGAAGCTAGAAAATACCATACTCTCTGGAAATCTGAATATCATCGATTCCCTTGTTTAGGTTATTATTTGTATTTATACCATATCCACACTGTTGATAACGGTGTGGATAACTTCAACCCACAAGAAACTTTCATGTAGTCAGGATTGTTTGTTATTCGACATTTCCTTGACATCTTAACAACTGTTTACAGTAGCTGGTCTTTTGTTATCCACATTTTTCTTCCTGGTTAATTTATTGTAGTATCACAATATTTTCAACGGTGTTATGAAGGTTATTATTGATGAAAATATCTTATATTTTAATTTGATATTATTATAACAATACACCCCACGCCCGTATGGAAAGACGAGGAGGAGCGAGATGACAGAAGCTACCTGCCCCGCAGTGGACGCAGATCTGCGTCCACTACAATTTTAGCTACGACTTGTAGAGACAGGTTTGAAACCTGCCCCTACAGTTATTTAAATAACTTTCTATCAAACAATCTCTTTCAAAACAGCAACCAGCTCATCAAAAGCAACAGATTTTTGTTCACGGGTAGCGGTATCTTTCACCGCAATAATATTTTTTTCAACCTCTTCATCACCAATTATGAGGATGGCTTTCACGCCCTTGCTCACAGCATATTTCATCTGCCATTTCATTTTTTTTGTTCCAAATCCGACCATCACGTTCATGCTTTCTTTTCTGAGAATTTCGGCAACTTTCAAAGAATATTCCAGAGAGGCTCCACCAAAGTGCAGAATATAAACATCGGTAACCGATTCTTTGTTTTCGGTCAGTTCAAGTTCTTTCATCGCAGTCAAAATTCTATCGAACCCAAGCGAAGCACCCACGGCTGGAATATCGCGTCCAGAGAAAATTCCAACCAGCTTGTCATACCTGCCACCACCTGCCACAGATCCTATTTTCAAATTGGTCAGAGAGGCTTCAAAAACCGGTCCAGTGTAGTAACTCTGTCCACGAGCAAGCGATGGATCAAACTCAACCTTTGCCCTTTGCAACTTTGCAAATTTTATTATTTCAGAAACCTGGTTCAAAGCAGAAATTCCAACTTCATCCTCTGAAATTCCTTTTTTTATGAATTCTATTTTTTCTTCACTTGTTCCCTCACAAGAAATCATCTCAAGGATTTCAGCAGATTTTTTGACTTCCAGTTTTTCGAGTTCTTTCAAAACTCCATCATGCCCAATTTTATCGAGTTTATCAATCTCGATTATCACGCTTCTCATTTTTTCTTCCGGCACATGATTTATTCTGAGAACCCCGTGGAGGATTTCACGAGAGTTCACCTTCACCACAAATTCGGTAAATCCGATTGCAGACAGAGCGGAGCTTATCACAGCGATAATTTCAGCATCAGACGTGGTTTCATTGTCGCCAAAGATATCAACATCACACTGGTGAAATTCTCTGAATCTTCCTTTTTGAGGGCGGTCAGCACGCCACACACGCTGAAACTGGTAGCGTTTGAAAGGAATTGGAATATCCTGGTTGCAGGCAATCATCCGAGAAACAGGAACCGTTAGATCGTAAATCAAACCGATGTGTCGATCTCCACGGTCATTGAAATCATACATCAACATCTCGGAGTCTCCACCCTCTTTTCCAGCAAGGGTTTCAAAATATTCAAGAGAAGGAGTTTCAATCGGGTCAAATCCATACGATTCAAAAACATTACGGATTATTCCCATCAGTCTTAATCTTTCAATCATGTCAGCGGGGAGTGAATCCCTGAATCCTGATAGTAGTTTTGGTTTGTTCATTTTCTGCTATTCACCTTTTTTGTGGGATTGGATAATTCCTATAATTTCTGAGCCATACTTTTCCTGGGTTATCATCCCAATTCCTTTTATCATGTGGAGCTTGCCAACCTGTGACGGATTATTTTTTATCAGTTCATCGATCGCGGAATTTGTGATAATTCTGTACAAGGGAACACCCTCGTTTAGCGATCTATCTTTTCTCCACTCCAAAAACTTCTTTTTCAAATCTTCGTCAATGATAGATTCGGTTTCCTCTGGTACTTCATCTTCAGATTTTCGCTTGATAACCTTGTAAGTTTCTCTGTTATCAGAGGTATTGTTTTGTACTTCCATGTGATTTATTTCAGTTTTATAAAATGTGACAAAGATGAGCCATCTATCAACTTTTCCCCTGACAAACTCCTCTTTGATAGATATTATTGGATTCTCTTCAAGGAATTTATTCAGGTGTTCGGTATCTCTCTTTTCATCCTCTGAAGTCATGTTGATTCTGAATACTTTGCAGTTTATGGTCAAGTTATTCACATTTCCTCCCATTTGAATTCACACATTTTATACAATGGTTTTTTGTAGATGATGTCCATTGTGAGGTTGTTTGTTGTTGTTGTCAACATATCCACATGCTATTATAATAATATAAAAGATATTCTTCTATTATTACTTATATAGGGTGTTGATATGTTAGTAAGTGGGTGAAAGGTAGAATGGGATATGGTTTGTTATTCTTTTTGTGATGTTGATAGATTGTTGTATTTGTTGAGAAGTATGTGAAGATGTTAGCTGTCGAGTTTTGAGATGATGTCGACAATCGCTGTATCGACAGCGTCATCCTTTGTTCTGAGCTGTGATATCTTGTCGCATGCATACATGATTGTTGTGTGGTCACGTCCTCCAAATTTTTCACCGATTGCTTTTAGTGAGAGATCGGTGAGTTCTCGTGAGAGGTACATTGCGATCTGTCTTGGTGTGGCAACATCGTTTGTTCTTTTTCTTTCGATGATGTCGGCATTCACGAGTTTGAAATAGAGGCAGATTGAATCGATTATGTTTTCTACAGATATTCTCTTTGTGGTTCTTGGGATCATGTCTTTGAGGACTTCTTTTGCGGAGGACAGGGTTAGGTCCATATTTTGAAGAGAGGCAATCGCAACGAGTCTTATGAGCGAGCCTTCGAGTTCGCGGATGTTTGAGAAACCATGACCTGCCACGTAGTTGATCACCTCAGAGGGAATTTTTACATGCTCCTGAACCGATTTTTCTTCGAGGATTGCGATTCTGGTTTCAAGGTCGGGAGCTTGAATGTCTGCCTGGAGACCCATCTCAAATCTTGAAATCAGACGGTCTGTGATCCCTCGGAGCTGTTTTGGGGGTCTGTCGGATGTGATGACGATCTGGCTTCCGACATCGTAGAGGGCGTTGAATGTGTGGAAGAGTTCTTCCTGAGTTCGTTCCTTCCCTGCTAAAAATTGGATGTCATCGATAAGGAGAACTTTTATTGTTCTGTAAAAGTTATGGAATTCATTGATTCTGTTGTTTCTGATTGCATTCACAACATCTGCTGTGAAGCTTTCGGTTGTTGAATAGATCAGGTCTGATGATGGATAGTGAGCCAGAATTTCGTGACCGATTGCCTGGAGAAGGTGTGTTTTTCCGAGTCCAACTCCACCGTATATGAACAGTGGATTGTAGGCTTTGCCAGGGTTTTTTGCAGAAGCGAGACAGGCAGCGTGAGCAAATTTGTTTGAGTTGCCAATCACAAATGTTGAGAATGTGTACTTTGGATTTAAAAACTGTCCATTCTTTGCTGATTCTGCGACCACCTCTTCGGGTTGTGAGGCTGTACTGCTCTCCTCTTTTGAAACCACAAACACGATGTCCGTGTTAGTTTTTGTGAGGTTGTCAGCGATACTCTTGATCAGTTTGTAATACTTTGAATGAATCCAGTCCTTGGCAAAATCGGTTGCAACAGATATGACAATGCGACCATCAGACTCTGATACGAGTTTTGATGATGAGAACCACATCTCATAACTGGGGGCTGAGACTTCGCTACGCAATCTATCTTGAATCTTTGTCCAGATGTCCATGGTGGTCAATAGTATCTGATATTTTTTGTAACGTCAACAGGTCTTCCGATTGTTGTCATGTGGTACATGTGTGTATAGATATATGTGATAATGTATTAAATACTCACACTATGCGTGATAATTACTCATAACAACCTTCAAATAATGGTTTGTATCCCAACGGGCGGGTGAAATGAAATGGTGAGTGTGCATGTAATATGCTAAAATGCTTGTGGCATACTAATTGCATATACAGCGTGTGGTAAGCTGTGGTGTGTGCATTGGCAACCTGTCACGTGTACCCATTGCTGACCGTTAATTCAGAATCATTTGTTGTAAGTCGGTTATGTTGCATGTAGTTTTACAGTTCCCAAGGGATGGGGCTGTGTCATACCATGTGCAGTATGACTAGACCGTGTGATTTATTGTTTGTAGTATGTAGTATAGAGTGGTGCGGGCGACAAGCCGGTATCAACTATGCTTGGTTTGCAAATATGAAAGGAGATTGGTGATGAAGAAGTCAATCAGCATTCTCGTGGCAATCCTTATGCTTATGTCAGCATTAACCGCCACAACTCAGTTCGATTCGGCAGGTGTAAATGCGGATACACACACAAATGCATTATTTGCTGCACTTAGATGGGCACCAAATGGACGTATTTGGAGTGGAGATCAAATCCATCCACCAGCTGGACAAGAGTTGTTAGAGGCAAGAAATTTTACCTCTGGTGGACATATGGTATCCTGGGGTCGACCCGGATTTGATATGCCCAGTCCAGTACATTGCTGGACAGAGTTCTACTTAGATGTAGATGCAGACTCTGGAGCCTCACAGGAGAGCAATCATTGGTTTGTAATAGTAGATACCAATGGTGATCTCTGGTTTGACAAAGACGGTCACTTCCATGACAGCAGATATTATCTCTATGCTGATCCATGGCATCCCGCATATCAACTCGACCCAGCCAGAACTGATGATAATTGTAAAGAAAACCCATTCGCGAGAATTGACCCGATCACATCAAACAACACTCAGGGACCATATCACTTCCCAGTTTACAATATCTCTGAACAGGTTGATGCATATAATTCTCTTGATGAGAATCCAATTTATTTCATGGACAAATCTTCATTCAGAACTTTCCGTATTGGATATGCTGACCTTGAGGGACACAACCCAGGCTCAGTGGTTGAAGTTGATCCCTTCACAGGACAGAGATCATGGGATGTAGGTTTGGAACTCGAGAGATTCCTCGATGGAAGAAACCCGCAGAATCCAATACCATTACCCGCCCAGGAACCGCCATGGGATTATGATGGTACAGGTCCAGCAACCAATCGTTATGATGTAAACGAATATTTCTTCAGTGGTTTTGGTATTAATAACTGGAACTTTGGTGAAGAATGGCATGCTGACAACACCCCTGGAACAAGAGACACAGCCGGTCCAGACAACATGCATGAGTACCTCTTCGGTGATTTCATATACAGAAAAGGTGCAATTGACGCTGGTAACGTGGTAACTGGTATGGATACAACAACCATGGATACTGATCACCCACATTTTTGGGGTTCAACCAGACTAGTACCTGTTGTGATGGCAACCGCCTCCGGTCGTTTTGTACGTTATCCCGCCGGTTCAGTTGTAATTGACGACAGAACCTCAGCCGGTGCCTTACCAGGCGTGAGAGATCCAGGCGATGACCTTGATGTCGGAACTCCTGTTTACCGTTTCCCACTCTCTGGTGGAAACTTCTCACCAATGGGACATCCTGTAATAAACCTTCAGAGTCCAGTTTGGGCAAATGTTGATTCAGTTGCTCACCTTGAAGCACCATGGGGATATGAAGAACCAGAAGTTAACCAAGCTGATCCAGAACTCTTTGACTATGCAGTGCAGCAGACTCCAAACGGAAATGTATCACTTGCAGAAGCCATCTATTCAAAAGCCGTTGGTGGCAGTGGTAGCCTGGTAGAGATTGGTGACACAAGACTAACCAACTGGGGTTCAGGAATGATGTTCCTTGACCGTACAGATGTAACCGGTTTCATTCAGCCAGGTGATGTGTTCATCCTCTCAGAAGTAATAAAGGGCGGATGTGCTACCCCTACATATGACATCTCAGTACAGACTGACCTCTGGGAAGGAATGCAGCCATCTGTCACAACCGCTTCACTCCGTTCTCCAAACGGTGAAGTCACCCATCGCTCACAGACAATCCAGAAATCAACAGTACTTGGTCCAGTTCCAGATGAGTTCGCAATACCAGCTTGCACATTCGAGGGTATCAAACTCGATTATCGTGAGTATCTTGGTATCGAAATCTGGAAAGACGATGGCGTTAACAACATGCTCGACATGGGTCATCTTGGCAACACCATCTATAATGTGGTTGAATATAATAACTCGGATGACTACAACGAAGGTGAAACCTCCGAGCTGTTCGTCGGTGCTCAGGGTTCAGAAGTTGATGCAGATATTGGTCTTGGACATGACACACTCACACAGTCAAGACAATTGCTTGCAACAACCCAGGTTGTACTCCCAATGTCCGACTTCTTCCAGCAGACAAGAAGACTTGACTTCACTCTCCCAAATGGTCCAGCTGGAGCTGGAACATATGGTGCACTTGGACATCCTTACACAAATATTCTCTCACCAAATGCAGAGCAGTATTTTAATGTCAACCACCATGGCTTTGGTGCCCCTGTAAGATTCTTCGACACAGCAGGTCCCGGTGGATATGTAGATGATGCAGCTACTCAGAATCTTTATGGTTGTGGCGAAGCACTCTACAGAGACATGGATTATCTTCTTGCTGCAACTGAAGGTGTTGGAGCATTTGAGATTTCCATGGGCGATATCAGACTTACTGAAGTCACAATAACCAGAATGGATCCTGCAACAAACACCTCAACCGTGATTGTTTATCACCGTGATTCAGTGGTAGCCCCTGGCGACCAGGATGTAAACCTCTATCCCGGTCTTGGTATGAATGATCGCTATAATGATATTGCCGGTGGTAACGATCTCTCCCCATTCATCACAAACTATTATGATGGTTTAGTAATGGCACATGAAGTTTACCCGTGGACAGCGGGTGGAGTCATCTCCGGTCGGTTCCAGCCCGTTTGGCTTGACTGGGAATTTGCTGACCCTTACGACACCACAAAAACTGTGCCAATGAACCACCGTTATGACGCCGGTGAATTCATCTATGACGCAGGACACCTCTTCGTAACCAATCAGTGGGACAGAGATACTTCCGATCCAGGACTTGAATTCCAGGGTGAAGATAATTCATCATCATGGTCAAACCCATTTGGAACCATTTCAGAGGGTTGGACAAGACTCACTGAAGTTGAATACATGGGTCAGTTCTACAACTGTGGAACACAGACTTCGATCACAGATGAGTGGATAAATACAATTCCAGTCACTGGTATCACATATGGTAGAAACGGCAACAGACATTTCATGGATATGGAAGTTATACCTGGTGATCCAGGTGTGTCCATTGATTTATCATCTGGAGAAACACTCAAAGTAGAACAGACAACCGAATTTACTATCTCAATGCAGGAAGGTGCCGAATTGGTAGCCGGACATTGGGACGGACCATCATGGATTCCAGACGAAGTCGGATATGTTTTACTCCAGGGTAACGGAATATTCTATAGCCCAAGTGGTGCAAAATATTTAAACAATGTTCTTTATGAACTCACACCGAATCGTCCAGAAGCAAGCTTCCACTTCACACCATATCGCGGAAACTGCCTCGACTACCCACCAGGTGACCCAGGTGACCTGGTCGATATGTTCGTCATGAGAGAAAAAGGCGGAGTTCATCCTGCACCACCAGATGGTGTTTATGGTGACTTCTTCTTCGAGAGATGGTACAAAAACTCAAATCACGACTTGGGTCAGACTCCATTCAACTATATTCCGTTTGGCATGATTGGTCTTGAGATTCCAGATGAAACAAGAATCCCATACCCACCAATCCCAGACTTCATGAAGAATTCATATGACTGCTTCAAGAAATTCTCATTCCCAGTAGCTCCCGAAGACCTCATCATTGAATCAAGCAAACTCTGTATCACAACGCTTGACCAGAGATTCCCCAACCTTGAATTCACACTGTTTGATGCAGACAACGAAAATGACGTAAACGATCCAGCAAACATCCCATTCTCAATCCCATTTGATAACAACGGCGACAACCTCTTCAACTATAATGTTGTCAACTACAACTGCCACGGTGGCGGAATTGACTTCATGGCATGTGCCGCTCCCTCCGATCCAACATCCATTGAGGACCCATCAAACCATAAATTCATCATCCAGTACAACCTCGACGGAACATATTTCTACTGGTACTGGTACGAACCAACCAACACAGCAACACTCAACAACCCACAGATTCCAGGTGCTCTTGATCCAAATGATGTAGTCATTGGACAGGAATGGACAATGGGCTTCCCGATTGATCCATCAGAAGATGTCAAGAGAACCCCAGTAATAGTTGATGACAGAACCTACCTTGATGATGTTGATTGTTCACAGGGCGAGGGTCTCTGCGACGCATGTCCGATTGACGGTATGAGACCACTCGGTGATGTTACCGGAATTTATGACAATGAGCTTCGTTCTGATAAACTCGGTATGTTTGACGGAACATTTGGACACATCTATCAGTACGGAATCCCAACATATGTAACAGGTTACGGACAACTCACAGATGCTGACCAGGGTGGTTCCTGCCTTGCACTTGCTAAACCAACCGATGGTTCAACACATATGCTAGTTCGTATCTACTCATACAAAACTGTGTTTGATTACAACTCCACAATTGCCCATCCAGGAATGACCGACGGTGCACCATACTTCGTTTATGACAAAATGAATGGTGAAATGCCAAGTGCCGGTATCGATTATTGCGGTATCCATGACATGAAGGTTTATCCTCCAGACCCATATGTAAACTTTGCAGAATTCCACGTGATTGACCACGCATTACAATTCTCAAAAGTTCATTACACAGCTGGTGCAAACACCGGCGGATACATTGGACCATTATCACCACTCACCATCCCAACCCCCCAGATCATGGCTCCATACGATCCAATTCTAAGATTTATCCCAACCGAATTCAGAGCATATCCAGGTGGACAGACACATGCTGGACGTTCAACAGGTCAGGTTTGGGGCAACTATGGCGGACCATTTGGCTGGAATGCATATCCTGCAATCTGGTCACGTCAGTCAAAAAAAGATCTCCAGTTTGAGCAGTTCGGAAAACTCGGAACAGAGTTCTTCCCACTCACAGACTACATGTTAATATTTGTTCTCAAAGATGGCTCAGGAAGACATCTCTCCTTCGATCCAAACCACAACCAGGACAGAAGAATCACACGCATGGTCGTATCTGGTCCATTTGCACGACCAAAGATTCTAAACCACACAACCGGATCTGTTGTTTCTCCATATCACTACAATGGAATGACACAGGTTCCAATCCAGTATGACTGGTCAGGAAAAATCGTAATCGATGAGACCAACTGGAAAGACTTCGAGATGGTTGAAGTCAACCGTAACTTCAATGGCGATGCAGTCAACGAGCCATATGCAGCCTACGGAAACATTCCAAACGAAAACGACCAGTACCGCAATGCAAACCCATTCATTGAGAAACTCGACAACCTCAACTTTGCCTCACTCGGATACATGAACCCAATCGGTGCCAGCCAGCACGAGAACACCGACAACGTATTTGTAATCGACGAACTCATCCCATGGCAGCCAGGAAAAATTCTTGTATATGTTACTCTCTATGATGGCACATTCAAGATGTACCAGGATTGCTGTACCTCACCACCAACCGACGGAATCGATGTCCATGCACTCGGAATTGAATACACAATCTCAGAAGACGACGAAATCCAGCACGTTCCACTTGGAATTGACAACAAACTTGAGATCAAACTCACCGAAGAAGAACCATATACAAACGATATTGCTGGAGCTTCAAAATTCTGCAACGACGCATTTGTCTACGTCTGGCAGGATCGTGGTGTCTCTCATATCGGACAGGATTTCTACTACGGTGCAGGTGATGCCTGGGTAACCAACCCACCAGGATCATCACGTTTCTATCACGGAAGAACAGACGGAAACGCAGCCCAGTACGACGTAACTTGGGATGACGAACCAATTGACATAAACGGCAATGGAATTGTATCATTTGCCGAACGTGAAACCGAAATTGTCGGTTCATACAACATCGCAACCAACACCTGGGAAGGTGGATTGGTTGATGCAAGAACATTCCAGAGAAACAACGGAGTGTACGTGTTCGAACTCACAGAAGATGCCGGATGTCAGGTAACTGATTCTGGTCTCGACTTTGGTGGAGAAGAAGGAATTGGCGACGAGCCAGACCACATCATCTCCGACAAAGAACTTCTTCCACTCTACATAACAGCATACAAATATGGTGACGACAACAATGACCGCTCATTCTCCCCATTCTGGGATCCAAGCCCGCTCCAGGAAACATATCAGACAGCAGACGCACCAGCCAACCAGATGAGATTCTCACACGAAGTTTATCTTGCCGGTCAGATTGCAATCGCTGTTGAACCTGAAGACAACCTCATTGTAAACCTTGCAAGTCCAAACAAACTCACAGCAGGTATCACACCAGAACTCATCTCACCAGACACCCCACTCATGATTGAGGTCAAAGATGAATTTGGTGACCCAGTTGACCTTTCATACGGAATTGCCGACATCAATGGTGAATTCATTGTTGCAGATAAAGATATTTGGAAATATCTCTTCAGAGATCCACATCCAGACAACAAATTCTACTTTGGTCAGGAAGCCACACTTCCACAGTACTACTATCTCAGAACCGACCTTCACAATGACGATGAAACCCTCGCAAACAACGAAGAACTCTACTCAGTCCGCACAATCGATATGAATGGTTGCATTGAATCATTGGCAATCCCATTCAGACCAATTGAAACTAACTTCTCAAACAGATCCAACGGTCAGTACATCTTCCGTGGATTCTGTGCAAACGATGTCACCACCTGGAAGGGTGAACCAGGCGATCCAGACGAAGAAGAATGGTTGAAACAGCATCAGTTCGTCGTCTATGTCTACACCCCAGACCGCAAAAATCGCGGAACACTCGTTATTGACATCGATTCACCACACGTTGATTATGAAATAATAAACGTCGAAGATGAAACAGAGACCGCATTCATCTCACCTGGAGACCCAGACTTCGTCATGACCGCTGCCGACAACCGCGTTTACAAAGTTAAAGTAACCGTATTTGACGCAGAGGGCAGACTCGTCAAGGGTGTCACCAGGGGTGTCAGTGTCTGTGGTGGCGGCGTAAAGAGTACCGCAAGATTCACACCATTTACCACAAGACCAGACAGTTTTGAATTTGACTTCAACCCATGCGAAGGTGCCCCATGTGGCTCCAAACTCTACCCACACATTGGATTTGATTTCAACGCTTCAGGAAAGAGTGATGGAATTGCAAACGCAATCCAGCCAGGAAACAGAGAATTCTACAGAATGGGTGGATTCTTCCTCACATCAGATCTCTCATATCAGATCTGTCGCGACCGCACAGCATCTGGTTATGTCGAATACAACACAACAAACTACTGGTACGAATTTGACAACAGTTGGGAGACAGATTATGTCAACCCAACCGATCCAACCCACAAGGGCTGGGCAATCAATATGCTTATCCCACCAAACTTACAGTTCATGCCATCTGGCATTTCAGAACCAATCGTAAGGGGTTGGGGACTTGGTGCCATCTATAACTACGAATGGTTCCAGGGAGCACTCTTCACCGATGTTGACCGCAATGGTAATCTCGATTATCACGATGCACTTGGTCTTGACGTTAACGCACAGACAGAATTCTACATCTGGGCAGAAGACGTATTTGATCTGGGTGGACTCGTCGGCGACAACGTATACGTCAACAACTTGAATGAAGCTGACCTTGTTGGTTACCCACCAAGAGACAGAACAGACCCACGCGAAATGCACAGAAGATTCCGCTACACAGTGTCCAATGACCAGACCTTCTATCTTGATTGGGAAGCATGGCCAGATCATGTTGCCGCAGTAAGAGCCCCAAGAATCACTATCCACGAAGCAAACGATATGGACAGACCAGAGTACGGAAAAGACTTCCTCAACACAAATTATTACGACCTGGTTTACAACGTTCCAAACCACATGATCTGCATGGTTTACCCAGCAGATGATCGTGACCTCAAGATGCACGAAGACGGAATCGTAATGTTTGTTGGAAACCAGCACGAAACCACAATATTTGGCAAAACCAAGAATTCTGACTACGATGCCAAAGCAACCGAAACAATCAATCACTTCACACCAACCGGAACCGGTGAAGCAACCCTCAAGATGTACTACATGTCCAAAAACAAATGGTTCGTCTTGAACTCCGAAGTTTGCTGTGAAGGCGACATCAAGATGGAACACCCAGAATACTACAGCGTTTTCGTACAGGACCTCGATGTTGGCAAGGGCCTCGCTCTTGACATCAAAACATTTGAACCACTCACACCAAAAGCAGCTGTAACCCTCTTCATCACAGTTACCGAAGTCGGAACCGAGCATCCAGTATCAGGTGCCAAAGTCAAAGTTTCCGGTCAGGGACTCGACCTCACCAAATCCACAGATGGAAATGGAAAAGTTGAAATCGAAGTATCACCTGCGTCCACAGGATTCATCACAATCACAGCAACAAACTCCGATTACAAAAAAGGTTCAGCCAGAATGATGGTTGGAGTAGACAACACCCCACCAATCCTCGTTGTAAACCCACCACCACCAATCACAAACAAGTCAGAGATTTCAATAACTGGAACAACTGATTCTGGTGTCACAATCACAATCAATGGCAAAAAAGCAACAACCAAAGCAGACGGAACATTCAAGGGAACAGTAACACTCAAAGCCGGCAAAAACCCAATCACAGTAGTTGCTCTTGATGGCTCCGGAAATATCACCACAAAAACTGTCTACACCACACTCGACACAGAACTTCCATCGGTACTCCTTGAGACAAAAGGTCCATTCTACAACACAGCAGAGATCACACTCAAGGGTCGTGTTGAACCAGGTTGCACCGTTGTAATCAAAGACAAGAGCGGATCAAAAATAGCAGATGCAATTGTTGTCCACGACAATTTTGAAGCAAAGAACATCAAACTCAAACCAGCTCCAAGCAAAAATGAGTTTGTAATCGAAGCAGTCGACCAGGCTGGAAACATCATGACAACCCAGCCATTTGTTATCGAGAACATCGAAAGAATCATTGCAAAACTGTCCAATGGCCAAAAAACAGTGGTTGTAAACGACGTAAGCAAAGCACTCATTGAAGCATACGATGGAACCTTTGTTCCAGCCGACTTCTTCAGATTCTTAGGTGCTACCGTTGAAACAAATATTGCAAGTGGATCCGTTGAGATAAAAATCAATGGCTCAACCCTTATCCTCAATGTTGGATCAAGTGACGCAACACTCGGTGGCAAAACCATAAGCATCTACAGTGCTCCAAAAAATGGCAAAACTGGCACCATCATGGTACCTGCAAAAATCATCGCCGAAGCACTTGGTTGCACCGCATGGATTGACGGAAGCGATTTATTTGTGAGGCATGACAGACACTAACAGATAGATAGCTTTTTTCCAGATATATCCCATAAAAAGGGATATATGAGATAGAACCTAATCACCCGCAACCCCCTCTAATCAGGGGTTGCGGGTTTTTTTATTACTGGCACGGCACAACAAAAGACAAAGACTAATTATTTTCGGTATTGTCCAGCTGATAGCAAACAGTATTGGTAAAACCCTTTTTGTCTCTCTAGCCCCTCCCCTTTTTGAGCGAATCAGGGGCTAGGGGGTGGGGAGTTTTGTGTTTCTCAGGTGGACACGATTTATTTTAGACCAGAAATTGCTCGAATGTAATCTAGTTTCAATTCTTCATCAAAGTCTACTTCATATAAAATGGATGAAATCAATCGTTTCAAAAGTGGTTTTTCTATCCTTCCACCGGCAACATGCAAGCAAATATTTTCCATTTCAAAAATAAATTTTGACACAAAAAGGAGATAACCGTTATTTATCAAAAATTGAACACACAATGTAAGCCCTATCCGTTTGTTTCCGTCAACAAAACAATGTGAAGAGATGACTGCAAAGAAAAGATGAGCGAGTTTGTCCTCAAGCTTCGGGTAGTATTCATCATTTTGAATGTGGGTTAGAATGCTGTCCAGCTTTCCTTCCCCGCCCTGGATAAAACCGCTTGCACCACCTCCGCTTTTTTCAATGGTAACTGCATATGTTCTAAGAGCTTGCTCAAATGTAACGTATATGTAATTCATTATTCTTTCAGACGCTTAAGCACATCTTTTGCCTGCTCCAGTTGTTTCTCAAGGTCGAGACTGCGTTCTCCTAAAAATTTCTCGTAGTCTTCCCTTGTTATGGGTGTTATGTAATGTTTAATTCTTTCATGAAATGCATCTCTAAACAAATAATCTCTACTTGCCATCTTATTTCTAGCCTTTTCGATAAGTGGTTTCCAATGGGCTTCTTTTGACATTTCAGAAAAGATTCGTTTTGCATCTTGGAATGATATTTTTTTTTGCGTTTTCACGTACTCATTTTCAAGTCTTTCTGCAAACCCAGTTTCAAAAGATGCAATGATATCCAGTACTTCGGTGTAAAAGGTGTCTCTAGTCTTCTCTTTCTTTTCGAGTTTGAGAATACTCCTGTATTCTACGGCATTTTCTTTGAATATTGCTTTGTAGATAAAATTTGTGAAAACAGGAAACTTCATTTTATCACCCCAAACAAACAATTTCAATGCTGTAGTAAATTCTTTTCTATAATTCTGTTCTCTAAAAGAGCCTTCTAAAAAGTCTGCATCCGTGTGGTTGAGGGATGTGGTGTCACTGCCTGTGATTTG
>CBDUSO010000035.1:0-23948 GCA_965370295.1 uncultured bacterium
AAGATTTATCAAAACACCCGGGCTGACCGTACACTCACCCGGGTGTTTTGTGTTTAAACGTAGAATGATGTGCAAATAATTCCCAATTACATATTTTAGCTGTTATACTTGAATATTACAATCTCTTAATATATACTGTTTCTGTAGCAATCCATGTGGGTTGCTCACTTATTCAGCAGGAGGTGGAAATGCACCGAATCAAGACAATCTCTATTGTTATGGCGATTCTATTGGTATTCAGTCAGCTTGCTATGGTTCCAACCAAGGCAGAAGGTCAGCTTTTCAAGGTTCAATTGCTTGGAAAAGGAACAAGTTTAGCCGATCTGACAACGTACGGGGTAAACATTGTTGAGGATTACGAAAATTTTGCTATCTGCAATATTATTCCAACGAACATACCAAAAATCATTGAGAATGGTTACGGAGTAACACCCTTTGAACCATTCAGAGAAATAAAACTCAAGGATTACACGCTGGTTGCGGATGAAAATCGAATCTTGAATGTCTCACCAGAGCTACCTTTGGAGCTCATGATTCCAAATGTGATGCCCGACGGTGCAACCTATTTCATCCTCCAGTTCGACTTTCCAATAAAAAAAGCATGGACTGATAAAATAACAGCTCTTGGTGCAAAAATCCAAGCCCATATCCCTGATGGTGGAGTTGTGATCAAAGCAGAACCACACGTTGTTTCAAAATTTCACAGCTGGGAAAGAATAGTCGGTGGAACACCATTCCATCCCGGACTAAAAATTTCAAGCGGAATTTTCCCCGATGAAAACGACCTCGTTAAAATTACTGTTGGACTATATCCAGAAGAAAAAATCTCAAAAATCAGAGGGTACCTTCCCGGTGAATGCTTCGATGGCAGTATCGAAAGAGATTATGGTAGCGTAAATCTTGAGTGCAAATTTTCAGAAATAAATTCAATTGCATGGATTCAAGCAGTTTCTTCAATCATGCAGTACACAGAACCAGAACTCTTCATGGACAGATCCCGTGAAATAATGGGAATCGAAGCAAGATCAGATGACAGTGCACCGAGTCTTGAAGCACGAACAGAGGGTGTTTGGGATCATAATCTTCGAGGACAGGGAAAAATTGTTTGTGTTCAAGATACCGGTTGTGATACTGGAAATCTTACAACACTCAATCGTGATTTTGGAATCCCACCCAGAATCACTGCTCACTTCGGTTACTCATCATATCCACCCGGATTAATCCCTGCTGGACCCGACCCGAACCAGTCAAAACCCTGGGTTGACACACACGGACATGGTACTTTCACATCAGCACAAGTTGTAGGTGACGGTTTCAACTCACCTGCCGGGCAGTACGCAGGCGTTGCTCCAGAGGCAGGTCTCATCGTTCAGAGAGGTCTTGGTTGGTTAAACCCAGGACTTCCAGATGCATATCGCTACGGAGCAAGAGTTCATAGTAATTCATGGGGTTCTTCACATGACACCTATGTAGTCGAATGCCAGTATGCGGATCAGTTTGTCTGGGACAACCCCGACATGGTCATCTGTATCTCGGCTGCAAATAGTGGACCTGGAGTCAGCACTCTCGGTACACCATCTGTCATGAAAAATGACATGTGTGTTGGTGCGGGCGGAAACAATCGCCCATCATCATCTCTTAGTGTTCCTTATGTCGGTGGCACAATTCTATTTCTAGCAAGTAATGCCGGGTTCAGCAGTTCTCCATGGCAAAACCGAAGAGTTTGCATAACCGGAAACACGCCAGTAGAGGATGAATTCAGAACTTGTACTCAGGTTCTCGGTGGCAATAGAATCCGAATAGATTCAGCACTTGCTTTCAACCATAATGTTGGAAACCGTGTGCATCAAATTCATGCTGAATCTATGGCAAGATTTTCCTCACGAGGTCCAACTCCGGACAATCGCTTGAAACCAGACATCGTTGGTCCTGGTCGAAATGTCATGAGTGTTCGTCGTTGGAGCACAACCTACCAACAAATGTCCGGAACTTCAATGTCCTGCCCAAACGTCGCTGGTTGTTCAGTTCTCACCCAGCAATGGCTCACGGAAGTTGAAGAGCGAGGAGAATCATCCGCATCACTTGTTAAGGCACTCCTTTTAAACGGTGCCAGAGATATAAGAGAAGATTACAATGGTACCCCAATGTTCACCCCTGACTATATTGGTGGATGGGGATATGTTGATCTTTACGACACACTCTACCCAACTGCACCAACAAGAAGAGATTATTCAGATTACAAACCCGGTATCATAACCGGTCAGAGAGTTGACTTCCCCATCATGGCAGGACCAGGTACCTTCAAGGTCAACGTTGTATGGTCAGATTACCCATCAGTCCCAGGAGCACTCACTCATCTGGTCAACGATCTTGACCTTATCGTTCGATCTCCAAGTGGAGATATCTATCGAGGAAACCAGTACATTGGTGGAATCGGTGCATCTTCTGAATCTGAATTAAACGCTGCAGGCGTAGATACTATCAACAACGTTGAGGGAGTAACACTCAACAATGCCCTGGATACTGGAATGTACACCGTTTCAGTCGAAGGAACAAACGTTCCTCAGTCACCACAACCATTCTCAATTTCCATTGAATATGAAGCAGTTATCCCAGACTTTGATATTCGTGTAAAACCAGACTTAAAGTATGTCGGCTCTGACTGGAGAACGGGTCCATTCGCCATTGAACTCGAACCAATTGCCGGCTTCAGTGATGATGTTGAACTCACCTGCACGTTAATCGCTCCAGAATTCACAGAATCATTTAGTCCTGAAACTGTTTTTGTAAGTGGGACAACCGCAAATTCAGTAATGACACTAAGCTGTTTAGACCAACTTGATATTGGTACATACTATTTCATTATCCGTGGAACAAGTGGCAATCTATATCATGAAGATATTCTAACCATCAAAGCTCTCCCGAATGAATATTATCGTTTTGACTTTGCCAAAGATGTTGGCAAGGGTGGAATCGGTAATCCTCATGGCGACAACGGAATCATGGTTTACCCGAATGAAAAACTTGGATACAGCCTTCAGTACAACACAGCTGACATGGATGTTTTTGCAAAAATGACAGTTGAAGATGCGATCCCAAGAGGAGCATTCTACAACGGCAAATCTTTCCCAATCCCAACTCACTACTCCCCAGACAATGGACTTACTTGGATAAACGACATGATTCCTGACAAGGTCGGTTACGGCTACAGGATGAGATGGGATCTTCACGATATTCCAGGTTCCGGTCACCTCACAAAACTCTCAACTGGAATCCCCGGATACGACAACATCAGCGATGATATTGAATCTTCAATCAACGAAGTGATGGAATTCGACAGCAACGGTTATCCTCATGTTGTCTGGAGTAACCATATCCTGGGAAGTTTCCCAAGCGATGATGAGATTTATTATCGCAGATGGAACGGCATTGAATGGGTAGACTTGAACGGGAATGTTGGTTTCTCAAACATCTCTAATACAGTTGCTACTACCTCCCTAAATCCTGATATGTTCCTAGATAACTCAGACTATCCACATTTCATATGGAAAGAAGACACAGCGGGTGGCAGATCGGTTCAGTACACCCACTGGGATGGTTCAAATCTAGTCAAGCTGGATGGAACCCCGGGAGCTGACGACCTCTCACCTGCTACACCACCAGCACCAAATGTCGGCTACTACTCACCACGTTTAACACAGGGAGCAAATGGAGATATTGTTGCCATTTATTCCTATCACATCCCTGGTTGGTGGTGGTTCCCATCATATTATGGAATTTATATGGCTCAGGTTAGTGGAAATGCTTGGACTCATCTCGATGGTGTCACTCCCGGTGTGCAGCAATTCCTTCATGGAACACCCTGGATTGCAAGTCCAGCCCTTGAAGTTGACAGCAATGGAGTTCCATATGTCGCCCTAGAAAGGCGTGTATGGTGGTGGTGGTGGATGACTGAAGACCACATGGATACAGCTAGATGGGACAACGCTACAAGCTCCTGGGTTCACTTTGATGGTGTCACACCTGGCTGGGAAGATATGGTTCCTTTCAATGCCCCAGTGAGAGCTCATTCAGACGCAGAACTCTTCATGCAAACCGGTGATATTCCTCATCTCACATGGATGGATGATTACCTTGGAGAGGAAGACATCTTCTACACCAGATTTGAGGGTGGGCAGTGGGTGATGGCAAACGGACTCCCAGGATACGACCAGGTTACCAACACACCATTTAGTGAGAGCAACCCACACGTCTGCTTGGATCCCATCGGAAGACCAGCCATCGTCTGGCAGGAACAGGATGCTACAAACAACATCCGTTTCAGCTGGTACAGAGCAGGGTGGAGAGATCTCTTTGGAACAGCTGGCTCCGAAAATATCACAAGCTACAGCTCAGAGAGCAAGACTCCAAATGTTCAAATACATACCGACGGAATACCATACTTTGCATTTGTTGATGACAGAACAGGCGATGATGATGTCTATGTAAC
This sequence comes from uncultured bacterium, assembly GCA_965370295.1. GTDB lineage: Bacteria > Caldisericota > Caldisericia > JAAYUI01 > JAAYUI01 > JAXGMQ01. The sequence goes on from CBDUSO010000035.1 coordinate 4,490, forward strand.
CTACCCAATGATGGAATTTGAGAGTGCCAACTTCCCAGGAGAAATCATCTGGGAAGCACAGATAAACCCAACAATCCCAAGCGATCTTCCAGCCATCGTCAACAATGCATACATAAGCGGTATATACGATGTAGGCACAACCTATTTCCAGACCGTCAAGACCAAAGCAACCACCTCTAATCCACTGAAGGTTGCCATTGACGTTTCAAAGATTGCAACACAATCCCATGTTAAAATTGGACAGAAGATTGAATACATAATCACCGTAAAAAATACTGGTTCTATCCCACTTAAAGACATCATAGTGAGAGATATTATGCCACGAGGAATGGAAGTAATCAGTTCCAGACCAATCGCTAAAAAGGCTGTAAACGGTGTCAGCTGGAACATCAATCGAATTGCTGCCGGATCATCCGTAATCCTCAAAGTCTGGGCAAAGGTAACAGACGATAGACTGCAGGGCGATGTTGTCCAAAATAGAGTGACAGTAACAGCGGGCAATGCTGATGTTACTGCTGAGGATTACTCCTCTGTTATCGTTTCAAACAACACAACAGGATTCCCGCCACCAGAAGTAACCTTCAAGGTCGTATCGACATCCACCGAATCTGGTGATGATGTTGAATTTGATCTTCATGTTTGGAGCGGGAATGGTCCATTTAGTTTTGAAATCAAATGGGGAGATGGTGATACAACTTCCGGAAATGCCAAACTTGACATCAGCAAAAAACTCCATCACACATACAATTCATCCGGTGAATACAACATTGAATGCTTTATTTCAGACAGATTTGGCGTAACCAGACTCATTGAATACAAGGTGAAAATCAACTAGCCAAAAACGGTTCAGTAAAGTAACAAAAACCCCTCCTGGGAATCTGGGAGGGGTTTTTTAATAATTTGATTCTCTCTTGCTTCTCGGTGACAGTTGCAACTGTCTTTATTTCTGTTAGGATTCCTTTTGAAGTCAATCCTTAACAACGTCTACTGGTACTTATACATAGCGAGGTGTAACAGATGAGAAACTGGATAGTGGTGGTTCTTTGTATTTTTTTGCTGATCTCTCCACAGCATACTTCAAATGTTGCTGGTGAAGAGTCAGTCATTACAAGAGAAATAAAGCAATTCACAATTTACGACCTACCTAAAAACGAAAGTACCCTAGTAGTTATCGACGGGTATTTTAATGATATTTCTAAGATTGATGAAAACGAAAATAGACCTTTTGTAGTCAAGCTTGTTGAAAATCAGAAAAATAGCTCCTTCAAGGTGGGCTGGAGAGTTGAGGCAATCTGTTATCGTTATGAAGAAATCGATACCGATGAAACCATCAGCTATTTCAATTGTGACCTTGCCACAATTGAGGAAATTCAAGAAGAAACAAGGCTCGAAGGTGTTTTGTACAGCCAAAATATAAAAACTGGACTGTATGTCATTGAGGCTGACCAGATTTACTACAGAGTCGAATTTAAAGAAGAGATTGATAACAAAACATTTGATGTCGGTGACCAACTTTTGGTCAAAGGGATTTCTCAAATAAATAGACCATTATTAATCTCAGATGCAAGCTACAAAATACTGGAAAGTACAGAGAACAACAGGACTCTTATCCCGTGTGAAATTTCATCTGGTGGCTGGAATGATGGATTATTCAGAGTCAAAACACACAGTGAATTCTGGCAGATAAATTTCCACAAAGAGCAACCCAACGAACACTTAAAAAAATATATGCAATTTGGAATAAGAGGTGTTCACGATAATCATCTCGAACAAACCCTCCATAATTGCATTCTTCTTGATATTCTTGAGAAGAGAATATTCACGGGTACTATCATCGAAATCCTCCCCGCTCATGGTCTAATCCAGATTATAAACACTAATGAACGAAATAAATGGATAAATGTTGAAATGAGTATCTCAGAGCTACAGGAGTTTGAAATAGGTGACAGTATCAAAATAACAGGCACCGAAATCTGTACCAGATACGACCTCCCGCTCCTGTTCACAAAAATAATTTCAATTTCAGGTGATGACGTTCAACCAGTTGATTTCAGTGCTGAAATCGAGAATTGTGAATCCTGTGATGAAGACAGAATAATCACTGTTATCTCTGGGAAAAATCGATGGGAAATATCAGTTCCCGATGAATACAACTGCGAAACATATGATATTGGTGATTGGATTTCAATCAAAGGTTCGATACAAAGCTTCAAGGGCAGAATAATTCAAGCAAAAAAAGTTAATAAATCGAAGGCAATATTTCTTGGATCGGTCACAATCGCAGATTACAGCAGAACAGAATTGATGATTTCAAGCATTCAGAATTTCAAATCCTGGATTGTTAGGCCAAACTCATCCGGTCGAAACAATTTCAGACGTGGGGAATATTTCCAGGTGCGAGCTGATTTGGTCAAGGACAAACCTCGACACCTTACAAACGCAACTCTAAAAAAACTCAAACACACAAAGGGACAGATAATCTCCATTGACGCATACGAACAACAGCTAACCATTAAAAACGTCGTCGACAGAGAGATGATTATTGACATTAGACCCGACTGGTACAACATCAACCACTTTTATGTTGGTGACTGGATAGACATCTTTGGTATCCGAACAAAAAGAGGGCTTAAAGATACCATCATCACGACAATAACCAAAGAAGACTAGCCGTCAATTAATCTGCAAACTGAATGTTATCCAGGCTGATTATCGGGATAATTTCATCGTCCAAAGCAAGACATCGTTGAACAATCTGTGAGGCAATACGATTACCGAATATATTTGGTAATTTTCTGATGCTGTCTGAGTTTGCCGATAACATTTCACTCAAACTGTCAACGGGGATGACCACGCTGTCTTCCAAATATTTCAAGCTTATCAGTTTTGAATCAGTTGGTTTGTTTATTCCAAATACTGAATAGATGTCCAAAAAAGGTGTCATGGTCTCACCGATTTTGACTGCAAGAGAGAGCGACCCTTTGGGGTCTGGCAGTTGCTCCGGCTCAATCCAGTTTTCAATTCTAACAACGCTCAACGCTTCAGTCGCATATCTCTCACCGCCAATAATGAATGTTAGATACATACTGGTCGTCTCTTCTTGATCTATAGAATCACTCATATCCACCATCTTTTTGTTATGTCCATCCACTTTCCTGGTTTTTAGCAACCACCGGTTTCTATTGTTTAATCTGAAACTAGATCCTCAAGGGTTTCAAGCACAATACTGCGATCATAAGGTTTGACAAGGTAAGCATCAGCACCAAGGGCAAATGCCTTTTCTCTATGTTTCCCGCCTGCTCTCGAGGTGATTATCATTTTAGGAATTTTTGCCAGGTTTTTTTCATCCTTCAAAACAGACATCAACTCATATCCGTCCATTTCGGGCATCTCTATATCCAAAATGATTCCATCAATGTGCTTATTTTCGATAACATCTAATGCTTCGAGACCTGTTGAGGCAGTGTGAATAATGTACCCAGCATTTTCCAAATCCATCTTGAGAATTTTTCTCATGGATAACGAATCTTCAACGACCAATATATTAAGTTGTTCATCCTTCTCGCTGGTTATTCTGGAGAGGGTTTGTTCAATTTTTATGTGTTTATCTGAAATAATCGTAGGCACATTCAACACAGGATACACTCGACCCGATCCGAAAATCGACACGCCCGAATAGACTGGAATGTTATCAAGACAAACAGGAAGTTTTTTTATCATGATATCCTGTCGACCTTCGATTGAAGAAACAGCTACAACCGTAAGCGACGATCCCTTTGCAATAATTAATGCTGGGAAATCAGACATATCCTTTATCGTTGATTTTATTCCCAACAATTCATCAAGGTATCGAACCGAGAGAAGCTCACCGCGCAAGTTTACAACGGGACCAGAACCAATCATTTCGATATCCGATTTTTTAATTCTAGCAACCTCTTGAATAGACCCTAAAGGTATAACGAATTTATGTTCAGAAATATTGACGATGATGCCTTGTGAGATTACAAGTGAGATTGGCAGAGTCAGGATAAACGACGTTTTTTCAGAAGTTGAAGAAATATAGACTGAACCGCCAATTGCCTCAATATTATTTTTAACTACATCCAATCCAACTCCTCGACCCGCAACCATTCCAACTTCTTCAGAGGTTGAAAGTCCACTCAAAAATATTAATTCATTGATCTGGTCATCCGTCATCTTTCCCAAATCACTATCTTTTACTATTCCCATCTTAACGGCTTCTGCTGCGATGGATCCTGTGTCTAACGACACACCATCATTTGAAACTTCAACAACTACCTGGTTGCCAACATAACGAGCATCAATCGATATTGTTCCCTGTTTGGGTTTATCGATCATCTCTCTAATTTCTGGTATTTCGATGCCATGATGAACAGCATTTCTAACAAGGTGGAGCATTGGATCAAAGATGCTTCTGAGCACGGTAATATCAATTTCAACATCTTCACCAAAAATTTGAAGGTCTATCAACTTCCCTTCAGAACGAGCAAGGTCCCTGACCATCCTTGGGAATCTATCCAAAATCTGGGTCAGTGGTATTAATCTTGTTGAGATTACAGAGCTTTGTATTGCACCTACATTTTGCATAAGATTGTCGGTGCTTCCAGCTAGTTCAGAAATTTCGTCTTCAAATCCAAAAAGAGCTTCAACTAAGTCAGCATGCACCTCTGATTCATTTTTTACAATTCTGTCAAGTTCATTATATCTGTCTAATTCCAGTTCATCAAATTCACTGGAATATTTTGAGTCTTGTCTGTCATCTACGTTAACTCCAACCCTCATCGCTTGAGTTGTTCTCGACATCAACTGTTGCTGAGAGAGATCCGAATTAAGGGCTGCTAACCTTCTCAGAGACAGCCTGATGGCCTCAGCAATTTTAGAAAACTTGATTTTTGTTTCGTTCATTCGTGATTGCTGGACAAGCAATTCGCCAGCCAGATTCATCAGGGAATCCAGCTTTGAAAGACGTACATTAACAGATTCTTCCCTCTTGACATGATCTTTTTTCTTGGCAAAAAATACTTGAGTCTCAGCTGGCTTTGAATCAACCTGTCTGCCGGTGATCTTCCCGAGGACTACTGCAACTTCATTTGCTGCCTGAGCAGCTTTGGGGTCATGATCGCATTCAAGTTTGTAAGTCTCGACAAGGGCATCAAGTGACCCAAGAAGGACATCGATTGTGTCAGGAGATAAAACCATCTCACCATCACGAATTGGCTCGAGTGTGTCTTCAATTGCATGTGATGCAATCTCTGTTGATTTGAACCCCACAGTCGATGCAGCACCCTTCAACGTATGAGCGGCTCTGAACACCTCTTCGATGATTTTTTCATCCTTTGGATTTTTTTCTAATTCTAAGAATCCATCTTGAAGAGTCTTCAAATGTTCATCAGCTTCAATCTTGAAAAAATCAGCTACTACGCTATCAAGCTCTTCGCTTTTGCTGGATTTCTCAACAATTGCAATATCTCCCTCAATCGTTTCTTCTTCATTAGAAATTAAAATTGGCTCTGTGTCTGCAAGATTCTCTTCTTTGTTGTATTCAGCCCATACAGATTCAACTTCTGCTTTAATGGAATCAATATCTGTTGTTTCATCTGCCTCTATAGCTGTGATTATCTCAGTCAATCTCAAGGCTGTGTATTCAATTACCGGAGCAAGATTTTCATCCCATTGTGGCGGATTCTCTTCACCATACACCTCATACACCTCAAGTGCAGATTCCATGTTGCGTGCAATGTCGGCTATCTCTGTCAGCTCAACGGTTAATGCTGAGCTTCCAATCGAATGGGCGAGGCGATACAGCTCAAAAAAAGTTTCATCACTACGGTCGCCATCCACCACTTTCCCAAGGTTATCGCCCATACTAACAAGTAGTTGCTTGCATTCAAGAATAAAGGACGGGAGGTATTTATTAATTTTTTGCTCTTCTTCGGGGATGATAACTGGCTCAGATGACTCTTCCTCTATTATTTCTTCCTGTTCACTTGAAGCTGAAACCAGCTCATTATGATACTCAATCCAAATAGATTCAATTTCCATTTTAGCAAAATCAACATCGAGAAATTCATCATCCTCAAAAGCTGAAACCATTTCTACCAATCTCTGAACTGTGTACTCAACGATTTCACCAAGATTTGCATCCCAGGGAGGGGGTGTCTTCTCGTCATAAATTTCGAGTTCCGACTTGATGAGTTTGGCAATTTCTGCAATTCTTTCCAGCTCAACAGATTCAGCCAAGTCAATGATCAGTTGAGTTTGAAAATCGATTTTGTCTAAAACTTCCTTACTATTGTCACCACCTACTGCCTGGTCAATAGTTTCACTTAAACTTGATAACAGCTGTCTACACTCTGACTCAAACGAAGGGAGGTTGTAGTCCTCTTTTTCCTTTTCTTCTTCCTCAAGTGTAAGAGTAATTTCAGAGTGTTCTTCTTCTGGAGCAGGAATAACTTCTAAAGATTTTGCCTCATCAGAAACTGACTCTTTCTTGTACTCATCCCAAATATATTCAACTTCAGCCTTTACGGAATCAATGTCAATTGATTCGTTATTTTCCAAAGCAGGGATAATTTCTGATAATTTCTGGATGGTGTATTCAGCTACTGCACCCAAGTTAACATCCCAAGCTGGCAGGGTTTCTTCACCATAAATTGATAAAGCTGATCTCATAAATCCAGCTATATCTGCAATATTAGCTAGCTCAACATTTAATGCTGAATCTTCAACTGACTGACTCAATTGATATAGCTTAGATAATGTTTCTTTATTGTTATCACCATCAATTATTTTATACAAAACATCATTCATATCTGAAAGTAGCTGTTTGTATTCAAAAATAAAGGAGGGGAGATACTCATTCACCTTTTCATCTTCCACTGTCACCTCCTGATTTTCATCTGGATATATTCCCTGTACGGATAAATCATCGACTTTTGGAGAGGAGTCCTTTTTGTTTTTCAAAGACTCCTCTCCAAGAAATACAAATTATATTCTAGAGTTTGAACCTGGCAACGAGTTCCTGGAGCTGTCCAGCAAGTACCGCAACCTGAGCAAGAGCCTCTGCAACCTGGAGTGCACTCTCTGTTGTACTCTTTGTGATGGTTGAGATTGTACCCATTGAGCGGTCAATTTCCTGGGTTGCCATCAACTGAGTTCTGGATGAGTCAGCAACACCAGAGATTGTCTCAGCAAGTTTACTTGAACTTGCAACAATTTCTTCGAGTGTTTGTCTGGCAACTTCTGCTGATCTTGATCCTTCAACAACGAGTCGTGTTGACTCCTCCATAACCTCGATCGTTTCAGATGTTTCTGCCTGGATACCACGGATAAGGAGTGCAATGTCTTTTGTAGCCTTTGCAGACCTTTCAGCAAGTTGACGAACAGCATCAGCAACAACGCTGAAACCTCGACCCTGCTCACCGGCTCGTGCGGCCTCGATTGCGGCGTTTAGAGCAAGCATGTTTGTTTGTTCAGCAATGTCGGAAATAACGTCGACGATCTCTCCAATTTCCTGTGAAGATTCTCCAAGTTTTTTAATCCTCTTGGAGATTTCTGCAACAGACCCTCGAATCTGGTTCATACCTTCTACAGCCTCGGTTACAGTGGCAGCACCAGTCTCTGCGATTTCTGCGGAGTGCCTTGCTGATTGTGCAGCTACCTCTGCAATTTCGGATGCAGCGGCGGTTGACATTGAAATCTCGTCCACAGCAGAAGTTGTATCTGTAATAAGTTCGAGTTGTTCTTGTGCCTCGTTACTAAGCTTTTCGGTTGATATTAGTGTTTCCTGGGTACTTCCACCAATCTCATCGGCAACACTCATAACACTACCGATGATGTCTTTCAGCTGAGCGATCAAGTAGTTCAGAGAGTCAGAAATACCACCGATGATGTCAGCGGAGACCTCAGCCTGGACGGTAAGGTCACCACCAGAGGCTGATGTCATCGTGTCGAGGAGCTGGGCAATCGTATTATCCTGCTGCTCACGGTCAGTCTCTGTTTGAATATGTGCCTTGATGTCTGTGATCATTTGGTTGAACGTTTTAGCCAGGTCACCAAATTCATCCTCTGTTTCAACTGGAATCTCGATGTCGTAGTTACCAAATGAAACCTCCATGATACCACCTCGAATTGAGATAAGCGGGGATACAGTTCTTCTAACAATTAAGGTGGCAAACAAAGAAAGTAACAATATGATAAACAAAAAGGCTAGTATTGAAATCCATATCAATCGATTTAATGGAGCTCGATACGCTGACCTGGTGATTCTGAGGTATAAAAACATGTGAACATCTTTGTCCACAAGCACTGCATTACCACTATGGGTAACATCGTAGTTAACATACAGCTGTGGGATTCCTCGACCAGATACATCATACGTAAAAGCAGTACGATTTACGAGTTGTCGAATTTCTTCTCTTCTCGCACCCTCTGATAGTTCTTCATTTTCTCTAATATCATGAACTTCTTCAAGATATCCCAACACATAGTTTTCAGTAAACTCATAGTTATATGTCGTCCATGGAATGTTTGGATGTTCTAACAATCCCTTATCAAACTCACTCTGCAAACGAATTTCACCCTCCAAGTCATATTCATCAGGTCGCAGATAATAGAGTGAACCAGTACTCCATCCAGTAATACCTGGTATCGTATGATAGATAAGCATCGCTTCATAGAGCTTCTCTTCGCCCTTTGCTTCGTACGGTAGATATACTATTGAGCCGTTGATCTGATCATTCTCCTTGTTGACCAGATCGATTGGTTCACCAAGCTTGGAGGCTGGAAACCAGAACGAAACATATCCCAAAACAACCCCTTGACTTGAGGAGATGGGTGCAGAGATTACAATCGACCATTCCCTACCGTCTGCATCATCCTTGACCACAGTCATGGCTATTCTATCAACAACGCTTCCTTTTTTTCTTTCTTTCGTTCTTTTGAACCATTCGGTGCCTGCTACATTGTCAAGAACTTCTGTGGATAGAGCCTTGACATCACCAGGATTTGGCAGGGGGTCACTCTTATATTTTCCACCATGGACAATTTCTTTATCATACTCAGGTAATGGAAAATCAATTATCTGCTCAGATGCTAATACAATATCACCGTTACCTGCACAGAGAACCGACTTAGTGTAACCGTATGACTCTGAGATAGTATTCATGGTACGGAACCATTGATGCAATAGTACTTCACTTTGTGCCTCACCACCAATACTCAGTGGTTTATTGCTGATAGACTGATTGTACAACTGTCTCCTATTCTGAGAAGACATACCGTTAATAAGCTGAGCAATCTTAGGAGCGTTACCTCTCTGGGCAAGCTCAGCTACGTTTGCCAATCTTTCAGTCAGACTCTCATCAATACTAACAGCAACAGTATTCGTCTGAAGAAGAAGGTTCTGACGCATTTGATTTTCCAGGTTATTCGAGAAGAAGATGAGAGCAAACGAATACACCACAATAAGCAAAATGAGTGTGACAGCAATAATGTTAAAAGAAATCTTTGATGCAACACGCCATCTTTTGAAATTAAACAGTCTCGCAATCAGTCCAGGTTTATCAGCCATATCAATCCTCCTTTATTTTTCCTAAAAGTAGTCAGTTTTTATTGCTGACTACCAACTGTCAAACTTGTTTTTCCTTCTGTTTTGTTGTTTATATCTTGAGTTATTGAATCGATGTCCAGCAAACGAATTAATCCTTTTTCATTCACGACAACTCCCAAAAAATATGGGAGATTTATTTCAGAGCCCATTTCGTCAGCTGTTAGAATTTTTTCCGGAGTGATAATGTCTCGAATTGAATCAACAATAAATGCAACCGGGCCTTCTGGTGATGAGCAAATAATGATAACATTCTCTGTGCTTGCCCCACCTTGACCGAGATAGAAAGCCAGATCGACTACGCCAACAAGATTTCCTCGGAAGTTTGAAACTCCAGTAATAAATCCTGGTGAAAGCGGGAGAGGTGTGACGATTGCATCATCTAGAACCTCGACCACCCTGTCCGTATCAACCGCACATTCCTGACCAGAAATTATAAAAGAGAAGAAACTCTTTGCCATACTACACGAACTTCTTGATCAATTTTACTAATTGTCCATCTTCATATGGTTTTCCCAAATATTCATTTGCACCCTGCTTCAGTCCATAAAACTTGTCCGATTCGGATGCCTTGCTGGTTATCATGATTACTTTGGTACCACCAACCTCTGGCATTCCCCTCATCTCACGACAAACCTGGAAGCCGTTTTTCTTTGGCATAACAACATCCAAGAGAACTAAATCCGGTTTTTCACTGACAATTTTTTCTAGTGCTTCTTCACCGTCCATTGCAACCGATATGATGTGCCCGAGAGATTTTACCACATCAGACAATCTGTCAACTTCAACCTGAATGTCATCCACTATTAAAACTCTAGCCATTTCTTTCCTCCTTGAGGTATTTATTACATGCTGTCAGAAGCTCTTCTTTTGAGAATGGTTTTGCAAGGTACAGATCAGCACGTGCAAACCTGCCTCTGATTCTATCAATTGCACCTGTTTTTGCGGTAAGCATTATTATGGGAATACTCTTGAATTTAGGATTTTTCTTGAGCAACGAACAAACCTGGTATCCATTATAAACCGGCAACATTACATCAAGAATTATTATATCCGGATCGTGTTCTTTAGTTTTTTTGAGTGCCTCAAGTCCATCTTTTGCAGAGATTAACCTCCAGTTTGTGCCAGACAATGCCATCTCTATCACTCGACGAATAGTTGGGGAATCATCAACAATCAAAACCACAGATTCTTCTCGAAACTTTTTTGGTATCATGTTCATTTCACTCATCGAAACTCCTCAAAAAAGCCGGTCGGTTTTCAATACTCGACTTTTGATACCTTGTAAACAGACTTCTATCGGTTAATGCTAAAACTTTATTTGCACTTTCCACCGAGTAGGCATACGCGGAACCAACGACCAAACCACTAAACAACATGCATAAAGGTTTTAGTATCTTTGCACCGACACTACTTACAAATTCAGGGTCTTTCGAGAATGTGAGCGACAAAACACTTTCGCTCACATCAATGCCATCGGGATTTATTCCAAGGCATTCAGCATCTGGATATTTTGTTGCGAGAAGTTCTAACTCCTTGACAAAATAATTGTGAGAGGGGAACTTTGAATTCCCAAACCAGCTCTTCAGATTTGAATAATAGCTGTTGATTCTGATACCCATCGCCCTGATGGTTTCAGGATAGTTTGTTTTTTTCAGGAATGAACTTTTGGCAAGTAGTCTGTATTTCAATGCTTTTAATATTCTCTCCAGGATAATATCTTCAGGTAGCCCAAAGGATGTGATTGAGTCCCGTATCGTTGATCTTCCTCTCATCCCAAGGAGTATAACAAGATCCTCTTTGGTTATTGTGTATGAACCATGGTTCGAAATTGAGCGGGTATACAAAATGTCGTCGGGAGTGATTCCATATTCATCTAACATCGAATCTTTTCTATGCCAACCCTCAGATATTTTTCTAAACGTGGAGTGGGACATCCATTTTGTGGCACTTGACGATGTTTCTGAATCGATTTGCATCTCAACATGTTCCCACCAGTAAAGACTTTCAATGTCAGAACTGTCAAGTTCAGGAATATCAAGCGTCATTCCTTCAGGAATCAGTCTGAATGAAACCTGTTTTAATTTAGTTGGGGTTCTTAGTGCGGGGATTCCGACAATATTTATCAACAGACTACTATCATTTTTTTGTGTTAAATCTACAATACCACTTATGAGATTGCTTCGATTGATATAATCTTTGGCAATTATTTTCAAGATATGAACCTCAATATACTATCAACATCGATGATTTTACTTCCATTTGTTTTCACGATAAAATCATTATCAGTTTTTTCAACTTTGTCAATTTGAATTTCAGATATGTCGCTGACAGTATCAACTTTCAGGAAAAAATTTCTTCCATCTCTTCTGATCACAATACCCCTGAAAGGCAAACTTGTTGCGTCAGAAAATGAGATTATTGGAAGAACGACATTATTTATCAGTGTCAACCCAACGATGTTCTTCTTCAAGTCAGGTAACAATTTAACGTAATTACACTCAACAATTTCTCCGATATAATCAACCGGAACAAAGACTGATTCTGACTGCATTACGACCCTTAATAATTGTTCATATTTACCATTCATACTAAACACATTGTAATCATTTTTATCATAATGTCAAACGAATTAATAACTACTGATGATACCTTTTTTCAAATGATGAACAATTCCCATTATCACAGGGATAGATAGGGTCTAATTATTAACCTTATTTTACAATCACATAATTCAATAATTAATTATTGGTCATATGCTCATCCAAAACCATCCAATTTTGACTATAAACCAATCATCAGCCTCGCCAGCCCAAAATATATTAACATTCCTGAAATATCAATGAGAGTGGTGAGTGCAGGACTAGCAACGATTGCAGGGTCCAACTTTGCTTTGACTGCGAGGATAGGTAAAATCGCTCCTAAGGTCATCGCAGTTACAACCTGGACTCCAAGTGCTAGAGCAACGAGGCTGGCAACTCTCCAGAGAGTAATTCCGCCTGGCAAAATTGCACTTCCTGAAAGTATCCAAACCTTTGCAAATGCAATCCCAGCAAGTGATAAACCCATCAATATTGAAGTATTAAATTCTTTAAATATTGCCTTAAAGAAGAGTCCTACGGTTAATTCCTGGGTGGAAATTGCTCTTATTATGACAGTTGATGACTGACTTCCAGCATTTCCACCCGTTGCAGCCATTTGAGGCATATATATAATCAAAATGATCAGGCTGTTTAGTGTCCCTTCGAAAAAACTGATAACAAAACCCGTGAGCAGTTGAAAAACAGAGAGTGCCGCAACCCAGGGAATTCTTTTCTTAAAATGTTGCCACGGAGAATTTTTTATGTATCCCTCAGATTCATGCTCACCGGAGATACCCATAATCATTTCCATATCCTCGGTGTGTTCCTGTTGCAACGCATCAAACATGTCATCATGGGTGATAATACCAACCAGTTTCTCATCAATCCCAAGCACAGGCAGAGCCATCAGGTCATAGTTCTCAATCAAATCGATTGCCTTCTCCTGGTCATCCTCAGCTTGAACAGAAACCAAATCCCGAAACATTATTTCGTCAATCCTCTTCATTGGATGAGCCAGAATCAGGTATTTTATCGATGCAATTCCAAGCAATTTATGAGCAGAATCGATAACATAAACATAGTAAATAAATTCTCTTTTGGATGCCTCTATCTGGATTCTCTTTAAGGCATTTTTTGCGGTAATGTCTGGTGGAACCGAAACATAATCTGCAGTCATCAATGCCCCACAGGTTCCATTCTCATACGAACTCAAATGAAGAAGTTGTTCACGCTTTGCCTTGGCGAGCAAGGGTATCAAACTGTTTTGAAGCGGGACAGATATTTCAGATAAAAGGTCAGCACCCTCATCACTCAACATGCTGGAAATCAAAGGTGCAAGTGTTTCTTTTGGTGTGTTTTCTGCAAGCTGAACCTCAAGGTCAATATGAAAATAACCCATCACCTCACCGGCTGTGTGGATGTCCATACACTGAAGAATCTCCCAAATTTTTTCAATCGGTAATTCCTCAATCTGCTCCGCGATATCAACCGGGGCAAAATCCTCAGCAATGATTTTTAACTCTGATTTTTTTCCTGATTCAAGATACTCAAGAAAAATATCTTTTATTGTTGTTTCTGTTAAATCCATACTCTACCCCCCGCAACTAAACTCACAAAAGGTAGAATTATTCTACTTTCTGCAAGCGACAATCAGTTGCATCTTATTCCACCAATGTGCAGGTGGAGCTGTGCTGTAGTCGCTATCTTCCATGTCTCTCCTTTAAAAAAGTAATGGTTATTTAATAATCCCATTTTACCGTGGTGTCAACCCCGTTATCTGGTTTATGAAATCATCCCTGTTCAACTCATCTCGGATTCCCAACCTCGTCAAAGCGAAATCATATTTCACAGGATCATCTGGTAATATTTTTTTGAAAACTTCTGTAATCTGAACAACAGTTTTCAGGTCTGCTGATTTCCTGCTGGTAAAACCTAATCCTTTTGAGATATAGTGCATATGACTGTCGAGCGGAATCAATAGACTTGATGATGAAATATCCCATCCACCGGGGTCTACCTCATCGTTCCTTATCATCCACCTCAAAAACAACATCAATCTCTTGCAGGCACTTCCTTTATCTGGATTTGGAATCAAATGCCCTAAATCATTTTTTGAAAGTTGATTCATCTCACCAACAAATCCAGCCAATGCTGGAATAATATTTTCATCACCAGTTTTCAAATGAGACTTGAAAGCGTTTTCGATTGAAGAATATTTTTTTAACAACCCTCTTATTCCAAGAAATAAATTTACAATATCATCACCCACGGCAAATCTATGCTTGAAATCTTGAAAGAGAGATTCCCATTTTTCTGGATTTGAAAATCTGATAAAATCAAAAGGATTTGGTGAGATTAAATTTAAAACTTTTTTCACACTTTTTAGAATCTGTTTGACATTTCCATAAGCAAGAGAGGACGCAACCAACCCGACAATTTCCCTATCCTTCTGGTTTGGATAGAGATAAAGAAATTCCAGAGGGTCAGGATGAACAAATTCCCTCCTGTTCAGATTTTTGTAGAGTTTTTCAAGTTCAATAAATAACATTAAACACACACAATAAATCTATTAAAAATCAATGATACGAGGGGCAATCCTAGGATTGCCTCTGTACAAATCGCAATTTTCAATTAATCCTGTGGTGAGAAATCATCCGTTGGAGCACCACAGAGTGGGCAAACCCAAGAATCTGGTAAATCTTGAAACTTGGTTCCGGGATCAATTCCGTTGTCCGGATCACCTTTTGCTGGATCATAAACATAACCACAAATGTTACAAACGAATTTCATATCTTCACTCCTTATTTCATTTTTTTCTTCTGGGATGTAGGTGGGAGCTGTTTTTGGCTCTCTACCCTTTCTTGCATGATAGAGTACGTAGGTAAGAGGTTCACCCTTGCCTACCACCTCAGCACCAATTACCTCACCAATAAACATGGTGTGGGTTCCAATGTCCATCGAATTTATCACCTTCAACTCAAAACACGAAAGTGAATTTTCGGTCACCAGCGGAACATGTGTTCCTTGCCTGGTTTTCACCTTTTCAAATTTGTCAAATTCTCTTCCACATCTGAATCCCCAGGGAGCGATAAATTTATGATCAGCAGTATCTGCTAGAACACTGATTCCAAAGAAGTCAGACTTTTTCAAAAGCTCGCAGGTATAGTTTTCATTGTTCAAACAAACCGCAATCCTTGGAGGATTTGATGTCACCTGAAAAACGGTGTTTGCCAGTTGACCATTTTTTATTTCACCAACAGCAGTTGTGATGATATACAAACCATAACTGATGCTTCTGAATGCTTTGCGATCAATTTCCACTTTCACCACACTCTCCACAAAGTTTTTTTGCAATCTTTTTTCCAAGATCGAAACACTCTTGAAGTTTTTCATTATCTGGAACCCACTTTGCTGAAAGTGGTTCTGAGATCACATCAACCTTCATTTCCTTCAACATGGCATCGACATTCCGGTGTCCCTCACCGCTCCATCCATACGAGCCAAATGCTGCACCTATAAGATTTATTGGTCTCAATCCTTTTAAGTAAATCATTACATCAGCAAGAGATGGGAATATTTCTCTGTTCATGGTTGGCGAACCAACAATCAAAGCCCCAGATTTCAAAACCTCAGTCGCAACCACACTTCTATCAGAGGTATTCAAAGGAATCAACCGAGGTAAACCACCAGCAGCATAGATTCCCTCACCAATTGAGCGAGCCATCATTGTGGTGCTTCCCCACATCGTATCAAACAAAACAACTGCTCTGTTAGTTGGTTTCTGTATAGCAAATTTTTGATAGAGCTCAAGAATCCAATCGACTTTGTTTTTCCAAATTGGACCGTGGTCGGGTGCAATTATTTTGATTCCAAGATTCATTTTTGAAACTGAATCCAGCAATCTGAGAACAAGTGGCGAGAACGGCATAAGAATATTTGCAAAATATTTTGTCGCTTCCCATTCTAAAATATCTGTTGGTAGCTGGTCATCAAATCTTTCGTAGGAAGCAAGATGCATTCCAAACGCATCTTGCGAGAATAATACTCCCTCATCTGCAAGATATGTAAACATTGAATCTGGCCAATGAAGCATTTTTGTCTCAATGAAGGAAATTTCTTTGTTTCCAAGGCTGAGTGTTTCACCAGTTTTTACTGTGGTTATCTCCTGTGAAAGTTGAAGCTGGGCATTGATTGCCTCAACACCTTTTCCGGATGCAAATATCTTTTCCGGTTTTACCTTATCAACAATCCAGGGCAATGCACCGGTATGATCCATTTCGGCGTGATTGCTTATTATGTAATCGATTCTACTGGGGTCAATTACTGAGCTGATTCGTGAGAGAAGCTCTTCCTTGAACGGAGCTTTAACGGTGTCGATGAGTGCAATTTTCTCACCCATCACAAGGTACGCATTGTAGGTAGTTCCACTTGGTGTTCCGTAACCATGAAAATCACGTATTGTTCTATCAATTGCTCCGACCCACCATACTGAGTCAGAAACTTTTGTTGCCTTAAATGGTGCTTGCATTTTATCTCCTTTTACAAACAGTTACAGAATGGATGCAATTGCTTTGGTCACCCATTCCAGAAAAACCTTGTCCTCATCTGAAAAAGCTGAGATTGTATGTGAGTCAATATCCAAAACTCCGAATACTTTCCCGTTGTTTAGAATCGGTACAACGATTTCAGATTTTACATGAATGTTGCAAGAGAGATAGTTATCTTCCTTGTTCACATCATCTGAAATAAATGTTGCCTTCAGATTTGCTGCCTGTCCGCACAGACCTTTTCCAAGCTCAATTTTACCATGCTCAGTTTCAGACCCGACATATGGTCCAAGATGAAGCATGCCCTCTTCAAGAAAATAAAATCCCACCCAATCATAGTATTCAACATTTTTATTGAGAAATTTGCAAACTGTCTGGAATTTAAGAACAATACTCTCTCCGCCATCAATCACCACTCGAATTATTGGTGTGAGTTTTTCAAAAAGCTCCTCTTTATTCATTTTCTATTCCCCCTCTTCGCTATCCCAAGCGGACAACGCCCGTCTTACATGTGGTATCGTTATTGACCCACCAACAATCATACCGATTGTCAGAATTTCTTCAATCTCTTCAGAGGATACCTTCATTTTTCTCAGCTGGTTCAGGTGGTAAAAAATACAATCATCACACCTCAAAACCAATGAAGAAACAAGCCCCAGCATTTCTTTTGTTTTTCTATCAATTGCTCCGGGTTGGTAAGTTGTAATGTCCAACCCAAAAAAACGTTTCATGTTGTTACCGGCATATTTGGCTACAACACTGTTCAAATCTTCTCTTTCACTAACAAAATCACGGAGGATACCCATAGTCACAATTCTATAAAGAAAACAAGCCCGGTCAACCGGACCCGGGCATTATTTCTTGTCGTATAAATCACTGCTTAGCCACCAGCAAGCAGAGCCGATGGATTCAAAGGTGAAACCCCCGGCCATGGTCTTGCACCGAGCTCTTTGTCGATGAGGAATAATCCACGACCCTTGCCCTCTTCACCAATCATCTTGAGCTGATCAACAATCTTTGAAGCGTTTGCTTCTTCTTCAATCTGCTCACCAATAAACCAGGAGAGAAGTGGTTCTGTGGTGTAGTCATTTTCTTCTTTGACCACACCCATGATCGTGTTCATTCTGCCAGAGATGAATTTTTCATGTTCGTGGGCATCTTCAAAGATTTCAAGTGGAGAGTTCCACTCTGTTTTGAGTTGTTTGAGATCAAGAAGTTTTACCTTTTCACCGCGATCGATGATGTGGGAGAACAATCTCATCGCATGTTCCATCTCTTCGTGAGCTTGAATTCTCATCCAGTTTGCCATTCCATCTAAGCTCTGTCCATGCAACCAAGCAGACATCGAAAGATAGATGTAGTATGACTCAAGTTCATGTTTGATCTGAAGGTTTAGCTCATCAAGAACTCTTGTGCTGATTGCCATGAGCTTATATCTCTACAGTCCAGAGTCCATGTTTGTTACAGTATGAACGAACCTTCCAACCATCTTTGTTGGTTACATCAAATATTGATCCTGGTGTATCACCGGCTTTAAGGAAATGTCTTGGGTGGTGGACTCCATCATTATCAATCATTTGAATCCATTCAATAAGATGTTCTTCGGTCATTGGGTGTGCTACACTTCCAACATTAATTTCAACACCTTTGTCGGTTTTGTTGATGACTGGAACGTGTTTTTCTTTGGCGGCATCAACCGTATTTTCTGCCTCATGGATCATTGGTTTTCCACAACAGACAAGTTGACCCTTACCACCATGCATCACTTCAACAACATTCCCACACATTTCACATTTGTATATCTCTAATCTTTTTGCCATTTTATTTCTCCTTTTATTTGACTGTTTACAGTCTACCAGTTTTCACCAAGAATTTCAAAGTGAGCCTGTGGATGATCGCATGCAGGGCACTTTTGCGGTGCACATTTTCCAGTGTGAAGATAACCACAATTTCTGCAACGCCAGGTAACTTCTGTGTCTCTCTTGAATACTTTTCCTGCTTCAATGTTTTTGATCATATCGTTGAATCTTTTTTCATGCTGTTTTTCTGCAACCGCTATTGATCTGAAGATAGTTGCAATCTCTGGTAATCCTTCTTCATCTGCAATCTTTGCAAACCCAGGATACATCTGGGTGTGTTCGTAGTTTTCACCACCTGCCGAACCCTTCAAATTTTCAAGTGTTGTCCCTACCATTCCAGCTGGAAATTCACCTGTAATGGTTGCTGTTCCGCCTTCAAACAACTTGAACAATCTCTTGGCATGTTCTTTCTCTTGGTTGGCAGTCTCTTCAAAAATAGCTTGAATCTGGACATACCCTTCCTTCTTTGCTTTTGATGCAAAATAGGTATAACGATTCCTCGCCTGTGACTCACCTGCAAATGCAGACATGATGTTCTTTTCAGTCTTTGTTCCTTTAATGCTCTTACCCATTTCTTCCTCCTTATTCGGATTGAGTTGCAATTAGCATATCACAAAAAATTCTTTTTGTCAACTTACCAGTGAGACAATTTATTCTTATTCTCAGAATTATATCGAATTAAAATAATTTTGACTGTTCCAATATTGCCAATTCAAGCAAGGTCGCAAATGAACATTTTTCGTGCTATGCTGTGCCGTTGGATGTCTTGCAAAAGGAGTTCTTTCGAAATGAAAAGAACAATTACAAAACTACTATCGTTGTCGCTGGTGCTGTTTATGCTGA
>CBDUSO010000036.1:0-22832 GCA_965370295.1 uncultured bacterium
TAATGTTTTATACTAAACCCAACAGTCATCCATGGGTAGGTGCTTGCAGTTAAGTGAAACCGCATAAACAGAAACAGATGAGGGCATCAAAAACACATGAATATAAAAATGTCCTCTAAGGTATATCTATTTGTATCAACCCATTAATTTATATACGAATACTAATATCATCCCGACTGCAATTGAAATAAGTCCAGCTTGAAATAATCCTGATTTGATTTGAATACGTTTGATATTTGGCTTGATAACATCCTCATTGATTTTGGGGTTAATAGCGTATCCAGATTCATCAATTGTAACACCATCAACATTTAGTAATTCATCTAGGTAAGCCTCTAGGCTGAAGTGTTTTTGACAACCGTATATTACCATTTTATCTGATGGATATACCGATACTTGTTTTGGCCATATACCAATAACAAACAATATTATTGAAATAAAAAATGGTATTATCAATAATAACTCAATAGTATCTAATACGGTTATTCCCCAGCCTGATAACCCAAGGGCAACAGTTGTAAAAGCCATTAACTTTGTGTCTAACTCTTTTGCTGCGTCATCGAATTGTTTATTCGCCACAATAAGATGCTCTAATAATAATTCCTTTTTGTCTATGTTTTCATTTTCAGTTGCCATCTCAACTTGATTTCTTTTTTCCTAGATTAGTACCTTTAGTGTTTCTAGATTTTGTGATGATACGTGGTTTTGGTCGCTTTGCTACTGGTTTAGGTTTTTCTTTTGCCTTCTCATCTGATTCAAACCAAAAAACTATCCCCTCAATATACGACTTGTCCGCAACTCGACTTGCATCAATCAGCCTACCTTCTCTGAATTCTTGTAAACTCACAATCCACCCCCTTTAGCTATGATTGAACATGATATTCTTTTTTTGACTATTTGCAATAAATCATGTTCAAATATCAGAATCATTCCAGTTGCAATTGAAATAAGCCCAAGCTTGTTTATTTTTTTTCAACAATCCTCACCACCCCACTCGACTCATCCACCTCCACCATCTGCCCGTCCTTCAGTTTTTCAGTGGCGGAGATAACACCAGCAACGCAGGGCTTCCCATACTCTCTAACTACCAAATTGTTGGAGTATTACATTAAAGTATTCCTCAAATTCAAGAATCATCAGAATCGCTTTTTTGTTGCTCGTATGTTTTATACTAAACCCAACAGTCATCCATGGGTGGGTGCTTGCAGTTGAGCTGTCGGATAGGATTTATTTTTTAGTCAACAATTCTTTTTTTGTAATACCTCATCTCGGCATAGGAATTCAAAAATCCCATGCGCTCGTAGAGATGTTTTGCAGGGTTGTCATAATCAACATGGAGATAAACATTATCTCCCGCTTCCTCAAGAGCATAATCCATAATCTGTTGCCCAATTCCAAGTCCTCGGTAATCACCGTTTACTCCAATAAACAGCAAACAGTACGGAGGGATATAGTTGTCCATTCCAGTTGAAAGCATCACAAGAGTTCCGACTAATTCGTGATCAAGGTATGCCAAAATCACAAATCCACCATCATCTGGCACTCCAGTGAGTGCGTCCCTGATTCCTTTTTTTGTGTACTCTGGTGGGTCATGGAATGGCTTCATGTGCTTTTTTACAAAATTTGCAAGATCATCGACCTCAATATTCTCTTTCAACTGTTCAAGTGTTTCAACTTTTATCAGCCTTGCTTTTTCCTTTTCTGGTCGAAGAATCTGCTTGATTTTGCCATTTGTCAGTGGCTCAGGTTGTGTAATTTTACCCGCAGTCAGGATTGGTGCTGCATCCAATTTTTCTGCTTCAAGCAGGTTGTTTATTCTTTGGAAAGAAGCCAGGAGCATACTCTTCTGCCAATCATCAATCTCTTCAAGTTCTTCAATCAGAGTATCTTGAAGCAGGGGCGGGTCCTTGTCCAGAATACCTTTTCCTTTTTCGGTTAATGAAATGAGCACCTTCGCAGGCTCTTTCCTGCCAGGTACCCTCTCGACAATATCCAATCTTTCAAGTCTATCCAAAATCTCTTGAATAGTTCTTTTTCTCAAACCAAGGCTGCTACCAAGTTCTTTTTCGTCAATTTTTATGACTGAATCTATTTCCTGGATTACAACAAGTTGTGCCACAGTTATCCCATGCCTATCTGCCAACTTTGTTGCATATTTTTCAGTAGCCCTTATTAACCTTCTAATCTCAATCAATATACTAGTTTCAATCTCAACATCAATTGTGGAATTCACAACGTACCCTCTTTCTTAGTATGAGACATTATACCAGATAAATAAAATGAATTATTAAATGTTGTTTCCTGTAGTATTCATGAGATTTAGTTCATTGTTTTCTATTTCAATAATCCTCACAACCCCATTTGAACCATCCACCTCCACCAACTGCCCGTCCTTCAGTTTTTCGGTGGCAGAAATAATCCCGGCAACACAGGGTTTTCCGTATTCTCTGGCGACCAATGCACCATGTTGAAGCATTCCACCAATCTCAAGGATTATTGCCGAAGCGTTTATGAAGAGTGGTGTCCAGCCGGGGTCGGTTGTTCTTGCCACCAGGATTTCACCGGGGTGAATTGGTTTTTCATCTGGCGTGTTCAAAACTTTGACTCTGCCTCGGATTATCCCTGGTGAAATTGCCTCACCGACCAACATTCCATCTCTTTCTTCCGGTTTGGGAGGATGTGCAATTTTTCCTCTGGAGTCGATTACTCTGGGGAAATATTTTACATGTGCAGTTTTTCTGATGTGCTGTGTATTTTTTATTCCTCGGGAAATCATGTCAAATGATTCATCAGCCAGGGCTTCATCAATTTCATGGACTGTCAGATCAAAAATTTGCTGGGTGTTTTTTAGTCTTCCAGCTGAAACAAATTTTCTTGCAACCTTCAAAATCTCACGCTTCATTGCGTCAATTGCCATCACAATAAAATATTTGTGAGTCTCACGATAGCCCCCATGAGCTATCATTACCTCATAGTTTTTTCTGAAACTCTTTTCCTTGCCCTTTTCTTTTGCAACACCCAACAATTCTGAGAATGCTTCTTCACGTTTTTTTACTGAATTTTGGTAGAGTGCTTTTGGGGTCATTTCAGAATTTTAA
The DNA here is from genome assembly GCA_965370295.1 of uncultured bacterium. Taxonomy (GTDB): domain Bacteria; phylum Caldisericota; class Caldisericia; order JAAYUI01; family JAAYUI01; genus JAXGMQ01. Next base: position 3,099 of record CBDUSO010000036.1, read on the forward strand.
ATCTGGGACATCTGTTTGAGTTGGTAAAAAAGAAACTCAGGATTGTCATTTGGTCTGATGCTTGCCATGTCGAGCTCTACCGGGCATCTGAAGCCAAATTTGTTGATGAAATTTCCCCACTCTTTTTTGAATTCTTTTGAGATATTTCCGGAGTTCAGATTTGATTTGAACACGTCATAATTCTCGCAGTTTTTTATCTCATCAAACTGTGAAAGGTCGAACATGACAAGACCCATTTCAATTGTGATGTTTCCGGGGAGTGATCGCTCAAGTAAACTCACCTTCTCAGAAAGCTCCGGTTTTTCTGCAAACATTTTGTCAAGCTGCACTCGGGCTTTTTCAGATGAATATGTAACCATAATAGACTTCATTATGAATTCATTGTAGAGTTCACCAATATTTTCTGAGAGTTCGTGGAGGGAGCTGTAATCAGATGTTGCATCCATCAGCCTCTTTACGAACCATTCTTCTTTTTTCTGAACCTCTGCAAGATATTCCTTTGGGTGATTATATGCCTGAAAGTATGCACCTAACCTTGGGCTGAAAACAAATTTTGTTAGCGAAAGAAACCCTGCATATCTCAACCGTTTTGGTCTCTCTTTTATTTTGTAATCACCAATATTATTTTTTATGATAGAGAGGGTGACGCTGTCTGCAACCCTCTCCCACTGATTCAAAAATCTGCTCCCAAAAACGCTCATCATGTTGCTGAGGTTGATATACCCCCTGCCGTGTGAATAAAAAGTGAAGCCATCCTTTATACCACCTGTATCAAGCCCCATCAGACTCTTTGAAAATGGTTTCTGGATGTAGCTGAAAAAATCAATTCCAAGTATTGAGAAATTCTTTTCAATTCCCTGACGAGTGATCATGAAATCAATGTAAAGAAGTCTTTCCTCACCGGGTTTTGTCAACATTTCTTCAGGGAGCGGAATCCAGGTTGTGATGGCTCTTGCTTGAAGAATATAGATTATGTCATCTTTTATTGCCCATTCGATGTCCATTGGGATTCCGTATTCTTTTTCAATGTTTGTTGCTATTTCTGAAAGTTGTTTTATCTGGGAAATTGTGAGGCTGAATTTGTTGGTTTTGTCAGATTGAACTTCTTCGGTATCTCCATCTTTTTTTGGAATGACAATGCTTTCTTTTGAGCCTATTTTTTTCTCGGTTATCTCTTTTTTATATTTGTCAAAAATTACTGAGTCAGGAATAACAGCACCAGATACAACGCTCTCCCCAAACCCAAAGTTAGAATTTATCACGAGTTCATCATAACAGTTGTTTGCTGGGTTGATTGTGAACAAAACACCGCTGACATCAGCATGGATTATTTCTTGGATTATGACAGATATTGAGACCGCGGTTTGCTCAATTTTGTTTTCAAATCTGTAACTTATCGCACGTGATGTCCAGAGACTGGCAAAACATTTTATGACTGAGCGGACAATATTTTCTTTTGTGACGTTTAGAAACGTATCCTGGAGTCCAGCGAAGCTCATGGTTGGAAGGTCTTCAGCAGTGGCGGATGACCGCACCGCAAAGTTCCCACTGAATTTTTCTACATAAATTTTGATTTCAGAAGAAATATCCTCTGGCATTTTTGAAGACAAGAATGATTTTCTGATTATTTCTGATTCTTCATCAAGAGATTTTTGAGATGAAATATCTATTTTACTCAAAGATTCTTGGATAATTTTGCCTAGATTGTTTGTCTCAACAAATTTTTCATAAGCCTTAGTTGAGATTGCAAATCCATCTGGAACATTAAAATCTGCTTTCATCAGTCTTGAAAGATTGATTGCTTTTCCGCCAAATAATTTCAGTTCATTTGCACTCCTCAATCCTATTACAAATACCATTATTTTCTCCTTTATAAATATGAATATATTCCATTCATACATTACATAATATACATTTATGTTGACATGTCAAGATGTTTTGTATATTATGAATAGTATGAGTTCAAAAAAACGTTCAACTGACGGTTTTGAAAAGAGAAAGCAGATGAAAAAGTCTGCTGTGATAAATTCTGCAAATGAATTATTTTCAAAGTTTGGGCCAGAAAAGGTGAGCATTGCTGAGATTGCCTCACACGCTCGAGTCTCACCTGTTACAATCTACAACCATTTTGAGAGCAAAGAGCAACTCATAATCAAACTTGTGGAGCACACAACCGAAGAAATTCTGACAAAATACCGAGAAATTTCAGATGGTGCTTTCAGCTTCCCCGAAAAAATTGACCTGATATTCAAATTCAAAAGAGAGAATGCAACCTCTCCAGAATTGTCCTGGATAATAAAAGCTTCTGCATCCATTCCCCAGGTCAGAGAAGTGCTGTTCAACTACTTTGAAACAGAAACCAAAGCCGAGATGCTGAAACTGATTTCCGAGGGGAAAACTCAGGGGTACATCAACTCGGAGCTGACCGATTCAGCTATTTTGATGTTCCTTGATATTTTTATGAATTACTACATGAACAACCCAGAAATCATGAATCGAATCGTAGGTGATGAGGAGCTGATGAGGCAGGTGTATTCAATGTTTTGGTGGGGGCTTGACGGGAAGCGGAGGGATTTGAGATAATGAAGAATAACAGGAGAAATCATTCATGAAAAAACTTTCAACTGCAATAATTGTGATACTGTCGATAGTTTTGCTTGGGGTGCTGGTTTATTTTGTAAATGCAACACCAAAAGAGCAACCAACCGAGTTGGAGTCATTTACACAAAGACGAATAAAATGGATACTGCGAGAGGGTGGTTGGGAATATCCTGATTTTGAAGAATCAAACAGATACAATTCAAGAGAAGATGTGCATTCATTATTTATCGATCTGACAAACGGGTTCAATATTGTATTCGGCGAAAGTACACATAAAGAGGGTGAATACACTGATTTTTATCACTATTGGATCCAGTGGAAGCTTTTGGATGAAGGTGTGCTATATGATAGAGACTCGAATGATGAAAGAGGACTAGAGCGATTGAAAAATTATTACCCCGAATGGTTTGACAATGATACAAGCAACGATTACGAAAATATCAACCGTGATCGGCGTATTTGGTAAGATGAGAGACTGAAAGATGAGCTTTAATCCATCAGAACCTTTTAACAGTTTGCCTTTTCTTCCTCCAAACGAGAACATTGAATCAATAAAAATAATGAGAAAAACAATCAATGCGAACAAAGAACTTGCCCAGCTTAAGGGTTTAATAAGAAACATTCCAAACCCAGATATTCTGATCAACACACTTGGAATTCAAGAAGCGAAGGACAGTTCTGAAATTGAAAACATTGTGACGACCACTGATAAACTTTTCCGTGCAATGGTTTCAGAATCAAAAAATATTGATCCAGCCACAAAAGAAGTTATGGGATATCGAGAAGCTCTTTGGAATGGATTTCAACAAATTAAGACACAACCAGAATTATCGATCAAACTATTTGAGGAAACTGTAAGCACAATAAAAAATGAAAGGTTATCCATCAGAACTGATGAAGTATCTATTGGCAATGGAATTGATGTTATATATACCCCTCCTGCTGGAAAAGATACATTAGAGGGACTCCTCAAAAATCTGGTTAAATTCTCTAAAATGAATGATGGACTTGATCCTCTCATCAAAATGGCGATCATCCACTACCAATTTGAGGCGATACATCCTTTCATTGATGGCAACGGGAGAACTGGTCGAATTATCAACCTGCTTTTTCTTCTGGCTTCAGAGCTTTTGGATATCCCAATTCTCTATATGAGTGAATATATAATCAATAATAAAAGTAAATACTATAATCTTCTGCGAGGGGTAACAGAAAATAGTAATTGGGAGCCATGGATACTGTATATGTTGGACTGTGTTGAAAAAACAGCAAACAGCGTGATTATTCGAATAAACATCATCCATGAGCAGATGAATAAAACGACCAAACACATCAAAAGAAAAATACCAAACATCTATTCAAAAGAGCTTGTGGAGACGATTTTTAAGCACCCCTACACTAAAATCAGCTTTCTTGTGAGGGATGAAATTGCAGAAAGAAAAACTGCATCAAAGTATCTCAACCAGCTTGCAGAGGCTGGAATAATGGAGAAAATCACGATTGGACGAGAAAATTATTATCTCAATCTTGATCTGTATACTTTACTGAGAATGAGTATACCAATGGATATATAGATTATCTAACACATATATGTCCAATAAGTAGCAAATATTGGACACGTCCTACCGATATGTCTATGATGTGGACATATACGGTATAAAAAATCTTACTACCCCTTGATAACCCCCAAAGGTCGCATCTTTGCGACCTTTCTTGCGATACCTGCTCTGTGGAGAACTCCTACAACTTTTGTCACATCCTTGTATGCACCAGGAAGTTGACTACTCAAATTTGATTTTGTCGATTATTTTCATAATTTTGTTAGTTTCACAGAGGGCAACAATTATTTTTTGATAGTGGAGAATATCTTCAAATTCAAGTTTTCTGTTTCTTCTGTCTTTTAGCCATTTTTGTGCCGGTTGATAACCGCCAATATAAAATTCCCAAGCAATCAGTGGAACATTTTCAAAATACTGGGTATCATTTATCCAAACTCTGCCTGCCAGTTTTTTCTTGTTGGTTAGTTCCCAGCCGATGCTGGTTTTTGTGAGCTTTCTGGTGATAATATTGTCACCATCAATCGGATAACCTGTGATAAATTCTTCAACCTTTGGAGTCTGGAGCAGGTGAATCTGTCGTAATTCACCACCAAGTTTTACAAGTGACCAGAATACTTTTTTGTCTTTTGGGTATGGAACACGAGGGAAGTCAATCTTCAGAAATTCTTTGTATTTGGTGCGATAAGTCGGGGAGTGCAGGACTGCATAGATGTAGTCCAGGATATCGATTGGTGCAAATGTTCCTGGTGCTTTTTCTTTTTCTGGGATGAAGGTGAGACCTAGACCTTTTGCAATTTTTGCTACTATTTGCTTGTCCAGGTTTGGGATTCTTTTTAGCCCCCCTTTTGAAGGGGGGACTGAGGGGGGTTGGTTTGTGTCTGCCAGCGTTTCTTGTTCATCTGGGTCGGGGTAGAGGTAGAGAGGAAGATTATAGGTATGGTTTGTTATTAGGTCTCTATTTGAAAGCGTTGTATTAACTAGGGCTTCGACTCCTTTTAGTTTTGATTGTCTTACGATGTTGAGTCCGATATTGTCTCCAACAATGTAATTCCTCATAAGATCAAATCTTGCTCGTTGCAGTAGCCTATTATCGAATAATGTATATCTCACATCAAACGGTCGGTAGTAAAAATGCTTTAGACAATTACTATCATATTCAGATTGCTCACTTTGAGAAAAAAATACAAGCTCAGAATCCTTACCTGTGGCAATACCCATAGAATTAACAATAAACAAATTACGAAGCTTAATACTATTTTTTTTCTCAAAGTTGTTCCCAAAATCCTTAGGCACAAAAAAGTAATAAGGCACATCATTCTTTAGTTCTTCAAAATCAATATCTTTCAAACTTTTTTCTTTCAAAAAATCATACTTCTTTTCTCGAAGCCCATATGAATCATAATGTTTAACAACACCCAATTTTTTATTGTTGATTGAAGTTTTCACAAAAATATTAATACTCACACCCTGTGTAATATCAAACACATTCTCATCACGGCTTCCATCCGGACACGTTTCTTTTTTCTTGCTACTTCCGTGCAGATCGATGATGTAGATTTTGTCAAATGTCTCCAGCAGGTTTTTCCTCATCTGTCTGTGAATAATACCATCTATGAAGCTATTATTTGAAATGTAAGCGAGAATGCCTTCCCCATTTTTGTTTATCAGATGCTGTCCATATCTGATAAATTTTATGTAATCATCAGACAGAGGTTGGATATTTCGCTCATTTAAATTTTTCTTGTAATCAACCAGAAGGTTTTGAATCCACTCACCTTTGTTGCTACTGCTGACCGCATACGGTGGATTGCCCATCACAACCATCACAGGTGTATCCCGTTTTATGTGGTTTGCCTCGTTTGCCTCTGCTGACAACCAGCTGGCAAATAGTGTTCCAGTATCAGGGTGATATTCTTCCAGAGAGTTTGTCAGATAAATGTTGAAACGCTGGTTCTTCTGTGGCTTGTATCCTTTTTCAGTGAGCAACATGTCCAGCTTGAGATGTGCCATTGCGTATGATGCCATCAGAATTTCAAATCCGTTTAAGCGAGGAATCAGATGCTCCTCAACATAACCACTCCAGGCACCTTTCATTTTCTCAAAGTGATTTGTGTAGATATGTTTGATAACCTCTGCAAGAAAAGTTCCCGTCCCAACTGCAGGGTCAAGAATTTGCACCTTGTGGACTTCTTCTTCTATTTCCTTTTTCTTGTCCTGGCTTGGAATTTTTATCTTGACTTTGCTGGTGTCTGCAAGCCCTTTGTTGATTCCAAATTCTGTTTTCAAAATATCATCTACGGCTCTTACGATAAATTTTACAACAGGTTCTGGAGTGTACCACACCCCTCTGGATTTTCTGAGCTTCGGGTCATATTTTGCCAGAAATGTTTCATAAAAATGGATAATAGCGTCTTCTGTTTGTGTAGACTTACCAAAATTTTTGAGCAGTCCATCCACATCTGTTGCTCTGAAAACATCCGCCAGGTTGTCGACTGTTGTTTTAATTCGTTCGTCAATATCTGGTCCTGCCACATGTCCAAACAATTTCCTCAAGAAGGGGTTAGTCTTTGGGATCAGCTCTGATGCTTCCTGGCGTGTGAAGTTGTCAAGTGATGGGTCGTGCAGTCTTGCAGCAAACATTCCATAAGCCAGGGTTTGTGCATAGATGTCTGCAAATTCTTTAGGTTTCAAATCGTGTATCAGTATTTTTTTGAATGATTTATACTGGTCTTGTAGCGATGAGTTTTCTTGTTTTTCCTCGTCGTTTATCACTACTTTTTCTAAAATATCTTGCAATAATCTTGCTTTTCCTGCCATCATCTCAGCAAGTTTGGTTGATGACTTTATTGTTTGTCCAACAAAATCACAAAATTCGATTATTCGATTTTCGAACTCTGAAAAGTTTTCTGGTAACGGAATTATCTTTTTTCCTTCAGCTTTTCCGATTCTAATTTCAAAAACCAGCTTGCCATGATCAAAAAATTGAAACAAGATGTAATCAGTGATTATTAGATTATCCAAAGCATTTTTGTAGCGTGTGAATTGCTCTTTGTATACCTTGTTGTTCAAGTCCTTATCAACATCTTTTGCTTCAATGTATCCGATTGGTATTTTCTTTTTTGTGATTACGTAATCGGGGTTTCCGCAATCTGTTACATTTGCAGGTTCATTTGTAACGTCTACCCCGTCCACTAAAGTTCTAATTAACTGTTCTAAATCAGACCTGTAGGCATGTTCTTTTGAAATTCCAGATTTGAATCTTTTTGAAATACTTTCAAGATATTCACTTGTTTGCATCCTTTGATACCTCCTGCACAAAAAAACTTTATCATATTATCAACTGATTACAAATAGCTTACCCTTTAATAACCCCCAAAGGCTTCATCTTTGCGACCTTTTTTGCTATACCTGCTCTGTGGAGAACTCCTACAACTTCCGCCACATCTTTGTATGCACCGGGTGCTTCCTCCACAAATGTGCTGTTGCTCTTTGCTTTGGCGGTGATTCCTTTTTTTTCGAGTTGACTGTAAAGCTCTTCTGCTGAGAATCTTTTTTTGGCGGCAGTTCGCGACAGCATTCGACCGGCACCGTGGCAACACGATGCAAATGTTTCCTTCGCACCTTCTTTTGTGCCAACCATCACATATGAATATCTTCCCATGTCGCCGGGGACAAGCACGGGATGACCTGTATCTTTGTAGTCATTGGGTAAGTCACCCCAGCCGGCAGGGAATGCACGGGTTGCTCCCTTACGATGGACAATCAATTTTTTCCCACCGTGAGTTTCTCGCTTTGCAATGTTGTGAGCAACATCATAAACAATTTCTCCGCCAATTTTTGTGATGCCGACTCCAAGGATATTCACCAAACTTTCCCTGACCCAATGGGTAATCAGCTGCCTGTTTGCCCAGGCATAGTTTGCAGCAGCGACCATCGCACCAAAATACTTTTTTCCCTCAGGGGAAGAAAATGGAGCACAAGCAAGCTGTCTGTCGGGGAGCTCGATGTTGTATTTTTTCACAGCCTTTTGCATCACTTCGATGTAGTCTGTTGCAACCTGGTGACCAAATCCTCGTGAGCCTGTGTGGATCAAAACCACCAATTGTCCGGGGAACAGTCCAAAGGTGTCGGCAACTTCAGCGTCAAATGTTTCAGAAACTTCCTGCAGTTCGACAAAGTGGTTGCCCGCTCCAAGTGTCCCAACCTGACCTGCTCCTCTTTTGAAAGCTCTCTCAGAAATTGCGGAGATGTCTGCCCCCTCCATCGCTCCACCCTCTTCGATGTGGTGGAAATCATCTCTGAAACCGAATCCTTTTTTGATTGCCCACTTTGCACCCTTGGTGAGGATTTCAGAAAGCTCGCCTTTGCCTGCGTTGTACCTGCCAGATGAACCCACGCCTGCTGGAATATTTCTGAAGAGTTCAAAAACAATGTGTTTGATTTTTTTTCTTATGTCAGATGCTGTCAGATTTGTCCGAATCAACCTGACTCCACAGTTAATATCATACCCAACCCCACCAGGAGAAATTATTCCATCACTCTCGGAAAATCCCGCAACCCCGCCAATCGGAAATCCATAACCCCAGTGAATATCTGGCATTGCCATGGAATTTCCAACAATTCCAGGAAGGCAGGCGACATTGCAGACTTGCTCCGGGGCGTTGTCAGAGATTAGTTTTTTTTCAAGTTTTTCATCACAGAATATTAATCCATCCACTCTCATGCAGGGTTTGTTACTCTTTGGAAGTCTTAATCTTGAGCTGTCGATTCTCTCTGTCTTTCCGTTCCATGGTTGTTTTGGCATGATAGTGTCTCCTTTATTTCAATCTCTCACCAAATATTATACCAAAATAATGAGATTTATGAAGTGAACCTGTTTATTGTGATTTTTCTGTCTTCAGCGTTTCTTTGTAACCTATGACATAAAACACAATCGAACCAATTAGCAGTATGACGGCAATCAATGACAAGATTACAATTTTATTTTTCATGAATGAATTTGGTAAATTAACAAGAACGCCAATTGTAAAAAGTAACACTGCAATAATTCCATTCCATGTATGCGTATCAGGGTAAAGATTCCCTTCTTTGTGCCGTTTTTTGTAGTTGATAACCAGGAAAACAAAGAATATGATCACGATAGTCAAAGAACCAAGCATGAATATAATATATGTAACATTCAAATATCTCTCAAACATATTGTCAATAACAGTGGTTATCATGAGTACTCGTAAACCAATATCATAAAAAGCGTTTACTCTTGGATTATTACAGTCTGTCAGTTTTTTTATCATTTTTGAAAATTTCTTTTTCATAGGTCATTCCACCTCAATCTCTAGTGTTGTGTCAACAACTCTCTGTAAATCTTACACTAAAAAAGTATACCCACGGAATGATTCTTTTCAAATTTGATAAAAATGATCACATATTAAAACCCTGGATTCCTGGTGGGTCCAGGAATGACGGATGTTGCATGAAAACACAGAGGCGTAACAACGATAAAGGTATTTGAAATATCGTGGTTCTGTAGGGACAGGTCGCGACCTGTCCCTACAGAACCTGATATGCCCATATTTCTCCTCCGTCTTTCCCGTGAAAACGGGAAACCAGGGTAGTAAAAAAGCGTCCATGGAGTTTAAAAGATCAGTTATTCAACTGGAAACTCTCTCTGTTTTTTTCAAATATCCATGTAATTTTCAAGACCCTGGATTCTGCATCAAGTGTGGAATGACGGAAGGGTGTGCGGAATGACAAACTAAAAGCATGGAATGACGAAAAGTATAATTATTGCCAATAAAAAAATCGCCCCGTAAAAACACAGGACAATTTAGGATTCTTGATTTTGTGTATGTATTATTTCTTCTTGGAACCTAAGTTCGTGTTGGATTTTCCAGCAAATGTTACGTTGTCTTCTATTCTGAATTTTGAGGTTTGGATTGAGACATCACCCATCAGTTTGCATCCCTCAAGGAGTTCGATGAGTTCGGTGCAATCAAGGTTTCCTTCGATGGTGCCAAGGTTTGTAACACTTCTCATCTTTACATCACCCTTGATGTGACCAGATTTTCCAACGATGAGATGCCCTTCACCTTCAACATTTCCTTCGAGTGTGCCATCTATTCGGAGCACTCCGTTGCAAATAAACTTGCCAACAATTCTTACCGTTGATGCTATGTATGACTCAGACCTGTCTCTGATGTCGGTTGGTACGCGTTTTAACATTACCTTATTTATCTCCTATGGGAATTTTAGTGGATCAACGGCTTCACCTTGATGAACGAAACCATTCTTAGTTACTGATGCACCAACTCGGATTTCATAGTGAAGGTGGCTACCAGATGACCTGCCGGTATTTCCGACTGCACAGACGAGCTGACCTTTGCTGACATGGTCGCCAACCTCACAGTAGAAGGCACTCAGGTGTCCATAACGGGTGAGAATTCCACCATCATGGAGAATGTCAACTACATTTCCAAATGCACCGAATGTACCCGTTGGGGCGGTTCTCACTACGATGCCATCTGCTGGGGCATATATCGGTGTTCCGATTGGAGCGATAATATCGATGCCGTAATGGAATCTGCCACGCCACGCATAGTAGCCAAATCCGTCCTGAAGTCTTCCACTACATGGCATGCCAGATGGAGTTGCGTCCATTCTGTCATGGGCTTCTTCGTAGTTTGCACGAAGGATAGCGAGTGAGCGTTCTCTCTGAGATCTTTCACGCACTATTGAATTTTCCACCTGCTCAATATTACTGATTACTTCCGGGTTCATGGTTGAAGCTGGCTTGAGAGTATTTTGTGTGCCTCTTCCGTTTGCAACAAGGCTTGTTTCCCAGTCGTTGTTCTTGATGTCAAATCCTGCAGAAACCATTATCTCTTCATCGAGTCTGTCAATTTCAGCCAGACACTCAGAGATTGCCGAGACAGTTTTTTGCTCTCGCTCAAGCTCGTTGCTCATTCTGTAGAAACTCTCCTGAAGGAGGGCTATCGTGCGAGTGTTGTTTGTCTGTTCACGAACTGCAATTTCTTCGCTCATCACATCATATCGATAGGCAAATTGCCAGAGCATTACACCACCCATAACCAACATTATTACAAGTCCATAGATCAATACAAATGGAATCTTGATGGTTCTGACCGGGGCATCGTAGTGGGGAACGACCATGAAACTGATGTGATTCGTTTTCTTTTTGCCTGAAAGGAGCATTATCGACCTCCTGCTGTTGTTAAGTTCTTCATGTATTCTTTTGGATCAACATGTTTGCCGTCTAGTTTGATTTCAAAATGAAGATGGGTTCCTGTTGAAATACCAGTGTTACCCATCAAACCGATAGTTTGACCGGCTGTAACTCTATCGCCAACTTTTACTTTTAAGCCACCTTGTAAAAGATGACCATAATCTGCTCTATTCATTATTACCATCCTCGGAAACAGGTTCTGGGAAACCGCCACAAGACCAATGCTCTAACACATAATCTTTTGGATCTGTTGTTTTCCCATTTATCCTGACCTCAAAATGAACATGTGTTCCGGTTGAAACACCGGTTGACCCCATCAAGCCTATGAGGTCACCACGTTTGACCTTGTCTCCAACCTCCACACGCAATCCTTTGCGAATAATATGACCATACCTTGTTTCGATCTTTGGTTGCTTTCTGTGTTGAATGATAACCATCAGACCGTAGCCACCAAACCATCCTGCTTTTGTAACTGTGCCGTCTGCAACAGCATACAATTCCTCACCGGGTGGACCGTGAAAGTCAATCCCATCGTGCATTCTGGGTGTTCGGTAGATGGGGTGAATTCGCCAGCCATAACCGGAAGAAATCTCTCTGTTTTCACCATTTGCAACAGGGTATCTTGAGGGTGTGTGAGCCTTTACCCATGCGATGTTTTCTGAATCTTGGCTGAGTCTTGGTAGTTCGTACCAAAGACTCTTTTGACTGTCCATCATTTTTGATGTCTGAGCGGATAATTCATTTGCAATGTCAGCTGGATTCCTGAATGAAGCATTTTCGAGCTTCAAGTTTGGGTCGGTAACATCTGCTGGGGAGAGAACAGGTTCTGAAAGGTTGTTATCTCTTCTGAGTCTGACGTTTTCTCTGTGGAAATCACTGAGATTTGCGAGTGCAAGTTTTGAAGATTCGCTGTAGATTCGGAGTTCCGGGGTTGCCTGGGCTTTCACCTGGCTCAGCCTGTAGAGCAATTCACTCGTGTCGATTGAGGTTGCAAGATTATAACTTTCCACTTTTCTGGGATAAAGAACAAACATAAAATTTAATAACAACACACAAATGGTCACCAGTACGGCAGTGCTGACATAAATAACACTCCATTTGATAACGAAGGGGTTCTTTCCGCGACCTGTCAGTGGAACCACCTTTATTTCTTTGGTGTCATAGCCCTTGTTCATCTTGCTAGTCTATTCTCCATAGCATACTGTTGGGTGCTGATATACAATCGCACCTCCTCTCAACCAGGAAACCATTATATCTCATGGATACTCTCTGTCAAGTTTGACGGTGGGGTTATGACACCAAAGAAATCCATTATCTATGTGTTTCTGTTGATATTGGTATCTTTCTTCCCATGTTGTGTGTTTTCTGCACACTAAATATTCGGGTTAATTCTTCCCATATGATGTATTGTAGTCATTATTGCAACGTTTTGTAACAGTTTTATTTTCGGTTTTTGATATATTTTTCAAATTGCCCAATTCTAATTGTGCTAGGCATCGAAACGTTTTTCTGTTTCCCAAAAAAAAGTATAAAAAATACATGGACAGTTTTCAAACCTGTCACTACAAAGTATGGATTTGATATGTCGATTACAGCTGAACAAGGACAACAAGAAGCCCTCTGTGGGAACATTGCCAAATTTTTGAAACAATACCCCCTGTTTGTTGTATTGATGAATGTTAATGGTAAAGTTTATTGGTTAGACTTGAGGAGAACAAATGTCCAAAGAATACACCGCACAAGACATAAAAGTGCTCGATGGAATTGAGCATGTAAGATTGAGACCAGCCATGTACATCGGAACAACCGATGTGCGCGGTCTTCATCATCTGGTTTACGAGGTTGTTGACAACTCGATTGATGAAGCGATGGCAGGTTACTGCAAGAAAATTGATGTTTCCATCCATCTCGATGGCTCAATATCGATTGCTGATGACGGCAGGGGTTTCCCCGTAGACATCCACCCGGAGCTTGGAATTCCCGGAGTAACTGTTGCACTCACAAAACTGAATGCCGGTGGAAAATTTGACAAGGATACCTACAAGGTTTCCGGTGGACTCCACGGCGTTGGTGTTTCGGTTGTAAACGGTCTCTCGGATTGGTTCACGGTAACCATCATGCGAGATGGCAAGATTCACCGCCAAAGGTTCCGTAAGGGCATCCAGGAAACTGAACTCGAGGTAACCGGTGACACAAATAAAACTGGAACAATCATCACATTCAAGCCCGATATTGAGATTTTTGAGTCGGTTGAATTCAGATACGACACACTAAAAAATCGTCTTCGTGAGCTTGCTTACCTGAACTCTGGTTTGAGAATCACGATCAAAGATGAAATCTCAGGAAACAAAGAAGATTTCAAATTTGATGGCGGGCTGACAGAATTTGTTGAATTTCTGTCCGAAGGCAAAAACTCACTTCAAAAAGAAATCATCAGTTTTGCAGACACACAAGATGATGTGTTTGTAGACTTCGCAATGCACTACACGGATGGTTACGGTGAGAATCTTTTCTCATTCGTAAACTCCATCCAGACATCAGATGGCGGAACACACGTAACAGGATTTCACTCAGCCCTCACTCGTGTTCTAAACGACCGTGGTCAGATGCACGGAATCATCAAAGATGCCGCTATGAAACTTTCTGGCGAAGATACCCGAGATGGGCTGGTTGGAATTCTTTCAATCAAAATGGGAGATCCCCAGTTTGAAGGTCAGACCAAGGGTAGGCTCGGAAACATGACAGCAAAATCCGCTGTTGACCGTTTCATCTCAGAAAAGCTGTCATTCTATTTTGACCGTGACCCTGCAACCCTGAAGGTGATCCTCGACAAATGTCTGCTTGCAAAGAGAGCCCGTGAAGCCGCCAAAAAAGCCCGCGAGCTTGTTAGAAGAAAATCACTCCTGGAGTCATCAGTTCTCCCTGGAAAACTCGCAGACTGCTCCTCAAAGGATCCTTCAAAATGTGAGCTGTTCATAGTCGAAGGAAACTCTGCCGGTGGCAACGCCAAACAGGGCAGAGACAGAAAGTTCCAGGCGATTCTTCCCCTTCGAGGAAAAGTTCTAAACGTTGAGAAAGCAAACCTGCACAAGGTTCTTTCAAATATCGAAATCCGCTCAATCATCACCTCTCTCGGTTGTGGAATCGGTGAGGACTTCAGCATCGAAAAACTTCGCTATCACAAGATAATCATCATGGCTGATGCTGATGTTGACGGAGCTCACATTGCGACCCTCCTCCTCACGCTGTTCTACAACTACTTCCGCCCGCTCATCGAAAATGGTCACATCTATCTTGCACAACCCCCACTCTACAGAATCAAATCAGGCAAAAAATCCAGATACGCCTACAGCGATAAGGGAATGAAACAGGCACTCGAAGAGATTGGCAGGAATTCCCAGGTTCAAAGATATAAAGGTCTCGGTGAGATGAGTGCAAACCAGCTCTGGGAAACAACCATCGACCCATGGAGGAGAACAATTCTCAGGGTCGACATTGAGGATGCTGCAGAAGCCGAAAGGCTTTTTTCCCTGTTGATGGGTGACAAGGTTGAACCCCGTCGCAAATTCATCGAGGAGCATGCCCTCGAAGTAATCAATCTGGATATCTAGGTGAAATAAAATGACCAGCAACGATAATCTTGGCGAAAGAATAAAAGTAGTAAACATTGGCACCCAGCTCAAAAATTATTATCTCGACTATGCAATGTCGGTTAATATCGGGCGCTCCATACCAATCGCATTTGACGGACAGAAACCAGTTCACAGGCGTATTTTGTTTGCAATGCAGGAACTTAACAACTTTCCTGGCAAAGCATACAAAAAGTCCGCTCGTGTGGTCGGTGATGTTCTTGGTAAGTATCATCCACACGGTGATACTTCGATTTATGATGCACTTGTCAGAATGGCACAGCAGTTCACATTCCGATACCCGCTTGTTGACGGGCAGGGAAACTTTGGAAGTGTTGATGGTGATGGTGCCGCGGCAATGCGTTATACTGAGGTCAGACTCACAAAAATTGCAACCCATCTTCTTGACGAACTTGACCAGGACACTGTCGCCTGGCAAAAAAACTTTGACAACACCCTTGATGAGCCTCTCACGCTTCCCGCCAAACTTCCATACCTTCTCCTAAATGGTTCTTCTGGAATTGGTGTCGGAATGGCAACAAACATTCCCCCACACAACCTTGGTGAGCTGGTGGATTGTCTCACCCTTCTGCTTGATAAACCAGAATCAACAATGGACGATTTGATAAAAATCATTCCTGGTCCAGACTTCCCAACGGGCGGTAGAATTGTTTCTCCGGCAGGTGTCAGGTCATTTTATGAAACCGGTCGTGGCTCAATAATTCTTCAGGGAACCGGTCATGTCGAAGACAGAGACAAGGGCAGAAAAACCTCATACATCATCACAGAAATTCCCTACATGGTGAACAAATCAAACCTGGTCAAAGCAATTGCAGACCTCGTAAGAGACAAAAAAGTTAGCGGAATCACAGACCTTCGAGATGAATCAGATCGTGATGGAATGAGAGTTGTTGTTGAACTCAAAGCCGGAACCGACTGGAAGTTCATCGAGAAAAAACTCTTCAAACACACCCAGCTCCAAACAACATTTGGTGGGATAATGTTGTCGATTGTGAACGGAATGCCAACCACATTGGGACTCCTCCCAATGCTTACTGGCTTCCTCGGTTTCAGAAAAGAAACCGTAACAAAAAGAACAAAATTCCAACTGAGAAAAGCCCAGGACAGGAAACATATTCTCGAAGGAATCCACATTGCAATCACAAACATTGATGAAACCATAAAGATTATTCGTGGTGCCAGCGGAAATACTGAAGCCGGCGAACTTCTCAGAAAACGCTTTGACCTCTCTGACAAACAGGCAAAAGCAATTCTTGACATGAAACTTGGCAGGCTCACAAAACTCGAAGTCGGCAAGGTTGAAAAAGAGATTGCAGAACTTGTAAAAACCATCAAGCGACTCTTGGATATTCTTGAAAACCCAGACACCATGAAAAAGCTCATCAAAAAAGAATTCACAGATTTGAGAAAAGAATTTGCAGATGAGAGAAGAACCCTGGTTGGAGATATTGAAGAGGGTGACATCACAGCAGAAGATTTGATAACCGACAACCCAATGATAATTGCCACTACAAAAGATGGTTACATCAAACGTGTGAAGCCGGAAGAATGGCGTTCACAGGGTCGTGGTGGCAAGGGAGTTACCGGTATCCAAACCCGTGAAGAAGACCAGGCACAGGACATCTTCTCAGTAACCAACAAACAGGACATGCTTGCATTCACAAACCTTGGCAAGGTTTACAAATTCAAGGTTTATGATGTTTCCGAAGTTGGGCGTGCTGCCAAAGGAACCCCAATCACAACCCTCCTTCCACTTGTCCCGTCCGAATTTGTAACCACAATTCTCCCCGTCAAAGAATGGGATGAACGCTTCCTCTTCATGGTAACAGCCATGGGAATCGTCAAAAAACTTCCACTGAAATCTTTCCAGAAAGTCAGAAGAACCGGCATCATTGCAATCACTCTTGATGGAAACGACTGGCTCAGAAAAACCAGAGCCGTGGAACCACAAACTGAAATCATCATAGTTTCAAAACGTGGGCAGGGAATCCGTTTCAATGAAGCGGATGTAAGACCGATGGGCAGAACCGCCCGTGGAGTAATCGGCATCAGGCTCAGCCTTGATGACATAGTGGTTGGCATGGAGGTTTATGAAGAGGGTGCAAGCCTTCTCTGTGTTTCTGAAAATGGATACGGCAAACGAACAGGATTTGATGAATTCCGCCTGATAAAACGTGGCGGTAAGGGTGTTCGTGCCATGAAAATAAATGCAAAATCCGGGCCAGTTCAGACTTGTCGAGTTGTCCAACCCGAAGATCATCTCTTCATCATCACAAAAAATGGACAGACAATCAAAATCAAGATCAAAAGTATTCGTGAATGTGGCAGGTATGCAACTGGTGTCAGGCTCATCAGGCTGAATGACGACGACCTGGTAAATGCAATCACTCGTGAAAAACCAGAGAATAATGATGAGCATCTCAGAGACGAGTAAAAAATAATTGCCCTATAAAATAGTCGAACACACGGCTGATTTGGCACTTGAACTTTCAGGGGAAACCCTGACTGTTCTTGCTGAGTCAGCCGTTTTTGGATATGTTGCACTTCTCACAAATCCAGAAAATGTTGGAACTTCAGATGTCAGAGAATTCACTATCATTCAAGATAACCCCGAAGGAAAGATTGTTTCTCTGATAAATGAACTCATTTATTTATTTGAAACTGAGGATTTTATTCCTCATCATGCTGATATTTTTATTGATGGCGACAAACTATTTTGCAAGGTTTTTGGCGAGATTTTTGATTCCACAAAACATGAATTTTTCCACTGTATAAAATCGGCTACCTATGGCGGACTGAAGGTCGAGAGGGTTAGCGGGGTTTTGACGGCTACTTTGATTCTTGATGATTGAAAAATTTATTTGTAGAGGTCAGCTATGGCTGACTACTACTTTGTTGTTTGTTGTAGAATAATTCCAGAACAGTATTGCCACTACCATATTCGTCATTCTGAACTTGATTCAGAATCTCATCATGTCTCTACGTCTTTCCCGTGAAAACGGGAATCCAGGGAAGTAAAAAGTTGCACTCAAAAAAAGAAAACATCAGTATTACAACTGGAAACTTTCTCTGTTTTTTTAAATATTTACACGCCTTGACAGTACCCTGGATTCCGCATCAAGTGCGGAATGACAAGGGGTTGTACGGAACGACCTCTCTCGTCTTCCCGTGCTTGACACGGGAACTGAGAATGATAGCGGTTGTGCAAATAATCTAGAGTAGCGTGTAATATTGCAAACACTAAGTAGTACTATGCACCATAAACACAGACTTTTTTAGACATTGAATTAAAACCCCATTGATACAACAATTATTCATGGAACTACCTTCAGGGGTTGTCTGTATGTAAAGAAACAGAACGGAAGAGAGGATATGTAACATGAATAACAAATTTAAAACGTTGATTATTTCAGGAGTCATCTTAGTGCTGGTTGTATCAGTGATTTTGATGGTTTCACTGAGCATTGGTGGTGGGTATGGTGATTATTCCAATGATTATGACATGCCAGGCGAGGATTATTATGATGATGAATATTTGGATGATGGATCTGGTGGATATGCAACCAACGAAGAGAGTGGTGAGTATGCACTCGAGACGGAAAAGGATTATGCAAGAACTGCAAAATCTTCTGTAGTTGCTGATGCATCTGTTCGACCTCCAAATGTTCCGCTTGGGATTGAGCCGGTTTATGCAAGTGGTTTTGACAGCATGATCAAAAAGGATGGAACCATCAGAATCAAGGGAGAACACCCCTTTGAAATCTATTCAAACGCAAGACAGAAAGCAATTTCTGTTGGTGGTGCCGTGATGGATTACAATGAGAGTCTTTCAAGCTATGGTGATACCCAATACCAGATAATTACATGCACTCTCTCGGTTCCAACTCCTCATTTTGAAAATGTCATGATTTCAATTCGTGAGCTTGGTGATGTTCAAGGTGTTGAGGTTACAACAGATGATGTGACCGATGAATACATTGACCTTGAAAGCAGACTAGTTTCAAAAAAGAAGCTTGTTGCTGAGTTGAATAAATTTTATGCCAAAGCAAAAAATGTAGAAGATTCAATTGACATATATTATCAGATTCAACAGGTTCAGGAGCAAATTGACCAGATTGAGGGAAGAATGAAATATCTCAGAGCCATCACCTCTCAATCCAGAATCCACATGACAATCAGCCAGCCAGATGCAGAAGTTGACCCAACTCCAACTACTTCAAGGTTCACAAAAGAAATGAAGGCTCTCTGGAGCAACATTCAATATGGAGTTGTCTGGTTTATTGGTTTCCTGATCATCATGGTTTTCCTGTCTCTTGTGATTTTCCTCCTCGCACTCCTTGGAATATTTATCTACAGAAAAATCAAGAGTTCACTTGGGAACAACCCAAGCAGTTAGTGTGTAGTATATACAGTTACCAGAGATGGTAGCTTGCAACTAAAGATAAACTCTCCTTTATCGATGCATATTGTTTCCAAAAAAAAACCTCCGTCAGCCACCGGAGGTTTTTCTTTTGCTCATTCTTCAAGTCTATCTAAAGGTTTTTTCTGGTAAACCAATAACCCTTGACCTGATAATGAATTTATATACTATGGTGTTTCTGCGGGCAGTTAGCGAAGTGGTCAAACGCGGCAGACTGTAAATCTGTTGACATACGTCTTCGGAGGTTCGAATCCTTCACTG
>CBDUSO010000037.1:0-19818 GCA_965370295.1 uncultured bacterium
GTGGTAGGGGGTGGTCTGGTTTGCAGGCAGGATTATGAGCATCCGAAATTTTGGCTGAAGTTTCAGGGTGGTTTCATTTGAGAGCATGTCAACGTATGAGGTTTCAATTCCATTGCCATCCTTTGGCATTCCATCTGAAACTGCATCAAGAATTCCAGACACGGGGTCTTTTCTCATGGGAACCATCATTGTTTTTATTTCTGCCATCTCCGCCACCTCGGTATCATTGTTGTCCACAATATTATCGTCATCATCACTGATATTTTCTGAAACCCCACACCCGGCAAATAAACCAAAACTCAACACAACCAACAAACACACAATCACCAGTTTTCTCATATCCACACCCTTTCTTTATGTGCGGATGATTATAACAGAATTTGCACTTTTCACAATCTGGTGAAATTATGGAGAGTCATTGCTTATTTTCCAAATTGAGATAACCCTTGAGTTGATAGTGTTGTGTTCAATTTCTTCGCCCTCTGAATCAATAAGTTTTATGAAAGAGAAATCTAAAATTGCATCGCCGTCAAGAATTGCCTTGAACCTTATTTTGAGCAAAGCACCTTCACCTTCAATCCCGGGAATGTTGCCAAGAATTACGGGACCTGCAATATCTATCTCGCTGTTACTTGTTCTGTGCCACGCAAAGATGATATTTTTTTTGTCAGAGTAGAGGTCTCCCGGTGTGATTGAAAGAAGTTCCAGTTTGCTTGGCTGGAAAATAAGCCTTGCCTTCATTGCGTTTAGGTCAATGATATCCTTGACGGTGAGGAAAACCTCAATCTCATCTCCAATATCAATATCAACGGGTGCAGATATTTCTAGCTTGGTAAAACCTGCTTCTTTGCCGGTAATCTCAACTTTAAGCGGAATGATTGCCTGCCAGGAGTTAAAATCCTTCGCCTGAATTATGATTTGGCTACTCAGCGAATCACCCGGTGAAATCCAACTGTCGGTTTTTACCGAGACCTTGTAGTTGAGTTTTTCTCCCGGAGCAATTTTTGGAGTTGTGTATGTTGTTTTTTCACCCGTCATAGTTTTAATTGTTACGCTGTCAAAACCAATGGGGAAATCATCAGGACATTCAATCACAAACGCTTGTGAAACACCCAGCTTGTTTTCAAGAGAGAGGTCAAAGAGTAGTTCATCTGAATAATTGTGATCAATGGTTCCCTCAAAAATATTTGGTGAAACAAGGTTTGAAAGTTTCTCTTTTTCAGCCTCCAAATCTGCAAACAATTCCATCTCCACGCCAGCCAAACAAATTATCTGTTTAGTGTGGGCGGGATAACCCATGAGTGCAACCTTCAAGATATGTAGACCGGGTTTTGTTTCCAGCTCACAGGGAGTTATTGCAACCGGGGTATCATCGATATAAACATGAGCCCCTTCAGGATTACTGGCTACTTTCAAGATGGTTGTTGTCGGTACAATCCGTTCGAGAAAATAGAGAACACGTGGCGGACTTCCATCTTCGGTTGGCAATGTAAAAATTGTTGTGTAGGGTTTGTATCCTTCTCTTGATACCTCGACCATGTATCGACCTGGTTTCAAATGTTTGAGGGTTAGCGGTGCTGTTCCTTTGTCAATATAGTTTACTTTGATATTTGCTCTGTTTGGGATTCCCTCAAATGTCAGTGTTTCTCTGCCCCATTCGGGTAGTGTAAATATCAACAATATTGAGCGGGATTCTTCGTACCAGTGTATGTTCGCACCAAACGCTTCTGCTGCGAGTCTCAGTGGAATAAATGTTTGACCACCCTTGATAACAGCAGGGGTTGTTACCTCTCTTATCCTGTCGCCGATGATGCAGTAATCCTCACCAATTCCAATCTCGAAATGATAATCCTGATAATCTATGATGGCTTTCATATTTTTGGCATCCCAGGTGAAATCGCAGGGCAAGAGATCGATGATGAACCTGAGGGGAACCATCGTGGTTCCATCGTCTGAGAATGGTGCGATGTTGAGTCCAACTTTATCTGCGCCTATCCAAGCTACTGTTCTATCCAGACCGAGTCTGGCAAGGAGTTGGTGTGGATTGTTTCTGGTGAGAATTATTGGGACATCCATATTTCCGGCAGTCGATTTCAATTCCATTGTTCTCTCGTAGGTGAATCCCTCCAACAAGTTGTCAACAGTTGCATTCACGTGGATGTCTGTGATGTTTGTGAAATCAGAGGATGACTTTCCTGATATGCTGAAAGGGTTTGAACCCTGACGACTAATTATCTCAGCACGCCCTGAAAGCCTTGTCCCTGCAGAATTTTGAATGTCAATCTTGAGAGTAGCATCTTCATCCACAATCCCCAGGTCGCAAACTCTTGGGTTTATCTCAAGTTTTGATCTCTTCAATGACGGAGGATTTGTGATACTGATAAAATAAACTTGTCCAGTTGAGGTAATATCGGTTTTTGAGAGAGCCAGATAGCCGAATGGAAGAACGGTTACGGCACCTCTTGGAGGATTAATATTTCTGTTGTTGTTCAGGTCTGTTGTTGCCGGGAAGTTGGCATCATCAGGCTTTATCAAAATAAATGGGTTTCCACCAATTGTGAACTCAAAACCGAGACCATCGGAATCTTTAAAAAATGAGTAGAGACCATCTGCTGAGATTCCATTGCTGTTGTGAGCCAGATATGCAACTGTTTCCCCTGTGCTTGCATCCATCGTTATGGCTTCTTCATACTCTGTTCCATGATCGTTTAGAATCAGATATTTTCCGTCATCTGTTACATAATCAAGCGAGTATGAAATATTTGTTGTGGTTGTCTGTTTGTATGTGCCTTCTATTCTTTTTATGAGTTTTAATCCAGTTCCATCGTAACCAATCTTGTAGATTCCATGTTTTCCGCTTGTTCCAAGCTCTGCTTTGAAAAATATTTGTCCTGTCCTGCTACTCATCCCAACTGGAGCAACCAACTTGCCAACATCATTTTTCCCATAAAAGAATTTTTCACCGTCCCATTTCGGTCTGCTTAAAATTCGAAAGCCTTTTCCCTCAGTGCTCATCGAAACCAGTCCGACACATTTTCCGGATTTGCCAGGAGTAATCACATCTCCCCGGACAACACCCAAAAATCTGTCTCCTGTCAGTGAAAGCTGAAACCACAACAAACTCCATCTCACAGAGATACCGTCAATCTTTGTATCTGGAATTTGGAAATACCTTGCTCCTCCTCCTGAGACATGTATGCTCAGAAGATAGTGTTTTCCCGCAGAGCTTGCATTCATGTATACCCAATCACCATAACTGGGAAGTCTGGGTTCAGATGTGACCCGTACAATACCAGGAGCAGATGACGGACCTTTGACGAGACCATGGGAGTAGATGTATGTGAGTTTCTGTACTTGAAGGGACTGAGGATCAATTCTGAGTGCAGCCAATTGACCATCGCTGCCCTCAACAACCAGGTTGCGAAGACCGACAGTTGCCGTTGCTGATTTTTTTTCCATGTTCCAGGCTGTCAGTCTCTTCACAGAAACACCGGTTGCATGGGTATCTTCTGGCACAGGAAAAAACAGTGTCAGCAGAAGCATAAAGACTAATATTAATTTTAGTGCTTTCATCAAGGAATCATTTTATACGCTTTGCGTGTTAGTTGCAACATGTTGTTGGTGAGGAAGTGAATGTGCTGGGATTAGTAATTGTGATTCCTGGTTTCTTCTTTGTCATTTCGTGCTACGACAGGGAATCTCACATTGTTGGCAACTCGAGAAAATTTTTAAAGATAAAGGATCGTAGATTCTGAATCAAGTTCAGAATGACGGTGGTTATTCGGAATAACAAAGGGGAGTTTCCTCATAGCAACTTCGTCATTCCGCACTTGATGCGGAATCCAGGGGATTATAAAATCGTGTTCAAAACAGAAAAACAACAATTATCAAACCAGTCAAAATTGTTGTTTTACAAAAATATTCACATGTTGAACCTCCCTGGTGGTGAGTGGTGGATTCCTGGTGGGTCCAGGAATGATGGAAGGTCACACAGAATTATGAGAGATAATCAGGAACAATAAGAAGTGGTATCGAGTGACGATGGATTGTTCAGAATGATACAGTGTTACTCGTAGAGGTTGTTTGTTTCCTCATCGTCTCTGTGTCTCTCGGCTTTTTTGAAGGGGGAAATTCCACCCGTGTCGCGGAAGGGATAGTCTGGCTGTTTGCCTGCAAATATCTCTTCGATGGTCAGGATTTGGATTCTGTCGTAGAGTTTGCCATTTTCAGCCTCATAGACTCCAGCGTCTGATGCAGATTTTATCATGTCCCGTGTGGGTTTTTTGAGGGTTATGAAAACTCCAATTTCGGCATATTTTCGGTCGCTGATGACTCCTCTCAAATCACGAATCTGAGGGGAGCTGACCTTGCCTGCTTTCACCTGGATGACAACCTCTTTGTGTTTTCCAGATTCTTCATCAAGGAAATAAAGGATGCCGTCTATCCCTTCATCCTTGCCCATTTTTTTGTCCGGTCTCCCGCCAACAAGCGAGAATGCCCACCATTCAAACTGGTACTTTGAACGCTCTGCGAGGTCGATTGCGGCAGGCATGTTTGTTGGGATTCCGTGGACATCATAGGGCTTCAAATCTTTTCCGTATGAATCTTTCAATCTCTTTTCAATGAGACTGACCGCAAGGTGTGTAATGTCGATTCCGATCCAGCGTCTGCCAAGTTTTTCAGCAACCGAAACCGTGGTTCCACAACCGCAGAATGGGTCGAGGACAACATCACCTTTGTTGGATGATGCCAGAATTATTTTTTCAAGCAGTGTCTCAGGTTTTTGTGTTGGATAACCCATGCGTTCTTTGGCTTGAGAATTGAGAATTGGAATTTCAAACACATCTTCGGGGGCACGACCAATTGGGTTGGTTTTAGTAATTCGACCAAAAGAACGATGACCCAATTCAGATTGACGTAGTGTTCCTTTTTTATAAGGAGTCCTTATTTCATCGATATTAAAGTAACTCATAGAAGTGTCTTTTGAATAGAATAGGATAACATCATGTTTTCGCATGAAACGATTCTTTGTGAAACCAGAGGGATCGTGATACCACCAAATTATCTCATTTTGAAAGTTCTTGAATCCAAACACAGCATCCAGTAAAAGTTTCAAATAATGGCTGGCTGTTGGGTCGCAGTGAAGATAGATTGACCCGGTTGGTTTCAATACTCGATGAAGCTCAACCAGACGAATTGCCATCATCACAAGGTATGCCATCATGTCGTTGTGACCGAGAAAATCCTCAAGGGTATTCATCAGATTGGCAAGCTTTGGATACCTCTGATTCATTATCAATTCACGGAATATTCGAGGAGTGGCTTTGTCCCAGTGCCAGGTGTCTCCAAATGCCTCAATCTGAGCAGAGGATTTGTCATCGGTTTTGTCTTTGAACAAAACATTGTAGGTTGCTTTGCTGTTAAAGGGTGGGTCAAGGTAGATCAAATCAATCGACTCATCCTGAATCTCATTCTTCAGGACATCGAGATTGTCCCCGTAATGTAACTGATTTCTCCACTGGCTCATGCAACATATTTTATCCATGAATTTGTTATCTGCAAGTCCAATACATTTTTTTTGGAAAGATAACCATTGAAACATGGCGTATCATCGTTAAGATGTTCATGCGATGAAGAGATCAAAAAAGAGAAAAAAACTTGCGAAGGTGCTGTTCAGATTAACATTGCTTGTGATCACAATAATTCTGACAATCTGGTTTTTGTGGTTGGGAATTGGATGTCTGATGGGCAGAAGCGGAAATACTGAGAGCGTCAACCTGTTTTTTTATGATGACATAATAGGAACATTATCACCGACTCCAAGAGAAGTTGACAATGAAAATATCCCTGAAAATACTATCCGTGCATTGATAGGCGGACCTCTTGAGGGGGAGAATGTTCTTGCCGTGTTGAATCCAGAAACAAAGTTGCGGTCAATCGACATCCAAGATAAGATTGCCACCATTGACCTGTCAGCAGACATCAGGACTCTGATAAACTCAGCAATTCCAGAAAAAGAAATTGCCTATTCCATCATCAATACTCTGTTGCTGCTCCCCGGAATTGACAACGTTCAGTTTTTGATAAACGGGGAAAGACCATCTGTTTTGTCTGAGACCTTTGATATTTCTGGTATGTTCTCTGAACTGTTCGACTCCTCACCGTCCATCCACGAATACTATCTCTACTATCCAGAGAAAAAAAATCGATACATCGCCTGTGAAACTACAAAAATAAAAGAGGTCGTAAGCACGGAAGAACTTGCCGGACTTTTGACAAGAAGATACATCCAGGGGGCAGTCAGCACAAAATTATCATCCCCGCTGAACCCGCTCACAAAAGTTTTGGGAACAACCTTCAACCAGTCACAACTGACCGTCAATTTCTCAAAAGAAATCTTGTCATCAAATATGAGTGCAGAGGGAGAGACAGCATTTTTGAAAACCCTGGTCTGGACTCTGACAGAATTATCCGGTGTAAAAAGGGTACAGATTTTGCTGGAAGGGAATCAGGTTGTTTCATTGTTTGGGCATCACAGCTATCGAGAACCATTCTCCCGCTGGGATGAATCCAGATTGGTGGATGTATCAGGTGAAGGAATCCCGGTGATGGTTTATTATTCCTGTGAACTTGATGATGGACAGTATGCCCTGGTGCCACGACTAAAATATATTTCGGTTGCAGGCGAGGTTCTTCCCCAGGTGCTCGATATTTTATTGTCAGGACCAGACGCGACAGAATTAGAAAACACAATAACAACCTGTATAAAGAGTGGGATAACCGGAAAAGTTGAAACAGAAGGAAACACAATAAAATTAAGCCTTGATACAAGCAACAAATCAAGTGAAATAAATAATAAAGCATATGAAAAAATGTTTATTGAACAAATTTTAATAACTCTCACAGAGAGGCAACGTGATTCTGGAGTTGTCAATATTTCATTTGATGGAGCAATCCTGGAGAGTCTTCCCTACGGCACGATTGTTTCCGGAGACTTGATGAGGGGTCCATGAAAAGAATAGTTTCTCTGATAATAATTTTGTCTGTTGTCCTATTGGTGGCTTCAAAACCTGATGTATACAAGGTTTATATAGAATCAAAAACGCCTGTTGGTGAACTGGTTTCCCATTTTGAAGGGGAGGAAGAATATTACTGTGTCTGTGACCCAGAAAATATTCCAGATGATGCAAAAATCCTTGATAAGATTTACAAGAAAACCAAACCAGGATTATTTCACACATACAAAGAAGTAGAGCAGGAACTCACAAAACTCGCAACAGATTTTTCAGAAAAATGTGAACTGAGAATAATTGGAACAACTCACGAAAAAAGAAATATTTATGCACTGAGATTTTTTCCAGGGAGTATTGCCCCCGGATTTTTGTTTGTTGGAGCTCACCATGCAAGGGAGTGGATGAGTGTCGAAATCCCGCTTGAACTCTGTCATTATCTTGCAAAGAATCCTGATGATGACTCAAGGGTTGGGGAGTGGCTTTCAAAATATGACATCTGGATTATCCCAATGTTGAATCCCGATGGTCATCAATTCTCAATCGACGAGGACAGAATGTGGAGAAAAAATAGATTCCCCTCCCTTGCTGAAGTCGGAGTTGATCCCAACAGAAATTATTCATACCACTGGGGAGGCACTGGTGCATCAGGAGACCCGTCCAGCCAGGTTTATTATGGAGAATATGCATTTTCAGAACTGGAAACCCAGGCAACGAGAGAACTGTTTTTAAAAGTTCCAATGATTGGCTGCTTGACCTATCACACATATGGTGATCTTGTTTTGTATCCATGGGGATACGCTGACGAAAAAGCCCCCTGGGAAGACGAAATGCAGGAACTGGCAATTGGGCTGGCAGAAAAAACCGGGCCACCAGACGATGATGACAACAAAAAAAAGACCCGTCTTCCTTACTACGACAAATTTGATTACATCCCGATAAAGGGATCGCAACTCTATCCGGCGGCCGGAGAGATGTGCGATTATCTCTACTCACAGCATGGGACAGCAGCATTCACAATCGAAATTGGTGACAGAAAAACTGGATTTATTCCAGAAGATGACAAAATCCAACCCACGATTGAACAAATTTTAGACCTAAATTTTTTCATGTTGGATGAGGTGCCAAAAGAGTTTTGTGTTGTTGAAGGTTTCATAAGAAATGCAATCGGAACAGTGCCAAATGCTAAAATATATCTGGGAAAAAGTTTTCTCGAATTAACCCCAGACCCGATCACCGGATATTATTACCGAGTTCTCCCAAAAGGCAAACACCTTGTAAGAGCTGAGTGGGCAAAGAACGATGTTTTTCGCGAATTGGTTGAGTTCAATGAAACCATAAATCATCTCGATCTGACCTGGAACCGCATGGATGGCTTGTACCTTCAAGTCGATATTTTAGATGAATTTGGCGGAACTTCATCAACCACGCTCACACTCATCGATTCCGATGGAAACACAATCGAGACGGGTTTTTATGAAAAAGAATTCAGGTTTGAAAATCTGAAAAAAGCAGAGTACTCACTGATTGTGAACCAGTTTGAGATGGAACCCCGTGAAATCAAGATAGACTTGATTTGGGATTTGCGGTTGCCAGTAGTCGTGATAGGGTGTCCTGGGTTTTGATAATATCTCTAAATCCTCTCTCATCATTTATCATGCTCCTGGTCGCTATGGCTACTCCCTGTCATTCAGTGCTTGGCAGGGAATCTAATGGTTTCATTAGAGAAACTCTTTATTTATGGGTTATTAAAAATCAGGTATTTTTGTATAATCCCACGTTCATGTGCTATTTGTCTTAATATGTTGTCAATCATTTCTATTAATAATAGTTGCTTATTATCATCGGCTTTTTTCCGTGCTTTTCTTAAATCACGTATAGCTTCGTCGCTTTTATCTTCCTCCCAAAATGCACATCCGCGAAGAAAAAAAACACTTGGAGTGTTGATACCTTTTTTATCAATTAATTTAGAAATAATATCGATTGTTACCTTGTAATCAAACAAAAAATATTTGATCAGACCAAGGTAATACAAACCAAAAGTACTATCTGGATGATTTTTCAAATATTTTTTTGTCATTCTTAGTGCGCTTGTTGTCTTTCGATTTGTCAAAAGCTTAATAATCTCTTTCTTAGAATCTTTGTACTTTTTTTCGTATTCGAAATTTTCCGCAAAACCGTGTATGTCGGGATAAAGATTGTTTGAACATATTTGGTATTTTTCTCGAAGCTCATCTCGAATAATTTTTTTATCTTCGTTACAAATTCTGATACTTTTGAAATAGTGGCTTGGGAAACTACTAGGAATATCAAGAACAAAAGTAGATTTATGAACTTTAAATCGTTTTCTTAGATCGTACGGTGGGGACCAAAATAAAAGTTTTGTATTTTGGTGTATCGAATGCTTTGGTGCATCGTATTCTTTTAAAATAATCCTTTCAAAGTTATTAATATCACCTTCCAAAGCTTCGTCTGCTGAAATACTTAAAAATTGTTTTGAATTTTTATAATCTGCAAAATATACCATTCCATCAAGATCATCGTTCTTTTTCACAGCATAAAATAATCCAATCAACGGATCTTCTGAAAAATCCATTAACAATGTTTTACCATTTTCATGCTGTAAAATTGCTAGTATTTCAAATATTGATATCTTTCTTTCAAAATGTTTATCTAATTGTTTGTCTCTAAAAGATTCAATTTCTTGCCTATGGTATTCGATAAAATGACTCTTTATATTTGTTTCATTGGATATTAATTCTCTTTTTGCTCTTGACGTTAACTTGTGATTGTCAGCATCTGAAACACCTCTATAAATGAATTTCATTGACTTATCTCCCATTGGTATTTCCAATAGGTAATCACCCACCGACTTAATACATGTATTTCCTTTCCCCATACCATTGTATTATACTGAATAAGAAAATATGTCAAGAATAACACACAAATACAGCATAAATAAATATTAACAAATTACAAGCTACTCACCCAAAATCGACAACCCCTCATCAAGCTCCACCCCATAAACTTCCAGATATGAATCCGCCAAATTTTCAAAAAGGATTTTTTTGGTCGGGGGGTGTTTGATGGAGACTCCACCAACAGAATCTGTCATTTCAGAAATATAAAAATTCACCTCATCAAATGCTAAATAAAATCCGGCAGTGATTTCAACAGGAACTCCGTTTGCTTCCATGTTTTCAATTATCTTTTGTGTTATCAATTCAAAATCTTTTATTGCGTTATCCATTTCAAGCATTTTTTTTATGGTGGTTTCTTTTGGGATTTTGATTGTTTGGATTTCTTTGGGTAGGTCGATTATTTCTTGCCAGTTTTCTGGAGTTCCAGCAAGTGCTTCAACACAGGCAAACATGAAGGGAACACGGTCGGTAACAGTTTCCGGGTCAAAATTTCCAAAATTATTCCAGCGTTTCAGAATTTCTTCAAAATCCACATATCCAGGAATCACACCTTCGTGGTTGGCAATACAGGTAGCCATAACCAAATTAACCGCGGTATCCTTGCCAAACATGCGGATAAGAAAGCCCTGAACAGGTTTGTTACAAATGGGAAAACCGTCTGGAGTGTCCAGGATAAATTCGTTTCCAGCGCCCCAATCCATGTGTTCATCAACAATCGTTGAGATACTCTCTACAGAAAGGATGAAGTTCCCCGTTCCCTCAAGAACGGCAGTTTGATCGGGTTTCCTGCAGGAAACCAGAAGGATTGAAATTAAAATAATACATGTAATTGTTTTTCTCATCATCCAGATATTAACGGATTTTGCAGGGTTATCAAGTTCTGGTGGAACGTTTTTTTCTCTAATTTAGAATTGACAATCTGGGGCTGGATTATCTCTGAAAAAACACTAGAATGGTGGGTTGGAGGTAATGCAAATGCCAAAATTCCTGTTTGTCACTGGTGGTGTGTTGAGTTCCCTTGGAAAGGGAATTGTTTCTGCGTCCCTTGGATTGCTCCTGAAGGCTCGTGGTTACAGCGTAACTGTTCTGAAGTTTGACCCATACTTAAATATTGATGCCGGCTCCCAGAATCCGTTTCAACATGGAGAGGTTTATGTAACCGATGATGGCGCAGAGACCGACCTGGACCTTGGGCATTACGAACGATTTCTCGGTCAACCACTCGGAAGAATGAACAATGTGACAACGGGTTCTCTCTACAAAGCAGTCCTGGCAAAGGAACGACGGGGAGATTTT
Organism: uncultured bacterium; assembly: GCA_965370295.1. Taxonomy (GTDB): domain Bacteria; phylum Caldisericota; class Caldisericia; order JAAYUI01; family JAAYUI01; genus JAXGMQ01. Next base: position 11,228 of record CBDUSO010000037.1, read on the forward strand.
TTGGGTTCAACCGTTCAGATAATCCCTCACCTCACCCAGGAAATAAAATCACGAATATTGGCACTTGCCGACAAGACTGAATCCGACATAATTTTGTGTGAAATAGGTGGAACAGTTGGCGATATTGAATCCCAGCCCTTCCTTGAGGCAATCAGGCAGTTTGGCTCAGAGAGGAATGAAGATGATGTTTTGTATCTTCATTTGACATATGTTCCACACCTGAAAATTACCGGTGAACTGAAAACAAAACCAACTCAGCACTCGGTTATCGAACTCAGGCGGTCTGGAATAAAGCCTGATTTGATAGCATGCAGATGCGAGATTCCAGTTGACAACGAAGTCCAGGAAAAAATCGCAATGTTTTGTGATGTTCCATTTGAGCATGTATATTCTGTTCCCGATTTGCCAAGTGTTTACAAGGTTCCTCCAATGATTGAAGAACAGGGCATGGTAAACCAGCTCTCAAAATTGTGGGGAATATTGCCAAGAGACGGTGATATTTCCGAGTGGAACAAGATGATTGAATCCATGGGCAACCTGACAGAAACTGTGAAGATTGCGATGATTGGAAAATATTCCAAACTGACCGATGCCTATCTGTCTGTGAATGAATCATTGAAACACGCTGGAATTCAGATTGGGAGAAAGGTTGAAATAGTTTGGATCGAAGCTGAAGAACTTGAGAAATCAGACAGCGAAAAGTTGCTTGAAGGTTTTGATGGAATAATTGTTCCCGGTGGATTTGGCTACCGTGGGGTTGAGGGAAAAATAAATTCTGCAACCTATGCTCGTGAAAACAAAGTTCCATATCTGGGACTTTGTCTTGGGCTTCACATGATGATAATCGATTTTGCCAGGAATGTTTGCAACCTGGAAGATGCTAACTCAACAGAATTTCTTCCAGACACAAAACATCCGATAATCGATGTGATGGCAGATCAGAAATATGTAACTGAAAAGGGTGGCACGATGAGGTTGGGTGCTCAACCTTGCGTCCTTGAGGAAGGGACTCTAACAAGAAAAGTTTATGGAGTCTCAAGAATCCAGGAACGACACAGACACAGGTTTGAAGTGAACAATAAATATCGTGAGTTGATGCAGGAAAAAGGCATGGTATTTTCTGGAATAAATCCAACTCTTGGTTTGGTAGAAATCTGTGAATTGAAAGACCATCCATTCATGCTTGGTGTCCAGTTCCACCCAGAGTTCAGAAGCACACCGCTCAAACCACACCCACTCTTTGTTGGTTTTTTAAGTGAAGCCATAAAAAATAAAAGGAATCCAAAACCCAAAAAGTTGGATATAAAGTAAAGCAAAAATGCCGAGAAAAACAATTTTTATCAAGGGTGCCAGAGAGCATAACCTTAAAGATGTTGACCTGACAATCCCGAAAAATTCGATGGTTGTTGTGACCGGACTTTCGGGTTCGGGAAAATCATCACTTGCTTTTGACACCCTGTATGCCGAGGGTCAGAGGCGGTATGTCGAATCACTTTCAGCGTATGCCAGACAGTTCATCGGCATGATGCAAAAACCTGATGTCGACAATATCGAAGGGCTGTCCCCTGCAATATCGATTGACCAGAAAGCAGGCTCAAAAAATCCTCGCTCGACTGTTGGAACATTAACTGAAATTTATGACTACCTGAGGCTTTTGATGGCAAGAGCAGGAATTCCCCACTGTCCAAAATGTGGAAAAGAAATCCAGCGGGTCACCGTTGAACAGATGGTCGACCGACTCATGAGCGATTATGACAACTGGCGTTGCAGCATCCTTGGCCCAATTGTCAGACATCGAAAAGGTGAACACAAAGAAACCATCAAAAAGATGAAAAAGTCTGGATACACCAAACTTCGTGTTGATGGAATTATTTATGATGTGGATGAACCAATCGACATAGGAAAAACAAAACGCCATGACATTGATGTTGTGGTCGACCGATTGATGATCTCTGAGGAATCAAAGGGAAGATTGGCTGATTCACTTGAAATTGCTTTGAGACTTGGTGAGGGTGTGTTACGGGTTCTGGTTTCAAAAAAACGTGAAGATGAACCGCTTGAGATGACCTTCTCAGAAAACTTTGCATGCCCTGACTGCGATATTTCAATCGAAGAGATTGAGCCTCGATTATTCTCTTTCAACTCCCCGTATGGTGCTTGTCCAGAGTGTGATGGACTTGGAAATAAGCTGGTGGTTTCGATTGATTTGATGATTCCAGATACCTCGCTTTCAATCGAGGAGGGTGCAATAAAAGCCCCTGGATTCAACAGCCATGACAGCATGAGCAACAATTTTTTAAGGCAGATTGCAGAGCATTTTGAAATTGATATTAACATGCCATGGAAGGATATTCCAACAGAAAAAAGTGACAAACTTCTCTATGGCACCGGCAAAAAAACAATCAGGCTCGAATGGACAAACAGCCAGGGAGACACATACAAACGCAGGATTTATTTCTCAGGGGTTGCAACCACAATTCAAAGACGGTACAAACAGACCACATCGCAGGGAATGCGGGAGTGGTATGAGCAGATGATGGAAGCTGTTCCATGCACAGTTTGCATGGGGAAACGACTGAAACCTGAAGCACTTGCCGTAACCCTTGATAAAAAAAATATTGCAGAAATCACCTCAATATCCATCGAATCATGTTTCGATTTCTTTGAAAAAATAAAGTTGAACGCACGACAAAAAGCGATTGCAAAACAGGTTCTAGTTGAGATAAAAGCCAGACTGAAATTCCTGCTTGATGTCGGACTCTCATATCTGACCCTGGGTCGAGCATCAGCAACCCTTGCCGGTGGTGAATCCCAGAGGCTTCGACTGGCAACCCAGATTGGCTCTGGTCTTGGTGGGGTTTTGTATGTTCTTGATGAACCCTCAATTGGTCTTCACAGCAGGGATAATCTAAAATTGCTCGCCACACTGAAGAGGCTTCGTGATTTGGGAAACACCCTTGTTGTGGTTGAGCATGATGAAGAAACCATCAGAGCGGCTGACTTTCTGGTCGATATTGGACCGGGTGCTGGAATCCACGGTGGACACATTGTGGCAACCGGCTCTGTTGATGATGTTGCAAGTGTGCCTGAGTCCATCACCGGTCAATTCCTCTCCGGCAAAAGAACAATTCCAGTTCCAGAGAAGAGAAGACGTGGCAACAAACATTCACTAAAAATAATCGGTGCAACAGAACACAACCTCAAGGGCGGAACATTTGAGATTCCGCTTGGAATAATGTGTGTGGTGTCCGGTGTTTCTGGCTCTGGAAAATCCACCATGGTAAATGATGTTCTTCACAGATATATCGCAAGAAAATTTTACGGCTCAAGAAAAATTCCGGGGCATGTTGAAAAAATTGAGGGAATTGAACATCTTGATAAAATTGTTACCGTAGACCAGTCACCAATCGGTCGAACACCTCGCTCAAACCCAGCAACGTACACAGGAATCTTCACCCCAATCCGAGAACTCTTTGCCAAACTTCCAGAATCAAGAGCCAGGGGTTATCAACCCGGAAGATTCTCTTTCAATGTGAAGGGTGGCAGGTGCGAGGCGTGCAAGGGTGACGGCGTGCTCAAGATTGAAATGCAATTTCTGCCAGATGTTTATGTGCCTTGCGAGGTTTGTAAAGGGAAACGTTTCAACCGGGAGACCCTTGAAATTTTGTTCAAAGGAAAATCCATCGCAGACATCCTCGACCTCTCCGTTGAAGAGGCAGAACAACTTTTTGAAAACTTCCCCGGAATTCACAGAAAAATGAAAATGCTGGCTGAAGTTGGGCTGGGGTACATAAAACTTGGACAGCCCGCAACCACACTTTCAGGCGGAGAAGCCCAAAGAATAAAACTGACCTCCGAGCTTGCAAAACGTGGAACAGGAAGAACTCTTTACATTCTTGATGAGCCAACAACCGGACTCCACATGGCAGATGTTGACCGACTGATTCAGGTTATGAATCAGCTTGTGGTCAAAGGAAACACTGTGCTTATCATCGAGCATAACATGGATGTGATAAAGTCCGCTGACTATGTCATCGACCTTGGACCAGAGGGCGGAGATGGTGGCGGAGAGCTGGTCGCTTGCGGTGCCCCTGAAGATGTTTTGATGGTGGAAGAATCCTACACCGGGCAGTATCTGAAGGATTGCATACCCAAATCCAGATGGGGCAAGCCCCAGTGGTTGGGTTACGACTCACCAATAGACGACAAAAATGTGAGAAGCCCCAGACGAAAAGTCAGACAGAGAAAAGCCAGCGAAGAGGAACTTGCAGAGGAGATTATGGAGCAGTTTGTGGACTCGCTGGATGAGTAAACCTTGTCTTCCCGTCATCCGGTGCTTGACACGGAATCTCCGGAATCTGTATGATGCGTTAGGTATTTAACGGGCTGAGATTCTGAATCAAGTTCAGAATGACTGGTGTTTTTTGTGTATATCATTTGTCATTCCTGGCTTGACCAGGAATCCAGGGTATTATCAAAGCGTGTGAATACTTGTGAAAAACAATGATTTTGACCGGCTGGAAAATTGGTGTTTTTTGTTTTGAATACGATTTTCTAATCCCCTGGATTCCCACTTTCGTGGGAATGACAAAGAGAGAGGTGGGTGAGAATGACAGAGCTGAAGCTCCCAACCCTTTCAAAAAAAGGTCTTTTGTGTTCATTAGATTGTATCAAAATCATTTACCCGATTTTCTGTGGACAAACAAATCATCCCGGTTATAATAGCCAATCTATGCCGAGATAGCTCAGTTGGTAGAGCAGTAAATTCGTAATTTACAGGTCAGGAGTTCGACTCTCCTTCTCGGCTCCATGAGGAGGTGGATATGGGCAATGTTGAGGATTATAAGAACAAACTTTTGTATCTGTTGTTTATTCATCATCTACTGAGTCCAGATGAAGAATTGTGGAAAGAAACTAATAATGATCAACTTAAAATGATTAAGGAAAATCTGATAAGAAATAATAGAATTTCTCTAACACAGAAAAATGTTATCGACAGCTTGTCAGAAGAGTCAAAAAAAGTAATGATATGGAGACACAACAATGTTCCCAGCGAATTTGCAAAAAAGGCTCATGACATGTTTCCGGATGATCCATTTATGATAATTAATCGATTTGAACCTGTTGAATTTGGATGGCTTAACGAACAAATGTATTTTATACTACGAACTAATGCCTACCTACCTTATGATACTCTTGTTTATAAGTTCGACAGAGATGGGCATGTCAGGTATGCCTTTTTTTCTAATGACCACCTTGCACTTATTAATGCTGTAAGATTTACAATAGAAGTATTAAACATTCAGAAGATGTACTCTCAAATACAAGACAACGACCCAATATCAAAAATTGACAAAAATATTTCTACACTCAAAATGAATTACGGTGCCTTATGGCAAGATTGTATAAGAAACGCAACATCCGGCGTCATGGCTCTTTCTTCCTTTGTTGAGATATTTCTGACAAATCTCTACGAGGAAATTTGTATACACAATAAAAATACTTCTATCAAAAAAATAAAGAAATTTACAAAACTAGGTATCACTGATAAAATTATTCATGTATTTAGCAACTCAAAAGATACCAATGCCAATTGTTATTTCAAAGAATACGAAAAAATTATCAATACCGACGGAGACAAAAATGCTAGAAATGAAAAGCTTCGAAAACTAAGAGACAAATTCATAACTCAATACAGAGCAGTAGATACATTCTATGAAGAGGTATACAGTATTAGAAATGACCTCATACATAAATTCCCTTTGAATAACGTGGACAATGTTATAAAACTCGATATGTCTAGAATTGACAAATTTATTCTAGGGAAACTTGATTTGACACTCGGGCTTGCAAAAATGATATGGTCTAAAGCTGGTTTTGACAGTTGTAATGGAATTATAGAAGATGTACCACAATATCTATTTGGTTTATCTCGGAAAAAACTCGTACAGAAGGCAAATGCGGATTTTCTTCGGTCAAAAGATGCAGAAAGAATCCTATGGTGGTATCACATGAAAAATATTACAAAAGAAGTTGAAAATGATTTGCTTAAATAGCAAACTGCAAGAGTAGACTCTTTGTTTCACGGTACATCATAGCAATACTGCGACTCTCCTTCTCGACTCCACAAGAATATTGCAACTCTCCCTCTCAACTCAAAAAAATCCCAGAAGAACCCTGATGGACAGAGCTTCAACCAATATAATACAACCATATCTTAAACATTGGTTAATTATTTGGCTTGATTTCCAGAAATGCCCTGCTAATATATTGATTAGTTCTTGCGAGCCGGAGTAGCTCAGCGGAAGAGCGGCAGACCCTTTATCTGCAATGCGGGGGTTCGAATCCTCTCTTCGGCTCCAATTTCTTTCACTAAATCTATTTTGTTTTTTTTAAGAAGTAAAACTTATAGCAATTTCCATCAAGAACCCCACCGATTCTGTGTTATACTATTTTGTGTTATGAAAAACCTTTACCGAATCGAACAGGCAATTGAATTCATCGAACAGAATCTGGACAAGCCAATAACACTCACAGAGATAGCAAGTAGCACTTCATTTTCAATGTTTTATCTGACCAAATTATTCAACCAGATTCTTGGTGAAACGATCATGGAGTATGTGCGGAAACGAAGGTTGACATTGGCTTCCCGGGAGCTGATAAAAACCGATATTCCAATCATTGAAGTTGCACTTGATTGTGGATATGACTCACAGGAAGCATTCACAAGAGCGTTCAAAAAAATATTCAAAATGACACCGGCAAGATTTCGGAAGAGAGGAGTGCCAATCATAACACTCGAACGTCAGAGATTGAATCTGGCAAATATCATCTCAAGGAGAAGATTCAAAATGAAAGAACCAAAGATTATCAAACACGAAAGCTTTCAAGTGGCTGGGATGCTCTATCATGGGAAGAATGAAAACGGTGAGATTTCTGCAATGTGGCAGGAATACCTGAAAGTTTGCAAAGACATTCCAGGTGTTGTGGATACATGCATCTGCTATGGAGTTTGCTATGATTTTGTGATAGACAAGGATGATAAAGAATGTTGCAAATTTGATTATGTTGCAGGGCATGAAGTTACAAAGGTTGATAATCTGCCAGAGGGTATGGTTTCAAAAATTGTCCCAGCTGGCAAATGGTTGGTGTTTGAACACAAAGGAAAACTCGACACTCTCGGCAACACATACAAATATATCCACACCCAGTATATCCCAGATAGTAAATTTGAGCCTGCTGGAATGGATATTGAATATTATGGCGACAGATTCATTCCAGACTCAGATGATTCTATATTTGAAATCTGGATAAAAATAAAAGAATAGGAGACAAAAAAAATGAAAGAAATCAGAATTGAAGAGAAAGATGCGTTTGGAGTGATTGGTTTGTTCTATCACGGGAAGAGTCAGCAGGGTGAGATTCCTGCAATGTGGCAGAAATTTATGGAGCGTTCAAAAGAAATCTCGATGAAAAATATTGCACCCTTTGAAAGAAGTTGGGGAGTTTCTATGATGGATCAGAGGGATATGGAGAAAGACAACTTTGATGCTGAATTTGACTATATCGCTTGTCTTGAAGTGAAGGAAAACAAGGACATCCCAGAGGGAATGGTTCATCGTGAAGTCCCTTCCGCAAAATGGTTGATATTTGAACACAAAGGTCCGGTACAGAAACTTAGTGCTACCTACTGTGAAATCTATCAGAAATACATCCCAACAACCAACTGGAAGGTTGGCAACTGGTGTTTGGAAATGTATGACAAGAGATTTGACCCTTCGGGTTCACCGGAATCAGTTTTTGAAATTTGGGTTCAAGTCAGCTAAAAATAATTAGCAACTTACTGAAAGGGGTTGTAAAATACCAACCCTCTAGTCTCCACTATTTGAATAAATTTAATTCGTCGTTGCTTTTTTAAGCAAAATAGGCTATATTACAATAATTATGAATGAGAAATAAAAGGGGACGGTATATGAAGAAAACGAAGGCACTAAGATTCTCGTTATTTTTATCTGTGGCAATGGTTTTACTAACCATGATAATTCCAAAATTCCCCCCTTGTACACCTTTATATTCTGCTTCTTCCTGCATTGAGGATTCCCCATCAGTCGAGTATGTGTTGAATGACTCATACAATCTACATAATACATACTTTTACTGTTGTACTTCCTCGCATTCTTCAATTGCTATTGACTCACAGGACAACCCCCATATTGTGTGGGATGATAATGACTGTGATTATTCCATGTCTTGGATGTGGAAAAGGGTATCATACATCCATTGGGATGGAGAAGAGTGGGTAACAGCAGATGGTGAGGTTTGGGACCCAAAAATGGAAAATGGGGGAATTAGCCTGGATAATGCTAATTCAGGCTCCTCATGTATCGTGCTTGATTCAAATGACTACCCACATATTTCCTGGATTAACATAGCATTAGAACCATTTTCAGTTGATATAATCTATATTTATTGGAATGGAGAAGAGTGGTTGACTGTGAATGGTGAAGTTTGGAATCCAGAAACAGGGAATGCTAATGTGGTAAATTCAGAAAATATGCCCTCTGATTTATCTCTTCAAATTGATAGCGACT
>CBDUSO010000038.1:0-18646 GCA_965370295.1 uncultured bacterium
CAGATTTTTCTGATGAAAAATCTGGGGGGTTGAGAGTTTTAGCTCAAAAGATTGAACATTATCGCACTCTGACCTCACTCACAAATTGAAATTCAATCAAAATCGTATACAATCCAATCCATGAAACCACTCGGCAAGAACATGGGGAACATAAAAAATTGAGCCTTGAAAGCAAACTCAATCGAATACTTGGTGCAGGTTTGTCAAAAAAAATGCCAACACCCGCCAAGAAAACACAAACACCAATTGATGAATTAATCTCAGGTGAGTGGATGGTAGACGGTGATTCTCGTGTTTTTGTTCGGGAGAGTTCATCCAGCCTGGAATCATTATCCTCATCCCAACTTTCCACCATGGGCAAAATCTGTGAAATAAATAATGTCTGTGGTGAAAAACAACTCTTATTTTTGGACACAGAAACAACAGGGTTGGCAGGAGGAACTGGAACGTTTGCATTCATGGTTGGTGTTGGAAAAATTCAAAATGGAAAATTCCAGACAACACAATTTTTCATGCCGGGATTTCCTGATGAATTTCTTCTTTTGAAATTGCTCTCAGAATATGTTTCAGAGGACAGCATCCTCGTAACATTCAACGGAAAAACCTTTGACATCCCGCTTCTTGAAACCCGATTTATTCTGCACAGATTAAAAAATCCGCTGAACCTTGAACACATTGATCTGCTCCACTTTGCTCGTGTCATCTGGCGTGACACGCTTGATTCTTGCTCCCTCCAGAGTCTTGAACGAAATATTCTTGACCTCCACCGTTTTGATGACACCCCAGGTTTCATGATTCCCCAGATTTATTTCAGCTACATCCAAGATGGAAATGCTGACCCGATTCCTGGAATTTTTGAACACAACGAAATCGATATTGTTTCGATGCATAAAATCCTTGTGAGGGTTGCAGATATTTTTGGAGACCCCAAAAGCAAATATTTTGATTCTCCGCTTGAAATTCTTCGGGTCGGGAAATATCATGTGAGGAAAGGAAGACGTGATACCGCCCATAAATATTTTCAAAAATCAATCGATTGCACAAACTCAGAAATTCTTGACAAAGCCCACCACGAGATTGGATTTTTTCACAAACAATCCGGAGAATTTGAAGTTGCTTTTGAATCATTTTCCAAGGTCTGCACAAATTCAAAACTGATAATTTCAGCCAAAGTTGAGATGGCAAAGCACTTGGAGCATCGCATAAAAAACCTCGACGAAGCACTCGAACAAACACGAAGAGCAATCCAAGCCCACCAAAACACAAAACAGCTCAGAGGGTTCTCAGTGCAAGGTGGAGACAGCTCTGCCGAAGAATTATTTCACAGGCAGAGAAGATTGCTTTCAAAACTTAGACGAAAACAAGAATTAGAATAAACCAACAATCCAATAAAATAACTGATTCAAATATATTTCACGCAGTTTTATAAGACCCTGGATTCCTGGTCAAGCCAGGAATGACGGAGGGTTGTGCGGAATGACGAGGGTTGTTCAAAATGACAGGGGAGCGGTGTTGGGTTAACCCCTATGTTATGACCATAAAAGTGTGTAGGGGCGGGTTTGAAACCCGCCCCTACCAAGGAATCTTATAGCTTATTGGTAATTCACCTTAAACGAAACCTCCTGGTCAGTACACCCCGCCACACTTATTTTGAATTTGAAAGTGGTATATTTCAACCTGAACGTTCCCTTCTGTATCGGCATTTTTAATCCCAGGGTGATGGACTTTTTCTCACCAGCTTTTAGTGTGAGGGTTGTTGGTTTTATATAGGTAATATTCCCTACGGGGGTGAGTGTCACTGTAATTGATTTGTTGCAATTGTTTTTGATATAATACATTCCGGTTGAAGTTGCTCCGGCTTTCATGGATGATGGAATTCTTAGACTGATTGCCTCGACATCACAACAAACGCAACTCTTGCATTTAAGGCTAAAGTTGCTTGTAACCTGGTCGCAATCATTGATGGCTGCTGTGAAATAAAATTTATTGATAGCCCCAACTTTACAGCTGGGCATAGTGTAGGTGAGTATGATGTTTTTCTTTTCACCGGGTTTCAGGGTCAAGTTGCTTGGATTAACTGCAGAAATTCCAGAACTCCTGCTCCAGCCAAGCTGGACAGTTTTGGTCTCACTCCTGCATTTGTTTTCAATAATCATGGTGTATCTGCCGGTATCACCCGCACATGCCTCTGTGATATTTTTTGGGTATGGATAGATGGAAATATCGCAACAGGTGCAGTCCTTACATACTATTCCAAAACTGCCTGCGATTGGCTCGCACCCATCGGCATTCGCTGTGAAATTGAATTTATTACTGGACCCAACTTTGCAATCTGGCATGATAAATCTGATGGTTACAGTTTGGGTTTCTTTTGGTTCCAGTACTATCTTACTTGGGCTAATTGTTGTGATCCCAGAACTCCTGCTCCAGCCGAGGTTGATAGATTTTGTTTCGTTCTCACAGTTATTTGCAATCACCATCGTATATGAACCATCTTCTCCTGGGCAGGCAGAGACAAGCATCTTGTTTCTTGGAAAGATTCCTATATCACAACAGGTGCAATCATCACAGTAAACATAGAAGGTTATCACCTCCCGCCCACATTCAACCCCCTCGTCATCCAGTGCAATCAGCGTGAAGGTAAACGGAACCTTCTGATCTTCTTCGCATTCTGCCGGCATTTTGCAATCAACTTTGATAGATTTATCTGATGCGGGAGATAGAGTGAAACTTCCAGGAAGAATCTCTGTGATATTGCTGTTGCTTCCAACCACAAATCTAAAATTCATATCTTTTTCTGTGCAGTTATTCGTGACATTCATGTCTATGCTGAATTCTTCACTTGGGCAATAACCTTCATCTGGCTCAGAAACAGAGTATTTAAAATCACAACAGCTTGAGCAATCCTCGCACTCCACGCTGTATTCAATAGTTTTGAAACCACATTTCTCGCCCTTTTCATCGTATGCTTCGATCAGCACTTTGAATGTGTACTTTGTACCGTCAGTGCAGTCATCTGGCATCTCGCAGAGGGTTTTGATCATCTCGGTTCGACCGGCATCAACGGTTACTTCCCTTGGTTTTATGTCTGCAATATCTCCAAATCCTGGCTTGTTCTTGGTGTCAGGATGCTGTTTCAGTTTGAATGTTAAGTCGTTGTCATCACAGGTGTTTTGCAGATATAACCCCACCTGGAATATTTCACCTGCACACACAGGTGGTGGAACTCTTCCGTATTCTACGGTGAAGTCACAGCAGACAACACAATTCTCACACTCAACCGTAAATGAAACAATCTCGCTCCCACATTCCTCACCATCAGAACCAAATGCTGTGACCTTCAGCTTAAATTCGACATCTTCACCCTCTTCACAATTTTCGGGCATGATGCAGTCGATGTATCTGTCAGTTCCCCTCTTTGGGTTAAGCGTGAATTCAAGATAGTTTTTGTCCTCAAAAACAAAGTAGTTTTCGTCAATGGCTGGCTCAATTTTGAAAGTGAGCTTTTCGTCATCACAGTTGTTGGTGGTTGTTACCACCACACTGAATTCTTCACCAGGGCAGGCAGAGTCGGGGACATCATCAAGTTTGGTTGTGAAATCACAACATGGGACGCAATCAACGCACTCTACTAAAATTGTTATCTCTCTCGTTTTTTCACTACAGTCTGAAGAAATTTTTACCTTGTATTCAAGCGTGGTTCCAGGTTCGCAATCCTCTGGCATGGTGATGGTTACTTCGATTTCTTTGGATGTATCTGGTTCCAATTCAAAGTCTTTTACATTGACCAGGACATCACTAATCGCTTCAACTGTGAAATTTATTGGTTCGGTTCCATCACCACACATATTTTTTACTGACAGAATTTTTGTTCCAGTCTCACCTGGACAGAGTGAAAGTATCTCAAGAGTTTCGATGACTTCCCAATCGCAACATGGAGCTTCTGGGCAACAATCCTCATCTGGATAAGCCTCCCACAGTATCACATTGCCATTATCATCCAGACAGAATCTTGCACAATCATACTGGTATCTACCGATTGTGAAAAGCTCTGGGTTCTCAAATTTGTCAGCATTCACTGCTTTGAGATTTATATCAGGGATTATGAGCGTCTGACCCTCACCAGTACACTCCGAGTCAAAGGAAATACTTAGGGAATTATTATCAGAAAAATTCTTTGAGAGAATCTTGCCAACTTCTGTCCACTCACAATTTTCATCCAGCTGGAAAATCAGGTCAACAGTTTTTGTGTCCCCGTGCCACTTGATGTCGCTTGCTCCAAGCATCTCACCGATAAACCTGAACGGGAGGAAGGTTCTGTCTGCGTGTATGAATGGCATGACTGCGGGGTTGTTGGGGTCAATCTGGGTGTCCACACCATTTACCCTTGCAATCGGATTATTGATAAAGAGTTCGACGGTTTTCCCGGTGGGGGTGTTCACGGTTACCTTTCGTTCTGCTCCATCCCAACCCAAGGTGACACCAGGAAGGTTGTCTGCAACATATCTGATGAGGATAAAAGTTCGATCATTTTTTATCATGGGAGCAGATTCCATCGCATCCTGTTCCGCACCATTCATCCAATAAATTACGTTTCCAATCTGGTAGGAAAGGGTCAGAGTGCAATCATTACAACCTTTAGGAAAATTACCATTATCACTACCTACTAACGCTCTTAAGGTTGCTGGTGTTCCGAAACTACCAAACAACATCACGGTTACTAGAATAAATGCTACTATGTATCTTCTCATACACACCTTTCCTTTGTCGATTAATTGCAGTCGACAGCTATCTTGAATATATCACATGTGTAGAACACTTTCAATCACCAAGAGTTCACAAATTGTTTATACATTGTGTTCAAAAATAGGGTATACTGATTGGAAATGGTCAGCATAGAAGAATATATAAGTGGTATCCTGAGGGGTGAGTTTCAGTGACCCTACAAACGGGTGTTTTGTTTGGTGTGATAATAGCCCTGTTGTTTGTGCTTGCATTGTTTTTGTTTTATGGTTTTTTTCTTTGGAAACGTCTCAGATTTCAGCAGAGAAAGACTGTTGAGTTTGAAGGAAAAAAGCAGGTAGAGGCTCTGTTCAAAAGTGTTTTCTCAGCAAGCCCGGTTGGAATTGCCCTGATCTCAATTGGCGATAGTGTTGTCTATGATGTCAATGATACCCTGCTGGAGTTGATTGAATACAGTAGAGAGAATATTGTTAATAATAACATTGAAGAGCTCGATATTTTTGAGGATTATTCTGATTGGATGAATATGTCCTCAATTGTTGGTATTGATTTTTTAGTTAAAGATATTCAGACAGAAATAAAAACAAGATCAGGAAAAATCAAATGGGGGAAGGTATCAATCCAGAATCTCAAATTGCTCGATTCTAAATTTTTGCTTCTGGTTGTAAGCGACGTTACAAAGGAAAAAAAGCTTGCCAGGCTTGACGAACTTGAAATAATACTTCTTTCCGACATGGCAACTGCCAAGGTTGCTCAAAAGACAAACAAAGGATTCTGTGAATTGATGCTCTCCAGGCTGACAAAATCGTTTGGTCTCAAGATGGGTGTGATTAGATTGTTCAATGAAAAAACACAGAAGTTGAGATTGGTTGCAACGCATAATTATGATAGAAAATATTTTGATGACATAGACAACGATGAGGATATTAATAACAATGCGATAATTACAAGTACAGTAGCCAAAACCAGAGAACCGATTTTTTCTGGTGATATTCATGCAGACAACGTATTGGCAGACTACTCATCAGATGTGATCGGGTACAAAAAAATTGGAGCGTTCGTCACTTATCCGCTTGTCGGCACAAGCAATCAGCTGATTGGTGTTATTGCAATGTGGTCGGATGAGATTATACCAAATTTTTTTGAGAGCAAACCGCTGCTTGAGAGATTGCTTATCCTGTTTGAAAATGGTATCGAAAGAAATCTTGCTCAAGAGGAATTGGTCGAGAGCAGGCAGAGATACACCGATCTGTTTGAACAATCAAATGATGTAATTTTGTTCCATGATCTTGATGGCAACATCCTGGATTCAAATCCAAAAGCCTTTGAAGTATTTGGATATTCACGCTCAGAATTGATTTCTGGAATGAAAATCCAACATATCATAAATGACTTTGAGCCGGGTAAATCAGACTCAATCTTAAAAATGTTCAGAGAGAGAAAAAAAGGACAGAAAGCACGCTTCAATGAGTCTTTTATCACAAAGTCCGGGAAGATAGTTCACACTGAAGTGTCCTCAAGTTTTATTGTTGTGGATGGGAAGTCAATGGTGTTTGCAATAATTCGGGATATTACAAAATCCTGGGAAATGCAACAGGCACTTAAAAAAAGTGAGGAGCAGTACAGGCATCTCTATGAATCGGCTCCTGTTGGGCTTGCCAGGATAGAGATTGCAACCGACAGATTTACAAAAATAAACACCTACGGTGCGAGACTACTAGGCTTTGATAGTCCAGAAAAGGTACTCGAAAGTAGGATAGGACTACAATCAAGCAACTATAGTAGAGTAGATAAATCAAAGCTATTTAAAGCACTCTCTTATAAGGGTAGTATCCAGGATTTGGAATCAACATGGACTAATAAAGATGGCATAAAAAGTCATTTTTTAAATTCAATGAAGATATACCCAGAAAAGGGTTACATTGAGAGTTCATTTGTAGACATCACAGACAGAAAGTTTTTTGAAGAGGCACTGCTCTACAGCGAAGAGAGATTCAGAAATATTGTAAGCTCATCACCACTGGGTATTCATATGTTTGATATTTTAGAAGATGAACTTCGATTCTCAGAATCAAACTCTTCTGCAAAAAAAATACTGGAGATTGTTGGGAATGAGGGTATCGGGCTAAATGTTTCAGAGGTTTATCCATATGATTCTTATCCCAATCTTCAGAAAACATTCAGAGACATTGCGATTAATGGTGGAAGCTGGAATGGTGAAATTGTTTTAGAGAGAGACACAAAAACAGGTAGACGCGAAAAAATACTTGAATATCATGCCTTCCAATCAACCCCCGATAGTGTGGTTGCAATGTTTGTAAGCATTACCGAAAAGAGAAGATATGAAATTATTAGAGCCAAGATGGGTAGAATTCTTGAAGAAAAAAATAAGGAATTGGAACAATTATTGTATGTAACATCGCACGATCTTCGCTCTCCGCTGGTGAATATTCTTGGATTTTCCAGTGAGCTTGAGGATGACTTGATTAGCCTCGTTAAGGTGATTGACAACATTGATGACATAAAAATTGTGAGAAAAAAAGTTGAAAAAATAATTGGAGAGAGGCTTTTTGAATCAAGCCTCTTTATCCAGAAGAGTGCAAAAAAGATTGATGTGCTCCTGAATGGGCTATTGAGACTCTCCAGAATCGGTAGAGCACCAATGAATATTGAAGAAATAGATATGAAATCGATGATGGATGACATTACTGCAACTCTTAAATTCAAGATTTTAGAAAAAGACATAACTCTGAAAATGTCAGACATCCCAAACTGCAATGGTGACAGAGACCAACTAAATCAGGTATTTACAAATCTTTTGGACAACGCAATAAAATATTCCAGAGACGACATAAAAACAATAATCAAAATATATGGTAACTCGACTGAAGATACTGTATCATATACAATAGAGGATAATGGAATTGGAATCAGGAAAGAACACCAGGACAAGATATTCAGGATATTCCACAGGCTGAATCCCGATGTTGGAACTGGTTTTGGTCTCGGAATGACGATTGTGCAGAGGATTGTGTTGAAACATGATGGCAAGGTTTGGGTTGAATCAGAAGAAGGAATTGGCACGAAGGTGCATGTGGAGCTTCCAATCAATCCAGACACGGACGAAAGGATCATCGAAGATGAATAATGCTGTAACAATATTAATCGCAGAGGATGACAAAGGACACCAACTGTTAATAAGGCGGAATCTTGAAAAAGCAGGAATCTGCAACAAGATGATCTTTTTTGATGATGGTCAAGATATTCTTGATTATTTGTATGGCAAAAATGGAGATTCAAAAATTGAAAACGGAGAGGCTTACATGCTCATTCTGGACATAAGTATGCCCAAAATCAGTGGTGTTGAAGTGCTTGAAAGAGTAAAAAAAGATGTACGGTTGAAAAGAATTCCAATCATAATGCTCACAACTACCGATGACCCCAGAGAAATCAATCGTTGTCACGAGTTGGGATGCAACTGTTATATAACCAAACCAATCGAGTATGATAGCTTTATTGGGAAAATCAGGAGCCTGGGATTGTTTCTTATGATCACCGAAAATCCCAGTGTACAAAAAGAATGAGTGAGAATCCCAAAACCATAAGAAGGGTATGTATTTCCGAAGATGATGTTGGAATTGCAAACCTTATCTCAAGGAAACTGGTTAAAAAGGGATACGAAACTATAATCTGTACAACTGGCGAAGAAACTATAAGAAAGCTAGGTGAGAATAATATAAGCCTTCTTCTTCTTGATTTCATTCTCCCTGATTACACAGCGGATGAATTAATTTCAGTTCTTGATGGAAGAGACATTCAGGCTCCATTTATCGTGATGACGGGTCAGGGTGACGAGAGAGTTGCAGTTGAGATGATGAAAAGAGGAGCCAGAGATTACATCATCAAAGACAGCCAGTTCTTAGATATTATTCCTGAGATTGTCAGCAAAGTTTTTGCAGATTTGGACCGCGAGAGAAGACTCAAAAAAACTGAACACGACCTTGAAATGACACAGTTTAGATATCGAATGATGGCAGAGAATATTCAGGATGGGATAATCATCATTGAGGATGATGTTGTAACGTATGCAAACCCCCGGATGCTTGAGATTACCGGATTTTCAGCAACTGAAATAAAAGAGATGGGAATCCATGATTTGGTAGCTCCCTTTGAAAAAGAAAGATTAAAAACATTTCGAGATAACTATAAAAGAAACAAACTGAAGAATGACAGCATAGGGTTCTGGATAAAACGAAAAGAGGGTGAACTCAGGTATGTTACTGTTAAAATTTCATCGGTTATTATTTCTAAAAATGACTTTGTGTTCATAGTTTTCAGTGACATTACCGAGGAAAAGCTAGCCCAAAAAGCACTCACTGAGAGTGAATCAAAATACAGAATGATATTTGAAAGTGCTCCCATTGCCATCATCACAATAAATAATGAGGGGGCAGTTCTTTCATTCAACCCCTCTGCTGAGAAAATGTTGGGATATTCAAGGGACGAAATGCTGGGCATGCACGCCAGCAAACTGTTATCAGATATTATCAGTGAGGAAGATTCAAGCATGCCATTGTGTCCCCCTGACTCAGACACACCACGGGTGACGGTAGAAACTGTTGCACTTAAGGCAAATGGTCAAAAAGTCCCCGTTGAATTTTCATGTGCCAAATGGAAAATCCAATCATTTGAAATTACAGCCCTTATCTTGATAGACATCACAAATCGCAAATTACACGAGGCACATTTAATTGCCTCATACAAAATTCAAAAGATTTTATTTGAAGAGGAAGATACAGAGAAGGCAATCAGAGATGTTTTTGAGGTTATGGGAAAAACAATCGGAGTAGACAGGGTGTATCTATTTGAAAACAATACAATTGCCGGTGAAGATTGTTTCAGCAGGCGTATTAAATGGTGTAGTGATCCAGATGATCCAGCTCTTGCCCAAACAGATGGTCAATATCTCCAGGATTTATTGTCCACAGAGCTTGGATTTGGGAGATGGGATAAAGCATTTAAGTCGAAGAGTTTAATAAAAGGAATAGTTTCAGAGTTCCCGGAGAGTGAAAAGAAATTCCTGGAATTACAGGGTATCAAATCAATAATCGTGTTGCCTATGATAATCAATAATCATGTTGGTGGTTTTGTGGGTTTTGACGATTGTAAAAGAAAAAGAATTTGGACAAGACACGAAGAATCCATGTTCATAACCCTGGTAAATACTATTTCAGTTCGAATTGAAAGAGAGCTGATCCAGAAAGAAATAATTAAGTCCAGGCAACTTCTTCATGCAGCAATCGAATCCATCGAAGAAGCTGTGTTGGTGCTCGACACAGATTTTTCAGTGCGTCTTGTGAATTCAAATTTTTATTTCCTGTTCATGGAAGAGGATGAAAAAATAAATGATCCGATTGAGTTGATTACAAAAATGGTTGAGAGTGGTGACACTCTGGTAGATTTGATGAAAGAAATATCAACAACCAAAAAAGAATTTGCAGAAAATTGCAGGCTGGTTACAGGGAAGCATGTAGAATGTTTCTCTTGCCCGCTTGATCCAATGTTACCAGACTCAGGTCGGATATGGACTTTCCGTGACATTACAAACAAGATGAGGCAAGAGAAAGCAAAACGTGAATTTATCAACAGCGTGGCTCATGAACTCCGAAATCCTCTCGTTCTGATTCAGGGTTACACAGAGATATTACTTGAAAATAGAGATAGGCATTCCGATGAACGTGCAATGTTGGATATAATCTACGATGCCACCATGCGAGAAATCAGACAGGTTTCTGATTTTGTAGATGTTGGTCGCACCAATCCAATCTACAACTTTAGACTGACTGATGCATACGATCTTTTTTATAGCATTGCCGAGAGATGCGGTGTATACATCGATAAACAGGTTCAACATATTTACGTTGGTGACAAATTCAGTTACAACCATTTCATTGAAAGAAACCTCATGGACGTAAAAATCAATGTTGATCCCGAGCGAATACAGGAAATCATTGAAAATCTTGTAATCAATTCAATAAAATACAGCAATAAAAATAAGATCGATATTTCTTTCAAGGCATGGCTGGATAATGATTTTGTATATTTCAGCGTAACCGATAAAGGAGTTGGTATTCCAAAGGATGATCTTTCAAAAGTTTTCAAGCCATTCTACCAAGTTTCTCGTGGCAGAGACATGCTAGCAGGTGGTCTTGGTTTAGGGCTTGCGAATGTGATGTTGCATGTGAATTCGCACAATGGAAAAATTAGCATTGATAGTGAAGTTGATTTGGGCACGATAGTCACCATAAAGATACCAAAATCAGTTGGCAAAACTTCACAGACAATCATAACTTGATCATGGGCAAATGGTTAATTGTAGGGCTTGGAAACCCTGGACTCAGATATAAAAACACAAGACACAACATAGGTTGGAAGGCGGTCGACAGGTTTGCAAAATCAATTGCTACAAGACTTAAAAAAACCTCTTGTGGAGCAAAGATTATTCGAGTAGAGGCGTTTGAAAAAAAATTGGTTCTTGCAAAACCATTATCTTTCATGAATCTGTCTGGAAAACCTGTGAAATGTCTCATGTCAGCAAATGAAGTATCAATCGATAAAATAATAATAATCTGTGATGATATTGACCTTCCCGTTGGTGCGATGCGGATTAGAAAAAAGGGGTCAAGTGGCGGACAAAAAGGGATTGCTTCGATTATCACAGAGACTGGTTCGAGTGAATTTTTCAGAATAAAGATTGGGATCGGGAGACCAGAAAATAATCTTG
Source organism: uncultured bacterium (assembly GCA_965370295.1). Taxonomy (GTDB): domain Bacteria; phylum Caldisericota; class Caldisericia; order JAAYUI01; family JAAYUI01; genus JAXGMQ01. The sequence continues at coordinate 11,528 of CBDUSO010000038.1, forward strand.
ATGTGGCGGACTATGTGTTGACCAACTCAAATAAAGATGAAGCAAATATTCTAGATGAGGTTGTAAAAAAAGCAGTTTCAGCAATTGAGATTCTGATGACCGAAGGGTTTCAAAATGCCTGCAACAAATTCAACTCAACAAATCCGGAGAACCAAAATATCAGTGGCGATTAGTCCCAGATTCAAAAAGTTTGTCATCTATTTTGTTGTTCTGATGCTCGGTATTTCTTTGCTTACTTTTGTTGGTTCAGTTTATCATACAAATTCAGTTTTCATAAAACCAAATCAAATCATGATTCCTGCCGATACCCCAGACTACGACTTGGTGTTGAGATATGCAAAGCTCTTTTTCCCAGAATTTGAATTCATCATCAGGAATTCCAGGAGAAAATATTCGATGGATGATTTCATCAATAATATTTTGGACTCGATTCAAATTTCTGAAAACTTGAAAAATCCAATCAGCGAAGATATGACTAAAAATTGGAATGAAACATTTGGCGAGAAATTTTCTCCAGAGGACTTTGCGGTGGTTGCCTGTTTCTGGTCAAAATTTGTATCTGACTTCTATGGATTCAGTATCCCAAATGTATCAGTTTGGAATGACTGGGAGACAGAACTCTCAGTTGAAATTCTTGCAAAAAATCTTCTGTCGATGTGGATTTGGGACTCATTTGGTGGAAAAACAAACGGTGACAAATGGTATGAGATTCCACACTTGAAACCCGCAATATTCTTTGGTTGGTCAATCCAGAATAATTCTGTTGATGTGATGAGAAAAAATGTGAACTGGCTCCGTATAAAGTACCGATTGGATTTTGAAATGGTGCAGGATGTTGGGTTGTTCCAGGGGTTGGGGATCGGTGCTTTTTGGCATCTGAATCTTTTGCAGTTTGTCTGTTATTCTAGCGACAATGAACTCCCAACAATTCGAGAACTGGCAATCACAAATTGGGTTTACAACCCAAGCACAAGAATTGGAGACTGCAAAACCGGTCAGTACTGGCGTGATATTTTAACAATTTCTTTTGGTGAAAAGGATTTTCTCTGGTATTTTTATGGTCTGGATTCAAAGGCAACCGAGGTTCGAAAATTTAAGAATATTGAAAATAAATCCATTGGGTTGCTTGGTAATCTAAACCGAGATCAGCTGGATAAATTATTGAAAAAACTCCCATAAACCTTAAAAATATTCGCACATGGTCCCGCATAAAACCCCTGGATTTCCCAGGGGCAGGCTCAATATCAAAGCGGGGATTGGAGGAGGAGTAAGGGGTGTTGTTTTATTTACCATCGTCCAGGTGGCTGGGTTTTTGGAATCGTTTTCACCAGGCTTTTCATAATTGTCACTATTTCCTGTGCCACCCATACCATTATCACCTTTTCCTATATCGCGAATAATACTCAACTCTCCACAAAACACAAGCGAGGAGCGTGGGTATCATGCATAATTTTTAGATATTAGATTCAACCGTATACCCTCTGGCAACATAATTGTTCTAGGATTGATTGATATAGTTTTTAGGTGGAATAACCAAACAAAAAACAGGCTGAGTAAACACAAATCTGAGTCTGCCAATGGCAACAGTTGGCATTTTTTAAAAATTTGCATATAATGAGAATTGTGAAAGTGGACAACACTAATTTTAAAGCAGTTGTATCAGTGATTCTTGCTATATTGATATTGCTGACATTTAGTGTACCAGAATCCGTTTGGATGAAAACAACTGAAGCTTCACAATCTTGTATCTGGTTTTGTTTTAGAGGGGGGTCAAAGAGAACAGGAGAGGTGCATGTTGAGTGCGGTCCACAATCTGAAGAACTAAACTATCTCTGGGAATATTCTGCAATCGCTCAAGTAAAATCCTCTGCCGTGATTGCTGAGTCAAAGGTATTTTTTGGTAGTGAAGACGGCAAGATGCACTGCCTGGAACAGTCAAACGGGAATCAACTCTGGGAAACAGATGTTTCCCAAGACATCCATTCGTCCCCGGCGTTTTCGATGGGAAATATTTATTTTGGATGTGATGATGGCGTGATGTACTGTCTGGACAGCGAAAATGGTGAAATTGTCTGGACATTTGAAACTGAAGCAAGCATCCATTCATCACCAACAATCTATAACCAGCGACTTTTTTTTGGATCATACGATCACAGTATCTACTGTCTTGATCTGAGAAAAGGTAATCTGTTGTGGAGTTATCGTACAGATGGTGAAATATTCTCATCTCCTGCTGTTTATGATGACAAGGTTTTTATTGGTTCAGATGATAGAACCATGTACTGTCTTGACTTCTGGAAGGGTGAATTTCTTTGGAGCTTTGAAACAAACCTGAAGATAGACACCACCCCGGTGTTTATTGATGAGAGGGTGATTTTTGGATCTGATTCAATGTATTGCCTGAGTGCAGATACCGGAAAAGTTTTTTGGGAATTTCCAATGGGTGAATATGGTGTTTCATCCTGTGCTGTTGCCCAAAATATGGTTATCGTCTGTCGCTGGGATGGGATGCTATACAATCTTGGATTGTATAGCGGGCGATATATTTGGTCACGCAGAATCAAAGGGTTTACGGTTGCACCCTCTATCTGTGGATACCGAATTTATCTTGCCACGGATGAGGGCTGGTTTGCATCTCTTGATCTGTTTGATGGTGAAGTAATCTGGGAAGTTGAATTGAATGAACCGATAGCGACCAATCCTGCAATATCCGATGGTATTGTTGTTGTAGGGGGAACAGAAGGAACAGTTTTCTGTTATGGTGATGAACTCGTAAGAGACTGCCTCTCTCTGGATGTTGAGGTGATAGACTTTGGAACCATTCCCGCTAAGAGCAACGGGCAGATTGAAGTAAACATTTTAAACTGTGGATTGAACGAACTTCCTGTTGATTATGAGATTGTTGGTGATTGGTTCTCCGTAAAACGTTTTCCGGCAGGTGCAATCCCGCACAGACAGCAAAGACATTTTTTTGTGTATCTTCTCTCACAATCTCTGGGTCTTGAAAAGGTTTACACGGGTAAATTGATTATAAAATGGCCAGGTTATGAAAAAATCTTGAATGTCAGAGTGTTTGTTGACAACGAGGAGAGTTCTGACGGAGGTTGTGAATGGTTGTCCCGTCAAGGTGGCTTTGATGGGAGTGGTGAAAAGAGCAAAGGCTGTGCTCCGGACAGGGATATTCTTGCTGAAAAATACAATGTTGAGTTTTCTGACATACCAATTTCCCAGCCCCTGGTGGTTGATGATTTTGTGATCGTATCAAGGCAAACTGGCTTGATAAATTGTTTAGATGAGAGCAGTGGCAGAAAGCTTTGGGAGTATGCGTGTGATGGCATCACCAGAAATACCCCTGCAATCTGTGATGGCAAGCTCTATTTTTCAACAATCAGAGGGGTTGTTGGATGTCTGGACATCAGAGATGGCTCAGAACTTTGGACTAAAAAATTAAGCTCCCCTCCCAAAACCTCGCTGAGGGTTTGGCGTGACAAAATATTTTTTGGAGATTACAGGAATTATCTGGTTGCATTATCAACGGACAATGGAGATGAAATTGAGAGTTTCAAGCCGTCTGGAAGAATTACCAAAATCCCTGCGGTAACCTCTGCAAAAGTATTCTTTGGCACCGATGAGGGTAATTTTTATTGCATGTCGACTGCAGACCTTACGAGTCCAATCTGGGAAAGATCCTTTGGCTCTGCCGTCACGACAAGCATTTCGGTGAATGGTGAAAATTGTTGCTTTGGCACCAGTTTGGGTGTGGTGTACAATATTGGATCAAGAACAGGGAGTGTTATTTGGGAAAAGAGACTTAACTCCTGGATAGATGGCGACATCGCAATCTCAAAGGATGCGGTGTACTGCACAACAAGATCGAATGCCCTCTACAGTCTGTCGATTGTTGACGGCAACATCAACTGGAAGACGGAGGATTGGGGCAAGATATATGCTGGACCCGTTGTTTCTGATGATCGAGTATTCCTGACAGCCGATGCCAAGTTGTTCATGTTGTCTACCTTTGACGGTTTGATTTTGTGGTCTGGTGATTTCAGGAGAGAGATCAGGCAATTCTCGGTATCAAACGGAAAGATATTTGCGTGTTCTCAAAATAGAAACCTCTACTGCATAACAAATTTACCATATATTCAATTCAAGCCAAAAGTGATAAATTTTGGCTCATTTTCTCAAGCATCAAACAGAACAGAAAAATTTCAGATTACAAACACCACAAGTAGAGATATAACCGTTCAACTGAAAACTGAAGCAGATTGGTTCACAATTTCAAAACCAAAAGTTCATCTGGAGCCAGGAGATACGGTTGAGATAAGCTTAAAAACGATACCATACAAGGTGAATGCTCCAGGAATAAGAACAGGGCAGATTGATGCAACCTGGGAAGATGATTTGTTTGGGCTGAAAACCTGGGCATACGTCACAAGGGGAAGCAGTTCACCAAAGGAATGGTATGGGTTTGGAGGTGACAACAAAAACGGTAGAAACAATTCTGAAAAGAGATTCAACACGAAAAAACTTAAAAATCTCTGGAGTTATAAAACAAATGCACCAATTTTTTCATCCCCGTTGCTTGCCAAAGGTAGGCTCTTCATCGGATCAAATGATAGCGATCTTCGATGTATTGATGCAGACAATGGAATGCTTTTATGGTCATTCAACACCGGTAGCAGCATTGTTTCAACCGGCACACTAGCAAATGATGAGGTGATATTTGGCTCAGAGGATGGCTATGTTTACTGTCTGGATGATTCAACAGGGGTTTTGAAATGGAAGTTTTTCACCGGCGGACTTGTTTCCTCGGTTATTTCCCAAAAACGTTCTAATTCAAATATTATCGATGTTATGTTTGGAACTTCAAAGGGGAAATTCTACTGCATCACTGAAAAAACGGTTGACCACAAGACCAAAGAAAAAAGGATAGAGATCAACTGGGAAAAGGATTTTGGGTCATTGATTGACTGCTCACCAGCGATTGACTCTGGGAATGTTTATTTTGTGACAAGGGATGGTTTGCTTCTGTGTTTAAAAATCAGCAACGGGAACAAATTGTGGAGTAAAAAAATCGGAGCAACCATGTCTTCACCAGTGATTGTCGACAATTATCTAGTAGCTGAAACTGTTTCTGATGGTTTGTTTTGTTTTGATATAAAAAATAGAGGAAAGCAAGTCTGGTCAAACAAACTAATATACGGCGTTTCATCTCCCATAAACCTTGATGAGAGCATAATTGCCTGCGGGTCAAACGGCTGGGTTGCTTCAATCGACATTATAACCGGTGAAATAAACTGGTTAAAAGACGTTGAAAGCCCGATAAATTCCTCACCAGCCACCGACAACAACACAGTTTTTGTGGCCGACATGGGCGGGAAGATCACTGCATTTGACGTTGGAAGTAGCAAAGAGGTGTGGAGCTACAACCTCAAGTTGCCGATTATTTCTTCCCCTGCAATCTGGAACGGAAGGCTTTATGTGGGGGTGTGTGATTCCAGGGTTTATTGCTTTGGGGAGAAGTAATGTTATCCCGTATCAACCAATAACAATCTTGGCTTAGACTAGTTTAGAAATTACAAATAAAAATAGATTTGATCTAAGACTAGAATTGCTTGTAATGCTTTTGCTTTTGTAAAATCATCTGCTTTAGCATAGCCGTGTAATGCTGTGTGTCTTGATAGGTCAATATTTCCTGGTTTGCAAACCAAAATAAATAAAAATCACTTTGGGGGCGTTTATACCATTAATAAAGTGAAAACGAGACCGAGTTATAGTGTTAATTTATCGTGCTTAAATCCTATCCTGTTCCCAATTTCTAATGCCTTCTCTCTCATTTTTGCATATGTAATTATCCCATCCCTAAATCTTCTATCTTTCCTCATATATTCAAGTACTCCCTCTGTGATGATGCAATATTTTTTTATGTCTGGGTACAGAATAGGGATAAAATCATCTAAATTTAGATTTGAGGACTCTGCAATATGGTAAATCAATACAAAATCTGTGAAAACACGATCTATGATGTCCCAAGTTTTTTTGAATCCATCCGGTATAGGTTTTATAATGTATCCGTTTTTATCTATCTGTTCTTTGTAGTAAAGATTAAAATTATTTATTTTGCCAAGTATATTGTTATCAACCAGACCAAGAATACTGGTGGTATCCAAAGCATTATATATCGATATAAAATCATTCAGAGTCGATGTTTTAGCGACTTTACTCGATAGTTTTATGCTCCTGTATCCAATCCAGATTGCCACAAGCAAAGTTGCAATCTGGATATATGTTTCAATTTCTATACACATAATCACCATCCCTCAAGTGTGATTATAAACAAAAGGAGAACTTATGGACATTAAAGATAGAGACAGAGATAGAATCAAGCAAATCATATTTCATCTTGAAAACGATGAATTTAAGTACAAAAATCTTAGCAAAGAATTGGATTATATATTACATAATGGGTTAAATGTATATGAGTGGGGAGCATTCAGCAGATTAGCATGCAGTAACATAATGGTTTTCAGGAAATATAGAGAACTTCTCGAACTTTTTTTATCACATTCTGCTAACTCTTCTTTCAGTTTTTCTAGTTTCAATTTTTTTGATAAATCAAAATACAAACCAAATTTCCAGTTTTCTCTGAATAGATATATAACTTTGTCACTGTCTTCTACATTGACTTCGTATATCGAGTCTTTGAATTCAATTTTTGAAATATCAATAACATCTTCCCTTGTCACAAAAATTCCATGTCCCATAAACTCAAAAAAACATGGTCATGGGTTGTTTGTAAATTCTAGATTATTTCTGGAGCTATCTACTCTTCTACAACTATCACCTCAAGCACAAATTCTTCCATCACATCGTCTTCATCTGCCACATGAACCTGCTGTGTTTTGACGACTGTTTTTCCAGGGGCGATTGCCTTTATCTCAAAAACCCTGTGACCGCCAACACCCATCATTCCCTCTGGGTTGGAATCGGATGCATATTCATTGATTGTGAGCGACACAACCGACTCGTCACCTGCTTCGAGGTCTGTCCAGTGGTAGGGGGTGGTCTGGTTTGCAGGCAGGATTATGAGCATCCGAAATTTTGGTTGAAGTTTCA
>CBDUSO010000039.1:0-18537 GCA_965370295.1 uncultured bacterium
AATTCTTTTCTATAATTCTGTTCTCTAAAAGAGCCTTCTAAAAAGTCTGCATCCCTTTGGTTGATGTATTTGGTGTCACTGCCTGTGATTTTGTTTATAGTTTCGATTGTAATGTTCAGGATTACTTGGCGGAGCGTTCTTGCTTTTTCACTTTCTTTGAGGAGCATTGCCAGATTTAACAACGAACGGAAGTTGAATATTCCTAGGTTTCGTTCTTTGTGACCGACATTCATGTCGGTCACACAACTAGTTGGTTTTAATTGTGAAAGAAAAGTCTTTAGCCTGCTACCTTTTAAGACTTCATAACCATTGTATGTTAGTTCCTTGTTATACGTATCAAGATACCGTTCAATGGTTCTCGTTGAAATTCCAAAGTAACCAGCCAATTGTTCCTTCGTGAACCTGATAGCACCTTCAAACATAATACCCTCAAGTTTGAGCTGTTTGCCAATCTCCTGGATTGCAAAATTGTTATTCAGGATGTTTTGTCTGTCGACGGTCGAGTTTGTGAGTTCTTTTTTCATGGTTTGAAGTTTTTCCTTATAACCGGATATCCCGCTTTCCAACAGGAACCATGATTGCAAGAATTATCACAGCAATTGTGAGCAAGCATATCATCCCGAGCCAGACAAACGGGAACAAGAAATTTGCGATTGTGACCAGGTAGAGAGAAACGAGTGCAACCCAGAAAAATCCAACTGCTTTGTCCAGTTCAAGGCTTCCCCAGATGAAAAATATTGGAATTGACCAGAGAAGACCACCGGTGAGGAATGAAGCAAGGGGGATAATCGAAGACGGAATATAGGGGGTAAAAAATATTGACAACCCGCCAATCAAAACAAGTGCGGGGATTGTTGCGAACAAGGCGATGCTCATGTCAAAAGAACCAATTTTCCAGAGAAGAATTGATGCAATAATCAGAAGAAGTGCGGCGATTGCAAGAAACAAAACAGGGGGAAGGGTGGGGATAATCGGTTTGTGGGTGATGGCTGCGAACGGGTCTAAAGACGGAGTATGTTCCAGTCTTTGGGATGATACTTCAAATCTGCTTCCCATGTATTCCCAGCTGAAAATATTTGTGCTTGTGTCAAGGTGGATAAACTCAAAACCCTTGGTATCTCCAGCGATCAGTCCATCATCTTCCTGCCATCTTTTCATAAATTTCATCAAATTTGAATAATCACGACTCTGCCACCCGATCAGGTCATGGGAAAACATTCCCAAAGGGGAAACTATTGTCAGGTTGTTTGAAGTTTTGAAAATCATTCCACCCCTGTGGATTCCATCTGTGACACCCAATGCAAGGAGTTTTGGTTTGATAAAATCACTATATTTTTGGTTGATGTAGATTGCAAAGCCAAAATCAGCCCTTGGAATTTTGGTGCCTGCGCTGATATAAAATATTTCAGGTAAGAGGTCAGCGGGAAAGTCCGGAACGGAATTATTTAAGACCAGAACTTTCTCCCCCTCGGGCAACATGTCAAGCGGTTGGATGTTGTGTGTGATTGTTTCCATGGAAGAAACACGGTCAGAAAATATCAGCATACCACTGTAAACAGTTGGCACCAGCAGAAGAACTGCGGTCACAATCGCCACAACCAGAAAACCATTAACTCTGTAGTTTCTCATGTTTACCTCCGTCAACTCTTTCTCATTGTACGATACCAATGCTACCAATGCAATATCTATGAATATTCAATTGACATTATCCCCTGTGCTGGTAGAATCCTGTCTGTTGTTTGTGCCGAAGTGGCGGAATTGGTAGACGCGGTGGATTCAAAATCCATTGAGCTAATCACTCGTGAGGGTTCGAGTCCCTCCTTCGGTACCATGTAAAAAATATTTCAAAAAAAACACACAAAGTGAAACAAGAATATTCTTTTCGTCATTCCGTACTCCGACATGGAATCTCAGCTAGTTGGGACTTTGTTTGAATTCCAGAGATCCTGAATCAAGTTCAGGATGACGTTTGAGTATTCAGGATGATGGGATTGTCATTCCTGGCTTGACCAGGAATCCAGGGTCTCATCAAAGCGTGTGAATAATTTGAATGGTATGATCCTATTCCTTGGAAAGAGAAAACACTGATATTGTGAATCCTTTAAACCACACAAAGTGGAACAAGAATATTTGGGTAGACGCGGCGAAAATCAAAAGTTCATCCTCTTCTCTTGCCAATAGAGGTGGGTTCATAAATAATGTATACAACTTTGAACATGAAATAATGACCCGATTTGCAGTGAATTATTGCTTCACACGGGCAGATGCTGTAAAGCTTGACATAGCAGATACTATCGTGTATATATATTATACATATTGATCCGAATGATTGGTGAACTGGTATGGGCAAATAAACCACAGGGGGTGTGATGATGCTAATAACCACCGATATATTGAGCGATGAGACGTGTGCAAAAATAGCACAAGAGATTGCGGAAGCGATCGATGTAAACAATTCCCAGATAAAAATTGATGGAATTCACTATGAATTTAAGAGCGAGTCCCTGAATCTGAAAGATATGACCAGACGAACTCTGATTCGGGCAATCGCAAAGTCGCGGGGTAAGATAACTGACTCAGCAACAGCCCTTGGTGTGACACGAAAGACTCTCTATGCCATGATTGAGCGTTATGGACTTGAGTCTGTAGTAAACATGCATGAGTAATAAATGAATATGTGTGCAGTATTATATCAATATGAGGGTTCTTTACCCAAAACATACTCTAGAAAAGGGATATTGGTTGAATTGGTGAGTTACTGCTTTGTGAGAAATACCAAGGATGCTTGCGGGTTTTTTTCCTTGGCACACAATTTGCATATATAATGGACGGAGCCATAGCCGTGGTGTCTATGGCAGTATTTTTATGGATTCGCATAATTGTGGGCGGTCCATTGGTTGTATCGGATCGCCACGTGAACTAAAAAGGAAGCGTATGCCTGCATGTGCAGGTGAAAGGAGACAACGCAATGAAAAAGATAGTCGGATTGATGGTTGCTTTGTTCTTGGTGTTATCACCGTTGGCTCTGCCAACTCTACAAACAGATACCGCATCTGCGGCTGGAGAGACGGATGTTCCCGCCATCTTCATCGCAAACCGTTTTGCACCAGTCGGTGTGAGATGGAACGGTAATACTCTGGTTGCAGAGAGAACTCGTGAATTTGACGGTGTAGGCACCGCATGGGGAACAACCCAGTACAAGATGCCAGGACCAGGTGCAACACTCGCAATTAACCCAATGTCAGCACCAACTGATGTTGTTATCAATGTCACACCAAGTCGAATTACAACTGCCTTCCCATCCGTACAAGATGACCAGAGATACTCAATGCCAGTGTATTGGACAGAGTTCTATCTCAAGGTTATTCCTGCACGAGGTGAATCTCAGGAATATGAGAGATGGTTTGCAGTAGTGGATGACATGGGTCAGCTTTGGTTTGACCCAGACGGAAGATTCCATGACAGCAGATACTGTGCAACAGCCGATCCTGAAACCGAAGCATACAAATACTTTGGTGGAACCGGCAACGACAACTGCAAAAATAACCCACATTGCAAGATTGACCCAAGCAATGCAAACAACACTCAGGGACCATACCTCTATATGCCAACCACACTCTACGGTTTCTTCAACTACGGTTCCAGAGTAAGCTCCCCAGGTACCTACACAGACCCCGCAAACTACCCAATATTCAACACAGATTTGAAAACTGGCGGATTATTCTTTATGCCAAACACCAGATATAGCAGTGGAGCAAAGAGAGTTTTCCAGGTTGGTTTCAATGATATGCCAGACTTCCCATTAGTCAGAGACGGTGCATCAACCATCGCTCTTGCTGGTATCTCAAGACCAAGCATCCCAGCAATTGGAACAAACCTTGTCGACACAGTTGTTGGTTCAACAGAAGTTATCGTAGACACAACTGTCAGACCATACGAAACAGACGAGATTCCTGACTGGGACATCTCACTTCCGTATGTCAGATTCCTCGATGGTTTTGATGCCACCCTTCCAATGCCCCTTCCTCCAAGTCTCCCACCAGGACCTCCCGGTGCCTTCGGTGACAACCTCCATGCACCACTCGTTGACTATAACAGTTACTTTGCTGTAGAAAACGATCTTTTTGAATACGGTGAAGAATGGCACTCAGCCAATGTAGTAGTTGATCCTCCACCAAATGGTGCTGGACAGCCAATGCAGAACTTCACTGGTGCCCAGATGGATATGTATGACCCAGGTGAGTGGATTTATCGTGCTGGTATGAACATGTTACAGAATCCAACAGTCAACTGTCTCTTTGGATATCAGTGGAACGATTCAGCACAGACTTATGACTATGCATACCGTGGTTGCACAAGGCTTACCCCTGTTTCCATGGCATATAATGGTCAGTTCTTCAACTATGCACCAGGTTCAATCGTAAGAGACATAATAGATATAGCATCTGGTGAGAGGGGCACATATCAGCAGGGAGACGACGCTGACCTCTTAGACCCAGTAACACTTCTTTCCCCACACGTCCTCTGGCGTTTCCCACTCACTGATGGCAACTTCATGGGTGTAGGATCTGGTCCAAGCAATATCCAGCATGAAGCATACGAAACCGTCCATCTTGACAACATGAACTTCAACCCGAATGTCCGTTGTACAGCTGGTGTAAATGTCTATGACCCCTATGAGGGCATATACATGAAGACTAACACCAGTAATGGAGCAACTTCCATTCAGGAAGGTGACTGGAGACTTACAAACGTCAACGGTAACACCTACTCCGCAAGAGCATGGATGGGTTGGATTGGTCGCGATCTTGGTACATTCCCAGCAGCTGGTGGAACAGAAGAAAGATTGTTCTCACTTGGTGGAATGTGGCATGGCGACGCTCTCGTTCTTTCAGAAATTGTTACTGGTGGATGTGCATCACCAGAGTACAACCTTTCAGTTCAGACAGACATCTGGGAGGGAATGATCCCATCTGAGACATGTGCAGCCCTTCGCTCTCCGAACGATGACTTTGACAGACTTGCTCAGAACGTCCAGAAAAATGCCGTTCTTGACCCAACCGGAACCCAGTTCCAGTACCCAACAACAGTATTCCAGGACATGAAGTTTGGATACCGTGAGTACATTGGTGTCGAGATTTGGCGTGACGACAACAAAGATTGCAACATGGGCTTGCAGGAGACCGGTCCTGTTCCTCCAGGCGACAACCTCTTCATGCTCAACCTTGCTGATGACTACAGGATAAGCAAAACTGGTGAGGCTCACCTCGGTATGGCAGATGGTTATTCAGCCAAAGATGTTGGCAGAACTCTCACACAGTTCTGGCCTGCCAATGCTGACTCATCAGGTAATGGTTTTGGTGGCGGCGATCAGTGGAACGGACCACTCACAGACACAGAACCCGGACCAAGATTTTATGATACCCATCGTGCTGGTGGATTCACAGCTGGCGGAGTGTGGATCGGTGTAATGAATATGTATGGTGTTGGCGAAGCAATCTATTACGATACCGATGCAAACTACGACATCTCAGCAGGCGACATCAGGATGACAGATGTTACAGTTCAGCGTGGAAATGGTACATTTGCAGAAATCGTATCATACAGAAAAGGTTCAATCGTAACCGCCGGTGATGCTGATGTTGACATGCGTCTCGGAACTGGTAACGACCTCTCAGAATTTATTCCAATCATGAACCCAATTGGACAGGTAATCTACTGGCCAGCATATTATGACGAACGTATCGGTGATGTGAACAATCCTGGAAAATATTTTGAAGTAAACCAGAGATTTGACACCGATGAAGTATTATATGACATGTCCTATTCTGGTTACGCAACAGTTGTGCCAGGATTCCAGAGACTCAACAAAGTAGTAGTCGGTGGAGTTACCTATCCAGCAGGTTCAATTGTACAAGAAGCTGATATGTGGCTTTATCAGATGCCAGTCTATGGTCTCACCATGGGACAAAACTGCAAATTCCAGTATATGGACATGATTGTTGCCCCAGGCGACACTGGAATGAGCGTTACAATCGACAAACCTCTCAAGGTTGAAGCAACCAGTGAGATTACTGTTGAGTTCAATCCAAAACCACAGGGTGAGCGTTATGACCAGTTTGGCAACTATCACCCAGAAGAAGTTATTCATGTTGTAATCGAAAATATTGGTAGCCCGGGATACAACGACATCAATGAGATGTACAGAGTGGTATCCGGTAGACAGCCAATGGCTCGCTTCCAGTTCACACCATATAGAGGTTCTTGCACAAACACAGGTAGCACCGAATTACTCAACTACCTTGATACCCCTGAATCAAATTATTACCTCAGGATTCGTTCCTACCGTGACCTCACATCAGAGTGTTCAGTTGGTTGTAACGAAGGTCCAGTCGAGAGTGTTGACTGTGGAAACAGCAATGTTGCACCCCTTGACAGAAACTATTGGGATCCATGGTGGGCACCAAGATCACAGACAGATGCAACAATGCTTGAAGGAAGACCACCAAGAGACCACCAGCTCGGTGTTTCAATCAAAGCCCCAACTCCAATGCCACCACTCCCATACGCAATGGAAAACGGATACGATTGTTTCAAAGAGATAAAGTATCGTATTGCCCCAGAAGACATTGAAATTCAGCCATCAATCGCCTGTCTCCAGACCCTCGACCAGAGATTCCCCAACTTCTCAGTGGCACTTGTTGACGCTGACAATGAGTCAGATGTAAACGATCCAGCAGGAATGAGAATTTCCGTTCCACTCACCGACACACTCAATGTTGATTCAATATTGGGTCGTGAAGAGTATCTCATCGCAACCTACAACGGTTACGGTGGCGGAATCGCATGGATTGGTACCGCAATTGATAACAACGGTACAGCACAAAGAAAATATATCCTTCAGGCAAACCAGGATGGAACATATCTTTACTGGTATTGGCTTGAACCAAATCCGATCAGCTCAGGAATTATTGGAGCAGTAAACCCACAGGCAGCACCACAGCTCATGGGTGTCCTCGATTCTTGCGACCTTCTAATCGGTCGTGACTTCACAGGTACCGTTGACTGGCGTGTAGTGGATGGAAAATACCGTCCATCAATTCCAGCCGACGAACGTGTATGCAGAGTTCCAATCCATATTGATGATAAAGAATTCTGGAAAGACTCTGACTGCTCAGCCAAGTACATCATGTGCGAAGCCGCTCCACTCGAAGGTCTCAAACCAATGGGTGAAGTCAATGGTTGGCACATGAATTGGAATGCCACCCGCGACACATTCAACAACCGTATTTCACACCTCGCCTCTGACTACTATGGTCACTTCGACGGTGTCGGACCACTCAACACATACACCAATGCTCGTGCTTGGATTGCAGGTATCAACCCAGCATACGACATCGGTGGACCAGACCAGATGCTCTACACCGGACCATGGGCAACCGGATTCGGCGTGCAGACACTTGTCACCTCATACGGACAAACAGAAGGTGAAGACCCAGGCGGAGACGCTCTCATTGCTATCCTTCCAAGAGACGGAAGAACCCATCTCAACCTCCAGATTTACACCGTTAACGCAATCTATGACTACAACTCAACCATCCCACATCCAGCAGACGGAACATCACCATACTTCGTTCTCGATCCACTCAAAAACGAAGGAATTGACTATTCAGGAACAGTCGATCTCAAAGTTTATCAGCCAGACCCATATGTGAACTTTGCAGAATGGCAGATTGTTGACCATGCACTCCAGTATTCAGAAGTTGACTACACAGCAGGATCAAACGCACTCCACAATCTCAGAGTACCAACTCCACAGATTCAGAGCCCATACAATCCAATCCTCAAAACATCCAAGGGCGGATTCCGTTGCTACCCAGGTGGACAGACACATACCGGTAGAGTAACAGGCGGAACCTTTGGTGAGGGCGGAGCATTCGGTTGGAATGCATATCCCGCAATCTGGAAAAACAAATTCTACAAACTCGGAACAGAATTCTTCCCACTCACTGACTATGGCTTCTACTTCATCCTCAAAGATGGCGAAGGTCGCCACCTCTCCTTCGATCCTTGCTGGCCTGTTGATCTTCGAATCAAGAGAGTTGAAATTGTTGGACCATTTGCAAGACCAAGAGTTATCGATATTGACGAGAATTCAGTGCTTCCAAAATACAAGCAGTGGGGACTCGAAAACGTTCCAATCCAGTATGACTGGTCTGGAAAAATAGTTATCGACTCCAACAACTGGAAAAGATATGAATATCGCGGAATCGACTCAAGTGGAACAGGACTCCCACTCGACTTCACAAGAAGATCACACTATGGTGATGTCACACTTCCACCAGCAAACGCATGGCTCACATACAACGGCAGACTTGACTACACAATGGTCGGAGAATGCTCAGAGCCAAGCTCATACGACAACTTATTTGTAGTTGACGAAATCA
The DNA here is from genome assembly GCA_965370295.1 of uncultured bacterium. Taxonomy (GTDB): domain Bacteria; phylum Caldisericota; class Caldisericia; order JAAYUI01; family JAAYUI01; genus JAXGMQ01. The sequence continues at coordinate 8,448 of CBDUSO010000039.1, forward strand.
TTCCATGGAACTACGGCAAGATCCTCATCTACGTAACTCTCTGGGATGGAACATTCAAGATGTACCAGGACTGCTGTGTTTCTCCACCAGTGGACGGAATCGATGTACAGGCACTCAAGATGACCCTCGAAATCGAAGAAGACCCAGAGAGAGGCAAAGCATTCATCCAGCTCGAAGCCAATGGCGATGTCATGATGCCACAGCAGACATTCAATGTGACACTCATGGAACATCACGAGCTTGAAAAAGGTCACAGTCCACCACCAGAATGGTTCGACGCAGACGGTGACGAAGTATCAGAATGTAATGACGCAGTAATGTATGTATGGCAGGACAGAGGTTCTAAAAAACGTGGAACAGGCACACTTCTTTACGGTGCAGGTGATGGCTGGGTCTCAATGGCTCCAACATCATCCAGACTTACATTCCACCCAGAACAGTACGAAGGACCTGACGACATCAATGATGACGGAAAAATCAAGTTCAACGACTGGGAAACCGAAATTCTCGGAACCTATGATATGGCAACAAACACCTGGAGTGCAGGAATCATCGATGGTCGCACATTCCAGAGAAATGACGGACTCTACAAATTCAGCTTCAGTGAAGGATCAGCAATGGTCGACACTGTAGGACTCGACTTTGGTGGAGAAGTTGTCGTAGACAAACAGGACCACTTGATCGCAAGAAATGAAGTACTCCCACTCTACATCACCGCATACAAATATGGTGATGATGATGTTGACCGTGGTTTCTCCCCATTCTGGGACTTTGAACCACAGGCACAGCAGACAGAAGCAACCAGACGTTACAGTCACGAAGTCTATCTTGCAGCTCAGATGGCAGTTCCAATTGAGCCAGAATGTGACCTCACAGTAACAATCACACCTGACAAACTCACAGCTGGTGTCACACCAGAACTCGTTGATGTCACAAAACCACTCACATTCAACGTGATGAAAGACTCCGCACCACTCAACCTCCTAAACGGTATTCCAGATGACTGGGGCAACTCAGATGTCAGAGAAGAAGATGCATGGAACCACCTGTTCTATGATCCACATCCAGACAACGAATACTTCTATGGTCAGGGTGCATCACTTCCACAGTACTACTGGATCAGAACCGACCTCCACAATGATGACGGCACAGAAGTTTGTAATGCCGAACTCTATGGACTCAGAAATGACCCAGCAGGCCCAGTCGTAGTACCATTCAACCCAATCCATGCTGACTTCAGCAACGCCGCTGAGGGTGCATACGTCTTCAAGGGATTCTGTGCAAACGATAACAACCAGTACATGGAAGACTATCCAAACTTTGATGAAAAAACCATGGATCCAACAACCGAAGACCCAGAAGAATTCTGGAAAGATCGTCACTCATTCTACGTCCGCATCTACACCCCAGACCGTAGACATGCAGGATGCGTCGACCTCGATGTATTCTCACCAATGATTGACTACAAGATTACAAACATTGAAGATCCAAACAGAGTTGCATACGACTCACCAGGAAGCCCAGACTTCATCATGACCGCTGCCGACAACCGTATCTACAAGATCAAAGTCACAGCACGTGATGCAATGGGTGTACTCCTCAAGGGTGTCACCAAGGGTGTCAGTGTCTGTGGTGGCGGTGTCAAAAATACCGCAAGATTTGTACCATTCTCAACCAGACCACAGTCATTCGACTTCACATTCGAACAGTGCATGGCTCCACCATGTTGCACACCAGTCGAACTTCACATTGGTTATGACGTTGTTCCAGATGAGAGAATCAGAAGAACCGACAAAGAACTCTACCTCCTCTCAGGCTTCTCAATGAACAAATCAGCAAACTCAACAACCTGCACAGGTAGTGCATCATCTGTCTCCATGGGTTCAATCCGTTACAATACCACCAACAAATGGTATTGGGGCGACAACAGATGGGACGTCACAATCGAAGATGGCGACGAAGTAATGCCATGGATCGCTTGGGATCTTCCACCACCAGTCGAAGGCTGGGGTGCCGGTTCAATCTATAACCATTGCTGGTACGGTGGATTCCTCTTCGCTGACTACAACGAAGATGGAAAACTCTCCTACCTCGATGAACTCGGACTTGATGTAAACGCTCAGACAGAATTCTACATCTGGGCAGAAGACATTGCTTATATCGGTGGACTCGTTGGTGACAACGAATACGTCAACACACCAGCTTATGCTGACCTTGCCGGATTCCCACCATTCAACGACAAAACAGACCCACGTTACACAAAGAAACGTTTCCGTAACCAGTACACCAATGACGAAACCTTCTTCCTTGACTGGGAAGCACCACCAGACAACGTAGCACTCATTGATTCACCAAGAATTGAAATTCTCAGAGCAAGTGACAGAATGCCACTTGGCAAAGAGATGCTTGACCAGAACAATTATGACCTCACATACGCAGTCGAAAATCACATCGTAGCAGTAGTTAGACCCGCAGACGAACGTGACGTTGCAATGAAGGAAGATTCAAGAGTTTACATGTCTGGTAACCAGCATGAAACCAGAATCTACGGACACACAAAACGTTCACCAGAGGATGCAAAAGCAGTCGAGACCACAATCGAATTCAAACCAACCGGACTTGGCGAAGCAACTGCCGAAATCACATTCATGTCACCAAACAAATGGTATCTCAAAGATCCTTACCAGTTTGTTGTCCCAGAATGGTACTCAATCCGTAAACACGGCATGAGAACTCGTGCAGGAACAGAGAGACCATCAGACGAATGGAACCCTTGGACATTTGATGTAGGCAAGGGTCTTACAATCGAACTCTTTACTGAAGGAAACATCTTCCCACAGACAAAGGGCAAGATCATTGCAATCGTTTATGAAGCCGGAACAAAAATGCCAATGCCAGGTGCCACAGTAGTATTCACCGGTGCCGGCGTTGATGTTGAACTCAAAACAAACTCAGACGGTGAAGCACATGCCGAAGTGACCCCGCAGGAAATGGGATTCATCAAAGCAACCGCATCACTCGAAGGTTATCTCAACTCACCAAGTGCAACAGTTCCAGTTTCACGCGATGTCACTCCTCCAAACCTCGTTGTTGATGATTTCAAAACACCAACAAGTAGCAAAACACAAACACTCACAGGAATTGCCGAGCCAGGCTCAACTGTAACTGTAAATGGCCAAAAAGCCAAAGTCGGACCAGATGGCAAGTGGTCAATCGAAGTTGAACTTGAAGAAGGCACAAACATCTGCTCAATCGTCGTCAAAGACGCAGCAGGAAACACAAGCCAGCAGTCAATCACAATCGTACTTGACACCACTCCTCCAGACATTCTTGTAGAGCCATTCGAATCAGTAATCGAAGCCACCGAGTATGAAATCGTTGGTCGTGTCGATCCTGGTTCAAAGGTTGAAGTAAATGGCGTAGAAGCTGAAGTCGTAAATGACTTCTTCAGAATCACCATCAAACTTCAGGATGCTCCATCTGTCACCCAAGTAAACATCAAAGCAACCGATGCAGCAGGAAACACCAGTGAAGTTGATCTCAAGATCGAAAACATTGGCGTGCTCACAATGTGGCTCCAGCAGAACAATCCAGAATGGAAAGTTGATGGAGTAGACGGTACATTGAGTGTTCCGCCAACTAACATTGACGGAAGCCTATTGCTCCCATTCCGTGCAATTGCTGAAGCATTTGGTGCTGAAGTTAATTGGGTTGCCGCAACCAGAACAGTTATCATGGATCTCGGTGATACCCACCTTGAACTTACAATCGGTAGCACAACTGCCATCATGAATGGTGTTGAAGTTACACTAACTGTAGCTCCAACAATCGTGAATAGTTCAACACTTGTCCCACTCCGATTCGTCGGTGAGGCATTTGGTGCTGAAGTTACATGGCATGGTGAAGACAGATCAGTAGACATCAAAAAATTAATCTATCCATAAACGGATAATTTCTTTGTACTTTTGATGTACTAATCTAGACCAACAAAAAAGGACTCCCTTCGCGGGGAGTCCTTTTTTAATATCTATATTCCTTTTTTCCTCATCCTGTGTCCTGACCCACTTTTGAAGGGGGTCAGATTTTTCTGATGAAAAATCTGGGGGGGGGGTTGAGAGTCCAACTTTGTCATTCCTGGAACCATCAGAAATTCAGAACTCTCCTCCGTCATTTCGCACAGCCCTCCGTCATCCTGCACTGCCCTCCGTCATCCCACACTGCCCTTCGTCATTCCGCACTTGATGCGGAATCCAGGGTACTAAAAATTCGTGTGGATGTTTTTGCGGAAACAGTAATTTTGACCGGTTGGATTATTATTGCTTGGTACTATATCCATCTGGCAAACACAAAACTCCCCACCCCTGACCCCCGCTAAAAAAGTCAGTTTTGTAAATATTAGCAAGAAAAAAAAATCCTCATTCAACCGGAGTGGTTTTTCCTTTTATTTTTTGTTGTTCAATTATCCATTTGACGGCTTCATCTTTTGATTTGAACATTGGATTTATTCGACCGCTGACCCTGTTGTAAAAAATATTTGTAATCCTTGAGTGCAGTTTTGTGCCTACCGTGCAATGCCCGATGACAAACTTCTCAGCCAAAACTTTGGATCCACGGGCGTACAAAAATGCGTATGCTGGTTTAGGTAGTGTCATTTCAGTAATATCGACGATAACCCAGCATTTGCGACCAGCCCTCTTCTCGTACTCTCTTCGGTTTGAATCCAGCAGGAATTTTGCTTCATCCTCAGAATTGGCAAGTCCAATATACTCAAAAAACATAATATTGTTTGTCTCGTCATATTCTGTTCTGTGTTCCACAAATTATTCCTTTCATATTGTGGAATATATTATAGCATAGTTATTCAGTTGATACAGTCTGTTATTTAATTATCTTGCTGGTATAGATTAATTATAGATTATTGTTATTATTAAAATATGAAATAAGAACAGGACTATGGGAATTGAGAAAATAAAAGAAATCATAGATTCCATGTTCGGAGTACGGGAAGACGAGAGAAAGTCATCCCGCCCTACCCTTCCTCCGTCATTCCACACAGCCCCTCGTCATTCCGCACTTGATGCGGAATCCAGGGTACTAAAAAAACGTGAAAATATTTATGTGAAACAATAGTTTTGACTGGTTGGATAATTGTTGTTTTCTTATTTTGAATACGATTCTATAATCCCTTGGATTTTTCGTTTTCACGGGAAGGACTTAGGATACGTGACGGCGGAGGGAACGCAGATCTGCGTTCCCTACAATTTACAGTCAGTCATGGCTGACCTCTCCCGTCTTCCTGTGTTTGACACGGGAGCTAGAATTACAACAGAATCAATACTAATTTTTGTAGTATCACTCTCAAAATAAAGAACAACACACCAAAACAGATTTTATTCTGTCTTGAGTTCAACATAAAAACTCTATATAATACCAGTCGTGAAAAAAAGACAGAAACAAAACCTCAAGCGTGGATTAGTTATTTCAGTGGTTGTTTTGGTCATCATCATCGTCTCTTTTGTTTTGATGATGATTCTAAAAGCCCCCGCCGGAAGCCTTGATGTTGTTTTCAATATTGATGTTGGGGTGCAGGCTCAATCCATCCAGATGGATCCTTCCGGATCACCCATTTTCATTGGTGGACCCGAGGGTGAGTTCAAGATTTTGTCAGGCAATGGCAGTGAAATCGCACACATCTCAATGGGTAAACCCGTTCTTGACATCAAGATAGACCCACACGAAAAGATGGTGATTGTCCGAACACTTCTTCGGTTGACCACATACACATATGACGGAAAACTCGCCTGGAAACTAGAAATTAAGGACTATCTCCCTGAAAAAATTCAGATGCTCCCGCGTGGTCGAGTCGGTGTATATCTTCGCTCCGGTCGTGGTGATGAGCCAATGGTCGGTGTGTACGATGTTGCAACCGGCATTGCCGAAAAAAGCATGTTGCTTTCTGTCCAGGAAACCGACATCAACCCAACCTTCATGCCAGACGGAGAGTCAATTGTTTTCGAGATTATTCCCGGCATGATTTCAGAGGTTGCACTCAAAGAAGGCTTGCCAATCATCTGGAAGGCTCACCTCGACACATACGATAACCGCTTCACCCGGATAGAACCCGTTATCACAAACAGCAATCTTGTTGTCTGTTACTTCAAGCTCGACTCTGAACCTGGTCTGCTGAATGAATCATTCAGAGAGGTTTTTGCGTTTGACCCGTCCACAATCCAGGCAAGCGAGCATGGAGACGAGACAGCCACCCCCGAACTTGCTCCGCTTTGGAAAAAAAGAGTAGACGGCGAGATTATAGTTTTCACTGCAAACCCGTCGCAAGACATCATTCTTGTTCAAGCAGCAGACATCACAATCTTGAACCGAAGTGGTGAAGTCCTGGTCACAGAATCCACAAACACCCAATTTTATTTCTGCTCTCTTGGCGATTCCAGATACATGTCATCATATTTCCTGGAGGGCTCATCAGATGCCACACTCCAAGTTCTGCTGACAGCCAAAGGAATTGGTCGAGAGGGAATTCTCTGGAGAAGAACAGAAACCATGACAAACAACATCCTCCCTGTTGTCACCCCTGATTGTGAAAAACTTCTGATGGTTTTGCCTGAGACAAAACGACTGATGCTCCTGAAAACATCATACTAAATCATGAAGAAACTGAATAAAATGAGAACCACAAAAATATCAATCCTTGTTCTTATAATGACTGTGTTCATTTTTCAATCCAGTTTTTTGGCAACTTCCAGCATGGCAAAAAATGGCCAGGAGAGAATTGTGATTGACAAAACCCTCCACACCCTCACCCACTACGATGAAAACGGTGATGTAGAGCACTGCTTCCCGATTTCCTGCGGTGCATTTTCTACCCAGTCAGAAGAGGGCAACTTCAAGGTTTTCAGCAGAAGCATAAATCCCCGCTGGTTTCTTGAGAGATGGCTTGAGGATAACCCCAAAGCAAAGCCCTATCTCCCATACATCAAAGACCCATCAAACCCGCTTGGTACCAGATTCATGGCTTTCAACACCGTGTATGGAATCCATGGCACAAACGAGCCAATGGTAATTGGTCGACATGTCAGCCATGGTTGCATCCGAATGCAGATAACAAACAATGAAACATTGTTCCCGACAGTTGAGTATGGAACACCTGTTGAGGTTAGATCAGACCCTAATATCCAGTGGCGAACCACGAACTCATTCTCGTCATGGTGGGGAATACACAATATTTTGAATCTTGCCCGAAGAACTCGGGCATGGAAGGAGAAACCAGATGAATTGGAATGAACTGTTTTCACAAAGAGCCGGCAGGATGAAACCATCCGCCATCCGTGAACTGCTTGCACTCACACAGAGGCCCGAGATAATCTCGCTTGCAGGTGGACTTCCCGATCCAGCCCTTTTCCCGGTTGACCTTTTTGCAACCGCCATGGACAAGGTAATCCGTGAGAAACCAGGAGTTGTATTGCAGTATGGTGGTACTCCAGGATATGATCCACTCAGAAAGTTACTTGTGGAGCGTTGCAACAAAGAGGGTGAGGGAGTCGAACTCGAAAACCTGATTGTTACAACTGCTTCCCAGCAAGGAATTGATCTCATCGGAAAAGTTTTCATCGATCCCGGTGACACCGTCATTGTTGAAGCTCCGACCTATCTTGCCGCAATCCAGGCATGGTATGTTTATGGTGCAAAGTTTGCAGAAATTGAGCTTGATGACCAGGGAATGCGAATCGACAAACTCGAAGAGACCCTTGCTGATCTCGACAAAAAAGGAATCAAGCCAAAGTTTATCTACACCATCCCAACTTTCCAGAACCCAACCGGCTACACCATGCCACTTGAACGCCGTGAAAAACTTCTCGCAATCGCAAAAAAACGTGGAATTCCAGTAATCGAAGACAATCCCTACGGAGACCTCCGTTTTACCGGAAAACATATCCCTTCATTCCAGGCATTGGACAAAGAGGGAGACACCGTTATCTCTCTCCGCACCTTCAGCAAAATTCTCTGTCCGGGGCTAAGACTTGGCTGGGTTGTTGGACCAGAACCTGCAATCGATAAAATCCTCAAATCAAAACAGGCATCCGACCTCTGCTCACCAGTCCTCACTCAAGCCGCCGCCGCCCAGTTTATTTCAGAAGGTCACCTCGACCGCCACATCCCAAAGATCATTGAATCCTACTCCAAAAAATACCAGGTGATGCGTGACTCGATCGAAAAATACTTTCCAAAAATTGAGGGAATGCACTACACTCATGCCGAGGGTGGAATGTTTGTTTGGGTGACCTTACCTGAAAGATATAACGCAACTGAGATGTTCAAAAAAGCAATCGAGAACAAGGTTGCATACATTGTTGGTTCTGCCTTCTTCGCAAACGGTGGCGGACACAACACATTCAGACTTAATTTCTCATTCCCACCCCTTGAAAAAATAACCGAGGGAGTCAAGAGATTAGGAGAACTACTCAAAACTATGTAGTTTTGGAGGACACACTAAGATGGGCAAAAAAAGATACAATCCAATCGTTGAGACAGTTGAACCAAAGAAGAAGGAAGCAACAAAGAGAGAGCCAGGAAAAAAGGGTGAAGCACCCTTCAAGATATTGTTTTTCCTCTCGATACTCCTGGTTGTGATTCTCTTTGTGGCATTTGTGGTACCATGGAATTCAAACAAGGCATCCACCAATGATTCCAAAATTCACGAGTTACTCGGAAATTCATATGTCGAGCTTGGCAGAAAAGAAACCGCAACAGACATCGATGATCCTTCCTTCAAAATAACCTACTGGACATGGAGCGACAGAAATGGTGCGTGGGGTTACTGCACAGAACTCCCAATTCCCGGATATCCGAACATCTTGCTGGTTGTTGATTCAAATGTCAGAATCATCAGCATGATTGAAACTGCTGATCTCGGAGTTGGTGTCAGAGGGAAAGCAGAGTTCAAAGATGCTCTCGAAAAGTACAACGACAAAACCCTGATAGATTTCACGTATCTTGAGAACACAATCCATGAGGGTGAAACTGCAAAATTCCGAGGATTGTTGAGAGATAGTGCCATGAAATCCATGAAAGTCCTCTACATCGAGGTAAACGGAGAGTCCATGTTCAACTCAAACTTCCCGCAGGGCTTAAAGTTTGCCAGTGTCGGGACAAAACTTAAAGCCTGGACAGTAGAACTTCATGGTGGTGGAACCATTTCAAGCAAAGATTTCAAGGGAAGAAAATATGCCTTCCTGGCAACCTCATCCTGTGGCTCCTGCAGAAACTCTGTTGTAAACATTTCCCAAAGACTCCAAAATGAGGGCGGAATGTCCACCGACCAGATTATTTTCATCTACACCTCCAAGGAAGAGAAGCTTAGCTATCTTCAAAAACAGATGAACGGTGAACAGCTTGTTCTCGATGTCAGCCAGCGAGGATTCTCCAAAAAAATCTCGCTTACCGAATCCACCCCTTGCATTATGCTTGTTGACGGCAATGGAATTGTAAATGCCAAGGCAGGCTCTCAACTTCTGAATGATGCGAACTCTCTTAGTAAAATTCTCGAAGGATATTTCAAAACCCGTTAGGTTGTGTCCGAATTCTTGAAATAGTTTGATATTTTGTATTGATATTTGTAGAGGTCAGCCATGACTGACTGTAAATTGGAGGGAACGCAGATCTGCGTTCCCTCCGCCGTCACGTATCCTAAGTTATTCCAGTATTTTCCTATGTCTTTCCCGTGGAAACGGGAATCCAGGGGATTATAGAATCATGTTCAAAACAGGAAAACAACAATTATCCAACCAGTCAAAACTATTGTTTCACATAAATATTTTCACGTTTTTTTAGTACCCTGGATTCCGCATCAAGTGCGGAATGACGGAGGGTACATGAAATGATTTTCTCTTGTCTTCCCATACTACGACACGGGAACTGGAATGATGAAGTTGCCAGAGAAAAAATAGAAGAGGTAAGTTATTTCTACTATCTGGTTATGATGGGAATTAAAAACCCAATTTTTTTCTTGCAAGAGAGTCGTCCCCGGCAAGGTGATTCTTCACGAGTTCTTTGTCTGAAAACATCGACAACATCA
>CBDUSO010000040.1:0-17765 GCA_965370295.1 uncultured bacterium
AATTGGGTTTCTAGTTTTCGGAAATCGTGCTATGCACCTACCCCCCCCTTTTTTATTTTCACATAAGTTGAGTCGGAATAATATGCAACCTTTCCGTTTCTGTTGCCGTTTATTGAGTAAGAATTGAAATCGGAAATATGAACGGTTGAAATATCAATCGGTAAAAGGGTGATTGATTCAACGAATCCATCTTCAGCATCAACGTAATAATCCTTTTCAAATGATTGATAGGTGTCGCTGTTGGTTTTCAGGTTGTAGCTTCCACTTGTTATGTCCTCAAAAAAATAGTGTCCATCTTCGTTTGTAGTTGTTGTAAGATTTAATTCTCTACCCGTCAGGACGACGGTTATTCCAGAGATTGGTTTCATGCTTGCAGAATGCCTGATGTATCCTCGAAATGAACCAACCGGACGAAGTGATATTGTGATGTTGTGGATAAAACCACTGTTTATCCTAACGAACGAGTTTGTCGGTCGGAAATTTTCTGAGGTTGCTTTGATGTTGTAGCCATTGGGTTTTAAGTCAAGTGTTAGCACGGAGTGGGTCTCAACTTGAATGTACTCATCTGAAGATGATTCAAGGATAATATTTGCAGAAATTGGTGAACCGTCAAAGGAATTTATCACGTTGAGATTTACAACAACCGGATGAATTTCTGACATCAACACCATGAAGCAAATTAAAACCAGTAAACAAACTATCCAGCGTGAAACTTTTTTTGTTCTCATCTGCTCATTGCTTCCTCAACGATAATGCTAAGTAAATCTGGAAATGTTATTCCAATGATTTTTGCTGCCTGGGGAACCAGTGAAGTGTCGGTCATTCCAGGGAGGGTATTTATTTCGATTACCTTGATATTTCCTTTTTTATCCAAAAACATATCAGTTCTGGTAATGCCTTTGCATCCAATCAACTGGTGTGTTTGCAGAGCCAATTTCTGGGCATATTTTGTGGATTCGTCTGAGATTGGAGCGGGTGTGGTTTCAATACTTCCGCCACGCTCGTATTTGGATTTCAGATCAAAGAACTCTCCAACCTGTGGTTCGATGAGGGTTACTGGCAGTGCTTGAATATTTTCACCACCCCGGTCAACAATGGCACATGTGATTTCTTTTCCAGTGAGAAGTTCTTCAGCGATAACAATTTTGTCAAATTGGAATGCTGTTTTTATTGCAGATAACAAATCTTTTTTTTCTCTCACTATTGTAATTCCGTAGGATGAACCGTTTTGGTTTGGCTTGATAACGGCTGGTAAAAAAGGAATTTCATCTGTTGAACTGGTCAAGTAAACAGAATCTGGCACAGGAATTCCACCAGCTCGCATCACCATTCGGGCTCGCATCTTATCCATTGCAAGTGAAGAGCTCGACATTGGTGAGCCTGTATTTGGAATTCCGAGAGTATGAAGAAAAGCCTGGAATGAGCCATCTTCACCAAATGGACCATGCAGGGCGTTAAAGATTACATCAAAATTTCTGAATTTATTTATTGATTCTGAAATGTCCAAAGGTGTTTCAGATAAAATATTTTCGGGTTTTTTTTCTTCTGATCCAAAAACATATTTTCCCGTTTTTGTAATGTAAATTGGTGAAACAGAATAATCGCTTCTGGGAATATTTTTGCAAACATTTGTCGCAGTAGCCACAGAAATATCATGCTCAGCACTCACTCCACCAAAGGCAACACCAACCCTTTTAACGCTCATTTCACCCCTCTTTGGTTCTCATTTTATAGGAATTGTTCTTAATAAACAAGAGAGATTTTTGATTGTTGTAGATTACCGCTTGCAGATACATTTTGAAGTTGTATAATCACTCTATTAATCCGCAGAAAGATATGAGCTGGAGGTATCTGATGTTTGAAGAGCTTGGTAAAAAATCGGTAGCTGGTGAAGAGAATGAAACACTGGAATTCTGGAAGAAAAAAAATATCTTTCAGAAGAGTATTGACTGGAGAAGTGAGAATCCTCATTTTGTTTTTTATGAGGGACCACCAACTGCAAATGGATTGCCTGGCATTCACCACTGTCTCTCCAGAATTTACAAAGATACAGTTTGCAGGTATAAAACACAGACTGGTTTCAAGGTGGACAGAAAGGCTGGATGGGATACCCACGGACTCCCCGTTGAGCTTGGTGTTGAAAAAAAACTTGGATTATCTGGAAAAGATCAAATCGAAGACTACGGTATTGAAGCATTTATTAAAAAGTGCAAAGATTCTGTTTTTACCTACGAAAAAGAGTGGGAAAAGGTTACGGACAGGATCGCATTCTGGCTGGATTTTGATAACAAGTATATGACTCTCACAAATAATTATGTTGAGAGTTTGTGGTATATTTTTTCTGAGATTTGGAAAAAAGGATTGTTGTACAAGGGTCACAAGGTTGTTCCCTATTGTCCTCGATGTGGGACTACACTCTCATCACATGAGGTTGCCCAGGGCTACAAGGATGACACCAAAGATCCATCGATAACCGTAAAACTTGAACTGATTGACGAGCCAGGAACTTTCCTGCTTGTCTGGACAACCACTCCATGGACACTCCCTGCAAATGTTGCACTTGCTGTCAAAAAGGATGCAACCTATGTCATCGTGAAGCATAATGATGAAAAATTGATCCTTGTCGAAAACCTTTTGGAAAAACTCTTTGAGGGTAAAGAGCATGAAGTACTCTACAAGATTCCAGGCTCACAGCTTGTTGGTAAAAAATACAAGCCACTGTTTAGTTTTATAGAACCGGAGAAACCAGCTCATTATGTGGTGTCAGCTGGTTTTGTCGGGCTTGATGAGGGAACGGGAATTGTCCATATTGCACCTGCATTCGGAGCAGATGATATGGACATTGCCAGAGAGCAAGATCTGCCTGTGATAATGACAATCAATGGTGCTGGTGAATTTCTTCCTGAGGTTGACAGGTGGGCGGGTATTTTTGTAAAGGATGCCGATACTGACATAATCGTTGACATTAAAAAACGGGGATTGCTCTTCAAATCAGGAAAGATTTTTCACACGTATCCTTTCTGCTGGAGATGCGATTCTCCACTTCTCTACTTAGCAAAACCGTCCTGGTATATCCAGATGTCCAAGCTTAGAGATAGGCTCCTAAAAAATAATTCTGAAATCAACTGGTATCCAAGCCATATCAAAGAGGGAAGATTTGGGGATTGGTTGAGAGAGGTAAAAGATTGGGCAATCAGTCGAGAGAGATACTGGGGAACCCCGATTCCAATCTGGGTTTGCCAAGAGTGTGAGCACACGATTGCAATTGGTTCAATTGCAGAGCTGAAGGAAAAATCAACTAACTGTCCGGATGACATTGAACTTCATAGACCTTATGTTGATGATATTGAGATAACCTGCGAAAAATGTGGGAAAACCATGAAAAGGATACCGGAGGTTGCAGATTGCTGGTTTGATTCCGGTTCCATGCCATACGCCCAGTGGCACTGGCCGTTTGAAAACAAGGAAAAATTTGAAACACATTTTCCCGCTGATTTCATCTCTGAGGCAATCGACCAAACTCGTGGATGGTTCTACACCTTGCTTGCAATCAGTACAATTCTTTTTGACAAAACACCGTTCAAGAATGTTATCTGCCTTGAGTTGATTGTGGATGAAAACGGTCAGAAGATGAGCAAATCCAAGGGCAACGTGCTTGACCCATGGCTTGTTTTGAACAATCAGGGAGCAGATGCTTTAAGGTGGGCAATCTACACCGCATCTCCACCATGGACAACCTCAAGGCTTGGTGAAAACACAGTAACCGAATCATTCCGCAACTTCCTGCTTTCAATCAGAAACATCTATAAATTCTTCCAGATGTATGCAAATGTAGACAATTATGACCCAAGAAAAATTGATATTCCTCTGGAGAAGAGACACTTTCTGGACAAGTGGATAATTTCAGAGATGAACACTTTGATTGGTTATGTTCATGATGAATTCAAAACTTTCGGAATCACACATGCAACCCGTGAGATTGCAAAGTTTGTGGATAATCTTGCGAATTGGTATATCAGGCGTTCAAGAAGGCGTTTCTGGAAATCTGAAGATGACAATGATAAATCCAGTGCATATCAAACTCTTTATGAAGTGCTTGTTACAATGAGTCATCTGCTTTCACCGTTTACACCGTTTATCGCTGAGAAATTCTATCAGAACCTGGTGGTTGCTTTTTATCCGGATAAACCAGAATCTGTCCATCTTGTGGATTTGCCTGTGATGTACCCTGACAAAATTGACAAAAATCTTGAGCAGGAGATGAGATTTGTTCGAGATGTTGTCTCTGTCGGCTTGAAGGCAAGAAAAGCAATTCGGATAAAAGTTCGTCAACCATTGAGTACAATCACGGTCAGGTGCAACGAAGAGTTTCAGGAAAAAGCAGTTGAAAAATATTCAGAACTGATTCTTGAAGAGTTGAATGTGAAGTCAGTTGAAACACGAAACAATCTTGATGATTTCTGCAAGATATTGATAAAACCAAACCTCAGGACGCTCGGTAAAAAACTCGGCTCAAAAATTCCACAGCTCAAAAAAGAACTGGAAAATGCAGATGGACAGGAAGTTTTAAGATCCCTGGAGAAGGACAGCAATTATTCTGTGGATATTGACGGAGAGCTTCTCCTCACTAAAGAAGACCTTTTGATTGAGAGGAAGAGTGACGAGGGTTGCTTCATTGAAACCGATGGCTCAATCGACATCATGCTGGACACCACAATCACACCTGAGCTGATGAAAGAGGGAATTGCTCGTGAAATTGTCAGGATGATTCAAAGTTTAAGAAAAGAAGCAGATTTTATCCTGGATCAGAAAATCAAAACTGTGGTTGTCGGGTCTAAGGAAATATGCGAAGTGGTCCAGTCTCAGGCAGAATACATTCAGAGGGAAACGCTCTCAGTGTCGATTTCGATGGAATGTCCACCGAGTCAGGAGTTGCAGGAGTTTCAGCTGGATACAGAGAAGATAAGGATTGGAATAACTCCGATTACCCAGAAATAAACGAGTTTGGAGGAAGCGAGATCGATTCTGACAGAATACTCTTTGGCACACTCGTGGAACAGCATCAGGATTATCTGTTCTCATTTGTGTATGGGATGACTGGTCGATTCGATGATTCTCAGGATTTAGCAGCTAAAGCATTCCTGAAAGCTTTCATTGGGTTCAAGAGATTCAGAAAGAGCTGTTCCTTCAAAACCTGGGTTACTGCGGTTGCAATAAATTTGGTAAAAAACTACTGGCGGGACAAAAAACCAGTCAACTCCATGGACGTGATGGAGGAAGATGTTGGTTTTGTCCCTCCATCAACCGAACTTGACCCCGGAGACACAACAGTTCGTGATGAAAACAAAGAAAAAATCCGCTTAGCGATAACAAATCTTCCGATGAGATATAGACCTTTTGTTGTGATGAAACACCTTCATGGAATGTCGTACACTGAAATTTCAGAAATAAATGAAGTCCCTGTTACAACCGTAAGGAATAGAATTCATCAGGGGAAAAAGATTCTGGAAAAATTGTTCGTTGAGATGAAGGTAATGAAACCTGAGGAGGGTGGATATGAACTTGGGTAAAGAGAACATAAACATTAAAACCGATATAGTTGATGAAAAACTGAAATGTATGTGCGGGAGAAGATCACCATCAGGTCTGGCTTTGAGGGCACTCTCAATGTACGACAGACGGGTAAGTAGAAAGAAACACACCAGAAGAGCCATGATTTTTATCCTGGTTTCTCTCATTCCACTTCTTGCAATCCTGTTGGCTGTGATAATCCCTTTTCTGGGTTATGATCTCGTGACCATTCTGGGGTGGTTTGTGAAAATTGAGACACTTACAACACTTGGGTATTGCATGATTATTATAATATCTATTGGGATTGCATTGATACTTGCAAGAAGAATTTGGAAAATGAGATGTGTGATAAATGATTGTCTGAAGGAGAACTAGAAAAAATGAACATGAAAAAAAATAGCGGGTTCACGTTTGGAATTATTTTGATTATTGTCGGAGTGGTTTTGCTTCTTATGAAGTTTGCAAACTTCGATATGAACTGGCTGGTTATGTGGCCACTGATAATGATTGCAGTCGGGTTATTTTTGTTAACACAGATGACAAGAGATAAAGGAGCAGTATTTCCTGCGACTATAGTTATTGGTATTGGTATTTTATTTCTGATTCACAACATGGATATTTTTAGTTACAGGATGGATGTTTTGTGGCCATTTTTCCCGATAATTGTCGGGCTGGCTTTTGTTGCACTCTATCTGTTTGACAAAAAAGATACGGGGGTTCTTGTCCCGGCTTCAATACTTCTTGTTGTTGGTGCAGTTTTCCTGAGCATCAATATGAAAGGATTCCTTGTCTATATCGCACCAATTGTCATCATTCTGGTTGGATTGCTTATTGTTGTAAACGGGATAATGGGCAAAGGAAAAAACAGCGAGAGATACCATCATTTTCATGATGAAAGAAAAACTGAAGGCAGAGTTTCTAGTGATTCAACTGGTGAAGTACCCGTTGACTATATAAACGAGGATGAGGAGTAGAGTAGGCATGAGTGATTCAAGACGATTATTCCGATCACGTTCAAGCAGAGTGATTGGCGGTGTATGTGGAGGAATTGGTGATTATTTCAATATTGATCCAGTGATTGTCAGGTTGATTATGATATTTATCGTGCCTGTAGCATTATTGGTTTACATAATAATGTGGATTGTGGTTCCTGAAGAACCACTGGTTTATAAAGAAACAGAAAAGGAAGTGTGGTAATGAATAAAAAAACAACTAGAAGAATTTTTGCGGTGATTGTTATCCTGGTGATTATTGCTGGTATTGGATCAGTATTTGCTTCACAAGATAAAAAAAATGAAATTGACATCAAAGGAATTATGTCGCTCACAGGCAAAAATCCAACCACGCCAAATAATTTGGTTCATGACGGTGATTTATATATCGCCGGTCAGGATTGCATTGTTACAGGTGAGATAAAAGGAAATGTCCTGGTGACAGGCTCTGATGTCAGATTCAGTAATCCAACAGTAAAAGGCTCTGTTCTTGTCGGTTCATCAAAATATTCAGGCGACATTGATCTTGAAGGTTCTCTCTATATTTTTAGTGGGACTGTAAACGACAATTCTAGAATTGAAGGAAATGTTTATGTATTTGGTGGGGATGTTGTGCTGACCGGAACGTATGAAACCAGTGTTATCGTGTATGCTGGAGATGTCACATTTTCAGGCAGTGTCGCCGGTGATTTTGTCGTCAACTGTGACAAACTTATAATCGAAGAAACCGCAAGAGTCGGTGGAGAAATATCTGTTGGGTCGGAAGAAGCTTTGAACAGTCTTCCAGAAGAGTACAGAGAAAATGCTAGAGTTTATTCCAATTACTCAGAAAACATAAAAAGGATGATAATAAGAAGTCTTATTGTCACACCAATCTTCATGTTTTTACTTGGACTTCTATTCTTGAGATTCTGGGAAAAACGCTTTCGACATATCCAGAAAATGATCAAAGAAAAGTGTGGTTGGTCAATCCTTGCTGGTTTAGGTGTTTTAGTGCTTACTCCAATTATTGGATTGGTTGTCATCATGATTCTTTGGCCGGCATCATTGTTCCCGGTTTTTGCAATAATAATTACTGCATTCTTGATGTCTTATCTCGGCGGTTTAGTGATTATGGAAATGGTTGGAAAGTGGTTATGGAAGCTTGTTGGTAGGAAAGTTAACAAATACCTGTCTCTTTTTGTCGGTATAATCGTTGTCTATGCAATATTCTGCCTTCCACTGCTGGTTCCCCAGGCATCATGGATAACCATTCCGTCGTACATACTTCTGTACATAACAGGAGCAGGAGCATTTGTCGTATCAATTTTCAACAGAGTGGAATCCGAATAGGGTAAGATATTTATTTTTCAAACGATGTGCCAGATACAAAAAATAATTTCATGTTGTATTTGGTACATCGTTTGTATCATTATTTTGTTCACATAAAAATTCCTTCTACTATAATTTAACAATATACGATTTGGAAGTATCAACATATACCCCCTATACTAGAGAGTATCAACTGATACGTACATAGACTATTCTAAACATCACATATCTATGAGAAACTATCTGTTAGTAACTAATACTCTCTAGTAAGGTTAAATGATTGGTGCGTGATACAGTTTTTAATATACATTTAATTTACAAAACAAATCAATTTGGATATTCTATGAGTGTTATGAAAAGAATAGGAATATTGATACTAAGTTTGAGTTTGATCCTTCTCTCTGTCCCAAGGATGGGAATGGGTCAGGAGACACCTGTATTCCACGGTTTTTCGAGCGACTCAGAACTAATCATGAGTATTGATAGCGAATTGTTCTGGTTGACTCCGGAGGATGATGTTCCGACCTTCACAATCCCCGCAACCCATGTCTTCTATCATCCCGGTGCAAACTACATCTACTTCATGTTGGATACTCAAATCTGGAAGATTGATTTCGATCACCAGGAAATGAGTTTGGTGGAGATAAGCTCTAACGAATTGATAAGCACTCAGGCAGAAAAAAATATCCTCCTCTTAAATGACATAAATGGTTCCCATATTTTTTTGGACGGAAATCACATAGTGAGCAGATCATCTTTACTGGCAATAGATTCATTTAAGAGTGACAAATGTTTGTTGATGAAAGATGGCGATGGCGGTGCAATAGTGATTGACACCAAAACCGGTGAAATTCTAGGTGAATGTGACAATGGAACATCGTTCTCTTTCCTTGAGAATGGAATTGTCAGCGTCAGTGACGACAACAGTGAAGCCTTTTTGTGTGCGATGGATTTCTCAATAAAAACAATACTGCCAAGAAATGGTGTGTACTACCTTCAAGAGGGAAATCTTTACCAGAGATGCAACGGCAATGAATACATCATCGACCCAGACAACCCAACTGGAGTGCATGAACTTCCAAGGTTCAAGCACACTTTCATATGTGATACTCTCTTTTTGGGAATAACCGATGAAGGTGAATACAATGCACTTGAGTTGCCAACCCTTGAACTGAAAGCAAACAACCTCTCATTTGAAAATTCCTCTGAATGGGTTTGGTTCAAGTCATATAGTAATAGAATTATTGCAAATATTGATAACCAGGGAGCAATAATAAACAAAGATAGTGGTGTGTTGACCTTTACGGAATGTAAACCAGTTTCAAGCTCTGAGGAGCTAGTTTTGTGTTCCTCCCGCGGGAAGCACTGCATTCTAAATACTGATACCAATACTTCTGTCTCGATTGATCTTGATGTTGACGCTGAAAATATAAGTATCTTGAGTCACACAGCTACCGAGTGTAATATCTTAGTTTCAACAGATTCCAAAAAACAAATTCTCAGAATAGATGTTGCAAATGGAGAAATCTTGGATACTCAGAATGTGTATCACAATGTTTTTGTAGCAGGAATGCCCCGTTCAAAAACGCTGTCTGATTCAACAAATTCATATGATGCAGGCTCCATACAAAAACTGCGAAAAGGTGATTATTCACACGCCACCGCATTGTTTTTCTCTCTATCAGATGTGAAAACAATTTTTGTGTATCAACCAGATAATGTTACCCCAATTATTTATTCAAGCCCGGTTGACCTTCGATAGAATTGACAGCCCGAGATAATTCATTAATATATTCGTATGAAGAGGTGTTCTTGTGGTTGAATTTCTTGGTAACAAAAAACCAAAAATTGATGAGTCGGTTTACATTGCAAAAAATGTAGAATTGATCGGTGATATTCAGCTTTCTGCCAATGTTTCTGTTTGGTCTGGAGTTATCATCAGGGCTGATATTAATGTTGTGACTGTTGGTGAAATGACAAATATTCAAGAGGGAACAATCATTCATGTTGACTTGAATTCCCCTACCCACATTGGAAAGAGCGTTACAATTGGTCATGGTGCTATCTTGCATGGCTGTGTTGTTGGTGATTCCAGTCTGATTGGAATCGGTGCGATTGTTCTTGATGGTGCAGAGATTGGTGATCACACAATAATTGCAGCAGGCTCGTTGATTCCGCCCGGGAAAAAGATTCCACCTCGTTCAATGGTCATGGGTTCTCCGGGTAAAGTTGTTCGAGAGCTGACTGATAAAGAGATTCAAGGACTTGAGGAACACGCCAAAAATTATTTAAAACTTGCAAACGCACACAGGGGGATTTCCTGATAAATTCAATTCTTCCCTCAAAAATATGCTTATTTGAAAATATTAGTTTTAGTAAAGTAGTAAAAGGAGATTTATGGTAAAACTTACCTTTATTGGACATTCATGTGTATTGATCGCAAACAATGGATCCAGAATTCTTATTGATCCGTTCATAACAGGAAACCCGACCGCAAATCCCCCGCCAAAACTGAAACCAACCCTGATTCTTGTTACGCACGCACATGGTGACCATCTTGGTGATACCATAGAACTCGCAAAAAAGAATAACTGCAAGGTTTTGGCAACGTTTGAACTGGCTAATTATTTGGCTTCATTTGGTGTTGATTCTGTCCCTGCACATTTTGGTGGAAAAATTCCCTTTGAATTTGGTTGGGTAAAATTATGGCCCGCCATGCATTCGTCAACAACACCCGATGGGCAAAGTATGGGGATGGCTGGAAGTTTTGTAATCAGCATCGGTGGAAAATCAATCTATCATGCCGGTGACACCTCTCTAAATTCTGACATGCAATTGATTGGTGATGACAAAACAATCGATATCGCCTGTTTGCCAATTGGTGGTCATTTTACGATGGGAATTGACGATGCTGTAAGGGCGTGTGGATTTATTAAACCCAGAGTGGTTGTCCCCATTCACTACAACACTTTTGATCCAATAAAAGCTGATCCAAAAGAATTTGAATCCAAACTGGATAAATCAGACCTGAGAACGAAGGCTTGCATCTTGAACCCAGGTGAAGAGTTGGAACTACCCTAAAATCAATTTTTCCTGTAGAATTCTTTTAGTAACATCAAGTTGATAATTTACATATTGTTGAACAAAATGTTGTTGACTTGTAAGTTTCGAAGTATATTATCCTATTGAAATGGCAAAGGATATAAACGATTACATTGCAGAGAAGGAAAAGCGTCTTGTCAGAGCCAGAAACGAAAATGAAACCGCTCGAAACAAGCAAGAAAAACGAGGGAAAAAAACCGCTCGTGATCGTATAAAGCTTCTTCTCGACAGGGATAGTTTTGTGGAAACCGATGCTCTTGTTTCACATCGAACAGATTATCCAGGATCGGATAATTATGTTCCAGCAGAGGCTGTTATCACTGGATACGGCACGATTGAGAGCAGGCTGGTTTTCATTTTCTCCCAAGATTTTTCAACAATGGGCGGATCACTTTCAGAGATGCACGGTCGTAAGATTTCAAAGATCATGGACATGGCAGCAAAATCTGGAGCACCAGTCATTGGAATGAGTGACTCAGGTGGAGCAAGAATCCAGGAGGGTGTTGATGCTCTCTCTGGGTATGGTCAGATATTTTATAGAAATGCTATCTACTCTGGCGTGGTACCCCAAATCTCACTTGTTCTTGGTCCGTCTGCCGGTGGTGCAGTTTATTCACCAGCTCTCACTGATTTTATTTTTATGGTTGACGATATTTCAAACATGTTTATCACGGGACCTGGAATAATAAAATCAGTAACTGGAGAAAACGTCAACAAAGAAACACTCGGTGGTGCCAGAATTCATACCTCCAAAAGTGGGGTTGCCCATGCACGATTCCCGACAGAGGAAGAATGCATGATTGCAACACGAAAATTGTTGCAGTATCTACCACAAAATTATAGTGAGTCCCCTCCTCGTGTTGTTGGAGGCGATGACCCAAACAGAATCTCAATGAAGCTAAGAGAAATTGTACCGACTGATTTGAATAAGCCATATGATGTCAGAAATGTAATTCATGAGATTTCTGACAATGGCGAGTTTTTTGAAATCCAACCAGAGTTTGCAAAAAATATGGTAGTTGGTTTTATGCGAGTTGACGGATACCCGGTTGGTGTGATTGCCAATCAACCGTCATATCTTGCGGGATGTCTTGACATAAATTGCTCCGATAAGGGTTCAAGGTTTATAAGAACCTGTGATGCCTTTAGTATCCCTCTCTTAAATATTGTGGACGTTCCTGGATTCCTTCCCGGTGTTGCTCAAGAACATAGTGGAATAATCAGGCATGGAGCAAAACTGCTTTACGCATTTGCTGAGGCGACCACTCCAAAAATAACTGTTATCCTCAGAAAAGCATATGGTGGAGCCTACCTCGCAATGTGTTCCCGTGATATGGGAGCAGACCATGTGTTTGCGTGGCCACAAGCTCACATCGCAGTGATGGGAGCAGAGGGTGCTGTAAAATTACTCTATGCAGATGAGATTAAAAAAGCCGAAAACAAAGACGAATTCATAGCAAAAAAAGCCAACGAGTACAATGAGAATTTTGGAAATCCGTATATCGCAGCAGAGCGAGGATATGTCGATGCTGTCATAAACCCCGAAGAAACCAGACCCCGTATTGCATACGCACTCCACATGTTGAAAAACAAATCTGAAAGCCGACCAAAGAGAAAGCATGGAAATATTCCGTTATGAACGGGCAAAAAATTGCTAACATCCTGACAGTACTGTTTTTGTTAGCAGGTCTTGCTGTCGTCGGTTTTTTTATGGCTACCAACTGGAGTGTTTATTCTGCTCCAATTGCCAGTGGTGGCACAACTATTATTGCGGGCGTTGTTGCATTTGTTGTGACTTTCCTTGTTTTGATAATAGTCACTCTCGCAATAGTATTTCTCAAATGGTTGACAGATAGAAAAAAAATTGAACCAACTGGCTCAAAAAAAGTCCATATAAAAACAATCCCAAAATCAGCAACAATATCAGAAGAAAATGATTCAGAGCTTGTTGCTGTAATCATGTCCGCAGTGTCTGCGTTCAGGGCAGAAACGGGACAAACAACAAATCTGTTCACAGAATTCAGAGTTCGAGAAATGGTTTCGTCCGGGTCATCGTGGAGAATTATCTCGCTCGATGACCTCTCATCAAGCGTCGGAGGATAGAAGAATGAATAAAAAATATAAGATCAAAGTATCAGGAAAAGTATATGAGGTAGAAGTGGAAGAAATATCTTCGACATCTACAAGCACTCCGATTCAAGCACCTGTAACAGCACAAACTCCTCAACCTGTGATTGCAACTCCATCTACTCCTCCGCCAGTTGCGACACCACCGTCATCAGCCCAGGCAGAAATGACCGCTCCAATCCCAGGCAACATTTTCAAGATTCATGCAAGTGCCGGTGACTTAGTAAAATCTGGTGACCTCTTGCTTGTTATCGAAGCCATGAAAATGGAAAATGAGATAACAGCAGAATTTGATGGAACAATTGCAGATATTCCAGTCAAAGAGGGTGACAATATTTCTGCAGGTGATGTGATAGTCAGGTTCTCATAGATGGATTTTTTGAACGGCTTTATGGGAGTGATAAACTCCTCAGGTTTTGTGGCATTTTCAAGAGGAAATGTCATCATGATTCTCGTTGGACTTGTGTTGCTTTTCCTTGCAATCAAGTTCAAGTTTGAACCTCTGTTACTGATTCCAATTGCGATTGGATGTATTCTGGTAAATTTGCCACTTTCGACAATCGGTGTAATGGGGCATGAAGTAGGTTTCCTTGGACAAATCTTTAATGCTTTGACTGCAACGGAAGTTCTCCCGATAATAATGTTCCTTTGCTTGGGTGCATTAACTGATTTTACACCACTCCTCGCTAGACCTGTAACATTTATACTAGGTGCTGCCGCCCAGTTTGGCGTTTTCATGGCTCTTTTCCTTGCCATCGGATTTGGATTCTCTCCGCAAGAATCGGCAGCAATTGCAATCATTGGTGGTGCCGATGGTCCCACTTCAATCTTCCTGGCAACAAAGATGGCTCCACAACTAATTGGTGCAATATCGGTTGCGGCATACTCATACATGTCGCTTGTACCCATTATTCTACCTCCCATTATTAGAGCGTTGACCACCGAAAAAGAGCGAAAAATCCGAATGGAGACCCCAAAACCAGTTTCCAAAACTACAAAAATTCTATTCCCGATAGTGGTCGCAATAATTGTTGGACTCATCCTTCCTTCCGCAATTCCGCTCATCGGAATGCTCATGGCTGGAAATTTGATTCGAGAATCAGGAGTTGTTGAGAGGCTTTCAAAAACCCTTCAAAATGAACTTGTAAACATGGCCACGGTTTTCCTTGGTTTGACGGTTGGTTCTACCATGGTTGCAGGAGATTTCCTAACACCCGCAACTTTGAAAATAATCCTGCTTGGACTAATTGCGTTTGCATTTGGAGCTGCCGGTGGAACTCTCATGGGTAAGTTGATGTGCAAATTGTCCGGTGGAAAAATCAATCCTATGATTGGAGCTGCCGGTGTCTCTGCGGTTCCCATGAGTGCAAGAACAGTTCAGATTGAAGGACAAAAATACGACAAAGGGAACTACCTGCTGATGTCGGCAATGGGTCCAAATGTTGCTGGAGTTATTGGAACTGCCGTTGCTGCTGGTGTTTTCATGGCTCTCTTCCTGTAACTCTTAAAAAAATAAACTTAGGGTTTCTGGTCAACAGTTTGTTCTTGTCTAAACCATTTCTCGGTGTTAGGTTATTTATACTATGAGTAAACGAAACATTATTGCCGTAATGCTGATAATCACTCTCTTTGCAACCAGTATGGTTGCCGGGCGTGAGATGTTTTATGATATGTACATTAATACATATCCAAATGTGAAGGACACGAATCTGGATGTCTGCATCTGTCACACAAATCCAAATGGTGAAAATGAAAGAAATTCATATGGAATGGATTTTGTAGCAGGCGGGTATGAACTTAAAAATATTGAATACCTGGATTCTGATTCTGATGGATGGCTGAATATTGATGAAATAAATTCTGGTTTTCACCCAGGTGACCCTGAAAGCAACCCTGCAAATAGTGACAAAACACCACCAATTATTGAGATACTGAAACCTGCAAACGGAGAAATATTTACAGGTAGTGTTGTAACTATTGAAGGAACAGCTTCAGATAATGACCAGGTAGAGAAAATTATTGTTGAAATCCCAGGTCATAAAAATAGAACATTAAAAATTATCAATGGCAAATGGACAACGAAGGTTGTGTTTAAAACTGGGGCTGAGGTTGAAATTAAGGTAACTGCTTATGACAGATCGGGAAATTCAACAACAGCTTCTGTAAAAATAAAAATTGTATTTGAGGATCACCTTGCACCTATCGTTGAGTTTATTTTTCCGCAAGAGGGTGTCACGCTTGAGAGTTTTCCGTTTGTGGTTAAGGGTCGAACAATTGAAAAAGACAACAGCACAGAGCTTGTGGAATACTCGCTTGACTTAGGTGAAAGCTGGAAAAAAGCAAATGGAACAAGCCAGTGGCAGTTCCCAGTAAACATGGCTCCAGAGGGGGTGCTTGAAATATGGGTAAAGGCAACTGATACAGCTGGAAATATTTCAAGACCCTACAAACTTAAACTCAAAATCCAGCTTCCCGATCTCCCCACTCCAAAGATAACTTACCCGTTGGAAGGGATGCTAGTCGATAGTGAAACACTGACTGTTTCAGGATTATTCAACAAACCAGCAACAGGTGTCGAGGTCAGAATCGATGAGGGTCAATGGAAGAGAGCAAAAATTGATGGGTTTTTATGGATGATAGAAATGTCTGGATACTCCGAGGGTAAACATGCTATCTCCGCAAGAGCATTTGATTTCTACAACAGAAAATCAGAAATCTTTACCTTGAGTTTTGTTTCTGAGCCAAGAGACAGTAAATCCCCCACGGTCACCATAATATTCCCAGAGGAGAACTCTGAATTTGAGACTGGATATTTAGAAATAAAAGGAACCGCATCGGATAAATCTGGGGTTTCTAGAGTCGAAATAAAAATTAATAATCAAGAATGGAAACCAGTAATTGGCAGAGAAAATTGGTATTTAAGACAGGAGTTTTTAATTTCTGGCATAAATACTATTTCGGTTAGAGCAACTGATTATTTTGGAAATATTTCTGAAGCCGTCCAGACTTCATTTACAATTCTCGAACCCTTGGAATTTACATTTGGGAAGCCGGATGAATCCCTGTTGTTACAGGGAAAATTGAGCATTCTTTTGAATTGGAATAGAGACCTGGCAAACCCACCCGTTTTGAAAATGAGTGGTTCAACAAATAAATTTGAAATAAATAAAAGCAAAGATAAGGAATGGATTGTCACGAGTGAATTGAGTGCTGGAGTCACAGATCTTGAGGTAAACGGTTTTTTCATCGTGAACACAAAATCTTCAGTTTCTATAGAATATCAGGTTACGGTAAATCTCACAATTGGAAGTGATGTCATGTTTGTCAATACAAATCAAATAAAAATTCCAGAACCAGCCTTGATTGTTGATGGTAGACTCTACATTCCTTTCCGTTCGCTTGGTGAAGCCTTTGGGGCGGATGTTTTGTGGAATGGTGCAACCAAAACCGCCACGTATGTGATTGGTGATTATTCATACGATATGACTTTGAACAGCCTGATTGCAAAGATTAACGGTCGAGAAATCACCATGGGGAACAAACCTCTCATCATTCGAGACAGGTTGATGATTCCAGTTCGAGCAGTTTCCGAGGTGCTTGGTGCTGGTGTTTCTTATGATAGTGAGACGAGAACTGCGACTATCACGCTTCCCTCAAGATAGTATCACATAGATGTATAAATCTCTAATTTTTGGTTATATTGATTTTATATTTGTTCACAACTTGACAATGGGGGGGGTACGATAAAATGTGTTCATCAATTTAAGTTAAGGAGATGTACATGGAGAGAACCGAAAGCAAAATTATTGAGGTTGCACCAAGAGAAGAGACTGGTGTAATCCAGAATCTGCAGAGCTTTGGATGGAATCTGCAAGGTCGACAAGAAATGAGATTCGAGGGTAATTCGGTTGGAAGACCAGATTTATTCTCAGGTTTTGGTGGAGTTGAATCTTATACGATAGTCACAGAGATACACCATTATGTAAAGCTACATTTCGTACGGAGTATGAATATTCCGAATCTTGATAGGATTCATGTTCTTGAAAATGAGTATTTTGGTATGGGTTTTCCGGATAAACCAAAAAAAGTTCCTGTTGGGATTTGGCTTTGGGTGATTCTTACACTCATTTACGGTATTGGTCTTGTAATATATGGATTATATTATTTCCTTTCCTATAAACCAGCGTTAGAAAGATACGAACGTCAAGCTCGAGCGATAATTGTAAGGGCTAATGAAATCGAAAGTGAAATTATCTCTCTATTATAGGAGATGAATAATTATGAGTGCATTTTCAAGTATTGCAATAATTGCCGGAATAATATGGATATTTCTAAACATCAACATGTTTTCAATTATTTGTCGAGAGAATAATTGGTTGGCAGGGTGGAATCCAATGGCAATTCTAGTGCTGAGCTTTTTTGCATGGTGGTTTGTAATTGCTTGGAGTATCATCAACTATAAACGTTTGCTCCCCGATTTTAAGTTTAAGTTTTATCTGCATATAATCACATTGGTCGTTATGATAATTGGTATTCTGACAATGACACCACCAACGTATTGAAAATTGTAATCAAAAAAAAACACCCACAAATTATTGAATCCTTGTTTTGTGGGTGTTTTTTTGTGCAACCTCCGCATTCCGTGCTTGACACGGAATGCGG
>CBDUSO010000041.1:0-17677 GCA_965370295.1 uncultured bacterium
TGATCACGATGGTGCAATACAGGATTATGATGAAGCCATAAGGTTGGAGCCAGATTATGCTAAGGCGTATTACAATCGGGGGGTTGCAAAGGGTAAAAGTGGTGATCATGACGGTGAAATACAGGATTATAATGAAGCCATAAGGTTGGAACCAGATTATGCTAAGGCGTATTACAATCGGGGGGTTGTAAAAGGTAAAAAGGGTGATTATGACGGTGAACTACAGGATTATAATGAAGCCATAAGGTTGGAACCAGATTTAGTTGAAGCATATGTTAACCGGGGGATTGTAAAAGGTAATAAGGGTGATTTTGACGGTGAACTACAGGATTATGATGAAGCCATAAGGTTGGAGCCAGATTATGCTGAAGCGTATGTTAATCGGGGAGTTGCAAAGGGTAAAAAGGGTGATCTGGAAGGTGCAATAAAAGATTTTGATGAAGCCATAAAGTTGAAGTCAGATTTAGTTGAAGCATATTACAATCGGGGAAATGCAAAGGGTAGAAAGGGTGATCTGGAGGGTGCCCTGAAGGATTTTGAAACAGCTCGGAAACTAGCAACCACACAAAACAATCAAACTATACTTGACACGCTAGATAAAGTTGAAAAAGAGATGAGAGATAAATCAGAACAAACCAAGAAGTAGAACAGAATCATTTCGTGATTTTCTGTAAATCTTTATCTATGGTACTACCAGTTCATATTCCTTCTCAACCTCATACCCATCCATCATCGCTGGTCTCAACTTTCCTTCACACCAGAGTTTTGTGCCGTCTGCGTAGTGTGGGGACTGTGGGTCTTCGGACTGGGAGAACGGGTTGGCAATCCAGGCTTTTGGTAGGTCTGACATCTCCATCAGCATCTGGAATGCGGAGCCGAAGTCGTTGCCCGCGGGGGTTGGTGTGTGGTAGTGGAGCGGGGCAAGAAATGGTGGACCAGCGTTCAACGGGAATTCAAGCTCACCTCTTTTGAATCGGTTGACTTCACCCCATGTTACGTCAGATTTTCCATAGGTTTCTTTGTAGAAATCTTCAACCTCTCGGAGTCTCTTTGCAACATCAATATCTTTTTCTCCCCAACGAGAACGCCACATGAAACCGTAGATGTAAGGGGCAGATTTTGAGTCGATGCCAAACCTGCCATCCCAACTCAGAACCAGCTCAACCAGGGGATCGTGTTTTGAATATTTTGTGTTCTCTTCAAGCCAGGAAACATACTCATCCTTGAAATGGTAGGTGGTATCCATCACCATTTCTTCGAGTTTTTCTCGGTCAAACTTTTCATCATTGTCGAGCCAGCTCCAAGCCCTCATCGACCGCCAGGTTTGCCTGCCATAAATTTCCGAGTGGTCTTCAGATTTTATAACAGTATCTGGGTTAGAAAACCACGGGGGTTCGTTGCAGTTGCTGACCCATCCACACTCAGGATTTATTTCAAGCGGGAGCTCTTCAAATGGAACATACGACTTCCACTGAAATTCTGATTTTGTTCCATCCAAAATATCATTTTCTTTCCAGCTTCTCTCAGGAATCAAAGCGTTGAACAGGTATCCAATATTTCCGTCCATGTCTGCGAATGCATAGTTCCACTGGGGAATGTGCATCATCTTCATGGTTGAAATAAATTCATCTGTGTTCTTTGCCTTGAGCATCTTCAACTGCTGGTCAAGTGTGGTCAAAACATTCCAACCAGAAATCTGGATTGCGAATCTGCCATACTCTGTTTTGTAGATTGGACCAAAATGCGTGAAGCGGGTGATGATTTCGGATTCGGTTCCATCGGGAAGTTTCAGGATTTTTTTTCTGATTGTGAGCGATTTCCACTCATTATCAAACTTATATTTTGTGCTGTCTTTATTTAGCTCAAGCCAGTAGAGATCATAGTTTCTCCAGTTATAACAGTTTGAAGTCAAAGCCCAACAAATATCTCTGGTCTGCCCCATCCTTGGGATTGGGTCGCCAAACGCACAAGGTCCCTGGAACTCAAAGGTCTCACCCTTCACATGATAGAGAGCGGACTTAAACGGACTTGCAATCGGCAGATGCGGGTCAGCCTGCACAAAGGCATTCCCAGTTTGTGATTTTTCTGGTGACAACGCCCATTCATTTGAGCCAAAATATGGAAGGTCAAGATTGTCAGCAAGTATGTAAAATGTCCAGGCAAGCTCAGTTGTTCTTGCCAGCATCAGGGGGTCAATCGGGTCAACAGGTTTTGCCCAATCTGGTGTCCTGTCTGGATAAATCCTCATGTATTCATTGATGCCATCCGTGAACCCTTCACACATCTCTCGAATCTCACAGGGAATTTCCTGGTAACGAATCTGGAATATCCATTCGTTGTCAAGAAGTGATGCAAGTTTGTCGAGTTCAAGATAGGAAGCACCCAATATTTCAGAGGCTCTTCCGCGACTGGTTTTGTAGTTTATCAGCATCTCTTCAAGATGGTCTTCGGCTTGAGCCCAACCCGCTCCAAAGAATGCATCATAGTCAGTGACTGCTGTAATGTGAGGGGTTCCAAATGTATCCCTGACAATCTTTACAGTATTTTGGTCATCTGGAGTCCAGGATACCAGAACTGACACAGAAATGACAACAGCAAGAACGGCTCGCAAATATTTCATTGTTATCAATAAACTCCCTCTGGAAGATTTGCGGCACGGACAACGAGAAACTGGAATGAGACAATACTGTAATCGGGAATGAACTCATCCTGGATTACGCTCAACGCACCATCAGTTGGTAAATCTGGTTTTCTTAAAACTTTCAAAATTACATATGAGTTTGGATCTTTGTCATACAGCTTGCTCTCAAGCGTCCACCTCTGTTTGATTTCTTCGGTGTCGAGTTTGTGTATCTTGTCACCAATCAAAAGGCCAGAGGTTTCTGCTGGTGTTCCTGCAACAAATCCTGAGATTATTAAAGAATTCGAATCATCTGAGTCAAGAACAATTCCGAGCCTTGCAGGATCAACAAGCCTCGCAAGGAGTCTCTCGTAGATTGGATTTGATGCATCATCAACAGCATTTGGCACAAGTTCTCTCAAATTCATTTCCAGAAACTGCATGTAGTTTCCAGACCAATGTGAGAGCTGGGCTGAAAATATATGGTCAAATTTTACAGACGAATAATTCAGATATGTCATCATATCAATATCAAGCTCTGCACCGCACCACAGCTGGAGGGCATATGCAAAGTCTGAAAGGAATTGCTCCCAGCCGGTCAATGACCCACCATATTGTTTTGTGAGTTTGTTTATTTGGGTCAGGTCAAAATCTTCTTCATCAGAAACCCTTTCAAGAAGTGCAACAATAAATGCCTGGTCAAATGATTCATATGTAATCTGGGGATGCACAAAAAGCTTTGCATTTTTGCCGTCAACAATTGCTCTTGTGAGTCCGGGAGATAACGATGGATCAACCTGGATATTTATTGTTTCAAAACTATTTTTCACCCTCAGCCTGTTCATCAAAGATGAGATTCTTTCCTTGATTCTCTTTTCATCAAACATTTCAAGCTGGTGGGTTGCGGTTGAAATCATTTTGTCTTTGAACATCTTGAATGTTTCACCGGTTGTGTTTAGTAGACTGGCAAAATTGCTGTCTGGAACGGGATTCCCGACAGAATCAATCGAGCTGTACAAATCATTACGATCCTTTGCGTAGAGAACTTGATTTGTCACAACACCAAGATTTTGCACATAGTATTCAAAGCTCTCCAATCTGCCAGTATCCCACTGTCCATATGACGCAAGCAACAACCCAACCTGTAAATCATTCCAGTCGGGAATAAGTTCAATTTTTGTGTCTGTTACAGGTGTTGTTCCACATGAAACAAACAACAGGCAAGTAGCTATCAGAATCGCAAGGTACTTCATTTTATCTCCTTAGCAATACAAGGTATCACTCTATTGTCAGTCATCATTCCTTATTTGTTGTAGAATTGTATCTATCTGCAACTTGAAACGAATTCAAACAAATTATAGCCTTTTAAAAAAATCAATCAACACGGTAGGGATTAGTATTATCTCTTGTGCTTATAATCTGCCAGCAAATCCAATGCTGATGCCTGAACTCTCTGGGAACATAGGTGAAGCAGTACTACCACCTGACCCACCACCTGTTGACATTGTAGATGTTGATGTGCCACCATACCAGTTGACTGCTGGTTCACCATACATTTGATCATTAAAATCAATGCTAGTGGGAGCGGGAATACCTTCACCCCAACCAGGGATGTTGCCCCTTCCCCATGTTTCTACACACTCGAAATTACTATGACAGATTTCTGCAGCTATAGCACTAGCTGCAGAATTGTGTGCACCACCATGCATATGACCGCTCAAGGCTTTAAGATATGAACTGCTTGCAGCTGCCAGATGCCCAAGCTTCACCTCAAAATCTTCACCATCTGCAAAGTGCTTTAACAAAAGATTCAAATAAACAGATACATTCCCAATCTGAGAGAAATAATCATCCTCATCAAGTGATACCCTTTTCATGCCAACATTTTTTAGTGAATCCCTGGAAAAGTTTGTCAAGTAATGAGATATAATAATTATATCATCTGACATTCTCTTACCAACAGGAATATCACCAGTCCTAAGAGATTCTTTCAAAGCAATCTGTACCATTATTGCTGTCCTCATTGTAGCATAACTATCCAGACTTGTTGGGTTTGAATACTGGTTGTCTGATTGTTTTGTAAGTTCCAAACCATCAAATCTTTTTAGATAGTATGATGTCCAAAAACCACAAGACGTAATCTGGTCGAAGGTGGGTGTAAATGTTTTAACATCAGTGCTCTCAAGGAACTCAACATAGGATATTTCAAAAAGATTAGGGTTATAGTTGGCTACTGCATACCCAATCGCAGAATAATAATAAAACTCCTCACAGGTCATCTCTGGGAACATCCTTGTGGCTTTGGGATAATTTGTATCTGCAAAGGACTGAAGTGTTTGAAAGAAATGATCTGAACCTTTGTAGATATAATCATTACTGACTGCACTCTTACTAGTATCAGTTCCATCATCAACACTCTCACCTTTTAACATCAAAGCAAGGTCAGGTCTATCCTTTATCGCATTATTCAAAGCAGAAGAAATTGCTTGTGTCTGCTCTATTTTCTCCTTCGACATATCATCTACTGATACTTCAAACATTATTTCACTCTCACCATCAGTAGACAACTGGATTCCTTCAAGTGAACAGCTCATACTCCCGCCTCCACAAGAAACAAACAACATAGAAACCAGCAGAACAACCATCAGCATCGATACAGAAACTTTCAAACTCTTAAATTTTTTCATTTATAATGCCTCCCATTTATTCATGCCATAAATAATAACTCTAGGAATCAGATAATACAACCCTTACTTAAGATTTATTCTATTTTATCTCTTTGAAAATCTCTTTTAAATTGGGTGGGTTAGGGTGATTAAAAATCACACCACCTGGTCGTTCGTTGTAGTACGGTCGATTGCACCCATCACATCCGGGTGTCTGGAAATCTGATGGCTTGAGAATATTTTCAAAATTTTCCAAATTGATGATATTTCCGTCTGAATCATATTTGATAACTCTGTCTTGAGAATTTCTGATTAGAGCAAGGGCAGTTTGGAGTCTTCGGTATCTGGTAAGTGATGGCTTGGGACTATTTTCAAGTTTTGTGCCCTTGATTGGGGTGAAGGCAAACAATGAAACAATGATATTTGACTTCAACAACTCTCGGCTCAACTCAACAAGTTGCCTGTCAGTTTCACCAAGTCCGGCGATCAGGTGCGTAGCAATTTTCCCGGGATATTTTTGGGATAACTCTAGCAAAAGATTCTTTGTTTTTTTAAATGGTATATGTTTTATTTCAGTTGCCAACTCAGGGCTTGCACAATCGATTGCAACAGAGACTGTGTCTGCCCCATTTTCAAATAAAACATCGGCTGACTCAACCGAAGAGAGACTCATGGAGATTGAGATTGGAGCTTTGGTGACAAGTTTTATTTTCTCTAAAACCTCAAGAACCTCTTTTTCTATCCCAGGTTTTTTTACGGCTTGAAGACAGATTCTGTCAGTTTCAACATCTTTCAAAGAGGCTATCACATCCTCAAGTTTTACGCTTGGCCATGTTACCCGTGAGAGCAAATCTGATGCTCCATTTGCTTGGGGACAAAACGCACATCCACCCATGCAGTTCTCACCCAACAAAAAAAATCCTGTCCTCGGTGAAAAGGGGAATCCTCCTGGTTTCAAACCCAGGAGTTGCAATGTTCCATACGATACTCTCATTTTATTCGCTTATATCAAATGTTACTGTGATGTCAATTCTTTTTTCGTCCCCATCCCAGACAATCACGCCACCAAGAGTATCCTGTGCAATAAACCTGAGAGGGACAAGTGTTGTATCATTTTGGATAAAAGGTGCTGCGTCAAGTTTCAGAAGAGCACCATCAAGGAATGCCGTTGTCTGATCTATCATCACAATACAGGTGTGGTTTGGTCCAACAACCGTCACGGAGCGAGTATCTCCATCCCATTTTACTTCAGAGCGAAGAGACTCAGAAACAAATCTGACCGGTACAAAAGTTCGTCCATTTTTGATGGTTGGTGGCACCTTCAGATAAACACTCTCACCATTTACGTATGCTTGAGGTTGACCAATCCACATTATTACCTTCACGGTTTCTTGCAAAACAAGCTGGACAGTTTTACTCCAGGATGTAGAATTCCCAGCATCGTCGACAACAGTTATTGCAAGATTATTTTCACCGGAATTCAACTGGAACTGGACACTGAATTTTCCCTTGGCATCGGCTTTTATCGGTTTGCCACCAGCCTTCACGATTGCTCCTGCTTCAGTTATTCCGGTTACTGTCAATGGATTTTTGTGGACTACATTTGCTGGCTCATCAACCGAAAGTACAGGCTCCATCGAGTCCAGAGTCACATGAATCTCTTTATTTGTGACCCCGCCTTTTTCATTGGTTGCGTGGAATATGATTTTGTTGTCACCCTCCAAGAGCATCAGCTCATGTTCAAAAGAACCATCGGAGGCAATCTCCCTAGGCATTCGATTTATTTTCAAGGTAACACCGGGATTTGTTCGACCCCTTATCATTATCATCGATTTATTTGTGATCATTCCATCTTTTGGTTCATCGATTGTGAGGTCTGGAGGAATAACATCCTCAATTGCTTTTTCCTGGAGATAAAATTTGCAGACAACATCCTTTGACCCACCATTTGTAAATATTGAGCATCTGCCCTTGTAAGTTCTGTTGAGTCGCAAACCTTCTTCTGGTGGCTTCGCGGTTATTTCAATCTCAATTTCATCGCTGTTAAATGTGATTGGCTTGGACGATAACCAGATATTGTAGCATTCAGTTGTGCCATTCAAACCTTCCTTCCCATCGTTTGAAATCTTTACCTTCAAGGTTTTGGATTGTCCAATTTGAAGGGTGCCAAAATCCAGCTCTGTTGGTCTGACAACAAGCATCGGCTTGGTTGGCGGTGAATAAACCTCAACAGCTGAATCCCGTGTTGAAAGTTCGACATGCTTGAATGCCATTGTTCTTGCCACAACCTTTTCAATCTCTAAGGGTGATTTTTTTGATGGCATGATTCCTTTGAAAATAAGCGTGCAGATGGTTTTTGACCCAGATGACAGATTTGTTTTGCTATCCCTGTGTGAGACTGTGATTATCATTTTTCCAGGTTTGGGATTCGAGCAATCTTTGAATGGTTCAACCTCTCCATCTACAAAACTTCCCCACTCAAATTTTTCAAAATTTAGAACTGCTGATTCATAGTTCACTTCAAATGATAACGCATAGACATCCGGCAGATTTCTGGCTCTCAAATCAATTCTAATGGTTTCATTTTTCATGATTTTTTTGGTTACCGGTTCAATTGATATTTCACCCTGAGCAGATTTCACACCACTTGTGACACCCAACAACAGGACACAGAGTATGATTGTAACTATTTTTTTTATTTTCATTTCATCAACCTCTCAAGCACGACAGCAACTCCATCTTCCAGGTTGCAAGGTGCAACAAACTTAGCCTTCTCCTTCACGCTACCGGATGCATTATCCATAGCATACGAGAGACCACAGACCTCAAAGGCCGAAATATCGTTATCCTGATCGCCAAAAGCCACTGCATTTTCCAAGTTCCAGCCATTCCTCTTGGCGAGGAATTTTAAGGCAGAACCCTTTGAAACTCCAACTGCTCCCGCTTCAAGGAACGTCGACCACGAACTGACAAAATCCAACTTGCCCTTAAACTGCTCGCTCAATTCATAATACAGTCCATTTGTCTGCAGGGTTTCAGAAAGAATAAAAATCCTGGTCGGGTTAACCTTTTTTTCAGTGAGAAACGAGACAACATCGGGGACAACCTTGCATTTCATGCTCGTTCTGGCTTCGTACATCCTTGATCTCTCATTATTTTTTTCAATGTGAAAAATATCATCCAGATAAAAGCCCACAAGGTCAACTTTATCGCGTACCTGCTCGATTAACTTTGCTGAATATTCCCACGACATTGTCTTGTGAAACATTGGAATTTTTTCGGTAGAGTGTTGAATCAATGAACCAGAATATGCAACAATCGGACACTCAATACCAATGAGTTTTGTGAAGGGAAGTATGGAATGGTATCGCCTGCCAGAGGCAAGGACGATTTCAATTCCTAATTCTTTTGCCTTTCTCAGGGCGTTTATATTTCTTTCAGAAACACTCTTCCCATCATTTAAAAGGGTACCATCAAGGTCGATGCAGGCTAGTTCAATCATTTTTTCTTCAGTCTTGAAAACGGCTTTCTTAGTTTTTTTAGAAGTTTACTGTTGTGAATCGAGGGAACAGCAGAGGAATATGGCTCAAGAGCAATTCCAAATTTTGAGAAAACATTTGTCTCTTTGCGGAAATACTCAAGGATAGCCTTTACAAATACCAGGAATGGAATTGCTAGCAAAATCGCAAACGGTCCAAACAGGATTGAGAATGCAAACACCGCAAACAGGATGAGGAGCGGGTGAGTCTGGGTAACCTTTGCAAACAGAGGTTTTGAAATTATCAAATCAATACTCTGCTCGATGATTATAAAGCCGATTGAATAGTAGAGTACAACACTCCACGAACCGGTTTGAATCGCAGAAGCAACGGCAAGGAGCAAGCCAATTGTAAATGTAATCACTGGACCAATGTATGGAACCATCTCACCAAATGCAACAATTATCCCAATGATAAATGCAGATGGCAATCCCAAGATTGCACACATCCCCCCAACCAGAAGACCCGTTGTTGCAGAGATCAGCGATTGGGCTCGAACGTATATCCAAATTTTGTTGTAAACGTTTGCCAACACCCCCTTGACAACGTTACCTGTTTTATTGGGGAATAACGAGAAGAACACGGCATTTACCATGTCCCAATCCAAAAGAAGGAAGATGGTGATTATTAAAATCATGAACCCGTTGAAGAGCCAGTTTGCAACTTTGCCAACCAGATTGCCCACACCCATAATCACCGAGGATGCAATCGAAGAGAGCCAGGAGGTCATATTTTGGATAGCTGAATCGATTGTGTCTGACACTGAAGCAGATGG
Source organism: uncultured bacterium (assembly GCA_965370295.1). Taxonomy (GTDB): domain Bacteria; phylum Caldisericota; class Caldisericia; order JAAYUI01; family JAAYUI01; genus JAXGMQ01. The sequence goes on from CBDUSO010000041.1 coordinate 9,601, forward strand.
TGATGTTACAATTATCTGATATTGCAAATCATCAACGATATTTCCAAATCTTGCAATCATTCTTTGGTGTGAATCATTTTCTTCGTCAAGAAACCGAATTCGATTCTCTATCGATTTTATTGCAGTCGAATATGAGACACCGAGGGAATCGGTAACACGACTACCACCCCCACTTCGTGTCATATTCATAATCCAGCCCTCAACAGAGGATTTTACTTCCTGCAAATCCATCTGCTGGAATGTGTCTGTTAAATCACTAACCTGGGAACCAACAATTCTGACCGCCGGGAATATTATCCAAAATACCACGGTAAGCATGACAAGAAAGACAATCGTTATCGAGAGCATTCTTGGCAACTTCAGCTGTACTTTTTTTCGTCTGGAAATTTTGAAGCTTCCGCGGGACAAAAAATCTACCATCGGTCTCACCAAAAAAACAAGAACCAACGAGAGAAGGCACAGAAGTAAAAAAGACCTCAACAACCAGAGTCCATAAAATAAAAGAGCAATGAGGAGAACTACGGCTATTCCAATTAAAATCTTTAGAAAACCATCCTGTTCTCCTCTTGTAATTTGAATCATTAAATGTTCAGATTATCTCAGTGAAGCTCGGTATCTGTCTCGGGAACTTTTTTCTCCGGCATTCTCTTGTCGATCTCTTCTTTTACCCTTGAGGCTATCTGACCGGCAATTTTTTTGGCTTCTTTTCCATACTCAAGACTTTTTTCATAAACCAGTTTTTGGGTTTCTTCACCTTTTGCTGGGGCAAACATGATCCCAAGAATAAACCCGATTGCACTTCCAATCACGACTCCTGCTACAAAACCACTTCCATCTTTATCTGACATATCTATGCCTCCTTTTTATTTTTTCTTCTTTTTCCAAACATGTTACCAACAAATCTGAATCCTTCGACAATTGATGCCATACTCGAAACGACAGTACCAAGTAGAGTAATCACTTTTGATACAACGGGTTCAGCTTCATATAATATTGTGTTTATTCTGGGCATTATTTCGGTGTTCACGGTTTTTGTTGTCTTCTCTGCCTCTGCGAGTGTTCGCTTTGACTGAATCAACAATGGGATTATAAACAACACGACCAGCAATGTACAAACACCCATTATTCCAATCAATACCCACAGAGCTGTCTGCAGATTCTGGATTTGAAGAGTCTGTCTCTCTAGAGTTTCAACCAAAATGGTTATTTCATTCCCTGACATTTTTTATCTCACGCACCTTCCCTCTTTTTGTAACAGATAGCCCCACTCGTGCCGTGAAGACAGCGTGAGGTTTCTGCACCTCTCACTAAGTGGGTCGCAACTTTCTCGACGAGCTTATGTACCAGACCTACTTAGTAGGTGCAATCACTCCGAGGATCCGCAACCCTTACATTTTCGTTAGGCAGAAAACGTAGCTTCCCACGAACACAGCAGGGCTTACTAGAATCATAACACAAACCAGTATAAATTCAAGCTGAGGGGTTATCAGGCAACAAACATGTAGATGAGAAATTTGACAATCCCAATAACAAGCAACGTGGATGAAATTATCACTGCCCATTCACCTGCTCTGCCCCAGGTTAAACCCTTGGTTTGAAGGGTAGCCGTTGGCATTCTTTGCGGTAAAATGGAAATCAGAGATTCCCCGTTTTCAGTTTTTTCAAGCGGGATGCTCATTGATGGTTCATTTCCCCACTTTGTGTAAAAGTTTATCCACCAGCCACTCAACCTGCCATTGTCGGTCAATTCCAGCAATGTCACTTCATTATTTTTAATTTCTGAATCAACCGAGAGAACAGAGGAATCACCAAGCACAAACATGATATGCGGTCTTGGGAGCAAGGTTGTGATTGGATAAGCAATCGAAACAGAACAGATTGCCAGAATTATTATCAATGATCCGTGCATGAATCCAGGCGGTAACCAAAAAAGGATCGTTGCAGGAGTTATTGTGAAAAACCATATCCATACCATCGGGAGTCCGGGTCTCGTTTTGATAGCTTTCATTTGCAAACTTCCTCCTACACTAGATGAGTTTCCAGATAATCAGAACAGCCAGTGCCACCGCTGAGATGATCAAACCCCAGTCAACGAGATGATAAGTGGCATATTCTTCGCTATAAACTGCATTCGGCAACGCATTTTTCAGGTCTTCTATCATTTCATCAGGATCGTCAAGTTCTTTCAGTGCGATAAAACCAATTAATTTTAGATCTGAATCAACAAAAACTTGAAGTTCATCTCCAAACAAGCTCTGCCTCTTCACCAATGTGATTCTCGTGATGTCTTCAAGTTGAATAACCCTTGCAGTAATCTGAAGAAATGTGTCTGAAATGTACACACGAGTTATTCTCATCCTGCCAAATAATCTGGGAACCCAAGCCACCAGAACGGAGAGTCCGACTGATCCCAATGCAAATAGCCACCCAATTCCCTGTTTGTAAAAATGTTCAGGAACAAGAAAAAAAATCGCAGCAACATATAGAATTATCGTGTAATACAGGCTAATCGGGTGTCCGTTGGTCTTTGTCTTATACTCTTTGATGTTTTGCTCTTCCACAACATGAGAGTATACGACTTGACCAGACACAAGGCAAGTTAGTAATATGTACATGGTGCAATATTCGCTCTACGAACAGAAAAGAACTCGAATTCCAAAGCCAAAGAGGGATTTGAAGATCAAGCAGGTGCTGAAGATGCTTGGAATGATCGGTATTTTTGTCCTCGTCTCAGGGATAATAATCACAATAATCAATCTTTGGCCCTCCCCTCCAAAGATAAGGATTCTGCTTGGAACCGAAGGAGAAGTGATATTTGACGGGGTAAGCGCTGGAGTTGGAACTGAGTTTGTATTTGAGGATCTTGAGGCTGGTCTGCACACGATAAACGCTAAACCAACAACCGAGATTCCATTTCTGCTGGAAGAAACTGAGGAGATTAATCTTCAAGCTGGAGCAAACGAAACGATCGAGCTTCTCTCCGTCTGCCAGCTTAATATTACCAGCACCCCGCCGTCAGCCAGAATTATTCTAAAATCAATTGATGGCGACTTGAATCTTGGAAAAACCCCACTTCAAACAATGATTCCAACCGGACATTTTGAAGTGAACATCAGGCTTCCCGGATACCCGGAGTACCGGCAATCCATTCTCACAATCGATCTGGAACCAATCAATGTTGATGTTGATCTCATCCAAACTGCTCTGTCGGAACCCGGTGCAAAAAAACTCATCAACAACCTGAACATCGGATCCATGAGACCCGGTGCAAGCATCATTATCAACGACCGCGAGTATAAAGAATCTGGACTCCACAACATCGAACCGGGGATACATAAGACAACTCTCAGATATAACAAAATAAACATCATTACAACTGATGTCGTTTACCCATCCGTTGGAGTCCCCATCATCCTCTCTTGTCCCGAAAATATCAGCCATCCGTGTCTACATTTTGGTGAAGGTCTCTATGAAATACCAGGCGATGCAAGAGATATTACTCTTTCGGCTGACAAAAGATTCCTTCTCTTTACAACCCAGTATCGATGGGTTTATGAATATGTGAATGCTGTGAATCTAAAAACTGGGAAACTCTCCTGGTCATCAGATGTAGACTCAGCATGGGACTTTAGACCAGTTATTGTAGCTGGAACAGACAGTACAAAAGTTTATGGAATGTCTGGTGTACCACCCAGGTACTCTGCGGTTCCATTTGTTTTGGATTTGGAGCATGGATTTGAAAAATCCAAGTTTAAGTCCGAAGAATCCATTCTTCCCTTGATGAGCCACGGGATAGAGTTGGGCAATAAAACAGCATACGCCCAGGTCTGGAGTGGATGTTTCTTTAGTTCAAAAGAAATTCAAACAGGTCTTGAGATTCTTATCACAGGTCCAAATTATGAAAAAAGATTCCTGAAATTACTGAAAAAAAAGTGGACTGCAAAATTTCTTGGGGTCTCGGTTTCAGCACGAAAGGATTCAAAACCAATCTTTATTTTTCTGGCAAGTTACAAAAATAATTCACATTTGTTGATACTTGACCCTGCACTTGCCTCAAGTTCTGAAGATGAGTCCAAAGAAGAACCAGAATGGATTACGATAAAGACCCCCTTCAAACCAACCGGAATCATCCCGGACAGCGGATTTAATACCGGAAATGGATTTGTTGTTTATAACGATAATTCAACGGCATCAATTTCTTATAAAAACAAGAACGTTAAGTGGAGAAGATATCTAGAGCCCACACCACAAACTGAACCGATTTTTCAAATGATAAGGGACAAACCAGTTGTTCTCTTCTCTTTTTCCAAATCTCCGTTTGAGCTTCAGCTGGACATTTTAACCGGCAAAGAGGTAGAGAAAAGAACCTTGCCAATTTCAGCTCAAGAATGGTATGGAAGTCCACCATCTATCGCTGGTGTATTCATTCGCGGGAACACTGTTTTTGCAGGGGTTCACGAAGACAACAACGGAGAATTTGTACACAGATGGTCAAAAGATTTTCCAAGCGGTGAACTCATATCAACCAGATGGGGTCCGGTTCATATCGAGGGCAACAATTTCACCCTTCTTGGTAGCCACAAGCTTGAATCCATCCTCACCTTCTCCTTGCCTGGTTTTGTTTCCAATGGAGATACTCAAGTTTTTTCTACTCAGAATCATCTTGCAATATTTGATGATGGCAGTGGAAGATGCTGGGTGGTCGACCGTGATGGACTTCTCAAGGGATACTACATTGGAATTTCAAGTTTGAGCCAGTTTGGTGATGTTGCCGGAAACGCTCTCTCTGCAACCATCGGTGGAAGAAAATTAATTATTCCATGGCCCGAATAATCAGCAACACAGAAGTACAACATATCTACAAAATCTAGTTGTTTATTGTTACAAATATTTTTGTTGTGGTCTCAACCATTGGTCAGCAACGACAAACCATTCAATAAAATTTATACTTTCTGCTAAAAAAAGGTTCAGCCGGGCGTGGGAGGGTCACCCGGCTGGGAGCATCCCCCTTTCAGGGGATATTGGGAGGTGGGGTCTGGGGTAGACCCCTTTTACGGACCTGGGGAAATCCGTGTACATAAAAGCTACCACACTCCCTCTATCATTCGATTATGCCCAGGTTAAATCGTAGAACGAAAATCTGATATTTCTTGCGTTCATGAGTGTTTATAATCATTACATGATATAAATCAGTTGTTTAGCAACAACAACGGGAACATCCCAGAAATGAATAAATCTGTGAGCTTGTCAGCCAAACGTATATCACTGATTCTTTGACCAAACTGCGATCCCGGTAGCTCAAGGTCGCCCGCAATATTGCATTCAACAAGTCCAATATTTTCGTAAACCGAAAACCTTTTCATTTCAATCTTGATACCAGATGGATCCATCATCCTGTCATCAAACTCAACCATCTCCTCATCGTACACATATTTAAACAGTTTCATATCAATCTGTGCTTGTTCATTAGTTTCGTATCTGAGAATTATTCGAATTGGATATTCATCAAGCGGATTGTGTGAAAAAGCAAACCAGTCAAGGCTCTTTCTTCTTCCGTATCCCTCCAGTTTTTTTAGTACTGGTGTGATTCCTGAAGCCATTTCAGACGGAACACCGAGTCCTTTGACAGCATTTTCTAAAGTTATATCTGACTTGATGAGAACAGCATTTTCAGTGTCACCAACAAATCGAAGAATATCAATAATTGCCTGGTTTTCAGATAGCCCGAATACATCATTTTGCCTGACCAGAACAGCTGTTTCATCAGCCTGTTCCACGTTGTTCCCGGTGTGATTAAAATATCCAAAATTCGGGCTGAAAGGGGCAACCTGTCTGCCATAGATTGGTGATTGATTGCTCCTGGGGGCATGAAATGAGGTCATCATTGAATTCACAAGTGGTTCTGTCGTATATTCATCATCTCGCATTGCCGGCAAAAGTTTCTCACCCATCGACAGATCACCAGCAAACCAGACACCACCTGTCAACCGGTCATGTGCCATCCAACCCCAATTTTTTGGTTCATCAATTGGTTGTTTCACGCTAAATATTCTGCCTGCCAAAAAATCGGGACTATACATCATCGCAACCAACAGATCTTCCTCTGAGAGAGATTTCAGATTTATTCCCATTCTTTTGAATCCATGTTTGAAATTTGTAAAAGAAAGAATTTGCAAACCAAGCTCAGAGTCCACTTTTCCAAGGCTTCTTGGCAGGTAGGTGTATGCAAGCTCAATGGTTGTCTGCGTTACCTTTGGCAACGTAAAAGGATCAAGCTCCGGTAGAATTGACCTGTCAAAGACTTCAACCTCAGGTTTCTGGTTATCAACACGCGGCATAATTGACTGCGATTCAGATGACTCAGCCATCGTGTCAGCATCATCTGTCGTCGATATTTCACCACCACAAGAAACTGTGAGAGTCAAGACAAGACCCAAAATAATTGTCATCGCGGTATTTTTTTTTAAGTTAATTCTCATTTTTTGACACAAGCTCCATAAAGTCGTTTATCATAATCTCAATTGTAGTATCATTGAGCTCCCCGGATGGTTCCAATCCAAGGATTCTCTGGTAGTCAACAACTGCTGATTCCATCTGTTTATCAAACACATCCGTGTCCTTCAAGGGATAACCAAGCCTGGTAAGCATCGATCTAAAGCTTCGAATCTTGGAACCCGTATCCCCAAGAATAAATATTTTTTCACCAAACGTGAGATTGGTTGCCAGATAACCAGCGATAACTTTTCCAAGATCTGTGCTATCTGTCACCATAATCCGAGGGGCTTTTTGAACAAGTTGACCGGTCATCAAGCCTCTGTCTGATGTAACACATCCATCCAAACCATAACGACTTATCTCAACAATCACATCCGTCGTGTATGCACCCTTTGGAATCGAAAACGATCTCACATCAATTCCAAGATTTTCTTCAATATCCTTTATTGAATGCATAATTTCATAGTCAACACGAGACGGGCTTGCCATCGAAAGATCAATATGATTCACAGTATGAGAGCCAATCTCAAAACCAAGTTCAGAGATCTTTTTTATCTCCTCCCAGCCCATGTAAAACAAGGATTGAGCTGGATACTCAACGCCAACCTTGCCCGTAATCACATACAGAGTAGCATTGAAATCAAGTGAGTGCATGTCATAAACCGCTTGCAGATTGTCATCATGACCATCATCAAATGTCAAAATTACATGGCTTAGATCATAATTGCCCTCTGAGATTTCATCGAGAGCATCAGAAAAAGATACCCCCTTCATCCCCATGTTTTTTAGTACCATCAACTGATCTTCAAATATCTCTTTTTTGATGTATAAATCAGGATGTTTTGAACCCTCAGGAGCGGTTGAAATGCAGTGATATTCAAGGATCAAAATTCCAACATCAGCTGTCGAAATCATTGGCCAGAGTGCTCTCGTGTTTAAATCGTAATTAGCCATCGTGCTTCCCCTAACCACACACAGCAGGATTCCAACCATAACGACCAGTAACAATCTTTTTCTCATATACGCATTCTACTCCACTTCCAGTGTGATTCAATAAATACAGTGTTTGAATTGGGTGAGACTCTTTTCATCATCCCTGTATTGTATACGTCATTCCCGTACCCTCCGTCATTCCGCACTTGATGCGGAATCCAGGAGATAAAAAAGTCGCATTCAAAAAGAAAATATCAGCAATTCAACTGGAAACTTTTTCCGTTTTTTCAAAATATTCACACAATTCTCAAGAACCCTGGATTCCTGGTCAAGCCAGGAATGACAAACTAGAAACCCAGGAATGACGAGGATCGCACGGAATTACCCACGTCATTCCCGCGTAAGCGGGAATCCAGGGGATTATAAAGTCGTATATAAAGCAAAACAGCAACAATTATCTAACCAGTCAAAATTATTGTTTTTCACAAATATTTTCACACGAATTTTTACTACCCTGGATTCCTGGTCAAGCCAGGAATGACGTGGGGATATTTAGAATGACGGAGGGTATGGTTTAGAATCTAGAACAATGTAGGGGTGTGGATTCACACTTGAAGTGCAACACCCCTTTCCAAAAGCATTCTGCTGG
>CBDUSO010000042.1:0-16356 GCA_965370295.1 uncultured bacterium
ACCCCATTTTGAGGGGGGTTGAGAGCTTTAGCTCCGTCATTCCGCGTATCCTCCGTCATTCCGTGCTACGACACGGAATCTCCAGAACCTGTATGACGTGTGAATATTTTCTGTTTTTAATGGGCTGAGATTCTGAATCAAGTTCAGAATGACGAATACTGTGGGGGTGGGTTTCAAACCCACCCTAAAAATAATGTGAATCCTGGATTTCGCATTAAGTGCGGAATGACGAGGGTAATGTACCCAAAAAAAGGAGGTGTTTTCCATTGAAAACATAAAAGCAAAAAAGCCAAACAGAATGATCTGGGGGTACGCCACAACCGACACCCTTGACAAACAGGGAGAGGTGTTGTCTGAAAAAGCAATCAGAAACGCTTTGCCAGACTACAAAAAATGGCGAAATATTCGGGAGATGCACCAGCAAAAAACAGTTGGAAAAGCAGAGCATCTTTTGATGATCCCAGGAAAAGGTTTGCTGGTTGGAATAAAAATCACAGATGAAAGTTGCTGGGAAAAAATCCAGTCTGGGTTGTATCAGGGTCTTTCAATTGGGGGAATCATCCACAACCGAGAAAAAAGATTTTTTGGTGGGAGGATGCTAACTGTGATCACGGAGCTTACGATTGCCGAAATTTCTGTGGTTGACCAACCGGCAAATAACGAAACCACACTTCTGATAAAACCGGAAGAGAAAAAAGAGGAGGAAACAAAATTGTTTGAAAAATGGTTCAACAAAGTAGCAGTAGCTGAAGAAAAAAAGGGTGAAGAGGAAAGTGTCCCAGAGGAACTTCTTGCCACACTTCTTGAAAAATTGGCAGAAATAAAAACAACCGAAAACGGAACCCTTGAGGTGCTTGAAGACATCAACAAAAAGCTCATCAATCTTGAAGAGAGAATCTCAAGAATCGAAAACAGATTCACCACAAAAAAATCAGTGGAGGGTCAAACTGGAAGTTCCAAAAAAAGAAAATGGGAATCAGTCGTGAGATTGATTGCGTAGACAGGGGAGAAAAATATGATAACAAATGAAGAATTACTTTCAAAATCAGCGGTGACATCAAACACATTCGCAACCCGAATCGGGCTTTCAACAGAGGATGCTGACAGATTTATTGACTACATCATCGATGCGTCATTCCTGAAAGACAACGCCCGTGTTGAGAGAATGAAGAGCAACACAAAAAAACTTGTGAGGCTTGGAATTGGTGAAGAGGTTCTGAGGCCGGGAACATACGGAACAGGACAGGAAAATTCCGTCTCTGTTACAACTGAGCAAATTACGCTCACCTCAAAAACCATGAAGGCGGTTGTTCCGATTGCAGACGATGCGATGATGGACAACATTGAGGGAGATGCATTTGCAGACCACCTTATGAGAATGGTTGCAAACCAGATTGGAAACCAGCTTGAGTATGCTTATCTCATGGGTGAAGATACTGGTGATGATGAAAAGAATCATATCTGGGAACAGGTTAATGGCTGGTATCCAAGAGCAATCACAAGTGGTCATACTGTGGACTGCACCACATTTGATGACAGAAATATTGATGAAAGTAAGCTCTCACGAGCAATCAAAACCTTAAACAGCAAATATCGTGGAAGCCGTGAAAACCTTCGTTTCATCATGTCTGACGATCTCTATCAGGATTTTGTCGAGGTGATTGGCAACCGCACAACTCCACTTGGTGATGATGCAATCACGGGTGGACCATTGCTTTCGTTTGGTAGAATCCCTCTTGCTCCCTGTGCGTTGCTTCCAAACAATCTTCCTGTTGCTGTTTCTGGTGGTGCAAGCTCCACGCTCTCTGCCGATGCTTCGGCTGAGGATGCTGTGATAACTGTCACCGATGGAACAAATTTTTCAGCAGGACAAAAAATTACAATCGGGTCTGGTGCAAAACAGGAAGTAAGAGAGATTGAATCAAAATCAACAAACGATTTGACTCTGACTGTTGCTCTTGAGTATGATCATGCAACCGGTGAGGATACTCTTGAAGTCAGTCTTGATGGAACATTCACAATTCTTTGCGATTACAGCAATCTGATTCTTGGAATCCAGCAGGACATAAACATCGAAACAGAGAGACGTGCAACCGAGGGTGTTACATACTTTGTTGTTACGCTCAGATGTGATTGTGCACTTGAAAATCCGGATGCAATTGTCACCCTCAAAGATTTGAAAGTGAAGTAGGTTATGCCAAGATTTTATCTGGCTGGGAGCAAAAAAAGTTTGACCACAAAGTGGAGGACTTGCATTCATGATGAAGCGTTTTCCACAAAAGACCAAGAAGAGATAGATTATCTGAGGGGCAAACCTGATGATTTCAAACAGGTGAAGGGGAAGCGGAAAAAATAGTCATTTTGTGCCTGACCCACTTTTGAAGGGGGTCGAATCTGACTTTAGTCAGATTCGGGGGGTTGAGAGCTCCAGCTCCGTCATTCCTGGCTCGACTAGGAATCCAGGGTCTCAAAAACCGTGTAAATATTTGGGGAAAACAGAGTGTTTATCAGGTTGGATCATTGTTTTCCCTTATTTTGTATTTGATTTTCCAGTCCCCTGGATTCCCGTTTTCACGGGAAAGACAAAGGAAAATGTGGAATGACGGATGGGGATACGCCGTCTGTAGGGGTGGGTTTGAAACCCACCCAGAATATCCAAAAAAGGAGAAAAATGTATACAACAATCCAAGAAGTGAGAAAATCATTGAAAGGAATCGATTCTGCCATCATCCCAGACACAGGAGAAGACGAATTTTCGGTGGAATTCTCGATCGAAAAAGCAGACAGAATAATCAACGCTCACCTCTCAGAAACATTCACCATTCCAGAATCTCCGCCAGATTTGATAACAGAAATCTCAGTCGAGTTGTCTGCATCATTCTGCCTTGAATTCCTCTACAGTGAAGAAAACGGTGGATACTTCGAGACTGCCCACAGAAAATACAAGAGAGCGATGGAACTTTTGACGGGGATTTCAAAGGGAACTGTTGAATCCGGACTAGAAAAGAAATCTGGCTGGGGAGAACTTTGGGTATGTTGACCGGAATAAACATCAGCGGTGGTTTCATGGAAGAGCTTCGAGGGTTAGCAGAAAAAATAAGCAACCCAGGACAAGCTTTGGAGTCATCAGCAAAATATGTGGCAGGTGAAATATCAGAAAATTTCAGGGCGGGTGGAAGACCCAGGTGGGCTGGAGGAAAGTTTCTCAAGAAATCTGGGAGTCTGAAAAAGTCAGCGACAAGCGTAAAGATTGCCGGGAACAGAGCAGAGATTGGTGGTGAACTTACAAACCTGCCATATGCAAGAGTTCACCAGAATGGCTCAAAAAACATTCCGGCAAGACCATACATGAATCTTCCAGTGGCATGGAAAAACACAATTATTTCAAAGTTCAAAGAATATATGTTGGGGGTAGAAAATGACACCATATAGAGATTTGTTGACACTCATCAAGGGGAAGCTTGAAGAAGAGATTTCAGGACTCATGATCTTTGTTGGGTTGAAACAAGCTGTTCCAAAGTATCCTGCTTGTTGTGTCCACATTGGACGCTCAGCAGAAAAAGCAGAAACATTTGCAGGGGGAAGAAGTCGGGTGATTCCGTTTATTTTCACTGTGATGGTTCAGGGGCTGGCAGGTCGGGAGGATGGATATTTGAATCTGGCAGATTTGACAGCAAGGATTGAGGATGTTATCAGGCAGTCAGATTTTTTGGAGGGTTATTCATCGAGTTTGGTGGTGACAGAATTTGTTGGGAATCCGATATTTTCTGACAACAATTTGGTGATGCAGGCTCAGATGGTTTTGATGGTGGAGGTTGGGGTATAGATCATTTGCTGTTATCACAACCCTTCAAAAGGGGGGCAAAAATAGTGTCGTCATTCCGCACTTGATGCGGAATCCAGGGTCTCAAAAATTGTGTGAATATTTTGAAAAAACAGAGAAAGTTTCAGCTTGGATTACTGATGTTTCCAATTATCAACTCGATTTTCTAATCCCCTGGATTCCCGTTTTCACGGGAATGACAAAAAAACGAAGGGTATGAATGGTATATCATCCAGTAGGGGTGGGTTTGAAACCCGCCCCTACCACAAAATAGAAACAATATCCGCAAAAAAAACAGAAATAAAACACAAACAAAATAGAAATACAAGGAGGCAAATATATGCCAAAAGGTGAATCAAGTTATTTCGGATTTGCAAGGGAATCAAGCTATTCCCAGGAAGTAACATCCAGCAAATTCTGGAAGGTGCTATCCTGCTCCATGGACTGGGGTAGAGAAATGCAGAGAAGATTCCGAATCGGTGGTTCTTCGCAATCATCAGAAGTTCTCCAGCGAGCCTGGAACCAGACCGGAAACATCAAGATGGAAGCAGACCCGGATGCAACATGTGAATTGCTGTATGCATTGTTTGGTGAGCAGACAATCACACCAATCCCAGAGAGACCAGCTGGTGGAACTCAAACCACACTTTCGGGATTAGCAAGTTCCGGCGACAGCACGATTGATGTAGTTGACGCAACCGGTTTGATTGTTGGTGACTGGCTTGTTATTGACACTGGTGTTACCTGTGAATTTGTAAAAATCACAGCAATCGCCGGAAGCACTCTCTCAATCGAAGCAGAGGGAACAGATGACGGACTCCTCTTTGACCACGACACAGGAGATGCAGTCGAAGAGAATACAACCCCTGCTTACAAACATGTTTTTGAGCAGACGAATGATCTTCCGAGTTACACCTGGGAGCTTGACCTTGGAACTCCAGAGGGAAATTCCACCGCAAGATTTGCAGGGATGACAGCACGCTCCATGAATCTGGATTATCAGGCGATGGAACCTGTGATGACCACAACCCAGTTCATCGGTTCAAAAATGAGCATTCACAACACAAACTCAACTCCAACCTATGAAAATCTTGGGGCGTTGTTCACAAGAGATACCACTGTTGAATTCGGAACAACCGACAAAACCGGGATTATCAAGAATTTGAAAATGGACATCACAAACGGGCTTGAAGGGGCAGAGAGAACGATTGAATCTGGAATCTTTGCAACAAAGGGAAGCCCCGGCGGAGTTTCTGCAAACTTCAGTGCCGAGGCAATCTTTGATTCTGATATTGATCTTCAGAGATTTCTTGGTTCTTCGGGTAGTGAGTATGATGTGAAGCAGACCACAATTCCATTCTCAGCAACCATCACAACCAATGGAGACACAATAGGCAACTCTGAAACAAATAATTACTCACTAAAACTTATAATGCCTAATGTCTACATGACAAAATGCTCTGTTCCTGTTGAGATAGGCAGAAGAATTGCACAATCATGGAATGCAATGGCTGTTTATGATGACTCGGAAGAGTATGCTCTCAGGATTGAACTTGTAAATGGAACATACTGATCATGAATTATTTGAGGACAAAAAAGGTAGATTTCAACGCACTTGACAGCCGAGCCAAAAAAGGTGACAAGGCAGAGATCCATGGAATCTCCATGGGTGATTTCCAAAGTGTGCAGGATATTCTCACAAATGCAGATGGAAGTGACCAGGAACAGATTAAAGCGGGAGCAACCGCAAATCTTGAATTGGTCACACTCTCTTGTCACAGCTTGACTGTTGGCGGTGAAAAAATTGCCGTTTCTAAAGAATCGCTTGAATCATTGGATGCACTCTATTTCAACCTCCTGCTTGCCGATGTGATGAGCTTTCACAGCTTCGGAGAATCGGAAAAAAACTGATCGAGGAGGCACTCTTTGGAATTTCCGAAGGGCTGCCTCTGAAATATGTAACGCTACTTTCCTGGATTTCCAGGATAAAAAATCTGGGGCTTTGGCCGGTTGCTGGAGGGTTGCTTGGGCAGGATTATTTACTGGTCAGGGTGATGGAAGTTTCAAATGAGGTGAACAAAAAGAAACTGGCTTTGAAGGCAAAGAAGGGTGGATGAGCCTGAATCATTCCATGCAACTCTGTAGGGACAGGTTTGAAACCTGTCCCTACATTATTTTGTCATTCCCACGAAAGTGGGAATCCAGGGCATAAAATATCGTGCCTGTATTTCAGGAAACAAGAAATCCCACTCCTTGAATTTAATCCCATAAAAAATACCATAAACCCGTAGGTGAACATACATCCAAGAGGAGTAATCAAAATGTCAAAAAAGAAAGCAAGTCCAGCCGTCTGGTTTGCAGAGCTTCGAGCAGAGTTTTTCACAGCCCCCGCAATGTCTGTGTTTGTTGGTGTCGCATCTGCCGCATGGTTTATGAATGGACACATCAACTGGTTTCATGCAGTGCTAACCTTGATCGCAGCAGTACTTATTAACGGTGGGACAAACACAGCAAATGACTACTGGGATCATGTCTCAGGAAACGACAAAGCAAATAAAACCCCAGTCCGACCGTTCACAGGTGGAAGCAGATTGATTCAGGATGGACTGCTCGAACCAAAGGGTGTATTGATTTACACATTTGTTTTGTTTGGAATCGCTGGTTTGATTGGTGCTTATCTGGTTTATGTTTCAAGTTGGATAACACTTGCAATCGGAGTATTTGGGATTATCACCGGATATTTTTACACAGCAAAACCTATAGCCCTTGGTTCAAGAGGATTTGGGGAATTGATCGCCGGGCTTGATTGTGGAATCCTTGTTGCTCTTGCCACGTTCTACATCCAGACAGGAACTCTCTCGTGGTTGCCAGTTTTGGCAGCACTTCCACTCACTCTTCTGGTTTCATTGATACTCTATATAAACGAATTTCCAGACAGAGTCGCAGACGAACAAACAGGAAAGAATCACATGGTTGTTAGACTTGGAGTAAAAAGAGCAGTAAAATTGCACTTTGCTTTGATATTCACACCGTACATTGCACTCGCAGCTGGAATCTGGTTTGGTGGATTGCCGGGATGGACGGGACTAGCATTTTTGACATTGCCAATCCTTGTTTTGTCGAATGTTCAACTTCGGGCAAATATTTCCGATGTTACAAAACTTGCACCAGCATCTGCGATGACCGTTATGAGTCAGCTTTTGACAGGGATTCTTTTGACGGTTGGGTTTATCATTTAGCGTAAATTAACATAATTTCAATACGATGGACGACAGTGTAGGGACACTCCTTTCCTGCTGGAGTTTGATAGTCAAAACATATTGTCATTCCCTCATTTTCATGGACACCAAGTAAATCTACAAACTTGTTGATGCTGACTTACTGTATCTAGGTTTGTTGTATGTAGATTTGTCGCATATCAATTCGCTACATACCAACTCGCTGTGTTTCCTACATACCAACTCACTCTGTTCGTATGTCTCATGATATGCTAACTCATATTCTGACGGGCTCTTATATCCCAGGGTAGAGTGAAGTCGACGACGGTTATAGAAACACTCAATGTAATCAAAGATACTCCGTCTGGCCTGTGAACGTGTAAGGTATTTCTGATGAGCTACAAGCTCAGTCTTCAAGCTACCAAAGAAACTCTCAGAAACTGCATTGTCCCAGCAGTTACCCTTGCGACTCATACTACCACGAATGCTGTGTCTTGCAAGCAAAGACTGAAATTGAATGCTTGCATACTGCGAGCCCTGGTCAGAGTGGAAGATGAGAGGGTCAGAGAGAATCTGTGAAGATATAGAAGATGTGGAAGATGTGAGAGAGATAGAAGATGTGGAAGATGTAGGAAGGTCTGGGAGCTGTTGTGGGTTGCATCTCTTCTGTGAGGGACTGTTATGATCTTTCTCTCTTTTATGTTGTGGTCTGCGTCTCCTTACTGCCATGGAAAGTGCAGAGACAACCAGCTGGCTGGTCATCTGTTTATTCATTGACCAACCAACAACAGATCTTGAAAATAGGTCAATGACTACAGCAAGGTAAAGCCAGCCTTCTTTTGTCCAAATGTAGGTGATGTCTCCTGCCCGGGCTTTGTCTGGTTTCATGGGGGAGAAGTCTCTCCTTGATGGCTTTGAATCTCTTTGAGGTATGTTTGGATTACAGAGGAGCAGGTTGGGTGAAACAGGAAGATTGTGCTTTGAGTTTGTGGTTGCTTTGAAACGTTTTTTTGTCTTTGCACAGATGCCATCTTCTCTCATGAGACGTGCTACATGGTTTACGCTACAGGAGATACCTTCTCTTTTTAGCACCTGGTGGATGCGTGGACTTCCATAGGTCTCACCACTTGTCCTGTGAATTCTGTGTATCTTTGCCAGCAGTCTAGTTTTTTCCTGTTTTGTCCTTGGATTCTGGTAGTCAATCAGTTTTCTTCTGAGCTCCAGTCTTCTCATCCAGGCATAAAAACCACTGCGTGAGACCGAAAGTACTTCACATATGACCGATATGAGGAACTCTTCTTTGTTATCTAACATAAACATGAAGATTACCTTGGGTCGGCAGAGAAGATGGACATGGCTCTTTTTAAGATGTCACGCTCCATTCTTAAACGCCTTACTTCACTCTTGAGATGGGTTAGTTCCCCATCTTCTTCTATCTGATTCCCTTTGCCAGGGAATGCTTTCTCAGGATTTTCACTGTATTGTTGTATCCATTTGTAGATGGTGTTGGGGTGTACCCCCAAATCCCTGGCAACCTCAGAAACTCTGCTTTCTCCTGTGGCAACCAGATGAACTGCTTCCAACTTGAACTCTCTCGTATAGCTCTTTCTTTTCAAGTCCATTCTTGCCCTCCTTGTGTTATTGTAGTAGCTTTTTGGAGTGTCTACAAATTTGGGGAGGGACAGTTGATACCCTCTTATCGTTTCCGCTTCCCTTTTGTTGCTTTCACTTTTGCTCCGTCATTCTGCATTTGATACTTTGACTGGTTCAGCAATCACATGGAATTCAGGACCACCCTCCGTCATTCCGCACTTGATGCGGAATCTCAAGATTTACATATTCACATAAGGAAATATTCCGAACGGAGCATGGAATGATGGAAGTTCCGTGGGAATAACATTAGGGAATATATGGTGCAGGGGTCAGCCATGGCTGACCCCTGCAAAAATACAAAAATACAAAAATAAAAACAAAACGGGAGAAAAAAATGAAAGGGCTATTCAAAATAGTTTGTGTTGTTTTACTTCTTGGTATTTTGCTGACCTCTGGTTTGGTGACAGCAAAGAGATCAAGACAAATAAAACGTGTGTACGTGCATGTTTGCGACAAGTACCCAGCACACATAAAAGTTGAAGATGGCAAGATTACAAAACTCCATCCGATAACAGAAGTGCTTCCAGTGCTGGATCCAAAGATTCCAGGAAACGCAGACATCAACCGGGAAACCGTCTGGATTTTTGTGGATTCATGGAGAGCAGAAGATTTTGAATTTGTGCCGTGGATTGCAGTTTCCATCTGGAGGTATCTTCACCAGCCACCAATTTTGGCATTTAATATTGATGCAGCCTGTTACTACACAGAGATTGACAGACATTCTGAATGCTGGTTTCATAGCTGGGAGCTGGGGTACAGAAGGATGAGAGACCTAGCAATCCGCTGGGAAAAATACAGATGTTGGCCCGAGTGGAAAGATATTCCCGCTGAAATCCAGAAGGTTATCCAAAATGAGTGACGAGACGCTTCGAATGTGGATGTCTGACCTCTCAGATAGGATTGAGCAGATGGGAAAATCCATTCGGAAAGAATTCTCTGACATCAGAAGTTTGCTCCACTCGACAGAAAATTGTCCAACAAAACAGATTGCTGAAACATGCTCCAAAAAAATCCAAAAACTTGAAAAAAAGCTGGACAAGAAAGAAGAAATAAAGGGTAAAAGAACCTGGGATATTTTCAAAGAAATCTTGAAATCAACGCTCACAATTGCTGGAGCAGTAACAATCTCTTGGGTTCTTCTCAGGCTTGGATTGGGGTGATGAAATGGCTGGAAAAAAGTACAACAGTAAAAAGTCCGTAGTCCTTCATCACCTTGGTTCAAGCCCAAAAAACTGTGATGAAGAAAAAGAGTTGATGGAGAGTTTCAGAACCAATTCCATTGACAGCTTCCATTATGTTGTGAAAACCAATGGTTCTTGGATTCAGCTGGTTGACGACAGGATTCGAGCAGGGTGGAATGGTGGTCATTATGTTGGTGATGAGGATTCAATCCATGTTGTTTGTGTTGGAAATTTCTCAGAAGATGGGATGGAGCGTGAACAGTTTGATGGTCTCTCCGAACTCCTTCAAGTTTTGATGAAACGTCATAAAATTTCCCACTGTGAAATAATTGCACACTCTACCCTGGAAAACTCCGATTGTCCGGGAAAATATTTCCCGCTTGTAAGGTTACGAGAGAAGTTGGACATCCCGATAATTCAGATGTGGAAAAACTCTGACACCGCAGTTGTTGAAAATTCCCCGACAAAACTTCCAGAAAAACTCCCGGAATACAAAGGAATAGTTTATGTTCCAGCTGAATGGATATGTAAATCGCTTGGATTTATATATGAAAACTTCAAAAAAAGAATAGAAATAAGGAGAGAAAAATGATAACAGAAATTATGTTGATAGTTGGACTTTTGACCCCGATAACCGAAAGATTGGTTGAGCTTGTAAAAGATTTTTTGCCAGAGATTGACCGACGAATAATCTCGACAGTTGCTGGACTTTTGGTCGCTCCGCTTGTCTGGTGGTTGCATGGCGGGGTGAGTTTGCTTGCTTGTTTTGTAGCCGGTGCTTTGGTCAGCTTGCCGTCAGGCTTACTCCACGATCTCCTCGAACTTTTGAGAGGCATGAAAGAAAACTCCAGGAACAAGATTGTGTTTGGAAAACGCGGGTAGGAAAAAATAAATTCATTGTGGGGGGGGTGAATAATCAATTTTCACCCCTTTAAAATATTTGAGTAAAGGATAATTGTTGATTAGAAAATTTATCTGTATACAATGAGTAAAAATGATTTGAAAAGGAGATGCAAATGGCGAATGAGTGTGTTTTTAAGAACCCCCCGATTACTGCTGTAATGTGTCAGTTGCGTTTCAAGCAAAATAGCAAGTGGGACATGACAACTGGTGGATTATTTTCAGAAAAAGTAAAAGGAGATAGTTTTAAGTATAAGAATAATGTCACTGTTCCTGTAGGTGCTTTATTTTCAACAAACAATGATTCCTGGAAACATGATTTGACTGCATACAGTTTGTTTCGATTTATGTCTGAGAATGAAAAAATTACTATTCTTTTGGGCGATCATATGATAATAGTTTTTGGTGAGATACCTTATAACAACTGGAATGATTCGATGAAAAAATACATCAATATTGCATACGAGGGCATCAAGAATGTAATCAAAGACATTGATATTTCTAATGTTGCATTAGAGTATGCTGATAAAATTGGGGTGGACCCCAAAGATAATAATATCAAAAAACTGATGAATTTTCGTCCACAATTTGATAAATTAGGATTGGATATCAAAGCGACAACAAGTGATATTATCGTTGAGGATGCGGGCAATCTATTGAAATTAAAACTATTTATGGATACAAACGCGAAATCAGGCAAGATTGATTACATCATCAACACACAGTACCATTCAAATTCAAATATGCTTGAGAATAGTGATGACTTCGATAAATGGTTAGAAAAAGCTCATGATAAGATCAAAAGTGTTTTTTTTGATTCAATTACAGAAAAAATGGTTATGATAATCAAAAATGAAAGGAGCAAAAATGATGGCAACAACTCAAAATGAAACACAAAACATTAATGAATGCTATTATACTCAAAAAACAATTGTTAGCGTTAATAGGTTTCGTTCAGATTTGATAACAAATTTTTTGAGTGGTTTGTTGCCTAATAAAACAGATTATGTCCATTCTTCAAAAACTAATACGTTTGAGTATGTAGATATAATCTCAGATAAAATCGATAGGTTGTTATTTGATCGCACAAAAGGAGTAAAATATCGTTTTGAGCTGAAGAATTATTTGATGAATCATCCAATTGCTTTGGATATATTGTTCAGAATAATTGATGAAGCAAAGAAGGTTGATTTTGGATATGACGTAATTATTAGTGTTGTTCCACATTTTGAAGAGGATGATGTTGTTGAATATCCGATTGTAGTTATCAATACTGGAAGATTGCTGGATGATAAATTTATTAGAAAGGTTATTAATTTTGCTGATTCTTTTGATCAGATTATGTTTGAAAAGAAAGAATTTGTGCTAATCACAAGTGCATGATGAATTTTAATTGGAACGATTTGTTTCTTTTCAGTGAAGCTCTTTTCAAATTCGATTATAATTGTATAGAAGATAAAGCTGGCAGAGAAGCAATCCTTCGAGCCTGTGTTAGTAGATCATACTATGCATGTTATAATTTAGCATTAGATATGGCAAAAAGAATCGGATATAGAACGATTGGATACGGCAAAGACCATACCGGAATACAGAAATATTTTGGTGAATTTTCTAAGTACAGAAAAATTCAAAGAATTCTAAAGGCATTACATAAAAGAAGAAAGGAGTGTGATTATAATTTATATGTCAATGATTTAAAAAATAAATCACGGACGGCAGTTAATGAAGCTCAAGAATTGTTGAAAATAATTAAAGTAAACAATTGATAATTATAATAACTAATATTATCGTATATTACCACAACTAAAACCACATCGACACAAATATAATTCTGCATAAACCAACAGTACATTCATTATCCCAAACACCAAAATTATAACAAAATCAAACATATTATGATCCAACCCCGATTCTTATAATGGAATATCCAAATATTTCTAAACAACAAATAAACCAATCTTGAATAATCCCCCTCCACGGCTACAATCCACCCCATGGACAAAGTTACAATCATTGGTTTGGGTTATGTCGGGCTCCCGCTCTCGCTGGTCTTCTTGGAGGCGGGGTTTGAGGTGTTCGGGCTTGATGTCCGCGAGGGTTATATCAAACAGGTTTCTTCGGGAGCTGTCAAAATGTTTGAGGACAGGGATGGAGAATCAATCCAGGAAATCCTGAAAAATGCTATGAAAACAGGAAGATACCACCCAACAACCGACCCTGATTTTGCACTGGATTATGATAACCAGCAGATAATTTTGACAGTTGGAATTCCGCTTCAAGGCAACAAAGCAGATCCATCCATGCTAAATTCGGCATTGGAGACTTTAGGAAAAAGATTGAAAAAAGGTGCATTGGTTGTTGCACGTTCCACACTTATTGTTGGGTACACCAGAAATTTTATTGCCCCAAAGCTTGAAAAAGAATCAGGATTATCAGCAACAAAAGATTTTGACCTTGCGTTTTCTTCCGAAAGGATGGCGGAAGGTGCAGCGTTTGAGGAGCTTATCGGGATGACAACACCCGTTGCAGGGCTGACCCCAAGGGCAACTGAAAGATCAGCAAAACTCCTTGAAAAAATGGGAGTAAAAAATGTGGTTCGAGCAAGTTGTCCAGAAGCTGTGGAGTTAGCAAAGGTTTTTGAAAATATTGCAAGGGATGTAAATATCGCACTTGCCAACGAATATGCAAACTTCTGCACGGCGTACAACCTGGACACGAAAGAAGTTTTAGGCTTGGTCAGAACCCACAAAAGAGTTTCATTTCTCCACCATCCGGGTCCCGGAGTTGGTGGACATTGCTTGCCTCAGGCAATGTATTATTTAAAACCGACAGCAGACCAAATAGGCACAAAACTTCCTGTCATAGAAACCTCCAGAAAAGTAAATTCCAACCAACCAATCCACATCGCAAATCTTGCCATTTCCTGGCTCAAAAAAAATAATATCAAAAAAGGAAAAATCTCAATTCTGGGTCTTGCCATGAAAGATTTCAGCACAGACGCAAGGTGGAGTCCTGCGGTCGATATCGCAAGTTTTCTCCAAAAAAATCATGACGGAGAACTCTCTGTTTGGGACAACAATGTTGACAAATCCCACATCGACATCGAACTCAATTTCTGTGACACAATCGAGCAGGCTATCAAAGATTCTTCAGTTGTGATTGTGGGAGCAAGGCAAGAACCAATCGGCAAGGGATCAGAAAATTCCGCTGAGATTCTCTCTGGAATGAATTCCTCATCACTTTTGATTGATACCAGATTTGTTTTTGAGAGGGATGCTGTGATGGATGAGGGAATTGATTATATGGCTTTGTAACAGATACTATCTTGACAACATCTGTTGAAGCCTTCAAAATATCAACAGACATAAAAATACTCTGAGGAGGGTGATTGTGAAAAGATCAGGCCGGATAGGACTTATTATTGTTCTTATTGTTCTTATCTGTACAATATCTGCAGTTGTGGAGAGAAATACTTTCCCTGCTGAGCCATCTGTGGTTATTGAAGGTTTTTTTGAACGCGAAAGTCCTGAAACTGTTTCAATGAGAACTGATATCAATAACATACCATACACAAAACGATTGAATAATTCTGGGTTGATTCCGCATTATGTGCCAGGTGATGCTTACTATACTTTTTCAGTCGAGAAAAAATTGATTTCTCATGAATATCCAAATAATGCAAACATAAATCCATTCTGGTACCCAGAAGTTCTCTATAGTTTCACAGGGGATGTACTGTATGTGGATAGGCTTAGCTTTGAATATAACGATGCGTATTACCGGACATTCCAAGTTATCGTTGAAGACGGTGATTCCTACAGATTTATCATGATGAATGATGACAATAGAGATGGTTATTACAAAGTTTTGAATGATACATCCGTTACAGGGAGAAATTTTTTGAAAGATCTTCTGTATTGCGATGAGAATTATGAGTATGGCAAATCGAAGGATACTGATTTAGCATATGGTGTGCTTTCTGATGATGGGAAAACTCTTTTTCATTTCAACTGGCTTGGGAAGTTGCTAAAAACTGAAATCTTTGAAAAACCAGTACTCATTTCTACATTGGATAGAAAAATAATCTGTTTTGATGGAGAAAAAGTTTTTGATTATAAAAACCCAGAAATATTTAAAATACTCAATGTTGAACTTTCTTTCGATGCTGAAAAATCGTGTTTTCTCCGTTCAGATGTTATCTATTGTGATTCAAAGTTGATTAAAATCGATAAAAAAACTCTGGAAGTCAAAGCCATTAGCCATTTCAATAATATTGATTTTGAGCAGACCAAATATGGAGAATTGATAAATGATGAAGGAGTTTTTTTCCTTAATAGTGAAACATTGGAGACGATGAAAATCTTAGATGGAGAAGGATGGCAATATAAAGGTTATAATTATTCTAACATTGAAAGTGGAGCAAAAGGATCTCTTTATATACGAAAAATTGATGGTACAACTCAACTTAGAGTAGTTGTAGAGTATGATGGTCTTATAAATGAAATAAAGTTGCAAGATATAAAAAATCCAATTGAAAATGCATGTATAACAGCTAATTCATGGGCAAGAGCTTATAGTCCACCTAAGAGTACACACAGGTTTCATGTATCAGCATTTGGAGGTGGTTACAGATATGACTATAGATCAAAGTGGCCTGTGGTTGACACATGGAATGGACAATACCACAGATAATGGTTGATACTTTCAGAATTTGGATTGCAAAAACTCTTGGAGGTACTAAATGATTTCAAAGCGAGGATTTTTTGTATACTCAGTTGTTCTGATTCTTATTTTATCGATTGTCGGATGTGTGGCACACAAAAGATACGATGTGAGCCTGCCCGGTGTAAGAGATTTGGTCAATAATCATGGTAATTACAATAGAATTCTTACAGAAGATGATTTCTATCTCTCCACTGAAGAATGCAACAAATTGTATGTTGACCATTATGGGGCTGGTAACAGTATATTTTCTGCTTATCTGGAGTCTATTACAAAAGAATCAAAGTTTTTAGCCGGAGATCTTTGTGGAGATTATGGTGGTGTAGGACTAAAGGCTGGTGTATCTGAAGCTGATCTTGCCCGAGACATAAAAAACGCAATAGCGGGATTTGATGCATCTCATGGTGGTATCACCGCACACGATCCTTTGGATTATTTCGATTCCAAAGAGATTAGAATGGAATGGTATGCATACCTAAAAGATAAGCTTGAAAGTGCAAATGAGGAAAGTAGACATAATTATAATCTGGATGAAGAAGATTTTTTAGATAATTTTGAAAGAGAATATGGTAACCTTCCAAGACCTGTTGTATCATCAGGCACAAACAAAATCTCATCGCACATAACAAAATCACTAAAACAAATTCTCAGCTGTGATTCACAATTGGAAGATTTTGACAAACACATAAAAAACGGTGAAACAATCGGAAACATTATCATGGAAAACGGAAACAATCCCATCACAGAAGAAATGACCAAAAGATTTGGTGAGAGATGGGAAGAAGGAAGAATATTTTCACCAACTGAACATGCCATGATTGCGGGTTTTTGGGCATCATACAGTAGCGACAAATTGGGT
>CBDUSO010000043.1:0-15773 GCA_965370295.1 uncultured bacterium
TTTGTTAAATATTAATCTGGATTATATTTTTATGACATTAGTTTTCTGTAAGCCCTCATCCCTTCCTGTAATATCATACGTCATTCCCACGAAAGTGGGAATCCAGGGGATTATAAAATCGAATTCAAAACAAGAAAACAACAGTTATCTAGCCAGTCAAAATTATTGTTTTTCACAAATATTTTCACACGATTCTTTACTACCCTGGATTCCGCATCAAGTGCGGAATGACGGAGGGGGGATGAACAGAGTAAGGATTCTAG
The DNA here is from genome assembly GCA_965370295.1 of uncultured bacterium. Lineage (GTDB taxonomy): Bacteria > Caldisericota > Caldisericia > JAAYUI01 > JAAYUI01 > JAXGMQ01. The sequence goes on from CBDUSO010000043.1 coordinate 264, forward strand.
GATTAAGCCTGGAACAATAAACCTTTACTAATCACAATCTGGAATATCAAACCGAATCTCAACTGTCTTTGTTTCTGGAAACCATTTGATGTCATCTTTTCCGGTTGCACCAAGCTGTTCTGCCACAAACCTCATTGGACAGTGGGTTCTTCCGGCTGTGATAAACGGAACTACATCAGGATTGTCAGGATCAATCTGGACAGTTTCACCATCAATCACAGCATCTTTGTTTCCGATTTGAAGCTCAATTCTTTTCCCGCCAGATGTTGTGATGATGACCTTTTTTTCGGCTTGAATCCAGTCGATTGTGGTTCCTGGAATTTCCTGCGTGATGTATCTAACTACCAAAAATATTCTGGATTTTTCAATAACTGGTGGTGTTTCCATCGGTCCTTTTTCAACATCATCAACGTAATACATTATGCTGTCCTGCTGATAACGGAGAACAATTTTACACTCAACAATCTTGCCAGGAGCTTTGTTTTTCCACCGGATATAACAAACTTCACTATTTTCAAAACTGTCATCGTACCACACAATATGCGGATTATCTTTGCTATCCAATACAAGTGAAGGTAGCCATGAACTTCCATCTGTATTACTTACATTTGCAAGATTTGTGGTAGCTGTATCGGTGCGATCGTATACAGTTCCATACATGCTCAACCAGTTTGTTCCATCCCACCTGACATGAAATATTTCCCGAATTCCAGAAGCCCAATCACGCCATACAATGTGAGGGTTGTCGCTGCTATCCAAAGCAAGCACTGGTGAATACGAATTATTATTACCGCTCACGCTCGCAGGATTTGAAATACTGATATTGGTGGAATCAAACACGCTCCCATCGATACAAACCCATTCACCATCACTCCACCTTACATACAATATTTCAGTGTTATTGCTTTGAATCCAATCTCTCCATGTTATATGTGGATTATTTTCACTGTCCAAAACAAGTGATGGGTAATAAGAATTCACACCATTTTTACTCACACAAACAGGACTTGAAAGTTTTGAATCTCCTGACACATATGGGACACCGTTTGCACAAACCCAACTATCTCCATTCCAGTGAATATAAAAGATTTCATATTTTCCTGGTGTTTCATCGTGCCACGTTATTTGGGGATAATTCTTTTCATCAAGGACAAGGTCTGGAAATGCAGAGCTTCCATCAGAAACACTCACATTTACAGGGTTTGTAATGACTAGATTTTCACTGTCATAAACACTCCCATCGGCACATAACCAATTTTTACCATCCCAGCGGGCATACAATATTTCCAAATTCCCAAGCGATGAATCATGCCATGATATGTGCGGTAGTCCATCATTGCCAAGGGTCAAAGATGGATGCAATGAATTTTCAATATTCTTGCTAACGTTTGCCCAATTTGAGCTGGAAGTATTGCTCGAATCAAAAACAGTGTTGTTCGCACAAACCCAATTTTTGCCGTTCCAATGGACATAAAATATTTCATCATTACCGGGAATTCTATTTTCCCAAGCTATGTGGGGGAAATCATTTGAATCAAGTGCGAGGGCTGGATGAAATGCCTTACTGTCAAAACCACTGACCACCACAAATTTTTTTTCACTTGAATCATCCGGATTGTAGACAGCACCGTTCACAGATACCCAATTTTCACCATCCCATCGAACATAATAAATCATACTGCTCTCAAAGGTATCATCAAACCAAACCAGGTGAGGACGATCATTTGAATCAAGAACAAGGCTGTGACCCTGCCCAAGTTTTGAATTCCCTGAGTTTTTGCTTACATTGAATCCCTGAGATTGAATCCCTGAATTTTGATTATTGTAAGGTTTGCCATTTATCCCCACCCACCCAGCATTTGTTTCCGAATCATTTGAACCGTCAACAGATGTTATCCATAGCATGGAAAACATCAACATAACTATGAGTGCAATTTTTACTGTAGTTTTCATAAGCACCTCCCAAGAGATGGCACGAATTTTAGCATAAATTTTCAGAAATAGAATCAACAAAAATTATCAATAATTCAAAACCAGACAAGATCACCTCAAACCATAAACATCTACTCGATTTTTAAATACCCTGGATTCCTGGTGGGTCCAGGAATGACGGAGGGGGTATGTTTTCATTTTCAGTAAACACTGACCAGCAATGCCCTCAAACTACCCTCCAGATCAGGCACACCCCAACAGTGAAGAAGTGTTCCGACAGGTAACGTGTTAATATCCACAATTCCTTGACCCCCCTTGACGACCATGCAATTCTCTCCGCACAAAACTTGAACAATTTTTCCCTGCAAATCATAGTTCATCGACCCAAGGCAATCAATTTGAATCGTCCCACCCTCCACACTCTTCAACCAGCCCGTGACACGAACCCCCATGATTCCAAGTTGCGGGATATAACAGGCAATCGCCTCACCCCCATCCATCCAAAGGTGAACAAATCTCCCATCCACAAGCGACCCACCAGGAGCTGAAATCCATGTGGTATCAACAATCTCAATTTTGTGAGTTTCACCATAAAAATCGGTTACACTTTCGGTCTCTTCATCCCACACTCCGAATAAATATTTGAACGGATTTGTTGGATTAATTCTGATTGTGTCTGCGATAATCATTTTGTTCTCTTCAGTAAAAATACCGATAATCTCTACGGTAAAATTTATTGGAATTTTTGAGTATTCACCTGGGTCAAGAATTCTTTCGTTCCAGACAACCCAACAATTTTTTTTCATCAAAACAGTAAACTCAGAATGAACCAGCTGATTGATGCCAGCTTTTACCCTCAGCTTGTTATCATTATTTCCGGTAATTACACCAATAATTCTCCCGCCATCAGTTGCCTGATCAATATTACAAATCAGGGTATCAGGGCGGATTATTCCAGCAGAATAATCAAAAATTCCGGTGCAAGCTCCAACTCTTCCGGGAATAATCTGGCTGGACAATATCCTGTTTCTTCCCTCAAAAATTGGAGTACTTTTTTCAAGAACTATTTCAATGTCAGAATATCTGGCTTTTCTACCAGAACCCTCCTTTTTCACCATAACCACTCGGTTATCTTTCACCTCTTTTATCAACCCGGTGATTGTGGTTTTCGTTTTTTGAGATGGACAGACTGCGTAAACAACGACCAAATTATCCAAACGTTCACCGAATAACTCGACTCTTCCCTCTGTCTCGATTGTGCTGACGAATCCATTTGCAAAAGTTATTGAATACTTCTTTCCAACCAGAAAAAATTTACCATCCCTCAGTTCACCAGACAGCCACTCAATTTTATCCCTGACAACCGAAGCTGTCACACAGCCAGATTCAAAATCATAATCACCCACAACCAAACATTTTTCACCATTTTTTGGAATGGTTGAAGAATTTGGCAACTCAACTTTTATTCCAGTAATATTTTTTTTCACAGAAAAATTATTATCCGGAAACTCACTGACAAATTCAGGGCAAATATAATAATCACCATTCCCAAGCTGAAACATTGTTCCAAAAAATATTGATGCTGAAGAATTATTATTTTCCGCTCTCAAATAACCAATCCCTAAAAACAGAAAACACACGACAAAAACAAGAAGAAGCGAGGTTATTTTTTTAAGAGAATTCACTTGAAAGCAATGCCGGCATAGGTAACTACATTGCTGAAATCATGACTCATCTCACCAGAGTTTGTGTATGCAAGCAACTTGCCAGCCTCTGCTCCTCGTCTCTTGGATAGTTCGATGACCAGACAGATTGGAGCGACTCCGCAGATGGACATCTCCTGGTCAATTGTTACCTGAATAAATTTCTTCCAGTCCATCTCTTTGATGGCTTCGATTGCAGTTTTGTCCCGTGCCTTTGCGGTGTATTCCGGTTCGTAGTGGGTGAAATCAGATGATGCAATAAAGAGAACATCCATTCCTTTTGTGGCTTTATCTATTGATTCTGCCAATTCTTTGATAACTTCAGTATCATTTGTACCCATCGCTATTGGCACAAATTTTACTTTTGGATTTTTTACTTGAAGGAAGGGAAGGATTACCTCGATACTGTGTTCAGTCTCATGTGCAGAGGTATCAAACTCGGCATATTCAGACCCGCTCACAATCTCTCTGGAGAGCTCCATATCGACTTCAACTGAACCAAGCGGTGTTTTCCAATTTCCATCGGGATAAACAGAGACTGGTTTTCCAAGTCCAGTATGATTTGGTCCAAATATTATCACAGTGTCTGGAATCTTTATTTTTCCGACAACAGCACCCGCCGTTTTCCCGGAATAAATGTAACCAGCATGTGGAAGAACCACACCCGGAATCGAAACCTGTTTGCCAGATTCACCAAGATAACCATTCACCATATCCCGCAACTCAGTGGGATCATCCGGATAAAATCTACCCGCTACATATGTTTTTCTGTCCATTTACTAACCAATTATATCTTCTTGCAAGTACACTGTCAATCTTGAAATAGCTTTACCCGCATGTAACATACTAAAACTATGTACGTACCAATTCTAGATTGTGATAATACTCTCTACAGATGTGATGATTTATTCAGTCACATCGGGGACAGGATTGTTGAATTCATGCGAGTTCGACTGGACTACCCACATGAAAAAATACATGACGTCAGAAAACAGTACTGGAGAGATTACGGGACAACTCTTGCCGGACTGATTAAGCACAGTAATGTGAATCCGATGGAATATCTCGAATTTATCCATGATGTTTGTCTAAGCGATTTTATCAAACATGACCCCAATTTAAGACCTTTGCTCTTATCATTAAACTCAAAAATAATTATCATGAGTAATGCACCCAGAAAACACGTGCTAGAGGTTCTGTCAATTCTTAAAATTTCAGATATTCCAGAAAAGATATTCGGTATCGAAGATTTTTCCTACGAGGGAAAACCCTTTATCTCAAGCTACAATCATGTACTGGGTAGAGTCGGGTTATCAGCAGAAGAAACGATCATGTTTGATGATGCCCCTCAAAATCTTGTCGGTGCAAAACAGGCAGGCATGAAAACTTGTCTGGTTGGAGAGTCAAACTCCGGTCATTCCGCACTCGATGCAGAGTCTACGGGAGCTGATTTTGACCATGTCATACCAGACATCTCACATATCAAAAAGGTCCTTTCAAACAGGACAAACACGGAGGAACAAAAATGATTAGAAAAATTCTTGCAGTACTGATGGTTGTTTCACTTATTCAGCTACCACCAATGGCTGTCTCAGGTGAGTGGAATGCAAAGGCTGTCGGAAGCAATTCCGCAGTCACAATCGAGTGGGAGTCTCATCCCTTGGCAAGTTTTTACCAGCTACGAAGAATCAGCCCAAACGCGAAGGCACTCTGCAACGAACCGTTCTTTGCAACCAATTGGGTTGACACAGATTGTGTGGCGGGTGAAACAAATGTTTACAAGATCACTGCACTCAATTCAAGCTTGAACCGCATCTATGAATACCCGGAAGTTTCAGCAGAGCTCAACAAATCAAAACCAACTCTCTCAAAACCCTGCAACAAAACTTTGGCGTTCACAATCAACCAGAAGAGATACACAGTTGACGGTAATTCTGCAGAAATGTCAACCGCTCCAATCATCAAGGGTGGGAGAAGTTTCCTGGTAATCAGATACGTTGTTGAACAGATAATGGGTACAATCGGCTGGGAGCAGTCAACCAGAAAAATCACAATCTTTGCGATGGGACATGAGATTGAAATGTGGATCGGAAAACCAATCGCCATGGTCGATGGAGTCGAAAAACCAATCGACCCAAACAATTCAGAGATAGCCCCATTTATTGAAAACGGAAGAACACTTGTTCCATTAAGATTCCCCGTTGAAGCTCTTGGCACCGGCACAATCAACTGGTTTGGAGATACAAAAACAGCTGTGCTTTCATTCCCGATGGGTTGTAAGGATTCCATCAAAGGAAAGGTTATCGAAACAGGACAGGGGTTTTTCAAAGTCACCTCATCATCAGGATCAAAACGTTTTGAAATAGAGGGAACTTCACCATTTTTGACGGGAACATGTGTGAGCGTTTCATATCAGGAATCTGATGGGAAAACCATCATCGGGCATATGTACAAGATTCCCTGTGATGTTTCCTGCGATGACAAAAAAGTTACGGGTGAAGTCAAAAGTATCTCAGGATCAAGCATTGTAATCACTGATATTTTTGGATACGACAAAACATACACACTCTCAAATTCTGTGATACCACCACTTGTTGGTCAGTGCATTTCGGGATGTGCAGATGGTGAAACCATAACAAACATCATGATTATTACATGCCCATCAAGAGTTTATGAAGGGTCTATCGAGCAAACTGATTGTGCAAAAAACGAGATGATGATCTCATCAGAAGGAAGATCCCTCAAGATTCTGCTTCCACCATCTTACCCATGCAACACTCTTTCAGTCGGTGATTGCTGTCTTGTTGAGGGTCAAGCTGTGATTGATACCCCAAGCATAATCACGGCAGAGAAGATAACGCCAGTACCCTGTGGTGGCGGTAAAGAGTACGCCCTCTTTGCTCAGGACTACTGCAAGGACAACAAGGTTTCCGCACAAGACATTGAGGGAAACACATATTTTGTAGAGATTCCACCAGGACTTGTTTGCTCCTCAATCAAACCGGGCAGCTATTTTGAAGTCAAAGGAATTCTCTCTGACAAAAAAATCTATGCCTCCACCGCTTCAGTTCCACCTGCTCCCAAGAATGAAAATTATGGTTACGGAGTTCTCACCTCAATCAATCCTCTGAAAATCACAATTCCAGCGGGAAGTCAGTACCTGCTTGAGAAACCAAAATATTACGGTGGCACACTCACTGTTGGTCTCGGAATCGAATTCTGGGGGATAACAGAGGGTGAAAACATCAAGAGTGTGAAGATTGAAACAACGAAAGATTTCCCTGAAAAATTGTCCGGTCGAGTGATAGGTGCGGTTTGCCAGGAGAAGAAAATCTTCATAATCAATGACAATGGCAAACATCAAATAATTCTGCCTGATAATATTTCTTGTGAAGATATTAAAAATGGAACATGTGTAAATCTTCTTGGAGAAAAGAATGGCGGAGGAGAGAATGAATTCCTGGTCGCAAGCCTTGAAGAAATCGATTGTGAAGCTGATTGTTACGGGGACACCTTTGAAGGTGTCATCACATCAATCGATTGTGCAAACGGTTTGATAAAAATTCTCTCAGATGATGCAACAATAAAAATTTCTCTCACTCCAGAGATTGATTGTGGGGCGTTATCAATCGGAATGTGTGTCACTACATGTGGACACATCGAAGATGGAATCTTGAAACCACAAACATTCACTGCGGGTGAATGTTCAGAACCAGACTGCATAAATAACATCGAGTATGGAATAATTACCTCACTAGACTGTGGAACAAGGGACATCGAACTTGCAACAGAAGATGGTTTGAAAAATTTCATAGTCCCTGTAACTACGGATTGTTCAGGTTTATCAATCTCAGATTGTATCCAATTCTGCGGTGTTTCTTTCAAAAATGTTGAACACATGAAATTGATCAATTGCGACGCACTTGGTGACAACATCAGTGGAATCGTAACCGAGATTCGTGAGGATGGATACCTGGTTGCAACCGGTGAAGAAAATCTGGTGTTGATTACAGATGTTGAACTGAATGTTGGCGAATGTATCAAAGCAATCGGCAAATTCTCCGGTCCAAGTTTTATCGGAACAATAGTTGCCAAAACCCCCTGCACAGACTCTGCTGTTATCCAGGGAGAGATCACATCAATCGATTGCTGGGCAAAAACAATTCTAATCAAAACGTTATCTGGAGCAGAGATTATTTCAGTTCCAGAAGATTTTAACTGCGACACCTGGAATGTTGGTGACTGCGTAATCTCGCAGGAAAAAGACGGTGGAGTTGTTATCGAAGGGGTCAACTGTCCAGATTATGTTACAGACACAATTCAAATTGTTGTCGTGGACAACTCAAACGAAATGTTATCTGGAATAACTCTCGACACTAAAAAGCCCGTGAAAATAAGGGCAAGTGGGAATTGGAAGGCGGGAGATCTGCTAAATATTGATGCCCACCAGATAAACTCCAGCACATATGACAACCCCGAAATAACCAGTATCTCAAAAAATATTCAAACCATGAAGTCTGAAATATGGGTTTTTGAGAGTTGGGATTCAGTTAGTAGGACATGTTATCTTTCAGATAATTGGGGATCAAAACAAATTGTAATCTCACCTGTCATTGATTTCTCAGAGTACACATCGGGTTCTGCTCTTGGTTTGGATTTGATAGTACTTGAACCAGGACTCGGTCAGGGAGTTTCGATTGTCACAGATTGCGAGCAGCTCTTTACAAAAGATTTTGAAAACTATCAAGCGGTTGGCGTGATATTTGGAGTCGACACAGTTGATGAAGTCATCCTGCTCCACACACACGATGGAGACAACATCATCGTTTCCCCCGATGACAAGGCAGTTTTGAAAACCTTAAAAACCGGTGATTGTGCAATCGCCAAGGGTGAATTGAAACGAGAAAACATGTGGCTGGCAAACGCTTCTATCGAAGCATCTGACTGTATGGGTGGTGAGATAGGAAGACAGTTCACAGGGGTTGTGGTCGGAATTGATGCAATCACAGGAAGACTCCAGGTTGCAAGCGACAACGGAGAGATGATGTACACAATCTGGCTGGAGGCAGTATCCCAGCTCACCGGTTTGACTCTCGGTGACTGTGTCTCAGTCTCTGGTGTTTTGATAAAAAAAGATGATGAGAGCAACCTTCTTGGCAGAACTGTTACCAGAATTGATTGCACCTCCGAGTCAAATAAACCAATTCAGATTGAGGGAAAGGTTCTTCAGATTGATGAAGATGCCGGGTATGTCAGAATCAAATCCATCGACAAAACAAGCTGGAAGGCTTTCATTGCCAAATCTGCCAATCTGAAGAATATAAGTAAAGGCAACATGGTCAGGTGTTCCGGCAGGCTTCAAGCAAAAAAGGGTATCATCTCAAAAGCATTTATCACGCCAATCACACCTGCAACATTTTACTGGAGTGTTTCTGGTGAAGTGATCGCAACTGAAGGCAAAACATTTGTATTGAAGGATAGTGATGATCGTGATTGGAAGTTGACATCAACAGAAGAAATACCAACTGCCGGTGATAATGTGCTGGCAATCGGCATCCTGCCACCAGACGGACTTGCAGAGCTTGAGAGTGTCAGCTGGATAAACACTGAAGGCTGGGAAGAACCAACAAGTGAGATGTCCGGGGTTGTTTTTGGTCTCTCATGCGGAATGGATAACCTACTCATCAGAGATAAGTTTGGAAAAATGACCTCTGTCAGACTACCAAAAACTGGTTTCTGTGGATATTTCACAACCGGTGAGTGTGTCGACATGAAGGGTCGAAAGATGGCAAATATTCCGGGAATGGCAAAGGTAACCAGTGTATCTCAATCCCAAGAAATCTGTTATGCAAGAGAGATTACGGGAAGAATTCTAGCCAGGTCAACTGTTGATAAAATAGCAATCATCCTCACGACCGATGGTAAAAGAATCAGACTTGGTTTTGAGACAGAGGCCAAATGTGTGAGAGCCGAGGTTGGCAAACATTACACTGTGAGTGGTCGATTCATGCCTTACGCACCAGACATCCTCAAGGTTGACTCTTTGAAGGGTGCAAGAGGAAATAATTCTTTTTCTGCTAAGGGTCTTGTGATAGGGCTCTCTGAGGAAAATGAGGTCTTCCTGGCAACAGAATCAGGTAGAAATGTTAGGGTAAAATTTCCGGATGGAACTGTAATCTTCCCTGCACTCAAAGGAAAAAGAATTCAAGTCACCGGAAGCATAGACCTTGATGCATTGGTCATCGCAAATGAAGTCAGCATGATAGCCGACAAGAGAGTGGCTGTTGAGCTGGTAGGAAATATTATAAAAGTTGGGAACAACTACGCAATCCTTGAAGAGGAAGAGAGCGAAAAAACCTGGAGGATAGAGATAGAAGGTGGTGAAATTGTACGTGGTGATGTTTTTGTTGCCGGATGGCTGGAAGCCGAAAGAACAAACATAATCACCGGTGCAAGAATGATCACTCTTGATAATGAACCAACAACCCAAATTCTCATGTGGGGTGTTGTCAAATCGACTGACTGCGAGAACAACATTGTAAACATTCTACTCGACGATTCCAGTGTTTATGAAGTTCACTCCGGATATTTCGGGCAGTGTGAAACATTTACTCCCGGTGAGCTGGTTCAAGTGATGGGACTCATTCAGCCACGCTCAGGAAAGGTAATCGCCGGGGCAAGAATGCTTCGTCCTGGCTTAATCGGAGACCGAAAAGTTATTGTTGGTGTGGTGGTAGAAATATCCTGCACGTCCAGAACAATCAAACTTCAAGAGGACGACAGGGGCGATATTCCTGGAAACCTCTGGACCATCCAGCTTGATGAGGGTGTTGATTGCAATGAAATCGAGCTCGGAGAAAGAATAAAGGTTGAGGGTGATCCCGTCTTTACCAAAAAATACTTCCTTGAATCAGCAACAATCAATTCGCTCAGTCAAAAAACCCGTGATGTAACAGTCCAAGGAAGGCTTGTTACCCTGGACTGCGAAGAGAACATGTTCATTCTCAAATCTGAAGGAAGATATTACAAGATTATCCCTTCCGACCCAGAGGCATGTGGGGGCATGATATTTGTTGGTGACGAACTCAAGGTTTCAGCAACAATCACCTCCAACAGAAAAACAATTCTGCAAAATGCAACATGGAAGGTTATTCCAGATACTCAGGCATACACAATACTTCATGGATGGGTTGACGTTGCAAGCTGTCCGAAGATTAGATTCTACACGGACAGCAAGGAATATTGGTCAATCAACATTGATGAAAGCGAACCTTGTGACCGATTAACAAAGGGTTCTAAGGTTTCACTAAAAGGACTAAAGGATCGCTCCCAAGACCATCTCATGCATCATGCTTTGATATACAATTACATGAAAAAGGTTGTGTTCATGGGGGTAATTGATGAGATAAACTGTGCTACCGGGCATGTTGTTGTTGACAAAAATGGTGCAAAGCTAACCGTTAATCTTGAAACATTCTATGATGATTGTCTCGAGGACAGATTTTCAAAGGGTGATACCGTTGAAGTAACTGGATGGCAAAACGACCTTTATCCCGGCTCTCCTGTTTATTTTGCTGATCTTGAGAGCTTTGGAAATGAAGCCGGGTTGGTTGCGGTTGACTTTATTGCTGAGGTACTCATAAATCCAGACTGTGGAAAAAATGAGGTTCAGGTTGGCTCATCACATATTGTGTGGCGCGTCAGGCTCCCCGATAATTTTGATTGTGCAAACCTCAAGCAGGGGGATTGGGTGCATATCACTGGTGGAATTGAATCATGGGTTGAAAAAATAATCCTTTCTGAGAAAGTCGAGAAAAACAAAGCACAAATCTTTGGTTCAGTTGCAAGAGCTAACTACAGCAAAGATTTACTTTATGTCCAGGAAATGGTATCGGATATTCAATGGACAGTCATGCTTGCAGACACCAGCAAAACATCCAAATTCAAGACTGGTGACTATCTTATTGTTGATGGTGATAACACCAGCGGAAGATCAATCATGGGTGGGGTTGGAAGAAAGCTTACAAAGGTTGAAGGTGTCATCACTGGTTTTGATCTGGTAGATCAGGCAGTTTTGATCGACGGAACAGACTACAAAAAATACAAGGTAAAAGCAAAAACTGACTGGATAAATATTGGAGATTTAAAGGTTAATCGTGGGGTTTATGCAGTTGGCACAAAAACTGGAAAAAAAGAAAAGGATGGAACAATCATCTTTGAAGAGTGTTTCATAAAGCTTGATATGGGATTTGATCCGAAGGGAACAGGAAATCCATACACACAGAACAACTGGCATGACGACATTTATTCAAGTTATGAAATGTACTAAGTAACTGAAATATCAAGCTCCAAGAAAGGGATTCTCTTTCCTGGAGCTTGATTTCTTTTTTAAGTGTTTTACTATGAATATTATGCGAATAACATCAGTAATTTTAAGCCTAATGATTGTTGTTTCTTTGACAGGAACTGGAGTTTCTTCAACCGAAATAAGTCCTGAGCAAAGATTTGTTACCTATGCTTTTTCAGAATGCAACCAGGTATTGATCACATGGGAACAAGTTCCAAATGCCGAAAGTTACAAATTATTTCGAAATGGAATCGATTTGACAGAATTGAATAAACACCAGAATGTTTATCTGGATACTGATTTAGACGACAACACATATACATATTCAGTTAATGCAATTTCAAAAACAGATAACGTTATTTCAACATCAATTCCAGTCACAGCCACAACTCATTGTTATGAAACTTTTGAATGTAACACAGACATGAAATTTGTTTTGGGGGATAATTATTATTTTGTAAACGAAACAAAAAAAGGCCCGATGCCAATCCCGCCACTAATCTCAAAGGATAGAACCTTTCTTGTTATCAGGTATGTAACAGATGAGCTTGGTGCTGAAATCAAATGGGATGGGGTGCAAAGAAAAGTTTCAATCATCACTTTCAGAGGCAAGAGTATTGAACTTATCATTGGAAATAATACCGCAGTTGTCGACGGCAAAGAAATCCTGATTGACCCCTCTGACCCATCGGTTGTGCCAATAATTGAATCAGGAAGAACGTTGCTCCCCATGCGTTTTGTCGCAGACCAGATGGGGGCAGAAGATGTAATTTGGAATGATCAAGAAAAATCAATCACTCTGCGTTTTCACAATGAAAGTATCTGTATTCCACAAAAATTGTTGCTAACAGTCAACCAGATTAACTGTCAAAGTAAACAACAAATAGTGGCAAACGATTCATGCAATAACCAGTTTGAAATTACACTTGACGAGGATGACACAATCTGTGATACCCTCTCAATAAATGATAGAATTATTGTAGGTGGACACATTTCTGAAATTAGAAAAAATGGAGAATCAGATTCGATTCAGATACTCTGTACAAATCTCTCAATTATTGGTAATAATCAATCACAGAAGGGAAGAATTGAATCGATACATTTAGAAAATAATCGAGGAATTATTACGATCGATACATGCGATGATTCGCAAAGTTTTTACTTCACACCAGGACTATATGGGTTAGAGCTTGTTTCAAAAGATTCATGGATAAATTTTAATTCCTCAGATGACCACATTATCACAGATTGGAGCTACATCACAAACGATACTCACTGCAATCTGAAGTCAAATGAATTTATTATTTCAGAAAAGAATCTAAATCCAGATGGATTCTGGTATGTTGAATCATTAACATCTGAAGACAGAAACATTCTCATTCCAGGAGCAGATATAAATTTTGATGATTTAGATACGGGTTCTCATTGCTATGTTGCGACATATTCAACAAATTGGTTGGGTAGAAATATCTGTACCTCAACAAAAGAAATTGACTGTGGTTGCAATATTTTTGTTTCACCCATCGAGCCATCTTCAGTGAAGATGTACCCAAATTCCCAGTATAAATTTCCATTTTCCATCAAAAATAATGGTGAGAAACGCAAAAAGTTACTCCTCAAAATCACTGAAACAGATGTTGAAGGCACCATAAAATTTCTTAAAAGTGTGATATATGTTGATCCTGGTGAAGAGACCACTGCCACAATTCTAGTTTTTGCAACAGAAGTATCTGGTGAAATAAAAAGCATCGTCTACAGTGTGATATGTGATGGTGAACAGTTCCAAAATACACTCTATGTCGAAGTTATCGGCGGTACGACAAATTATTCAATTGATGTCGTAGAGGGGTTGGTAATAAACAATAACACAAAATTTGTTCACTTCCCCTTCAGTGTCAAAAATGATTCCTATGCTTCAATCTGCGTTCAAGCTGTTCTGAGTAGCTCCTCATCCCTGACAAATCATAGCGTCTCACCAAAAGTTGCAATAATTCAACCTGGAGAAACAATCCATTTTAAAGCAACGGGTGAACTGAAATATTCGCGAGTTATCGGGTCAACAATAAATCTATTCCTCAGCATAGGAATTAATGGTATAACAGAAATCACTTCAATCCCTGTTGAGATAGATCGCTCAGGGAGACCTGTTGTGGATGTTGATTATGAAATTGATGAAACAGGACTGGCAACAATTTCTGGTAAGATTGATTGGCGTACATTTACAAAAGATATACTAACAGTAACATGGGGAGATGGACACTACGATGAATTTGATAAGTTCCCGGTATCCCATCAATACGAAAAAGCCGGGATATACCCCGTTATTGTTTGTGCAAAAACACTGGATGCAGAATTATACCCCACCGCGTTGGGTTATGGTTATTGTGTAATCGAGTACAACAAGAAAACTCCCGATATTGTTCAAAAGATAACATTCGAAAAAATTGGTGAATTCGGCTTAAAATATAAACTGTCTGGGATTTTGTACTCAGGACACAACATACAACGTATCCGAGTGGACTGGGGTGACGGTCAAACTGCAACGATTGCCATAAACAAGGATAGCTTTGAAAGAACCTACAGTTATCAAGCAAACGTAAGACGCAAATTTGATATGGATTATCTGGTGAATGTTTTATTCATGAAAAAGAATCCCAAAACAAGCAAAACTGCCATTTCAAATCTTGAACGTTTTAGAATCACAATTCCTGGGACCTGGAGTTACTGATGGAGATAGTTTGATTCTTGTGCAGAATGTATACCCAAAAATACCCAGCTTCTAGCAGATTGATTGCTGATCTTCTACTCACCATTTCTGTCTGTTCTGTTGCCACGTACGTCGTAGGTGTAGGCGATGTCGTCATCTGTTCCTGGTTTGTCTACTGCAGTCAGTCTGTTTAGGGCATCGTATGTGTATGTCCAGGTTTCATCCCCTACATCTTCACTGGTTTTGTCGTCCTCACATAATAGCATGTAGTTTCACTATTTACCGTGCCCAGTACCTATATGTTATTGTGAATGCATCCTCGAATGCTTCTAAATATTTGATGCTGTATTCTACTTCCTTGTCATCGAGTTTATTTATTAAAAACGTATACCACTCCATCATCTTATCTTCAGATATATATGAGAACAACGCTCCATGAATAGAATCAAATTCACATTGCCAAGTAAAGAGTACAGGTGCAAATTGTTCATAGTTGCTGTACTTTTTTGTTCCCCTTTTTTGACGTAAAGGACATCCACTTCCAAAATGTGATGCTGCTTCAAGAGAGAATGTTTTCGACTCCTCAAAATAGTAGCTTCCTTTAGTTGATTTGCCTTTAAAATCTAGGTAACTGTTTTCTATCCACTCTTTTTCTGAAATGTTGCCATCGATTAGTTTCTCCACACTATATTCAAGTCTCGATACTTGCCATTTGTCGATCCAATCGGGTATCTGTTCGGCTAAATTTGATATTGTTACAACTACCACAAAAGCTATTAACACCCAACGAGGGACTTCTGGAATCTGCCATTTTTTCATAT
>CBDUSO010000044.1:0-15279 GCA_965370295.1 uncultured bacterium
GGCACTCGTTGGTGGAGATTATTTCTCTGTAATAAACTCTCTGGCAATGGGTGCTGGCAGGGAACTTCTGGAGCTTTCAAGAATCGACTCTTCCTCAAAAGAAATCCTTGAGTACATAGACGCAATCGAGGCAAATGCAACCGAAGCCAGCATCCAGCTGGGTGATTATTTGAACACACTCACCTTCAACCCGGAGCGTCTTGAAGAGGTTGAAGGAAGGCTTGCAGAGCTTGAAAAAATGATTCGAAGACACGGCAACTCGCTCGTTGATGTTTTTGACGGTGTCCAAAAATATGAAACCGAGATTGAAGAGCTGAAGGGTTCTGAAGAAAGAATCGCTCAGCTTGGCATTGAGATAAAAAAACTCCGAGAAACACTTGGCTTACTTGGAATAATAATCAGAGAAACAAGGAAAATTACTGGTACAAAATTAGCGGGGCTTGTAGAATCACAACTCGCAGATTTGGCTCTTGAAAACTCAACCTTCAAACTCGTTCAGACTTCAATCTTAGCAACCGAAAAAACCTTCTGCCTGGTAGATGGTGAGATAACAGGCTTCAGCGAAAAGGGGTTGGATGTCGTTGAATTCTACATCTCAACAAACACTGGCATGCCAGCTGAACCCATAAAAAAAGTTGCATCAGGTGGTGAGTTATCTCGAATAATGCTTGCCTTGAAAGTGATTCTGGCAGAGGTTGATTCAGTCCCAACTCTCATTTTTGATGAGGTTGACGCAGGTGTTGGCGGTCGAGTTGGTGAAATGATTGGTCGAAAACTTGCACACCTTGCCACAAAAAGACAGGTTCTCTGCATCACCCATCTCTCCCAAATTGCAGTGTTTGCCAATACTCATCTCAGAATAATAAAATCAGTTGAAAACGGAGAAACCACAATTGATTGCACAGAACTCGCCAAGCGAGGGCAAATCGAAGAGGTTGCAAGGATGGGAAGTGGTGACAAAGTTTCCCAGGTTTCACTCAAGCACGCCCAAGAAATGCTCATCCAGGCAACCAAATTCAAACAATCAATATGACAGAAAATATTCAAAAAAGGATTGTTGAACTCAGGGAGATATTAAACAAAGCTAACTATGATTATTATGTTCTTGAATCTCCAACCATCTCTGATTTTCAATTTGATGAGCTTTATCATGAACTCATTCAACTTGAAAGTGAACATCCGGAGTTAGTTACTCCTGACTCCCCAACACAACGTGTGGGTGGAAAAGCTGACTCAAAATTTGATGCAGTCAAACACAATCTTCCAATGCTCTCCCTCGGAAACGCCTTTGATTTTGATGGACTGAAAGCATTCAACAAACGAGTACAAAAAGTAATCTCAAACTGCACCTTCACAACCGAATTAAAAATGGATGGCTTGGCTGTAAGTCTTCGATATGAAAACGGATTACTTGCAATAGGGCTGACTCGTGGTGATGGAACAGAGGGTGAAAACGTAACCCAAAATTTGAGGACAATCCGCACTGTTCCTCTCAAATTAATTCCACCATATCCTGAGACAATCGAGGTGAGGGGTGAGATTGTGATGAACTCATCCGAATTGGTTCGAGTGAACCAGGAGAGAGTTGATGATGATTTGCCACCATTTGCAAACACTCGAAACGCTGCATCCGGCTCAATCCGTCAACTCGATCCAGGAATCACCGCAAACAGAAAATTAGACTTATACGTTTACCATACTGGTGTCCTTTCAGAAAATATCGCAGACACTCAAACTGAACTACTTGAAAACTTGACCAAGCTCGGTTTCAAGGTGGTCCCTCTTCACAGACACGCTGAAACAATTTCCGAAGTTTGGGAACAAATAAAGGATATTGAAAAAAGGAAAGACGATTTCCCATTTGGAACAGATGGTGCAGTGGTCAAGGCTGAAGAGTTAAAATTCCATGACATTTTGGGTGCAACATCCCACGAACCAAGATGGGCAATCGCATACAAATTCCCACCGGATGAAAAACAAACAATTATAACCGATATTGTTTTATCAGTTGGCAGGACGGGAGCAATCACGCCTGTTGCTGAGTTTGAGCCAGTTTTTCTTGAGGGTTCAACAATCGCCAGGGCATCTCTTCACAACGAGGATGAGGTTGAAAGATTGGATATTCGAGTTGGGGATACAATCATTGTGAGGAAAGCAGGCTCGGTTATTCCTGAGGTTGTTAAGGTTTTAACCACAAACAGAACCGGAAATGAAAAAAAGTTTTTCATGCCAAAGTTCTGTCCAGTTTGTGGCTCAGAAACAACCCGAGAAGAGGATTCCGCTTTCATCAAATGCACCAACTTTTTTTGTCCAGCTCAGGTGAAAGAAAGAATTTTATTTTTTCTGGCAAGAGGAAATGCTGATATTGACGGGCTTGGTGAGGTGATGGTTGAGAGTCTGGTAAACTCTGGAATCCTGAAAGATGTTGCAGATATTTTTGAACTCACCAAAGAAAAACTCTTCACAGTCGAACGAATGGGAGATGTACTTGCTGACAAGATTTTGAAAAATATTTCCGTTGGAAAAAATCTTGGACTCACACGATTTCTTTCAGGACTAGGAATTCCGATGGTCGGGAAGGTTGCCTCAAAGCTACTTGCCCAAAAATTTGGTTCAATTGACAGGATAATTTCATCCAATTTAATTGAGCTTGAAAATATCGAAGGAGTCGGTCCAAAAATTGCAAACTCTGTAAAAGATTTTTTTGTGAAACCACACAACCTGGAAATAATATCCAGACTCAAAAAAATCGGCTTGAAGATGACCGAAGAAATAATTCAAATATCTTCCAGTAGCGAATTTTCTGGCAAACGAGTAGTTTTGACGGGGACACTTCAAACCATGAGTAGACAGGAAGCAAAAGACAAACTGGAATCTCTGGGGGCAAAGGTCTCAAGCTCAGTTTCTAAAAAAACCGACTACATTGTTGTCGGGAACGACCCCGGAAGCAAAGCAAAAAAAGCTGAGGAACTCCGTGTTAAAATACTTACAGAGGATGAATTTTTGAAAATACTTTCTTAGGGCTTAAACTATCCCCTAGAGACACGATTACCCTTATGGTGTGTATGTCAGTACTATCTCCTTGGATTCTGCAATCCATTCAACAGAACACCCAAGTGATTCAGCTAGGAAACGCATTGGTATCATTGTTCTACCATCTATGATAACAGGGACAACGTTTGGATTGTTGGGATCAATCTGTACTTCTATTCCATTGATTTTAGCAATGGGATTGCCAATCCAAAGCTCAACAGTATTCTTTTGTGTCAGGTCATCTGTTTGTGAACGAGGAGCAAGGAGAGAGCAGGTTACTTTTTGTTTATCCGGTTCCCAGGTCAGGTCTCCACCAAGAGGGTCAATTACATATCTGACAGAAAGTAGTGTTCTGTTATTTTTTATCAGAGGAGATATGTCTGCTTTGTATTCATTGTCATTCACTTTGAATCCCTCAGAGTCTATTTTGTATCTTGCTTTTGCAGTGCCGTCGAAACAGATGAATCTGCCAACAATGTCAAAAAATATTAAACGTCTGTTCGCGTAACCAGCAGTCCAACCAGATTGAGATAAGTCAGTTTCAGTTTCAAGATAACTTAGAAGTTTGCCATTTTTTGTGTCTATAGTGTAAATACCATTGTCTGTATAGTATAATGTTTTTTCTGTTGCAGTTAAATTGTATACTCTATTACCTCCATCAGGGGGTGAATACACCCATAATTCCTTACCGGTATCCTTGTCAAAACAATAAATCAATTCGTTACGTGACACAAATACTGATGATTGATTCGAAGCAATACTGGGGGAAATACCAAAATAATATGTATACTTTTCTGAATGCCATAATATTTTGCCAGCATTAGCGTCTATTGTGCAAAGAACAACTGAAATATTTTGACTTTCAAATAAATAATCTATAAACAAGAAATAAATCTGATCCGAGTGCACACTAACACCACCCAAACTAGATCCAAACTCCAATGTATCAATTGTCCATATTGTTTCAAGGGTATCTATTGAATAGCAGCGTAAATTACTATCATCAAGCCTTACAACAAATTTGTTTTCCAATATTGTTGGAGAAGTTGTTGTCCCTTCAAGTGTCCAAACTTCTTTTCCGGTTACCAAATCAAGGCAGACTAAAGTACTGTCATAAAAGCTCAGAAGAGAATACTCGTCATTGCCCCTAGCTGGATAATAACGCCTATGAACAGGATGTTCATATACCCATTCAGTCTCCAGTGTATCAACATTTAATGCACATGTTTGCTCTTTGCTTTCATCTAGTGTTGCTTCAACAATTAATTTATCACCAATAATACTCAATGCACCTCTACTGCTTAAATATTTCCTGTCATCAATAATTCTTAGTGTTTTGCCTGTATCAATATCTGCAATACATAATCTATCTTCTTCTGCGTAATATAGCTTATTATCATAGGTGATATATGGTGTTATCATTATTCCGTCATCAGGTATAGCTACATCTTTTTCCCAACTGAATGAAAAATGTAAACCAGGAGAACAGTAATAAGGGATAGAACCAGTCCAGCTATAATACCCCTGAACCTTTGGCCAGTCACAAGCAATAGCAGTGTATGATGATTGATTGAGGATGGTTACACACAAGATTATAATTAGTAAGAGTTTTCCTAGCTTTGATAATTTGTTTCGTTTAGTTTGTTTTTTCATCATACACTGCCTTTCTTGTTTGTGTTGAAACACGTATATTTCAATGTTTCAATAATTCTGCTTTTAAACTTCTTCTTAATTTAGTCTAGTCTGATTGTAGCACCTATCAAATAACGCAACCACAACTTACACAAGGGTTTAGGTCTGCAAAATATAACGAAGCGTTATTTTGCCATCACATCAATCAACTCATATTCATCGCTGGTTGGATGATACATGAAAACAATCGACAAGCCCTTGTAGAGTCTGGCTCCGATAATAAGACTGCTTCCTTTTTTTCTGATTAAAGATGTTGATGGAAACATGGTCATTCCACTACTCAACTGTTTGATTCTTCCAATTTTTATCTCAGGGTTTGGATTTGTTACGATTTCAAAGTGAACGGGTTCTTCTTTGTCCAGCAGATAATACCCTTCATATTTTATTAAACCCGGGAAGAATCCAGTAAGCTTCAAAACTCCTGAATCTTCCAGCCAGAGAGACCAATCATCAACCACCGGCACAAGATTTTGAGCTATCTCTGTTCTGTTCCCGCCCGCTGGTGTGTTTGAAACCAAAGTTAACTTATTTTTTTTGGAACCGGGAACAAGATAATAGATTCGATTCTTGCTGGCAGAATAACCAACAGACGAGATGCACTGAAGAATGTTGTCAGGAATCACACCTTTGGCAGACGGGATTTGTGAAAGGTCGATTGAATCAATCACCTCCTCTTCCCAGTTGCTGGTGTCAAGTCTGATTAATTCTCTGATTCCTTGATTATTCCTGAAATACCACAACCATCTGCTATCTCCCGACCAGATAAATTCGTTTCGTATGTAATCTGTTTCAAGATAGAGTGAGTGGGTTTCACCGGACAACAGTTCTGTTAGTGTCGCACTGTTTTTGTCAGCTGTGATCGAAAATCTGGAGTCTGGTGAGTTTTCCCAGGATGCTCTGTAGCTTGCCACGGATGAATTCCTGTAATGCCCCTGGCTACTCTTTGCTGAGCTACTCAGCTCTTTTAACTCAAAGTAAATCTGTCCCGGTTCTGTCATTCCTGATATTCCGCATTGGAAGCCTTTTGCAGTTGCGGAGATAACATAGGAATATGGCTTTGATGTGATGCCAGATTTTTCCATCAGCTCGTCAGATGATAAACCGGAGGGCGTATTTCCCATTTTTACAGATTTTCCATAAACAGGTGAGATGTCTCCAGCTTTACATGGAATCGCTATGATGCTTGCCACCTGGCTTGCATCTATTTCAAAATGATCTTTCTTTTTGTATGCCTCTGGATCGTAGAGTTTTTTGTAGAGGCTTCGTTCTGTTTCCAGATTAAAAGCGGTTACAGTTTCTGTTACAAATCCATCTTTTTCAAACGAAATGTCATATACCCCCGCTGGGAGGCATTTTGACAGTGGTGTCAAACCCCACTCCTCTTCGCCACTCTTTATCATCACACCCAAAGGTTGAGAATTGATGGTGAGCAGATTCAAACGTGGAAGCTCAAACTCTTCCGAAGTAAGCACCAGCTTTTCGCTGCTTTTTAGTTCGATTGTTTTTGTTATCTCTCCGTAACAATTGTCAAATTTTTCTACCTTTATGTTGTATGATCCAGGCTCAAGCAAACCATCCAGAGTGCATGGGGTTGAACCCCAGAGATCACCATCAATGTAAAGATTTGCCCCCTGGGGTTTTGAATTCACCACGAGCAAAGTATCCTTCATCAGATGAAAACGAATCCGTTCAGTTTTTCCTGGCTCGATGTCTATCTGCTTGATAATATTTCGATACCCCTTCTGTGAAAGCTTTAATTCACCAACCAGTCTGCCATCAAATTCCAATCGATACGGCGTGACCCCAAGTTCCTTGTCGCCCCAAAAAATTGATGCACCGGTTGGTTTTGAATCAATATCAAAAATTGCAACAGGCTGAACCCCGCTGACCACCATTGAATACAGGTATCCAGCAAGCATCACCAGAACAAACGCACCAACACCAACCCAAAACCAGGGTTTTAGTATGAAGAGTCTCTTTGACATTCGAACCTCCACGAGTTATTTTAGATTCAACCCCAACAGGGTCAACTCATATGAATGGAAAAACAAAAAATGATAAAAGAAATCAGATTTGAAATAGGTTGCAAAAACCTTTCCGAGCAAGTTGAGTTCTATACCAAAACGCTTGGAGCAGAAATTATCAGCAATGATGAGGGTTTTGTGGTGATGAATCTTGCTGGAATTAAGTTTTCATTGTGGGATGCAACTGAACAGAAAGAAGCTCAGAAGGTTGGATTCACGCTGGTAACAGATAACCCGGATTCACTAAAATCTAAACTTCGAGCAGACAGATGCATCGTCAACGAATGGGAAAATTGCTCAATGTTTATGACGGTTGATCCAGATGGAAACGGGATTTCATTGATGACAGAGTAGGTACTGAACTGTTTTTCAATGGTCATCTTGGATATTTCTACGTCATTCTGAGTAACACTCGTCATTCTAATAGCCCCTCGTCATTCTGAACTTGACTTAAGAATCTCAGCCCTTGGAAACAAGAATCCACGATTTATAAAATCATCTTCAAAACAAGAAACAACAATTCTCCAACCAGACAAAATTACTGCTCCACACAAACATTCACTCGCTTTGACGATACCCTGGATTCCTGGTCAAGCCAGGAATGACAGAGGATGGTGTGAATATGCCCCCTGCTTAAAACGTTGCGGGGGCAGGCTTAGGATTGCATGGAATTTTATACTGTTTATAAAACTGGTTTTTCTTCAGAGATGATATACAAGGCAACCGCAACATCAAGTTTTGAATCACTCGGTGGAGAGAGGTAGAATTCACCAGAAGCATCTTCAAAACCAAACAGTATGTAGTTTTTGCTCTGATATACCTCCAGATATAATTCTCCAAAGCTTCTCGATTTAATCTCTTCTGGTAAGTCTTCAACCCTGTAAAGATCGCTTCCATCCCCTACTTCGATGAGTGATTTGATAACTCTGGATAAACCCTTATTTTCAGAAACCCTGGAAAGGATTGTTCCTGAGAGTTCTCCAGAGATAACAATCTCGTCAACGTTTGCTCGCTTGAGATGACCCTTATTGCTTGGGTCGAGGAGTTCTGCCGCAGAGTGAATATCGGGATGAATGCTCTCGATTGTCAGAACCGACAGAATTGTCCTTGCATCTGCCAATTCTTTTGAGCCACCTGCAGAATCAGTATCTGCTAAAACAATCGCTGTGATTGCTTTTTTTATGTGAGCTTTTTCTAAAATATCTGCCTTGGTATGATCACCCTTCACCCAGTAAAGATTTTTTCCAGTTCTGGGAGCTTGGGCTCTGTCGCAGACAATAACGATTGGCTCATCAGGGTTTTCGTCATGAATCCTCTTCACAATCAAATCAGCACTGGAATTCCATCCACAAACTAAAGTATGCCCTGCTAGAGTTGGTAAACCCATACCCATCAGCCTCCTTAAAATCTTTTCAACCAGATAACTGGTGATTGCCGCAACCGTGAACCCCGTTACAAGAATTCCAAGTGCCGAAAGAATAGTCTTGAAAATAACCTTGACAACACCAACAGAAAGCCAGCCTTCATATGTGATTGATGCGGATCCACTGCCACCTATCAGATACATAATCAGATTTCCGAATTCAGATCCAACTGTCGATATGAACGAATTCCAATCGGTGACAGCTTCAAGGTTGTATGTTACCACCGAAGCAAGCAACAGCAAACCCGCCAACAGAACAAACACTGTGATTATGACTGTTTTGAAGTTCAGAACCTTCTTGTTCAACTTTTTTATCAATCCAAGTATGTTACCCATCTCGTGTACTGTACTCCATCAATTGTAAAATTTCAATAAACATCTGGATATTATTTATTCAAATCAACCTATCAATTCTCAAAATTGCAATTAAACTATCAGTATGATAGAGGAATGGGAATTGCGTAATGTCTAGACGGAAAGACATTAGGAAATTCTACTATGATATGGAGCCAACCTATCGCAGGTTGGAAGAAAAAGGCGAGAAATGCTGGCCGGTTGAGTCCAAAGAATCCCGACGATTTTTGCTTAAATGGGCAAAGGAAAATAAATTCGAGCCTGGTGCAAAGATTCTTGAGATAGGATGCGGGTCTGGTGATATAGCCCTTGCACTTGCAACCCAGAAGGACATAACCGTTGAGGCGTGTGATTTTGCAGAATCCGCAGTCAACCTCTGTCGTGAAAAAAAATGTCCTGAAAATCTTACCTTTTTTATTGGAAATGCAATGACCCATCGTGGCTTCCCAAATCCCCCATATGACTGGATTATCGCTGATCAATTCCTTCAGGGAATTATTGGTGGAGATAGAGTTTTTTTCCTGAAGAGAATCAGAGAAAATCTGAAACGTGATGGCAGGGTTGTAATCACAACAATGCTTGGAATTCCTGAATCCTTGAGCCATGATGTAAATCTTCAAACCCGTGTCAACTCCGACAATACTCGATATTTTGCAGAGCTTGACCAGTTTGCAGCAGAGCTTCAAAAATCTCAACTCAAGGCAATCAGACATATCAAAGTAGACGAGAATTACCGTATCTTTTTCCTCATCAGAATCTGATCTTATACACAGGTTAAATTTGTTTAATCCAATTTTGTTGATTTCGACAGAAGTCGGGTTATTACTACAGTCAAGTTTGCACAAAGGAGGCTTATTGCATATGAGCCACACAAATGAAAAAGATAGTTCATTTGCCAGATTTGCTACTTGGATTGTAAGAGTTGTTCAGGGTCTGTTTCACAGACATCGCAGAATGAATGTCAGCGAAGATCAGGGAATTGGTTTTCGGTATAATCAACCATAATTTCAAAATCAAATTATAATAATTACTAATCTTCTTGTCCTTTCTGTCCAAATTTATCAAAAAAACTAACAATTCATCGGATTTCTTCGTATAACATACAAACGCTAAGGAGAAAACCGTAATGAAAAATACAGCAACTATTTTTTTGATACTGATTCTGGCTCTTGTGGTTATATTTCCCACATCAGGAACAACAACTGCAGAGCAGATTTGGAAATTGGGTGACAGAGTTATCCCAGGACCACTCCCACCAGATTTCAAAAAACCTGCTCCTGAGCTTGAAAAGAAATTGGATATTTCATACGGTGACCACAAAAAACAAAAATTGGATTTCTTCAGACCAAAAATTTGTGAGGGTCAGATTCTTCCACTTGCAGTATATATTCATGGTGGAGGATTTACGGCAGGGGACAAGGGCAGAATGTCCAAAAGAGCTGACAGCATAATGTTTTCCCAGCTTGGATTTGCCACCGCTTCGATAAATTACAGACTTGCCCCTGAGGTTAGAATGCAAACTTTGATCGAAGATTGCAAATTAGCAATAAGACACCTCAAAGCAAATGCTGATGAACTTGGGATTGACCCTGAAAGAATAGGCATCTGGGGGACATCAGCAGGTGGACATCTCGTCGGGATATTATGTACAGCAGATGACGATGACGGGCTTGAAGGTGAGGGTTTGCTGGAATTTTCAAGCAGGGTTTCGGCAGTTGTAGACATATTTGGAACATCCGATTTCGTAACAATGTTTTCCCAGATCGATGAAAAAAGAGCAGAAGCAAATATCAAGGCATTTTTTGGTGCAAGCACCCTTGAGGAATGTTATGAATCAGCAGTCAAATGTTCTTCCGTAACATACGCAACAAACGATGATCCACCCCTACTTATTCAACATGGAGACAGAGACCCCGTAGTTCCATATGCTCAGTCACAACAGTTTGCTAAAACTATGTTTTCAGCTGGTGCAAGCTGTGCGTTGATTGAAGTCAAAAATGGTGGACATGGTTTTGGTGCAGTAGACAAAAATATTGAGGTCGTGCCAAACCGTGAAGCTGTAACCTTTCAGTGTGTGGCACATCTTGCAAGATATATTGAGCCAGAAGTTCTTGGTGATTTGAATCTGGACGGAAAAATAACAATCGACGATGCAATAAATCTTGCAATGCTGTTTGGTTTTCAAGGAACTGATGCTGAAGGAAACCCCG
Organism: uncultured bacterium; assembly: GCA_965370295.1. Lineage (GTDB taxonomy): Bacteria > Caldisericota > Caldisericia > JAAYUI01 > JAAYUI01 > JAXGMQ01. Next base: position 10,737 of record CBDUSO010000044.1, read on the forward strand.
CACCAGATTTCTGGAATCCACTCGCAGACATCGAGCCTGATGGAAAAATTGACATCAAAGACTGGAATGCTTTTTGGGAATTATTCTGATTCAGTGATACTCTCAATGTAGGGAACGCAGATCTGCGTTCCCTACAGTTCAACCATTTGTCACACCCCCGTCATTCCGCACTTGATGCGGAATCTCATGTTTTCACAGAAACAACAGAAACAAAAAATCTGACAACTCCCCAATTCTATTCGTATAATACAGCAAATACTCAAGGAGATATGATATGAAAAAAATAATATCAACAGTACTCGTATTTACTTTGCTGATTGGCTTCTCAATAACACCAATCAAAGCAGAAGAAAAAATTTGGAAGTTGGGTGACAGGATTGTTCCTGGTCCGCTTCCTCCTTCCATTGAAGCAGGAAAACCAGAAATAACTAGAAAAGAAGATATTAGATATGGAGATATATCCCACTGGCAAGCATTCGATTTTGAAAAACCAGTTGTATGTGAGGATCAAATAATACCTCTTGTGGTTTTTTTCCACGGTGATGGTTTCTCGCCAAACATCACAAAAGACGGAGGAACGAGAAATCCACCTTCGATATTGTTTCTCCAGCTTGGGTTTGCAATTGCATCTGTTGACTACAGAGTTGTATCTGAGATTCCCTTTCCAGCACTTGTGAACGACTGCAAATTAGCTATCAGATATTTCAGAAAAAATGCCAACGAACTTGGAATTGACCCAGATAGAATTGCAGTGTGGGGCCCTTCTATGGGTGGTTATCTCTCTACTTTTTTAGGTTTTGTAAACGACAATAATGGCTTTGAAGGGGAAGGTCTGGAAAATATTTCAAGCACTGTTTCTGCAGTTGTAGACTATTTTGGTGTAAAAGCAGTTGGAAGAATTGACACCAAACAAGCAGTTAGAAATAGACCAATTTTTATCGGTGAAGATGGTGGTACTGAAGAATTTCAAAGAAAGGCATATAAAGCTTCACCATATAATTATGTTGATGAAAACGATCCACCCACACTGATGATACATGGTGACAAGGATACAAAAGTGAACTATGAACAAAGTGTTCTGTTTGCAAAGAAGGGTTATGAAACTGGAAACAACATAGTACTTATCAAGGTTGACAATGCTGAACATGGTTTCACACCGACACCTGAAGGCTCTGAAATCAACCCTGGAATTGAGGAGATTCGATTTCTGACAGTTGCACATATTGCGAGGTATGTTGAACCAGAAGTTCTTGGTGATTTGAATCTGGACGGAAAAATAACAATTGACGATGCAATAAATCTTGCAATGCTGTTTGGTTGTCAAGGAACAGATGCTGAAGGAAACCCTGCACCAGATTTCTGGAATCCACTCGCAGACATCGAGCCTGATGGAAAAATTGACATCAAAGACTGGAATGCTTTTTGGGAATTATTCTAGGGTTTAATACAAACTGCAAATTATCTTGATTGTCGTTTGGTAAACAACTGTATAGAATCTCAATCGATGAAAAAAGAAATAAACTATGACGATTTGAAGTATTATTCGAGCATTGGTTTCAAGTCTGGGCTTGAGATTCACCACCAGCTGGACACAAAGAAGAAACTGTTTTGCAGGTGTCCAGTGGGCTACAGGCATATCAAACCAAACGCCAGGATTGTAAGGCATATGCGACCAACCCTGTCTGAGATGGGAACATATGACGGAACTGCTCTGATGGAATTCAAAACAAAAAAAGAGGTAAACTATCTTCTCTATCGTGATTATGTCTGCACATACGAGATGGATGATACCCCACCATTTCCCATCAATGATGAAGCACTCGATTATGCAATCGAGATTGCACTCATGCTCAATTGCCAGTTGGTTGATGAAGTTCACATAACGAGGAAACAATATCTGGATGGATCAATTCCAACTGGATTCCAACGAACAGCAATCATTGGAATTGACGGATGGATTCCGTACAAAGGCAGAAAAATCCGAGTACAGCAACTTGCCATCGAGGAAGATTCCTGTCGAGAGGTTTCAGATATTGGACACCAAATCACATTCAAAACCGACCGACTTGGAACCCCACTGATTGAAATTGTAACCTACCCAGACATGAAAACACCGCAGGAATGTGCAGAGGTTGGTGAATTACTAGGAAGATTGCTGAGAGCTTCTGGTCGTGTCAGACGTGGAATGGGTTCAGCAAGACAAGATGTAAACAGTTCAATCACAGGTGGCCCAAGAATTGAGATAAAGGGTGTTCCAAAAACCTGGTATATCCCTGCACTTCTCACGGTTGAAATAAAGAGACAGCAGGCACTTCTAACGATTCGAGACAGACTCCTGAAAAATGGTTTATCCTACAACGAAAAACTCAACCCATCACTCCGAGAAGATGAGCGTTTGGAAGAACTCGATAAACTGAAAAAAGGGCTTGTTACGGATGTTACCCATCTGCTAACTGATACTTCATTCCCAGAAATAAAAGATGCAATCGGTAGAGACATGAAGGTTTGGGCTCTCAAGCTCGAACAATTTGGTGACAACTTGACCTTTGAGGTACAACCAGGGGAAACTTTTGGTGATGAATTTGCTGGTAGAATCAGGGTTATCGCATGTCTGGACAAGATGCCAAACATGATCTGGTTGTCAGCTGGAATTCTTTATCCAGGTGATTGGGAATCAATTCAGAGGGAACTTTCCGCAAGACCAAACGATGAAATCGTGCTTATCTGGGGAAATAATGGTGATCTTGAGGTTGCCACAAACGAAATTATTTTACGAGCAAACGAAGCCCTGGAGGGGATCCCCGAAGAAACAAGGCAACACATGCAAGACGGCATCCACACAGATTTTGAAAGAATCTTACCTGGGCCGGACCGCATGTATCCAGACACAGATTCACCCCCCGTCAGAATCCTTGATGAAAGACGAATTAGGATCCAGAAATGTGTGTCTGAGAGACCTTGGGAACGTGAAGAAAGATACGAAAAACTGGGGATTCACAAATCGGTTTCCTGGAAATTAGCAATTCATCCTCGTGCAGAACTCTTTGACAAACTGGTAAAGATTGGCTTCAAGCCAACACTTTCTGCAGAACTCATTGTCAACTGGCTCACCCACCTGAGAAGAGAAACAAAAACTTGTTTGGGTGAAAACATGAGCGATGATGTGATTCTTGACGTGGTAGCAACTGCAATCAAAAAAAGGCTTCCAAAAGAATCCATCAAAAATGAATTGAATTCCCTTGCTTCGGATAAAAAATATATCTGGCAACATCCAGAACTGGCAAACGACAAGGACATAAATTTTATTGTTGATGACGTATTTGCAAGAGCCGAAGAAATAAATTTCAACTTGGTTTCAGCCAAAAAGAGTTGGATAAAAGGTAGAATAATGAGATCGCTCTACGGTCGGATTGATGGCAAAAAGGTCTCTGAAATTGTTGATTCTAAAATCACTGAATAAAAATATGTGAATTTTGTAGGGACAGGTTTGAAACCTGTCCCTACCTTAAAAATATTGGATTGCTACCGTCATTCATTCAAACAACGTAAGTTTTCTACGAGACTTTGGTTGAGAGTAATGTTCAAATAATTCGTATTTTTTTCTCAGTTCAGAAATAAAATGATCCAACCCTTTGTGATATGTTTTTGAGACATTGCTGGTTTTGTAGAGCTTGTCAAATTTTGGAATTAATTCGGGATACGATTCACCCAAGAATGAATAGAATTTTTTTCTGGTGCTTCCTCTCAGGTGGAGTGGCCATGACAAAATATTTCCGATTCCAAATTCTTTTGTTGTTCTAAAAATTTCCTCAAGCTCATCTCGATTATCTGTCAGTAAAGGGATAATCGGCATCAACAAAACTGTTGTTCTGATACCAATTTCGCTGAATTTTTGGAGCATTTTTAATCGCTCGATTGCAGGTACCGCACCCGGCTCAACTTTTTTTCTGACACTCTCATTTATTGCTGAAATTGATGTTCCGATGCTGACCTCAGCAACTTCATTCAATTTTTGAATCAATTCAATATCTCTCAAAATCAAAGTGGATTTTGTGGTTATCGTTATTGGATTTTCATGTTTGATAAAAACCTTCAAAACATCCGGCATGAGTTGATATTTTTTTTCAATCGGCTGATAACAATCACTGACCCCGCTGACAGTTATCGGTTGAAACTTCCAGCTTCTTTTTGATAGTTGTTTGTCAAGAACCTCTGCAATATTTGTTTTCACAAAAATATCACCAAAAAAGTTTTCAGATGCCAATTATCTGTGAGAATACTGAGCAAAACAATATTTGCACAGATGCCCGCACCCCCTGTACACGTTCAAATCCCAGTTTGTTGCAAATGTTTTTGCGTGATAGTGCAGTGCAGTTTTGGCAATTATTTCCTCTGGCATGACAGCCTTAAGGGTCTGGGGTTGTCTGGATATTATCAACTAAAACATGCGGATTATGTTTCTGTTTGCTATGTTGTGTATTGTTAGGTATTATTGGGAATGAGGTGATCTTGTGGAAGAAAAAAATAATGCAGAAAAAGTAAC
>CBDUSO010000045.1:0-14812 GCA_965370295.1 uncultured bacterium
CCGTGAGGGTGGCAGAACAATCGGAGCAGGTGTCGTAACAGAAATTCAGGAGTAATAAATAATGAGAATCAGAGTAACACTTGCATGCACAGAGTGCAAAGAACGAAATTATACAACCAGCAAAAACAAACAGAACAGCCCCGACAGAATTGAAGTGAAAAAGTTCTGCAATCGTTGCAGAAAACACACACTACACAAAGAAACCAGATAGTTCTTCTGTTTTTTTAATAAAAGAAACACTCAAAGCCCCACTGTGGAAATGGGGGGCTTTTGTGCTATGGTAATTTATTGAAAAAGAGGTGTAACTGATGACAGTTGATGACGCAAAAAACTTACTTGGTTGGACAAGAGAAAGATTTGTGAAAACTCTTACCGCTCTTCCAGATGAATTTCTGGATTTCAAACCAGATTGCCCAATTCCTAAAAGTGAAAGATACAACAAGCCAAGAGGAATTCTAAATCATATTGGTTGGGTGGAGAGTTATTGGGTGCACGAAAAAATGAACAAACAACCTCTGGACAAGTCTCACTGGGATTTCAAAGGGAAGGGCATCGTAGAAATTTTAGAAATGTTTGAAATAATTCGTTCCAAAACAATCATCTGGCTCGATGGGTTAGATGATAAAAACCTGGACAGACCATATTCAAAACGAGCAAGGAAACATATTTCATTTATCATTTATCACGTGGCAGAACATGAAGCCCACCACCTCGGTCAGATTTGTCTGCTGACGACACTTGCAGGAATCAAAATCCCCTGGGCATAAAAAAGTTAAAATTTCTTACTCAAGATTCCTATTCACTCGCCCTCTTCTGGTTTATCGATTGAAATGGTTAATTCCTTTTCAACTCCACAATCAGAAGAAACTTTGATTTCAACAACGATTGGATAGACATGCGGTTCAACAGTACCATCAATACACTCAAGTCTATGCCGAGATGGGTATTCAATCAGCTTCGCATTTGTGTTGACTTTATATCCGGCAAAGTCAAATTTTACAGGCTCTCCAGAGAGAGAATAGTACTGCTTATTATAAAGTGATACTCTGTAAAGAGATAACCCGCTACTGCTGAAGCTAATATTGCCAGCAATTAGACTGTCATTTCCCGAGGCAGTGTCTGAGCATATTGCATATGTCGATAAACTGTAACTGCTTCTAACAGTTGGGAATGTGTCAGGATTACTTGAAAGAAATTTTAAATCATCATACCAGCCACCGTCCCAAAACCTTTGTACGATCATTTCCCTACCATTATTTTCAATTTGGTAGGTGAACAGATACTTATCGTCACCAATTACATGCACTTTGGGCTTAATATCAATATAAGTAGATTGATACAGCACAGAAGCAGAATCCAGAAGAATATCATTTCCTTCAATATTCACCCAGCTTCCATTCTCCTGTCTGGTAAAGAAGATTCTTGTAAGGGCAGATTTGTAGTTTGTAATGAATGTATCTTCCCAAATGATTACGGGATTGTCTCTTTTGTCTAGTGTAATGTATGGATTCATTCCCTGAAGGTAATATATTGAGTTACCAGAGTCCGACCATGTCTTTCCATCCCATATACTATAATATATGTGACATTCTCCAGTTATATCTGATTGATATACGATATGAATATTATCAACTGAGTCCATGATAGCTGATATTGGTCTCAGTTTTGGCATGTAGCTATCATGCAATTGCATCTCGAATACTATGTTTTTAATAGATGTCATCTCAAAATCTGAGGTGGTTGACTCTCCTTTCTCATTTAACCATTTTCCATCTTTGCCCATTGCAAAACATACAAAAGATGGATAATCCAGTGAATTATATTCTATGTCTAACCACACCAAGTGTGGAATGTTGTGTTTATCGAGCATGAGTTTGATCGGAGTTCCTGAAGAATGCATGTTCAATATGTATACTGAGCTGGAATCGTTTAGTACTTCACTTGCGTTATCAACCCACTCACTGTCATCCCATTTGATATAAGAAAGAGAAACAACATCGACTTTACTTTCATATTTACCATACTTGCCATCTAATATTTCTTTCATAACCTCTTTGTGGGTCCAAAGGATATGTGGCTTCCCATTGTTATCTATTGCCAAATCGACTGCATTGATGTATTCTTCCTCTATGATACAGGGGCTATTTTCAGGGTATGAATCACCGTTTACAACCTTCCATTCATTTCCTTCATAGAATACATAATTTAGCGTCTCGATATCAACCATTTCATCAGTTTCATTACAATATTTGTATCTGTCTTCTACCCATACAACGTGTACTCTTCCATCCGTTGTTGTTTCAATATCAAACGCGTCTTCGTAATCAAGTTGATTATAGCGATGTTCAGGTGGGTAGGTACTATGTGCAACTGGGTTGTAGGCAGGCATTCTACAATCATTCTCGCCCAAAGAAACACGACTTCCTAATCCCAGGCTACCGCGGCGGGGTATGTATAGACCTTGTTCTTTTAAATGCTTCCAGTTTGTGCATTCTGCATGTATAACTACCTTTTTGTTACAATGAATCTGTGGAATAATATGAATCCGCCATCCATCCCAATCGACATCATCTCTTTTTTCGTACTCTACTTTCAAATCAAAATCACAGCAATCAGTCTTTTCAGTTTTTTCTCTCTCTACATCAACAAGGAAATAGTATGGGTAGATAAATATGTCCTTGTATAACATATAACAATCATCTTTTATCATATCATCTATCTTGTTCTTCAGTTCTTCTGATACACAGATGACTTCTTTTGTGTCTGTGTACCAGGGGATATTTACCTTCCAGTATTCTTCGAAACAGAAGTCATCAAGAGGTTCTGTGTAATGTTCAATGCTTGTGAACTGAGCCTTGGAGACACTGTAGCCATTTCTTGGTGGTTCAGTCGGGTTGGCGGGGAGAGCAAACGGACTCAAGTACCATAGCTCAGCCATCTTTTCATCCTCATCCCACAGTATTTTTATTGCATCCGTCTGCTCACCAAGAAAGCGAAGAGGAAGATGAAGTCTGCCAGAAACAATGAAGGGTACAACTTCCTTATTGTCTGGGTCAATCTGTACTTTTGTTGTTTCACCGTTTTCTTTTATTTCTGCTGTTGGGATATTGACATAAAGATAGAGCTTCTTGCCTGAGTTGCTGTATGTTATCTCAACTCGTCCTTTTGGGTATAATTCAATATTCTTCTCAAATTCAATTTCCTCAACCCAAGGAAGGTGTTTTGCTAGATATCGAAGCAGTATGAATGTTCTACCATTTCTTATCACTGGTGGCGTTTCCTGCTGGACTTGTCTTTCTACAGGGGTACCGTTTATCCAGTAGTCGGTGTTGCCTATTTCGTATGAAATACGTAGGCTTTGGTTGGTAACATCCATAGAGTATGATACAGATTCTTGAGGTAAGTGAAACTGGACTAAAATCATCACTAACACGACCACGATCAGAACTAGCCTCATACCTATACTGTTTCTCATATTAAACTCCCTCTTCTCTCATACTAAAACTATATGAGTTTAGGGAACTATCATCAATGTGTATTGAAACAAGAAAAAGTTAAATTATTTATCACTCAGAAAAATTTATGAAGGATGGTCCCTGAGGAGTTGGCAAACCTCTCACCAGACCTGAAAATTTTGAAATTAAAATCTCAGCTGTAACACCGACGATGTTTCCATCGTCTGCAAGATGTCCAGCGATAAGCTCTTTATTTTCATGAACAAGCACTGCATGAATGTGGACTTTCCAACCACCATCAATTTTAGGTTGAACGTTCCCACTCATGACAACCATCTCAAGAGCTCCGGAAATTTCTCGAATATTGTCGTACACAAAACCACCATCGGTTGAAATAATTGCAGTAATGTGAGCTTGTTTCAAGGCACCAATGCAAGAGGTTATAAATCCTGAGCCAAACTCAGAATCAACACAAGCCTGGATGATTGAATCGTTGAGATTATCTCCAGGCTTGCAAATTATCGCTAATTTTTGATTATTGTCAGAAAGTTGCCAGTTCAAGATTGGTTTGGGGCTATTCTGTTTTTGCCTCGGCAGTGGATTCGCCTTCGGCTCCCTCTTCGCCTTCACCCTCTTCGTCTTCAACTACTTCTTCAATTTTTCTTGGGGCACGGACTACGAACACAGTGACCTGCTCTGGGGTTGTGAATGTGACTCCTGGTCTTTCCTCGAGTTCACGAACATGGATGAGATCGCCAATGTCAGCTTCGGTTACATCGATAACGACTGAGTCTGGAATGTCTTCAGCTAAACCTTTTACGTTGATACGATAAAGTCTCTGTTCAACTCGTCCGCCCTCTTTGGTTCCCTTGGCTACCCCCTCGAAAATGACTGGGATATCAACTTCGATTGGCTTTGCGGTGTCGATTGAATAAAAATCAACGTGCATGAGTCTTCTTGTGATGATGTCGACCTGAAAGTCTCTGACCAATGCAGTGTGGGTTTCTCCGGCAAACTCAAGATCAAAGAGAAGATGCTTCAAACCCTTGCGGGATAGTTTGACAATTGTTTTCTCGTTGAGCTTGATGGACTTGGAGCCATCAACATTGTGACCATAAAGAATTGCAGGAATCATTCCTGTTGCTCTTAGTTGTGAGTTGCGACCTCTTGTTGAAGTGTCTCTCTTCTCTACTTTAAAACTAACTCTTTCCATCTCTATACTCCTTGTTCAAATCCAACAGTATCTCATACGGAAGTTCCGAAGAGTTCCGAAATTGACCGATGGTCTCTTATACGTATAATTGCCTCTCCAATCAAGGGTGCAACAGAAATAACCTTAATCTTTTTACTTTTGGTTATTTCTTCCGGGACGTTGATTGTATCAGTTATTACGCATTCAATGATTGGTGATTCCTCAATTTTTTCAATTGCGTTCCCACCAAAAAAGCCGTGGGTGGCACATGCAAAGATTCTTTTTGCACCATGCTTGTGGGCTTCATTTGCGGCGGTTATCATTGTCCCGCCGGTTTGGATAATGTCATCCACAAAGATTACATCCTTGCCCTCAACATCACCAATGAAGTACTGGGATTCAACAACATCAGGTCTTGGGCGATTCTTTGCAAGAATTGCAACGGTTCCGTTCATCCCATTTGCAAAAAGATTGGCTCGTTTGACACCGCCAATATCAGAGATTGCAACTGGATTTTTTATTCCCAGTTTTTTGTAGTAATCTCTGAACAACAGCATTGCTGTGAGGTTGTCAAATGGAATGTTGAAAAATCCTTGTATCTGGTTTGCATGAAGGTCGAGGGTTAAGGCTCTGGTTGCTCCGGCAACCGTTAGAATATCAGCAATCAGCTTTGAGGTTATTGGTTCTCTGGATTGGGATTTTCTGTCCTGCCTGGAGTAACCATAATATGGCATAATCACGTTGACCGTGTTTGCGGAAGCTCTCTTCAGGGCATCAATCATTATGAGAAGCTCCATGATGTTATCGGCTGGTGGATTGGTTGGCTGGATTAGATAACAATCCATTCCACGAACGTTTTCCCCTGGCCACATCTTTATCTCGCCATCTGTGAATCGAATATTGTTCATCACATTGAGGGGCTGATGGAGGTAATCACAAACTCGTTCTGCGAGTCCTGGGTGTGCTGTTCCTGTGAAAATTTTAACCATTTTTTCCTCCTTCGTTCGGGTTGTTTCTACCATTTTTTCTCTTACCCCATCCTTTTATTATTCGAACTTTGGTTCGTTCGATGGCAAGGTCGCCTTCGGAAACGTTGCCACTGATCACAGAGCCTGCTCCAGTATAAGAATCGTCACCAAGCTCGATTGGTGCAATCAACATTGTGTCGGAGCCTGTAAAAACACGATTGCCAATTTTGGTTTTGAATTTATTTTTTCCATCGTAGTTGCAGGTGATTGTTCCCGCACCGATGTTCACATCTTCACCCATTTCGGTATCTCCGATGTAGGATAGATGAGGAACTTTTGAACGTTTGCCAACAATACTTTTTTTAATATCGATGAAGCAACCGATTTTCCCGCCGACTTTTACTTCTATTGGTGGTCTCATTCTGACAAACGGTCCCACTTTTACATCCTCTTCGATATGAATTCCTTTTTCGTCACCAATCAGGTAAACGAATGGACCAATTTCGCAGTTGCTTCCAATCTTGACGTTCCCTGTTAGGATTGTGTTCGGGTGAATGATTGTATCCTGTCCAATCTCAACATTTCCTTCGATGTATGTGGATTTTGGATCGACGATTGTTACCCCGTCAAAGCAAAGATTTCTGAGTCTACTCTCCAAAAGGTCAGAAGAAATTTGGGCTAATTGCCAACGATTGTTGATTCCGCGATATTCTTCGAGGTTGTGAGAACGAACTGCGAGTGTTATTTTTTCCTGTTTGTGCAGGATTGAAATTACATCTGTGAGATAATATTCTTTTTGGTCGTTGTCTGGTGAAATTTTTTCAAGTGCCTGCCAGAGGTCAGAAATTTTGAAGAGATAAACACCCGTGTTTACTTCGTTTATCATTCGTTCTTCAGGGATGCAGTCTCGTTCCTCAACGATTCTTTTGATGTTTCCCCAGTTGTCTCTAAGAATTCTGCCGTATCCCTGCGGGTCTGGAACTTTAGCCGTCAGCATTACGCAGGAGGGTTCTTTTTTTTCGGCAAGCTCAATCATCGATTGGATTGTTTCTTTGCGAAGGAGGGGGGTATCTCCGCACAGAACGAGCAGGTAACCGGGTGTGCCTTCAAAAGTAGTTCGGGATTTTATTACTGCATCACCAGTTCCCAGCTGTGAGGGTTGTGGGATATATTTGTATGAGGAGCCAAGAGCCTTCATCACCTCATCTGCACCATGACCAATAACGATCCCAATACGTTTTATTTCCAATCCATGAACAGTATCAAGAACATAAGATATGATTGGACGACCCAGTATCTTGTGCATCACCTTGGGTCTTGTTGACTTCATACGAGTCCCGCTACCTGCGGCTAGTATCAAAGCTGATACTTCCATCTCACTCCTCTTGGCTGGGGAGATAGGATTCGAACCTATGATCCCGGCTCCAAAGGCCGGAGCCTTACCGCTTGGCCACTCCCCACTGCCGTTCCAGATACAATATATTAACAAACAATCTAATTCAATCAAGAATGAAATATGTGCTAATGGGTCGGAAATTGAGAAATTATCCAATAATTAAACCAATTCTTTTATTATCGTGTAATATAGTCGAGTGTATATGAGAAAACTAGCATCTATCCTATTATCAGTTGTACTGTTGCTCGTTGGATTCCCAAATATGGGGGTTCATGCGGAGCTTTATGAGTGGGCTCAACTTGGCGGAAACTCAATGCGAGAGGGCAGAGTAGAGGTTGTGCCCGATATTGAGAGACTAACAATCATCTGGGAGAGTTCTGTCAAATGGCCGGAAGATGATTCCCCAATGATGATCAAAGCAGCACCGATAACCGATGGTGAAAGAATATTTGTTGCCGGTGCAAACATTCCAAAAAATCGTGGTCGAATCGTGACAGTTGATAAGGATACTGGCAAAACAAGTACTTTCCTTACCTCACCCGCACCCTTTCTTAGTACACCTGTCATTCACAACAACAATCTTTATGCACCATCTGGGGTAAATATTTATGAACAGAATTTGGACGGACAGAAGAATACATCATTTGTAATTGATCCAGATCATGGCGGTTTAGCAAGTGAATCTTCCGGACTCTTCAATGGAACATATGCAGTATTTGCTACAAAACTAGCTGAGAAAAATCTTGTCTGCATTAGAACAGAAGATGCCTCAAGGATGTGGCAGGCAGGAATTACGGCAGACGTTAACACTGACATTTGTTCATGGTCCGGAAAAATTCTTGTGCCTGCAGATGACGAAAAGATGTATGCTGTTGATGAATACACCGGTGAGATAGAATGGGTAACAGAGGTATTTGGTGGTTTCAGTGCATCCCCCATGGTTTTAAGCTCGATGCTTGTCATGCCTGTCAGAGGGTTTGGTGTGAGGGCTTTAGATGTTGACGACGGGGTAGTCCTTTGGGAACATCAGATGGCAAATCTGTCCGTCATGCCCTGCACCGATGGAAGAATGCTTTTTTTTGGGTGTGAAGATGGTTCGTTCCAGGGATTTGATGTTGATACAAACTCGACAGAATGGACGTTTTCATCCGGCTCAAAAATAACTTCTGCCCCTGTTTATGGCTCGGGTATTGTCTGTTTTGGAAATGAAAATGGAGATTTCTTTTTTCTAAATTCTGATACTGGTGAAGTGATAAAAAAATTCGAATTCTCTTCAATTCCAACCGCTCAACCACTCGTGTTAAATGACAGGGTGATTGTCGCATGTAGCAACGGTCGAATGTTTTGTTTAGGAATAAATGAGGGTGAAGAAGAACCCCCAGAGCCAGAACCACCGGAACCAGAACCCATAGTACCCGCCACACTAAAAATTATTGCACCAGATAAGGTAGCAGTTGATTCAAAGATTGAGATTGCAGTTGATGTTGTTGACGCAAACAAACTCTTCAAAAGTGAGTTTGGATTTGTTTATGATTCTTCAAAATTGGAATTTGTGGAAGCAAAAGCTGGGAATTTTTTGTTTGATGGAGCCAACCCTCCCAGCTTGATTACCGATGCTAGAACTGACGAAGTACTTGTGCTCATCCAAAAAGGTGTGAACGAGAATTGTCCGAAGGGTAGTGGCAGGCTTGTTACACTCACCTTCATTCCAAGAGAAATAGGTACGCATGATTTAACTATTCTTGACGCAATCCACACCGATGAAGATGGAAAAACATCTGAACCACAGATAGAAACTGATTCTTTTGAGGTCATTGAATCAGAAGTTCCTGCTGTTGAGTTCTTGCTTTCACCGGCAATATACGATTTGGGACTTTTGTTGTCACCTAAAACCGAATGGTTGCAACTGACACAAAAGAACGGTACTGCAACCGATTTCCAGGTGAGAGTGTCGGATGAAAGACTTGAATTTGGACCAAGAGATGGAATGATCGCCGGAAATGATTTTGTTGATATATTTTTCACGGTTGACCCGGAAAAGTTTGATCCGGGAATGAGTCATCAAAAAACTATTTCTGTAAACATCTCTGGGGAAACATTGAAGTGTGATATATTCTTTTCTACCCCATCAAAAGAACCAGATGATCCCGACCCCGACCCCGAACCTGAGCCAGAACCACCCATAGAGCCACCTCCCTGCATACAAGTTCAACCGGAAAATCTTGATTTTGGTTTTGTTCCAAGGGGTCGAGAGATCTCGATTGATTTTGTTTTGAATTTTGATACGGATGAGGAAGTTTCCGGTGTAATTTCAACTGATAAGAGATGGCTGAGGGTGTCTCCCTCAACCTTTAAAACTCGTGGAAATTCTGTTTCCGGAATTGTTACAATATCGGCATCGGAACTACCTGGTGGTGATAGTTTTATAGGGCATCTGCTCATCAAATCAAAAGATAATATCTGTCGGAATGTAACCGTTGAAGCCAGGGTAGAAACGCAACCGTCAATAATTCTTGAAATGGATATTGGAATAAAACAGGCAACAATTGGTTCTCTCAGGGTGACTCTTGACCAACCGCCAATTTTGCGAAACGACAGAACACTTGTTCCGATACGTTTTATTTCAGAGGCATTTGGATCAAAAGTTCAATGGGAAGCATCCACAAAAAAAATAACGATAACTCGGCTTGATGATTCCATCACTCTTTGGATTGGTGATAGATCGGCGGTAATAAACGGGAAGAGGGTAACTCTCGATGTTGAACCTTCGATTGAAAATGGTAGCACAATTGTTCCGATACGCTTTATTTCAGAATCATTTGGGGCAAATGTTGAATGGTTTCATTCGACAAAACACATCAAAATTACCTATATCCCACCGCCAGATTTTGTTCCCTAGACTTGTGTCCGATTGATTGTCGTTTTCTTTCTTTTGGTTCCGTATTTCTCGCTGAGTTTGAGAGCAAGTCTTTGGTTGTGCCTCGAAACTGAAGCCCTGAATGTAAAAAAATCATAAGCCATTCGGATTATTACAGGGATAACGAGCAACAACGGAAGAACACTTATTCTCAATCTCTGTTCAAAAAAATATCTTAGAACAAAAAAACCAATGACTCCAAGCAGGGATAATATTGGATACACATATTTATGTTCATCGTGCATGTATAATCTTTGACCGCCTATCAATCCCAGGAAGACAATGAACACAAGATTCACATATGAGTTTCGTCTTCCTTTGTAAAAATCTCTTACAAAGGGAAACTTTTTTTCAACACCCCATGTTCCAGTGTACTGCTTGATGAGTTCGGTTTCTGTTGGGTATTTACCCATATTTTTTTGGTTATTCCTCAACAACAGGATTTGACTTGAAGCAGTAGAGTTTGCCATCGTTTGAGCCAATCAAAAGGTGGTTATCATAAATTGCTGGGGATGACCAAATTCTATCTCCAGTTTTAAAGCTCCAGAGTTTCTCTCCAGTTTGGCTGTTTATGCAGTATACACTGGAATCTGTTGCTCCAAAAAAGATTAAGTTGCCTGTAACTGCCGGTGAGTTATTTATTGGTTGCCAGCTTCCGGTGTCAAAAACCCATCTCTCTTCCCCGTCTGCTTGGTTCAAGCAGTAAAAATATCCATCGTTTGCCGGGAAATAAACATATTCTTTTGAGAGTGCTGGAGATGATTGAATCTCTGCACCAACCCGGTGTTTCCATATCAACGAACCAGATTTAGCATCCAGGCAGTAGAAATTTTTATCGTATGAACCAAAGAATACATGGTTATCTTTTATTGCTGGAGTAGAGACGATTGCCCCACCGGTTTTGAATTGCCAAAGCAACGAACCGCTTTTGTTCAGGCAGTATAGATTTCCATCGTTGCTACCAAAAAAGACGGAATCTTCACTGATTGATATTGTTGAGTTGACCGAAGCCTCTGTTTTGAAACGCCAAAGTTCCAATCCTGTATCAAGTGCAAAACAATAAACATACTTATTTCTGCAACCAATATAAACTTTTTTATCCAGGATTGTTGGTGGTGCCAGTGTTGTATTGATTGAAACAGCCCAGATGGATTCACCGGTTTCAGATGAGATACAGTTGAGAACACCTGGCTCAGCAGGAACTAGAATTTTTTTTGATTCAATATCTATCGCTGTGGATTTGATTACACCGTTTGTTTCAAATGTCCATTTTGTTTTGCCAGTTGATAAATTAACAGCGTGGAGTTTTTTCCCAAATGAACCAAAGTAGACGATACCGTCTGCAACAACTGGTGAACTTTCCCCTGCGGCACCAGTTTTTATATCCCACAACAGGGATAAGTTTGAAGTGATGTTGCAGTTTTCTACGAACCTTTGGTGCATGGTGTTCTGACCAAACATTGACCAGTTCACAGGATCAAACTGTATGGGTGCTTGACTGCATCCCACAACAAACAATATGATTGAAACAAATATAATCAGGATTCTCTTCATAGTGATGTCAATAGTATGGCATATTTGAGTATTCTTCAAGTGATGAAAAAAGAGACCGGAGTTACCGGTCTCTTTTTGATAGTTCTAACTTGTTGCGTAAGATGGTTTAGTTGCAGGGTGTCTTTTTCACAATAGATACTTCCTTGATTGCACCACTTGTGTAAATATTTCCTCGGAATGTCAGGCAGTCTCCTGGTTGTATCGAGCTACAATCAAAGTATGGGGGATAGTAGAATTTGTATGTACTGGTGCTGTATTTAACTTCCATGTATTTATCAATGCAATTGGTGGATACTACAGTGCATTTGTACAAACCCTTTATGTTACACTCTCTTTTTACAATGCTTACAGCTGTAATATTTTTCTTGTCAAGTTTGCCTTTGACTTTAATGCAACCGTATATCTGGAATTTTTTGCAGTCGAAATTTGAGGGAAGGTAAACATTGTAGAGATGACCTTTGAAGACTGCGGTATAATATGGCATTCTCAGATCGCATGATGTGCCGTAGATAATCATATCGAATTCATCGTTTGGTTCTGGTTTTCCACATGGGCAATCAGTTTTTTCCATAGAGGCAACCTTGAAACCCACAACACCGGTTGTCTCGTCAAAGAACCAACTACCATGAATTTCCCAGCATTCTTCAGCTTTCATACGGTTGCATTCATCTTTACCGTCAAAGTAGAGAACAATCTGTTTTCCGTTTGGGAGGAGAACGTAAACTTTTGGAATATTCCCACCACAGGCGGGGTCTTGAACTGTTACACACAGTGTGATTTCTTCGCTTAAGCAGGGGCAGTCAACTTTTTCAAAGTAGGTTATTTTTATACCCTTGAAACTATCCTTGCCCTCAATTGGTCGACCACAGATTGTCCAACAGGAACCAGGTTTCATCTTCTCGCAATCGTAACCGTTCTCGAGATAAACAATCCAACGGTTCCCTTTTTCATCTTTTACGAGGACGTAGGGTCTGTCCAAGCCACAGTAGGATTTGACGATGGTTGCACAGATACAAATTTCTTTTTCATCACTTGGGCATTGGTCATCAGATATGGTATCCATCCAGTCAATGATAAGCTTATCGTCATTATGAGGGTCTTTGATCAGGCAGACCATCACACAGTCACCAATCTCAAAGTCCTCACAAACATCAATATCGCGAATCGTCAATTCCTGGATCCCAAATGGAGTTTTTAGTTTGAGATAGCCATATGCTGTGCATACAATGTCAACGATCTCTCCTTTTAGTATCCTTACACAATCTCCCGATTCACATTCTTTTGGATCGAGTTTTTTCATATAGATAATAACAGGAGTAGCACCTGCAACATTCATGATGCAGGCTTCAACACAATCACCAATCTCGAATCCAGCACAAACTCTGGCGTGTTTTGAGCGGTAGAGAATAAGTTGACCATCAACTTCAAGCTCAATTTGATCATTTTCACTACAGCCAAGATACTTGACGATTCCTTTGACAATCTCGTCGCACTCAGGTTTTTCCTCACCACAAGGACATCTGACTTTTTTCTTGGAGGTTACCTTGAATGCTTTCTGTCCAGTGACAGCGGTCATCCATTCACCACAGACCTCCCAGCATTCACCCTGTTTCATTTGCTCACAGTCGTATGAATCCTTCATGTAGAGAACGATTCGGTCACCATTTTTGTCTTTGACATAAACCATCGGAGCGTTTCCGTGGCATGCAGGGTCTTCAACCACGACACAGAAACATTCTTCTTCCGGTTCTTCACCGCAAGGACAGTCCACTTTCTCTTGCCAGGTGACCTTGATAGTTTTGATGTTTCCCTGGAGTCCAGCAGGATTTCCGCATACACTCCAACAGGTTCCAATCTGCATCATTCCACAGTAGTCGTCATTCTCAAGAAGAAGAACCCACATTTTTCCATCTTTGTCTTTTGCATAAACTAATGGAACTTCACCACTGCAGGCAGTTCTGACAATTTCTACACAGATACAGATTTCATTCCCAGCTGGAACACATGGACAAGTTGTTGGCTCTGCGTTTACCTCTTTGAGCACGCGGAAGCTACCCTCTGATTCACCATAAAAATTTGCACAGAGTTTCCAGCATGAGCCGATTTCCATCTTCTTGCATTCATTGGCATCATCCATATAAAGAACCCATTTGTTATCATTCTCATCGTATCCATAAACTTTCGGTGGTTTTGAGCTACAGGCTACTCTTTCAACCGTGAAACACATGCATACTTCTTTAGCATTAGCACCACATGGACATTCAACCTTTTCCATTGAAACGACAGTCATTCTCTTGGTGGTCTCCACATGGGTTACAGGTGGTGGCATTATGGTTCCACAAACTTTCCAGCACTCACCTGCTCTCATTCTGCCAAGATTGCTTGAATCTTCAAAGGTCAAAAACCATGTGTTGCCATCTGCATCTTCTGCATAAACACCACTTGTTGTCGGGTCGGTGATGGTAACACAAATGCAAGGTATCTCTGGTTCTTCACCGCATGGACACTTAACCATTTTGAAACTGGTCGGTTCAATAGTCATCTCTCCAGTGTCGAGATATTTGATTTCACCGCAGACTTCCCAACAGGTACCCTCCGCTTTTGCGGCTTTCATTGCTTTGCAGGTTTTAGCATCGAATGGAATCCTTACAACCTTGTCGCCACCATCAATCTTTGCAAGAAGGAAGGGCGGGTTGGAATCACAGTTGATTCTGAGAATCTCGATACAGATGCAGGTTTCTTCGGTTTCTTCACAGCAATCATCCATATCTGGATATGCAGTCCAGGAGATAATCACTCCATCGTTGATGCAAACCTCTGCACAGCCTTTGTACTGCGAGATTGGATAGCGTCCACTCCAGATGTCTGAATCGGCCCAGAGTGTGAGGTAGGTGTCATCACATTTTTTGAACTTTATTTCCCAGTTGCTGGTATCAGGATGAGCAATGGTGTACATTATCTCACCTTTGATTTTCCTGCAAATTGGTATTACAGGTATTCGATTCGGGCAACACGGATCCAAGTCAGCCCTAGACTTCCACTTCACCACAACTCCATCAAAGATACATATCTCCGCACATCCTCGATATTCAGAGAGTGGATTGACACCGTTTGGGTCGACCATGTCTTCGTGGGAATAGAGAAGGTGAAGTGTTCCATCACAAGCCATGAATTCAATCTCCCAGTGGGGAACGACTGTGGCTGTTACAGTGGTTGGTACTCCTGAATTATAAATAGTATTTATTATCTCACCAGTAACCCAATCACACTCATCGCACTCAGGATCATCAAACCTAAGTTCAACAATCTTCGTATCACCAAACCATTTGA
>CBDUSO010000046.1:0-13898 GCA_965370295.1 uncultured bacterium
TGATCTTATCTCCGTAGATGTCAGCCATGGCTGACATCTACATTCTAGTTGTCCGTAATTTCTACCACTCAACCTCAGGCACAATCCCTTCCTCCACATCCAGCCCAAAGCCCACCGAAAGATCAAGATTTCCAGGTTGTGTTACCTGTTTCCAGCAGGAATTATTTGAAGCTTCTGGCCAATCTTCGCTCACCTTTGTTTCTCTTTCCCAGATGCGTTTGTAAGTATCTGCTCCACCGCGGTTGATGTATATGCCAACATTCCATTCCCAGTGACGGTAGCTGTCTCCTGCTGGTCCCGTTCTCTGGAGGCAGTATCCGAGCGACCTTGCGGTGTAGAGTTCGTAATAATCATCACCACCATAATCGATATGGATGGCGTGCGAGTTGGTGATTGCTCCACCATTCAATTCACCGCCTGCATACTTGTAGGTTTCACTTGTGGGTTCACCATCTTCATCGAGTTCGTCAAAGGTGTCATACATTAAATATCTGTCATCACCTGCTTTGTCGATGAACCAGGAGTTTGAAAAGTCGTGGGCTCCACCATTTGAGATTGCTTTGAAAACCTGGTATGTGTCGTTTCCAGCTTCGTCAAGAAGTTCAGTGAGTCCCATGTGTGCAGTGCCAGATTGTACAAAGAAACTTCCACGATAGGTATCATCGCCTTCGATGTCATTTAAGATGCCAGTGCCAAACCAGTATCCGGTTGCCTGTCCATAAACACCGCATTCATAAAAATCATTGCCCTTGCAGTCGAGGAGAATACCAGTTCCTCCACCCATTCCATGACCATCACCCATATCGGCACGCCTGCCCCATCCAGCACCTTGGACAAAAGTGTAGTTACGGCTGTTGTCGTGTCCACCTGTTGCGGCAGTTTGCAACCCCCAGCCGTCACCATCTCTGCCGGTTCTGCTCCAACCTTCACCTGTGTGTCCGGTTTCACCAAGATATGTGTCATCGCCTTCAGAATCAACGAGCATTCCAAAGCCACCAACAAAACCAAATGCCTGGCTAGTTCCAAGGCAATAATAAAGGTCATCACCGCCAAAGTTTATCAGGTTGCCAACACCAAATTGTCCAGCCCCCTGAACAACATTTCGACCGTAAAAAACATCGTCCCCACCTTCGTCAAGAAGGATGCCGACACCAAAGAAACTTCCACCTTGAGCGTTGTCGTAGGCTTTGTATTCGTCATTTCCAGCATGGTCAATCAGGATTCCAACACCCATCATCCCAAAGCCCTGTGAGCAGGGAGTGGATTTCTCCGAGAAATAATAATCGTCTCCATCCCAATCAATCACGGTTGAAACAGGACGGTCAATATTTGCAGTTGATGCGGCTGGGCCAAAATAAGTATCATCCCCGGCTAAATCGATTATTGAATAATAATCCTCTGACTCCCATTTGTTGTCTTCAGATTTCCCGTTAAAGGCAAATTTTCCAAATGGCAGGGTGAGTTCAATGTCATACTGACTCAAGTCGATTTCTTCACCGGGAATTGCTTTTCCATCCTCATCTTTTTCGGTGGAATCCTCTCTTGGGTCTGCAAAAAATCTTTTCAACTCGTCGGTCATTGTGATGAGTGGGGTTGTGGCGTAATAAATGTTGTTGTAATCAAAGTCATGTGCCATGTCCCACATGAGTTCAGTCTCGTCATCTGGAAGGGTTTCTTCGAGATGTTTGACAAACTCTTCATCGTCGTAATCTTTTGAGGAGAGATGCAAGTATCTTCCAATATTTGCCATGTCCTGGTATCTGTCTTTTGGAAGTTTTCTGAGTGCAAAGTCTCTGTATTTTCCAGTTCTTTTCATGTGGAGAAGGTAACGTGCGAGGAGGTTTCGAACCTTCAGGTTGTCGATTGACTGGACAGCTTCAAGGTTTATTTCCATTTGTTTATTACGCTGTAATTTCCCAACCCCTTGAATAATTGTGATGGTTTTTGCTGAGGCTTCGTATTCTACAATAAATCCAATTTGATCTGAAACAAATCTGACAGGCAGCATCAGTCTACCATTAACTGTGAGCAGTGGTGAGGTCATTGGCACTTTCACGCCATCAACTTTTGCCCAACCTTCGTCACCAGATAAATCAATTGTCATGTATTCGAAAGTGATTGTTGCAACTCGAGTAGCAGTATCCCAACTGACATCGGCACCAAAAACTTCTGCAAATCCCCTTAGTTCGACGTAAGTAGAACCCTTTACAATAATTGGTGCTACCTCAACTATCCTCTCCCCTTCACTTGTTTTGAAATTCTGATTACCAATCTGCATATCAACTCGAAATGTTTCGGTAAAATCATTCTTCCATTCATCCGTATAAATCTCTTCAAGAGCCTTCTCCAGCGGTTTTTCCTCATCAACATCCATAGTTGGCATATATCTTGGATGCCAAATTGTAAGGTATCCAGTCCTAATTTGAGAACTCAAAAAATAATTGAACATTGCATTACTTTTTCCTGCTGATTTTCTCAGACTTCCTGTAACACGTTTTGTCCATCTTGGCAAATAATATGGGTCTTCCCAACACTCAACAAAGTGTGGTGAAACCATGTTACCAGCGGAACGTGCTACAATATTATCGATTGTATCTCTAGTGATATGGGATTCTTCTCTGTTTGTTCCACCTTTTTCAAGAAGGTATCCAAGAAGGTCAGTTTCTGCTGTAATTTCATTCTCTAAATCAAAATCCATCACACCAATCAGAACCTCATCAGCACTCACAAATGCTGGTATAATCAGGCAAATAGCGACCAACAAGACGATTAATTTCTTCATTTCAAGCCTCCTTGACATGGTACAATAATAGCTGATTAACAGAATTACACAACCCATTGCTTGCATTTTCTCTGTTTTGTGTGTAAATTATTTGCAACATGGAATCGACAGTTTCGAGTCAAGAAGAGCTAATCTCCCTCGGAAGATGGTTTGGGGAAGGACTTACTGGGAATGAAATAATCGCCCTGCAGGGACCGCTTGGTGCTGGAAAAACCACGTTTGTTAAGGGAATCGCAGAAGCAATTGGGATTTCTGAAATTATAATATCACCAAGTTTTGTTCTGCTCCGGGAATATGAAAGTGGAAAATTCCCACTTTTTCATTTTGACTGGTACAGGATTGACGCCAGCCGGGAGGTTGAGAAGATTGGGTATTGGGATTACATTGAAATGGATGGAATAAAAATAATTGAGTGGCCAAACAAGTTCCCAAATCTTGTTCCTGATGATGCAAAATGGATAAAAATTGAGATGTTAGAGGATGGTCGAAAATTAATCTGGTAACCTTCTCCCTTTATATTCACCGAAGTGAAATCTGGTTTGTCCAGTTTATTTTGGATTCTTCTGACAATCTTTGCACGATTGACAGAATGGAAATGGATGGAAATTTTGGTCAGTTGAATATTCACTGTATGGATAAACAAAAAAATGATTTGGTATATATGCTTGACAAGCTCAAAGAAAGTTGCTGGTTTTCATATGAATGTGTTTAAAGCTGACAAACATTTTCACAAAGTTTCTGACATTCCGCTTGAGCTTTTGAAAAGCTGGGGAGTGAGGGGAATTTTGCTGGATATCGACAACACCATCGCATCCCGCGGTAAAGACGACTTCTCACCCTCTACTATCGAGTGGATAAATATTGCAAAAAAAGAAGGCTTCAAACTAACAGTTCTTTCAAATGGATTTCCCTGGAGAATAAAAAGAGCCTGTAAAATTCTTGGAATTCCTTGCCTTGTTCCCGTTTATGCCTGGAAACCTTCACCCCGTAACTACATAAAGGGGGCAGACAGGTTGGGCGTAAATCTTGCTGAATGTGTGATGATTGGAGACCAACCTTCCACCGATATAAAGGGAGCAAAGCGAGCAGGAATGAGAGCAATCCTGGTTGACCCAATCGACCCAAAGTCAGACCTCCCCTGGACAAAAATCAGAAGATGGATTGCTGGTAGGGAATAATATTTCATGATTATATGTATCCACAAAGAAAATTGGAGAAAACAATGACTGAAAAGAACACACTGTGGTTCGGCGATAACTTGGATGTTCTCAGAAAATTGCCAGATGAATGTGTGGATTTGATATACCTTGATCCACCGTTCAACAGCAACGCATCATACAACATGTTGTTCAAGGAGAAATCTGGAATCCATTCTGAGGCTCAACACAAGGCTTTTGAGGACACCTGGAGCTGGGAGGGAAACGAGGCAGAACTTGCGTTTGATGAACTGATTGAAACTTGCAGAAGCTCTGACCTGGTAGATAAAATGATGGCTATGAGGAAGTTTCTGGGAGAAAACAACCTGATGGCCTATCTCACCATGATGGCAATCAGATTGATTGAGATGAAGCGTGTGTTGAAAGATACTGGCTCTATATATCTTCATTGCGATCCAACTGCCAGCCATTATTTGAAGTTGGTTATGGATGCTGTGTTTGGGGCTAAGAATTATAGAAACGAGATAATCTGGAAAAGAACAAGTGCTAGGAGTGATTCGAAAAAGTGGAATAAAATACATGACACACTATACGTGTATACAAAAACGGAAAGCTATTGTTGGAACACGCAATACATGCCATATGATGACGAATATGTGAAGAAATTTTACCGACACGTTGAGGAAGGTAGCGGTAGAAAATACACATTAAGTGATTTGATGGCAAGCGGTATTAGGCATGGTGAATCAGGAAAGCCATGGAGAGGCGTTGATCCTAATACTCGCAACAACCACTGGAAATATACTGTTCAACATCTAGAAGAATTGTATCAGATAGGAAGAATTGTGTTTCCAAAAAACGGAAAAGTGCCTAGATATAAACGGTACTTTGATGAGATGAAAGGTATTGCAATTCAAACAATTATCACTGATATCCCCCCTTTATCAGCTCATGCCAAAGAACGTCTTGGATACCCCACCCAAAAACCTGAAAAGCTACTTGAACGTATAATCAAAGCCAGCTCAAACGAAGGTGATGTCGTTCTCGACCCCTTCTGTGGTTGTGGAACAGCAGTAGTTGCCGCAGAAAAATTACACCGCAAATGGATTGGAATTGACATTACATACCTTGCCATCAAATTAATCAGAAAACGTCTGAAAGATACATTCGGCAAGGAGTTATCAGAATTCAATATTGAGGGAATCCCACAAGATTTGAAGAGTGCAGAACATCTTGCAACTGATTCCAAGAAGGGTCGTTTCCAATTTGAGTGGTGGGCTTTGGACGCTGTGGATGCAGATTATGCGGGGGATAAAAAGATGGGGGCTGACAAGGGAATTGATGGCATCAAAATGTTCAAAGATGAGCCCAGAAAACCTCACAAGAAAATCGTGTTTCAAGTCAAAAGTGGCAAGGTGCAGTTCAGCTATGTCCAGCAACTCAAGGGTGCAATGAAGGACGAAGGAGCTGTAATAGGAGTTCTGATTACCTTACAAAAACCAACAAAACCCATGATAAAAGAAGCGTCAAAAGAAGGTTTTTATGTCTCACCCCTTTATCCTGACAGAAGGTTTCCAAGAATTCAGATACTCACAATAGAAGAAATATTTGATGGTAAACGTCCTGAGTATCCAGTTGCTGTTTCATTCGATCTGTATAAAAATGCTGTGAGACAACAAAAGGCGGATGATTCAGAAAAGAGTTTGCTGTAAAAAAGCTAAGTGGGAATTTGCAAACCATTGACAGGAGTAGTATCATAATTGGTATGGTCGAAAGGGGGACAGAGAGATGACACTTGAGGAGATTGCAAAACAACTTCTGGCAGGTGAGGTTGAGAACGTGGACAAGTTCATGTACATTGTCAAGTTCTGTGATGGACAGTGGGATGGTGGTTTTTCATCAGAGATTGTGCTGCCGCTTGAAACCAGAGATGAGCTGGTGAAAGAATGTGGTTCTGAGCTTGAGGGCTACATGACGCTCAGCGATTTTCACATCGAAGACATGAAAAAACTGGGAGCGAGCGATTTTGCACTTCACTACAAAACAGCACTGGTTGTTGCAATGAAGAGCAGAATCACAATGCACAAACGCCCAAAATAGAGACTATCTGCTTTGGTGAATATGAAGTGAATTTACTTCTGTCGTAATCACCATATTTCTGTTCTATCTTGAAACTCCTATCTTGTTGGTGGGAGTATAACCAGAAATGAAAATCTGTCAAACAGCCGACACTATGGTTTATAGTTGATTGGTTTTGGATGATAGTTTTATCGATTGTCAGATAACACATCGATGAAAAAGAAACACTAATTTAGAAAAAACCGATTAATAACCGAGTCTCTCCTCTTTCCAGGGGTCGCCGTGGTTGTGATACCCGTAGTTTTCCCAAAATCCCATTTTGTCTTCTACCATGAATTCAACTCCAGTGACCCATTTTGCACTCTTCCAGAAATAGAGCTTTGGAACAACCAGTCTTACGGGGGCACCATGTTCAGGTGTGATGGGCTCTCCCTCGAACCTTGTTGCAAGCATGGCATCGTCATCAAAAAATTCGTCAATCGGAAGGTTTGTGGTGAAGTTTCCCAAAGCATGAACGAGAACAAACCTGGCGGAAGGAAGAATATTTATTACCTCCTTGAGGCGGGTAGTTCTAACTCCCTCCCACGGAGCATCCAGTCTTGACCAACCTGTGACGCAGTGAATATCGCAGTGGAGTTTTGACTCTCCCAGTTTCAAGAAATCTTCAAACGATAATTCAACTTCATTTTCGGTAAGCCCAAACAACTTGAGTGTCCAGTTGGCTTTGTCAACATTCCATGTGCTACCGTAGTGCAACACCGGCAACCCCGAAACAAGAGTTTGACCGTGTGGAACCCTGTCTTTGTTATCGCTTGAGTCGCTGGTTGTCATCAGCCCTTATATATCCAGCTAATTTTGTCTTTCCTGCTTTCCCACGGGTATTTCACGAAGAGTTGGAGAGGAAGGATTGGTTCGGAGACACTGTCTGCTTTGGCTTGGGGGTAAAACTTTTCTGAGATGGCAACGAATTTTATTGGGAGATTCATCTCAACAGATGCCTGTTTTATTATTTCCAGACCACTCTTGAAATCTTCAAATGTTGTCATGGATTTTATGTGTGGGTTTCCAACAATTGATGTGAACCTGGTGTGAGCACCAAAGGATACTTCACCTGCCAACTGCTTGATTCCTTTGATGGTGCTTGTGAATGGTCTGTATGGGTTTATCACAAGGCAGAATTCATATTCGTCAGGTTTTAGTCGGGGCATGATTTGACCAAGGGCGGTTGAACCTTGCTTGTCTCCACCAACGTCTACTACAAGGTGGCGTGAGGAATCGGCAATCCACTGATAGATTCTTGGTGGGACAATTGGCATGTCGGCAAATGCAAGTCCCCCCTCAGGCATGAGAACATTGAGTCCGTGTTTTTTTAGAACGTCAGCACTGTCTCTCACACGGATGTAGGGCTTGACTATGTCGTAATCAAGAAGTGCAACAGAGGTTTTTTCCTGCAAGAGTTTCAGAGCGTAGTTGATGGATATTTCAGTTTTGCCGGCACCAACGGGGCCTGCAAAGATGGTTATTCTTGGGTTGCCCATTATTTCAAAAGTCCCGCATTGTTTAGGTACGCAACAGGGCAGGAATGATTTCTAAGGACAACCTGGTCTGTGAGTTTTATTTCGTTACGCAAATCTGAAACAAATCTTGTGTTTGAGGATAAAGGACCGGTTAGTGAAATCTCTTTAAAATCACCACAGAGAGTGGTTGCTTTTCTGCCAATTTCTTTGTGGATCGTATAAAGCATCGCGGAGTAAACCAGCTTTGCTTTCCCATCACCAGAGTCAATTCTTTCAAAAACTTCATCAAGATTTGAAGTTCTGAGGTGAGCAAGTAATCCGCCATTCACGCGTATCTTTTGAATAAGTTCATCCATTTGAATTTCCCCTGAGAATGCCATTTTGTATGGACATCTCTGCTGGAAAAAACCTGACCTTGTTGGGGTGATTGGACCTTCTCCGTCATATGAGTTTGTGATGTCGATTATTTTCCCGTTGTCTTGTGCACAAACTGAAATCTCATCCTCAGAGAGATAAACAGAAACTACTTTTTTCCCTTCTCCTGCCATCAGGTGGTCGAGTGAATGAGCCACCATTCTTCTTTCAATTTGAGGAATGCCGGACAGTTGAAATGTTGGTGAAAGGCAGTCAAAAGTCAGAGGGTAGGCAAGCAACGCTTTTTTTGGTTTTAGCGAATTTATGAAGATGCCAGCCATGTTGGTTTTGTTATTTCCGTAGCTGTTGTTTTTGAGAGACTGAACAATATTTTCATTGAGTTCGATTATTGGATTCGAAGTTTTTTCTATCATTCCGTAGCAGGCAACTCCAAGATCAAAGCTGGGAGTTTTGATGGTTTCGACAATCTCTCTGGTGAGTGATTCAATTTCGTTTGCAGTTGATGGATAATCCAGACTCATGTACTGAATATTTTTTATACTACCCTCAAAAAAACCGATTTGGATGTTATCAGTTGTTGGATATGCAACAATTGTACTCATATTATTTTCCTTCTCTCCAAGGTTCATCCTGATTATTTTCGAAAAAATATTCGGGACTACTTATCTCAAGCGATCTGATTATCTCTCGTGCTTCTCTTTGTAAATCTACATCATCTTTTGGTCCAAAAAAATCAATTTGAATGTAACCGTTGTTTAGAGGAATATCAACCAGAATTGAGCTGTTCATTTTTCCATCGAACTCAACCTCGCTCTCAAGCCATCTAACATCAACACCATCTACAACAATCTTTTCACGATTTGTTATCTTTACTCCGAGAACATTTGCAGGAACTGATAGAGAGCTGAAATCCCCAAGCTTCATTGAGGAGTCAAAAATGCTTGCACATGTCAGGGCATATTCCATCTCATTTACATCAGCTGGACTCTTGAGATTCATTGGGCGTTTGCTAAATGTTGCATTTCGGTAGAATCCTTGAAGCTTCAGATCATCACCACCAAAATCAAATATATGCCAAGTTGAACTCATTTCCAGCGAGTAGAATGGTCCTTCATATTTGATCATTTCAATTCCACCACCCCCGCAACCAATTGGAAGTAGAAGACTAACTATCAGAATCAATGAAATAGTTCTCATTATCTATCACCACGCTCCTAATGGATTTTTCAATATTTGCTGTGTTTTCCGCTGTCGAAGTTCCTCTGAGTCTGACCACACCGCTATCGAGAGGAACTGTCATTCTAATTGTTATAACATCCTTGTTTCTGGTTTTGTTCCACCAGATGTATCTGTCGCCAAATTTTGCCTTTGTGGATTCAATAATTTCGTCACCAGGTTTTGTCTTTGATGATTCTCTTGCAGGAGTGTTCTTCCGAGAGAATTGGTCAAAAGACCATGCGATCTCTATATTTTCACCCTCTCCTTGGAATCTAGCCATCCAATCATTTTGAGCGACCAGCTCCATCTTGGGAGGCAAAATCAGAGAAAAGAAGTCAAACTCGACCCTGCTCCAGCCAACACCATTCCCGCACGAAAGTGTGAGAATAAGGACGCAAAACAGGATCGTCATCAACTTCTTCATCTATACAGGCTATTTTATCAATATGAGTTGCTTTCACAAGGAAGCAACGATTATTTTGATATTTTCTAAATCCTAGAACTCCATGCTGTTTGGTCCGTTATGGTTGTTGTATGCGTCTAATTCCTTTACATCTTTGTCGGCAAACTTGTTTGTAACCACAGGAAGTTTCTTTTTTTCCTGCCATTCCTGATATCCCCTTACAACAATGAGTTCAACATATCCAAAGACAATCAGTGCGACAAATGGCCAAACAGCTAGTGATGGAATTTGTGACGATGGACTCCAAAGATATTTGATGACAACGGGTACTGTGATGAAGATAACCATGCAAACCCTCAGAATCCAGATCGACCAGATACGTTTTTTTGTTGCAAGCCAGGATTTTGAAATTGATGAATACAGACTCTCGCCGGAAATCAAGAAATATGGTATGTAGGAGAGTTTTGACCAGAACATTGTTGTCAGAATTGTATAGAAAGCTATAGAAACAATGATGTAAATAAGATTCAGGGCAGTGACTGAATTTGTTCCAAGATTAAACAAGAACCAGAGGAGGACGAGTGAAGAAATTCCACCAATCACAAGGAAGATAGTGTATACCAGCATCTTTTTCCAATAGAATCTTATTCCATTAAAAAATGTTCGTTGGGCGATATGTTTCGGGTCAACACAACCAATGAGGTATCTGCAACCTCCGGCAAATGCAATTGCCCCAAGAAATATCCAAATAAACGCAAAGATACCAATTGTGATCATGCTCTCATATGAGGGTTGGTAAACAACCCTAATGATTGCGTCGGTAATTCCTCCGTCTACAAATGATATTGATATTATCTCAGCAACCAGGACTGAGAGATAAAGTGAAGCAGAAAATGCCGAACCCACTCCAAACAGTCCAGCTCCGTGCCTTGGTATCATTCGATGAATTGTTCTATTCCAGAAATTAGTCATATTGACCTCCTTGTTGTAGTGTTTTGTTATGTTTGAGTTTTATGAATTTACGGCTTGTCAGGAAAATGGATAGTGACCAGAAAAACCAGCTTATTATTCCAAGTGTGAAAATAAATGGTGCATGAGAGACTAGCAAATGAAGGGTATCGGATTTTGAGGTGATGAGCCAGATAATGCTTAAATATACACATCCAGTTGGGATTATTATCAGCACGGTTTCGGGTAAGTAATGCTTGATGTTCTCAAAAGATTTTAGAATAGATTCGATGAATTTATCATCATTTAGAAAATAGAATCTTGCGGGAATCAGTATCACAAGTGGTGCTGAGATGAAAATAAACCTAATCAAATCGATTATCAATTGGTGAAGGGAAGTTTTTAGTAGAATCAAATCAGCCAGGAATCCAAGTAATCCAGCAAGAATCCAGATTGGTGTGAAAAGTATTGCGAATAATAACATTCTTTTCCAATTTTTTTTCATACTCTCTATTAATGTTGTTTGAGCTCTTTTGGAAATATTTAGTGAATATGAATATAGACCAGATTCAAGCAGAGAAATGAGAATAACCAAGCAACTCCAACCAACAAGAATAAAAATAATGTTCAGGCTTATTTTTGGGAGGGTTATCCCGAGGTTGAACAAAACGGCTGGATGTTCGACAAGCAGAGGTCGCGTGGTCAGCTGGGTCATCCAGATTGAAATACCTTCAAAGTGCAGGATATTCACGATGATAGTTGAAATCAAAGAGTAGATAATTATCCAGCCGGCATACATAGCTGTTGAGATTGCAAAAAGTGTTGGCAACATGCTTGAAACCAATGTTATTTTTTCAGATTTCTCTTTTATATTTGAGGGTTGCACACATCCATGGTATCATAAATATAACGAAATGTCAAAAATACCCCTTTCATTTGTAGTTTTCAAAGCTATTATTATTCTATGAATCCTACGATGCTAATAATCCCTATAGCATTTGCACTCGGTGCAATTGGTATTCTTGCTTCTTCAAAATTAAAGTTGCCGTCGATTCTTTTTTATCTGGTTATTGGTATTTTTGCAGGTCTTTTGTTTGGTTCATCAGCACTGAATTTGATCACTGAATCTGAGCTGAACAGTATTGCCTCGATGATCATTGGTCCAATTGTTGGTTTGATAATTTTTGAAGGGGCAATGGCTCTCAATATCAAAAAACTGCGTTCGACAAGCAGGTCGGTTGTGAATCTCATCTTATTTGGAGTGCCAATAACTATTGTGCTTATTGCGGTTCTTGCACATTTCCTCTTTGGGCTTGAGTGGTTGCCTTCGATTTTGATTGGTGCGATTCTTTCAGTAACTGGACCAACCGTCATCACACCGCTCTTCAAACGTGTGGATGTTTGGCCATCCATCAAAAAGATTCTTTCCGCTGAGGGAATCCTTGTTGATGTTGTTGGTGCGGTAATTTCAATTCTTGTTCTGGAATTTATTTTAGTCCATGGTTCAACTTCCGAAATTATTTCCCAGCTGATTGGAAGACTGTTTATTGGCTCTGTTGTTGGTTTTGTGATTGGCTGGCTGGCTGTGAACGTAATCAAGTTGGCAAAGCTAAAAGAAACTGGACCAGCTGTTGCAATCACATTTGCGGCAGCCCTCATTGCGTTTGCTGTTCCTGAGTCAATATCTCCCGAGAGTGGAATCATAAGTGCGGCTGTTGCTGGATTTGTGATGGGTAACATGGTTTATAAAGAGAGAAGTGCCTGCCTGGAATTTAAGGGTGAGATTGTAACACTTGCAATCTCAATGGTATTTGTGGTGCTTGCGGCAACAATTAACCCAGCGACTTTCACAGAAATTGGTTGGCTTGGAGCCGCTTTTGCACTTGGTGTAATTCTTGTCGTCAGACCTTTGATGGTGTTTTTATCGACACTTAGAGTTGTAATCAGCAACAAAGAAAAAATATATGTTGCGTTAACTGGTCCAAGAGGAATCGTTGCGGCATCCGTTGCATCGCTTGTTGCAGTGGAGCTTGGCACAAATAATCCTGATGGTTCGATTATCAAAGCCCTCGTTTTCATTGTTATCATAGTCAGCGTCACATTTGTTTCATTCCTGGCAAAACCACTTGCCAGATGGTTGGAGGTAGTTCCAGTGAAAGTTTTAATAGTTGGTGCAAATGCAATTGGTATTGAGCTTGCGGGTATCCTTGAAAAACGTGGTGATAGCGTCATCTTGATTGATATTGATCCTATCAAGGTCGAGCAGGCAACGAAACATGGCTATGAAGCTATTTTGGGTGATGCAACATCTGAGGATGATTTAATGAATGCAGATGCCAAAGAAACAAAATATCTGATTGTTGTGACATCATCTGACTCAAAAAATCTCATGATTGCACAGATTGCAAGATCAAAATTCCGCATCGAAGATATTGTCTGCATGATCTCAAGACCAGAACGAATGGAAGCCTTCGAAGATCTTGGCATAAAAACCATGAGTCCAACCATCTCTTCTGCACAAACTATTGAGTCATTGATTCACCATAGCTCGGCACTCTGCATCCTTGGCGAGGGTGATTGTGATGTGGTTGCCGACCAGGTAACCATCAAAAATCCAGAGATTTTTGATAAAATGCTCAGAGAAATAAATCTTCCAAGTGGTGCAATTCTGGCTCTGGTAAGAAGAGCAGGGAGTGCACACATTCCGCTTGGAAGTTTTGTTCTGCTCAAGGGTGATATTGCAACCATATTTGCCAGAAGAGAGCAAGTTGATGCAGTGAAAAGATTGCTTGTTGGTTAGTCAGAAGTTTTTTTATTTGTAGGGAAGTTTTGAGAGTTTTGAAACTAGCTTCACAGTTTCAAGCGAGACAGTAACAATTTTCCCAACAAGTTCAAAGATATACTTCTCATCACCATCAAAGTTATTTGGGTCTTGTGTTATTCCTGATCTCTTATCTGTCTTTACTCTGTACTGGTCTATTATCCATTCAAGTGCTGAGCGGTTGCCTAGTTTGTAGTCAAAAACTTCTTTTGGAATTCCAGAGAGTGTGATTGCGTTGTTGTAAACAAGTATCCCCTCATCTTTTTTCAGCTTCATTTTTTCAACTGTGTAACCGATGTTTGGAAATTCTTTGTTGTCTACAATTTCATCCAAGTCATATATTTCTGCTGTTTCATAACCAAGATGAATATCTGCCAGCTTTTTTCCAATTCCTGCAAATCTCCAAAAGTCTTTTGCAAAAGGAATTCTTGGTAAGGAACGTTTCAAGTTTTCTTTGAAGTCCTCACGGTAGTTGGAATGGTGGAGCATTGCATAGATGTAGTAGAATATATCCCACTTGCTAATTTCTTTTGAAGGTTTTAGCCCTTTTGAAGGGGGGTTGGGGGGTTGTTGGTTTTCATAGTGGGTTTGATAGAGC
>CBDUSO010000047.1:0-13620 GCA_965370295.1 uncultured bacterium
TACATTACCTGGTTTGCAATCGGTGAGAAGTCGTAGTTGTGAAGGTCGGTTCTCAACCAGTAGTACTGTGGAAGAAGATCGTCTGGATAATAATACTGATCGTCTGGATGTGGGTCTTTGATCAGGTGCATCCATGCAACATTCTGTTTGACTTCGTCTCCACCACGTGGATCTGGCACGCCCATTCTGAGGTTGAGTGGCTCGCCATTATCCCACTTGACTTCAAATGACAGTGGTGCAGTTGGGTCAAGGAGTTCTGGTGTACAACCCGCTGTCAGTGGTTCTGGTGTCACTGTTACTGTGAGGTCTTCTCTTGCTTCAACAAACGCAGATACTCTACCTGCAAGATACACTTCATGACTGAATGCACTCTCGCCACCTACTGTGTCACGTCCACCCCAGAAAGGTCTGAAGGAACGATCGTTGCTGTCGTCACCATATTTGTAAGCAGTTACTGTAACATCAAGTGTTTCATCTGGAGCAATAACATGGTCTGGTTCGGCATCAGTGCCATAGGAGCCAAAGTCGATACCAACGGTGTTTGTGAATACGTCAAACTTGTACTCACCATTTTGTCTGTGGAATGTTCTTCCATCAATCAGACCATTTGTCCAGGTGTTTGTGTTGATATCATATGTTCCGATAATTTCAGTTTCATAGTTATCAAAGCTGATTTTTCCATCGGAGTTAAGGTCGTCATCTTCTGTGTATGGGGAATAAATTTCAGTTATGTCGGTTGACTGTGGAGCCATTGAGCAATACCCATCACCAGCATAGTCATAGAGTCTTTCAATTGGATCATAGATTCCTCTGTCCTGCCACACAAAGACAAGTGCGTCATTACATTCTTTATAATCCTGGATTCCTTTGCCAAACTCTGGTGGTGGACCAACTGATTCAATTCCGTAACCTTCGGTGAGTTTGAGTTCAAGCCTGTTTGTCTCATCAACGGTGATGAAATGTGGCATTCCATCAATCTTGATTCCGGCAACATCTATTCCGTCTGCTGGAGGCTCAACACAACAATCCTGGAATACCTTTTTGACTCCATTTTCCAACCAAACAGTGATGTCAATTCTTCCTGGACCGATTGGTATGATTTCATCAAATACCATGGTTCTGTGTGAGCTTGCAATACCACTAATCTGTGGTCTGTTAACATAACGATAGTCGAGTTCTTTACCAATATTTAGATATGCATTTGTGTGTGAGAAGTTGATTACATCACCGGGGATTGTGCAAGCTGGGCTTGTAACTCCGGAGAAGTTGCCCGGACCAAGTTCATATGTGATATAATTGAGCTTATCTACAATGATTGAGCCTGAATAATCATATTTGATTGGGACATATCTGAGTCCTTTGTATGTGTAACCAAGCATTGAGCCGGCAGCTGTTCCTGATCTGTATTTGATTGCATCAAATGCTGGATCAAGATCGAGTGGGGTCATGAATGGTCCCTTGATTTCAATACGTTTGATCAAGCCGTCTACAAACGTTGTTGGGATTCCCCAAATACCATACTCTTCACGTGTCAGCTCGAAGTAGAGTCCATAATCAGTGAGACCGAAGAACTCTGTTCCAAGTTTGTTGTATTTTCTTCTCCAAAGGGCTGGTGTTGCATTGAATCCATTTCCTTTGAGTGAATTTTCAACTCTCATGAGATGGGTCTGTCCGCCTGGGTAACATCTTACGTCTGTGTTTATGTCATGTGAGAGTGGTCTTAGAACACAGAGTGGATTGTAGTCTGGTCTGATCCATCTCTCTGGTGTTTCAAGTGCAATCAAAGCATCACCATTTGGTGGAGTAGCTGGACCAGCGTATTCCACATCACTGTACTGGAGTGCATGGTCAACGATATACATATTGTTGAAATTCAGTTCGGTATCTGGAGGAAGAACCTTGAGAGTGATAACATCACAATAATCGACTGTTTCCATCAGGTGGAGATTTCTGATTCCTGGCGGGTTTGTATTATGATTAAGCGAGACGCTTGGATTGTATCTAAGACTGGCACTTGCAGTGCCAGGACTTGCCTGGAAGATACCGGCACGATCTGTACCAAAGAATGAGGCTCCGCTACCATGTTTTTCCATCGTACTGTTATAGTCTACAATAACATGACTGGTGTGAACACGGACGTGCAAGTCTTCTTCGTTGTTCATTGGTTGGCAGACAACAGCGATCGATCCACCCTCTTCGGTTTCAGTTTTTGGACTGATGAGTGTTCTTACGCCATAGTGGAATACTGTTCCATAGTATGGTGCAGTCCCCCATGTTGGGTCACAGAAGGATATATTATTTCTTTCATCATAACCATAAGTATCGAAAAGTGAGATATCACCAAGTGGAGGCCATCCAGAACCACAGAGATCAACGACACCCATTCCGACTGAACAATCATTGTCGCCTACGTCATGAACACTATTTCCTCGATTGTTCCATTTTTGAAGGTATGGATAATAATGCTGAGGCAACGGTGTGATAGCATCTAATGAGTCAATGACACCACGGAGTGTAGCAACTGGTTCTGACCAGCTCCAACCCATCCATGATCCATCATCATTTACCTGGACGATGAAATATGCATCCTGGTCAACTGTGTGACTCAGGTTCCAATATTTCATTGTACAGATGTATCTGATTCCTGCACCATTCACGTTGTATGTTGCAAATGCATACTGATCGTCGCCATGCTGATCTGTCAGTGTGACTGCCATTGGGTAGCCAGCAGGGTCATTGATATCGTCTGGGTTATCGTATGCGTTGAGTTTCAAGCTGATGTTTGGATATCTGTAGGAGAGTGGGTCAACACAAGGTGATGCCGGAATAATTTCAATACCTTCTGGGTCAACATGAAGTTTAATCATTCCAAAACAGTCATACTTATCACCAAGTCCGCATTCAGCCATGAACTCTGCTTCATACGGGCTGAAGACAATTCTAGCCGCACGGGAGTATGCCTGGTTGTGGAAGTTTGCGTATGCTTCATCGATTTCCCATTTGCGTTCCATATGCCATGGGTCTACATAATTATTGTCATAATACACAGGATCTGTAGCTAAAATTGTTCTTTCAGCAACATTTATATCTGGCATGAATGAGTATGTGAATCTGCTGTCTTGTGGAGCTGATGCAATTCCACCATCATCCATGTATGCACGAAGCAAGAATGGAAGTTCTTGACCGATGTCATCAACAATGGTTCCTCTGTATGGTGTGAACTCAAATTCATAAACTGGGTTCTTTGCGTCGAGAATTGCAGTTGTGTCGATGATCTCATCAAGATATTCATTTAGAATTGTTGGGTGGAAGTATGGGGATACGTTTGCATCGGTTTCGCGAAGGGTTATGTAGACCTGGTCGCCTTGGATTGAGCGATGTGGATGGAAGAAGTTCTGTTCTGCTTCTGCTGGTGAACTGTAGATCACCTGCTGGTTGGCTGGGATTGTGTTCACATAGAAGGAGTCTGGTCTGTAGAACAATCTGTTTCTCTTGTCGCCGATAACTTTGCCGACTGCGTATACGCCTTCAAGTTCGTGGTCAAGATAAACTTTGACATGTGATGTTTTCTCAATCTTGAGTGATTTGAAATCGTCATCGTCTGGTGAAAGTCCGTCAATCTCGTATCTAAGTCCGATGTCTCCTGGGAGAACATCAATGTCGAGATAACGCTCACAAGTATTTTTTCCAGTTGTTACACCATAAACTGGGTTTTTAATTCTATAGAAATCTCCAGCGACAACCTTTGTTCCTGCTGGATAGAATGTTCCGTTGACCCAAACGTCTGAGAGACGGACGGTGTCAAGTGATCCACCAATTGCTGTGTCGTAGAGATTTACGTTATCAATGTAGGCAACAGAAGGATAGAAATCTGGGTTCACAACATTCATATCGACAGTATGTCCGAATCCAAACAGGCTAACCCCAGGATTACCAGTTGCTGTTGGGGTGTTCATTGGACCAAAGAGATCAAAACCATTGATGAGAATGGTTGTATCATCACCAACAAGGTCGATTGTGTAGTTGACTGGGGTTCCCCATCCGCCGGCATATCCAGCATTAACCTCGTACATGCCCGTGGCAAGACTTGGATTCCCAGTATAATGTTCGACTCTGAGTCTTATTTGATCAACAGCGGGGACACCATTCCCTGTTAAGCCACCATTCTCATCAGAGAACAGGTTGGTTACATAGGTACCATCAACATTTGGAATTATACGAAGAATATAATAATCGTCCGGTGCATTCCATCTGAAGATTATTCCAAAATCACTGAAGACAGGAGAAGGTCCTAGCCCTAAAATCGGCTCAAAGAGGATCGATGCTTCAAAACGCTGATCCCCACCGGTTGGAGGAGGACCAGTAAGAAGTAATGTTCCTTGGTTGCTCTGCATTCTTGTATTTCCAGCATCATAGCTTGTTACCACTTCGGCTCCTGCTGGGAATAAATTTCTACCATCATCAATGGAACCACCAGGGGTCATTGGTGGGTTGATTGGTGGGACAGGCATAAACATATCATCAAGTCGGAACCAGTTTGCTGGATCCCAACCGTTAACGTTTGGAAGACCGCCACCTATTGGTGCTGCAAAGTCATTTGTATAAAGAACGGATGCTCCGCCCATGACTGCCTGATAGTATATTGGCTCGCCAATGTCGTAGAGACCATTTGCAGGAATACAACCGTGTTTCATGTCATGGAATTCGTTGCCCATTGGGATTTCTACAAGTTCGGCACCAATTGGAGCAAAGTGATTTACATCAGCATCACCAGCGGTCACAACGGACCCTGCTGGGTATGATATGATATTGCTGTTCACATTCTCAACTGTAATGTCTGTGATTCTGACATCACCAGCTGAAATTGTGTTTGAGAGGTCAAGGTCGCGGTACATTGGTTCACCGACACCAAGTGCACCCTCACCACTGAGGTCAACATATTTTTCATCGGTGAAAGGAATTGTGCCAATTGACCATGCATAATCAGCGGCTGTTTCAATATCGGCTGCTCCAACAAACTCTTCGGTGCTGTCATACATCATGTAGTCATCGGTGATGTCTGCACGGACACAGTTTACTGTGAACTGATCTTCACCAACGTTGTTGTTTATTCCATCGTCTTTGAATATTTCGAGACCAATATACTCTCTGTACTCAAGTTTGATGTCTTCGAATGTGGTTGCTGGAATCTGGAACTGGAGACCGGTTGGGTCGAGGACTGTGGTTTTCTGGATACGCTGTGATGCTGCCACCAAGTCACCGTTTGGTGAATGGAGTGCTGCGGTTGCTTCTGAAGGAATCTCACCTCTGACAAATTCTCCATTGCTTGGGTATCCACCCATCCACATGTCGGATTCAACTGTAATATTGTATTTTGGTGTGTGGCATCCACCCTCAAGAACCTCGAGGAGAATGAGTGAATCAGTCCACCATGCACCGTGCCAGTTCCAACTTCGTGAGTTGTTGTTGTGACGGGTGTTTACTGGGGTAAGTCTGATATCGCCAATTTCGGTGTGATGGAGCTCAACAACACTTGAGAAGACGACAAAGTTTCCTGGAAGTGGGTCATCAATTGTGATTGTTGGGAATGGGAATGCACCAGGATTTATCGCATCAATTCTTGTTATATGGTAAGTACCGGTTACTGGGTCATAGATTGCAATATCATCGTCGACCTCAAAACCATTGACATCGTCCACAAGAATAACGGTGTTACCAGTGATATGAGGAACCATCGTCCAGGTGTTGCCAAATGCTGTTGCCATGGCACCTTTTTGATAGATGAACTCGCCATAATTATACTCTGCGTCTGGCATGACACCGTGGGTGTGGATATAGATTGGGTAACCTGTTGGTGGATCCATGTGGTGGAATGGTAGAAGGACACTTCCGAGATCAAAATCGTTTGCCCCAACTATTGTACCGGATTTGTAGTTTACTTTGAAATTACCATTTTCGGTGCTGGTGTTTGAGATTCTAATATCGCCAACCTGGACATCAGTTGTAAAGAAACCGGGTGGGTCTCCAGGACCTTTTCTGTATGTGAATTCGTAAGGATCATAGCGTTCATTTCCGTTTGCATCATAATAGCACTCTGTTCCCTCAGTGGTGTTTGGCCATATTGGATTGAGTGACATTACAAATGGGATGGTGTCAAGCTTTGCATCCCAGTCAACGTCTGCTCGTGCTATGTCAGTTTTTGTGTAGGGGTCGTAGGAAGGAATGTAACTGATGACAGACCAGGTATCAGGATTTTCTGAATCCCAAATTCCATACTTGAGGTCTGGTACTGGGTCATAGTCATTATTATCGGCCCAACCAACCTTCCAGACACGGTCAACAAGGTTACGATTCTGATCATATTTCCACCAGAAGTAGATGTGATCGAATGCCCCTCTGTCGCCGAAACGGAGATTGTATGGTCCCTGCGTATTGTTGTTTGGAATTGGATCGAGGAGAGCACGTGGATTTGTACGGCATGAACCCTCTGCATATGTTAAAGCACCAGCTTCAAAATACATTGGGTCTGCGGAACGAAGGAAACCAGGACGATGGAATTTTCCATCTGGATCCAAGAAAAGATTGCCCTCACGGTCAATAACTGCATACCACTTCTTTGACTGCTGAGATGCACCAGAGTTTGGTTCAACAAACATATAAATCTCAGTATACCAGGAGTAGTTGTTTGCAGCATTATCATAGTCGTAATCATAATTTGACTCATCGAACCTGCCAAGCCAGTCATGGTTTCCGGAGGTTGGTAACAAGCGTGACATCTCAAAATCGTAATCGTCAGATGCTCTACCCCAGATCTGCTCCCCCTCTTTTTGCCAGGGGAAGAACCTGTAGCCTGTACCATCAAATGCAATCCTCGTGACTTCGGTATAGTCAAGAGTACCTGGGTTCAGCATGTTACCATCGCGGTCGTATCCGACCTTTTGCCATCTTTTGACAATCATGGTTGCTGGTGTATTTGGTTCACCATCCCTGATTCCATCATCACCGTCTGCATTGGCGATTGAGAACGCAGGAATAAGAGCCGCCATAACAAGTGCTAATGCGACCATCAATGTTACAAATTTTCTCATTTAAGCTCTCCTTCACATAGGTTTAAGCCCGGAAGAGGACTCCAGAACAGCTAGCTATAGCTGTTCTTACCATCAGTGACCATAACAATATAAAACCGACTCATTACTCTGAGTCAAAGCACACACCTAACTGGACTGTTCTGTATGTGTATATAACTTCAACCAAACGTATCGCTGGAACTGACGCATGCGGTGACGGTGAGACAAACCACGACACCGCGTACCCGGCGGTTCCTGACAAAACACCACCAGCACATACCACACACACCATCCAGACACATATAATGCAAATTCCATGCCAACCCGTTTACAGCATCATTGAGGCTCAAACAACCGATTCATTACATCATACCCACAGATTATATCCATGAAACAGGGTGTAAATGAGTTTGGATAACACATATCGTATAAAATATTCACAACTGCGTAATTATCAGTACACGTTTGTATATTATTTGCCTCTAAGATCCAACTGATATTCAAGTTTGTCACCGTTATTATCGGTGGCGATAATAACTATAAACAGGTCATCTGCTACGTTTATCTCACCTCGTGCAGATAGATACATGGTGGATGTTTTTGTCTCTCCAGGAGCAACAAGCAGGGTTGTGTTCTCAAGCTCAAACTCCATGTATTCCTGGCTTGTTTTTACCTCAAGTGTCATTGGTCTGATGCAGGTTCCAGTGTTGCTCAGATGTATATTAATTGTTGACTGAACACCCCTATGCAGAGTCTTATCACCAGAGGTGAACAGCTCAGATTCACAAAACACCGGAGCTGAAAGATCGTACCAATGCACACCCAAAATATTTTTCGTTTTTTCATCCTGAACAAACGCAACAATAGAAAGATTTTCATGCACCATCTGGTAGTCATCGGGGAGGACGGGAAGCATATAGTCAAAGTTCACGATTCTCTCTCTCCCAAGTATGACTGGAGTATACGCCCCATCCAAAGATTCTTCCGTCAAAAAATCCCGTACTATATGGTTATGCTGAATCTCACCGTTGCTTGAAAAATAATCAATGCCATCCTCAATCAGCAGAAAGAAGACCTTTGCCTGCCTTCCTTTGTTACGATCCGATTCTTTTATCCGCAGAAATATTGTTCCCGTATTGTTTTCGTGGGTTGCTGAGAACTGCAGAATCAATGGATTGATCTTTGGTGATGCGTTCAGTTCCGCACGAAGCTTCCAATATTCAAATGTTGTCCCTGAGTATTTCCGGCCTCTGATTCTGTCGTGTGCATACCTGACCGTTTTGTCACCATTCCCTGAGATATTCAACTTCTTGCCATTCATCAAAGAGAGCGGGACTCCTGCCCCTCCATACATTTTGAAGCGGGAGAAGTTCAAGTCTGTTGTCATTCCCGTTTCATCCTCTTCATCCATCACGTGGTATGCAACCGGAAGAACATGTCTTCTGCCATACTCCTCCGCCAGTCTGTACTGGGCTTCCCGGTGGAATCCGCAGGGGTTGCACCAGTGGGCTGTGAATGTTTCGAGGAGAACTGTTCCATGTGTTACACCAGTTGCCTTGCTCTTAACAAACAGGGTTATCGTGTGTTTGGCTTTTGTTTCTGGATTTGCTTTTGATGTTGCCGTCACTTCAAATGTGTAGAGCCCTGACCTCAATCTGCCCGATTGGTACAGTGTGAGCAACACCACTTCTTTTGAGTTGGCGGGTAGATTTATTGTGCTTTTGCCAAAGTTCATGCCGATTGTTGTCAGCTGGATTTCATCCTTGCTTGTTGCATACTTTGCCCAGGGTGGACGGTAAACAGGCAAAGATGTCGACAGCTCCACCTCACCCTTGAAACTGTTCTGTGATTGAAGTTCCAGCTTTATGTATGCTCCGTCTGCCATCATGACGGCTTGATTATCACACGCATTTGTAAACACCACACCCGGATTTTTTCCCCGAATTCCGGTGATTTTTACTGCAAGTTTTTTGTCAAAGGACTCAATCGATAACGTTGAGTGGAAGCGACCGGGTTTCACATTGTTTTTTACCGTAACACGAAACTCTACATTCGAGCCCACAAATATTTCGGGTTCAACAGAAATGTTCTTGTCTCCAGAAATTCTTGCTGTTCCGATGATTCCGGGACAGTTTGTAAATTCTAGCGAAACCGTTTTTGTCAAAGCATCACTGACCACACCAAAATCCAAAATCTCCGGTGAAACAATCGCTCCGGGCATGTCCAGTTTCTGTGCCATAAAAAATTCATGGGGTACTCTAGGAACTCGCCAGACATCAGAAACCGAGGTCACAAGAATTCTTCCGTTTCCAGTATCTGCCACAAACATGCAATCATTTTTGATAAAGATTCCAGACGGTCTGCACAATCTGCCCGGTGCCGATGAAAAATCTCTCAGCTCCATGTCTGAAAAGAAAAAATCGACAGCCTTATCCACTCTGCCATATCTGCCCCAGGAAAAAGGTTCAAGCCCAATCTTTGGAAATATCACCACATCATTATTATTTCTGTCCACCACATACAGATTTCCGAGATTGTCCCAGGTTGTGTCAATCGGGCCGGACAATGATCCGGGATATGTTCCCGGGATTCCGTATGAAACTTCCTCACCTTTTCCTTGCGAGATGACTTTCACCTTGCCGGCTCCAAGGTCAGCAACTGCAACCCTGTCCCTGTAAGCAGAGATTCCTCTCGGGCTTGCAATCTGACCGGACAGCACACCAGGAGAGGAAATTGAGTGAAGATACTCTCCATGAGTTGTCAGCACAGATATTTTTCTTTCAGTGGAAGACAACACATATATATATGAATAATTCCCAACTGCGACATCGATGGGATTTGAAAGTTTCAAATCATCTTTTTCTAGAATATTTATCACGTCAAAGTTTGGTGTCAAAATTAGCACTCGGTTGTTTGCCGGGTCTGTTACATACAGTATGGAATCTTCCGAGCAATGGATTCCTGCCGGATTTATCTTTTTTCCGTCAACCACCTTCAACTCACCAATGAGATTTCCCTCGTGGGAAAGAGAGACCACTGACTCCCGTTTTGAATCAGACACAAAAACCATTCCGCCTGTCACCGCCACATCAACCGGACTCTTCAAGATGCCAAGACCCAAGCTCCAACTCGAGGGAGTAGATTTGGCTTGGGATATGTTTGTCTGCGGAACAAAAAATATTACCGCGACCAGCATGATTATAAGACCCGCTGAAATTTGTTTTATTCTTCTCACCCTCATGCTTGTAAAGATACAGACTGAGAGGCTTTTGTCAAACTAGTTTTTGTATGGTTTGTTACTTACTTGAATATTCTTGTTTGGTAAGAGGGTTTGTTTGAATTCCAGAGATCCTGAATCAAGTTCAGGATGACGTTTGGCTATTCAGGATGACATACATTACATGATCCCACACTACCCTCCTTCGTCATTCCAGTTCCCGTGTCGTAGCACGGGAAGACGAGAGAAAATCATTCCGCACTTGATGCGGAATCCAGGGTACTAAAAAAACGTGAAAATATTTATGTGAAACAATAGTTTTGACTGGTTGGATAATTGTTGTTTTCTTATTTTGAATACGATTCTATAATCCCTTGGATTTTTCGTTTTCACGGGAAGGACTTAGGATACGTGACGGCGGAGGGAACGCAGATCTGCGTTCCCTACAATTTACAGTCAGTCATGGCTGACCCCTACAAATATCAACGTATCCTTCCTACAAAACAGAAGGGAACAGAATCAGGGACGGGGAGGACACCCGTCAATAAAATGTCTGCAACTTTTACAAACCAAACATGGAATAATCGGGTCAGGATTAATTCCTAAAACCTTCGCTGGAAACTCGGGATCAGCAAGAACAGCACGACAGACAGCAACAAGGTCGGCAGAGTTTGACACAAGAATTTCCTCAACATGTTCTTCTGTACGAATCCCTCCCGCCACAGCCACCGGAATATTTACGACCTGTTTGATTTCTTTCGAGAGACCCGCAAATGCCATAGGCTCACGAGGTTTGCTCCCACCAAGCCTGCTTGCTATGATATTTTGAGAAACATCTATCAAATTTACTCCAGCCTGTTCCAGCCAGATAGAGATTAGCTTTGCATCACCAATCTTCAACCCACCAGAAAATCCAGCATCCTTTGCTCCAAGACGTACAGAAATTATTTTATAGTTTCTAATTTCTTTTCTAATATTTTTGATAATCGACAAGAGAAGTTTGGCTCTTCTTTCGCTACTACCACCATATTCATCCATTCTTTTGTTTGAGAGTGGTGAGATGAATTGTGACAAAAGATAGCCATGGGCACAGTGAATTTCAACACCGTCAAACCCTGCCTGTATAGCTCTGAGGGAAGCGGCTACAAAAGATTCTTCAATATCTTCTATCTCCTGGGCTGTAAGCTCGCGAGGGGTCTCCCTGTCCTCAAAGGGGATAGCTGAAGGGGCAACCAAATCAGTATCGCACCCCATCCTGCCTGC
This sequence comes from uncultured bacterium, assembly GCA_965370295.1. Classification (GTDB taxonomy): domain Bacteria; phylum Caldisericota; class Caldisericia; order JAAYUI01; family JAAYUI01; genus JAXGMQ01. The sequence continues at coordinate 11,548 of CBDUSO010000047.1, forward strand.
ATGTACAAGTTGAATTATGACCTTGATGTCTTCATTTTTGATGGCTGTAGCCAGTTTTTTTAGTCCAGGAATATGTTCATCTGAAAATATTCCAAGCTCACCCTTGAGGATTCTTCCATTTTTTTGGACAGTGCTTGCTTCCACAACTAGAAGTGAGGCACCAGATTTGGCATGACCCACATAACTCTCAATTAGTTCGTCCGTAACAAAGCCCTCTTCGGTGGCTTTGCACCTTACAATCGGAGGAATGATGATTCTGTTTTTTAACTTATGTTTTCCTATATATGCTTTTGTTTTTGCGACAATTTTTTTCATACATTAACTATAACATAACTATTTCAATTTTGCAATACCTATAATATCAATTATATATAAACTATTAACTATAACATCATAATTCACATTCGACTAGTATGTTGTGTTTCCTGGATTATTTTGGATAAAAGAAACAGTCATACTATAAATCATCAAGTTAATTATAAAAACCATTATTTAATCTTTCTATCATCGAAGAGAATACATGTTTGGATGTTTGTGTGTATACAAGCCTGTTCATCTCTTACAGAATGCACGTAGGGGCAGGTTTGAAACCTGCCCCTCCAATATTATATTATTTTCAAAATATTATTTCTTACTTTCCGCTGAGTGCACCAATATCAAGAATCAGCCCACCAGAATCTCCGCCCATCACGCTTGGCAAAATTCCATTCCATTTGTCAATCCATCTGCTCTGAAGGATTGCCGGTGAAAGCGAAGCGCTGATGAGTTCCTGTTCAATCTTTTTAGCTTCCGCTTGAGTTGTTGCAATCTCTTTTCTGGTTTTTGCTTCGTCAAGTTCACGATCTGCTTTTTCAACACGTTGCTGTGCAATCTGTTTGTCTTCGATTGCCTGGGTATAGGCGGCAGAGTATCCAATGTTTGTGATATTCACACTTCTGAATGTTACTATATTGTCTAAATAATAAACCAGCTCGTACTTGTCGTCCTTTTCAACAATGAAAGCATTTCTGTTGATACCTTTAAAGCTGATACTTTTGGTTTCACGCGTTGGGTCAACAATTGCATCCGTACCGCTCACCATTCTTTTCAGTTTGTAGGTTGTTCCACCATCATTTGATTCAAGAATGATAGCATTTTTTGTAACTTCGTTTAAGGAAAGAACGCATTGTTCTTTTATTTTTTCTCTGGAAAGATGGATTGTGGTTGTGTCAAACTGCGATGCAACCGCTTTGATGACTTGTTTTGTGCTTGGTTCAACAATTTTTCTGACAACCTGACTAATGGTTCCAAATGTTTCATAAATATATTCAACATATTCAGAATTCAATTGATACAGCACAACAATATTCATAAATACATCCTGCTGCTGTTTACTGAAAGTTTCTGCTTTGAATTCGTAAACCATCTCTCTGACTTCAATTGCTTCAACCTTTTCTACAAACGGAATAAGCAGATGGAGTCCAGGATTAATACTTCCCTTGACCGCACCAAACCTGAGAACCACACCCGTATGTCCAGCTGGAACCACAACAAATCCGTTCCAAATAATGATTATTACAATCAATGCAATAATTCCGATTACCCACAATTTGCCCTGCTTTGCACCATCACCTTGATTTACATATCTCTCAAATGCCATTTCTTTTTCTACCTCCTCAGGTATTTTTTTGTTTCAATCGTATAGTATACAGACATATTTGAGAAAAGAAAATTTTTTTCTCTGTTGCGAAAACTTAGATAGTCTTGTATGATTTCAAAAATGGAACTCGAAACAAGTTTTGACGAGAAGCTGGGGTTGCTCACCCTCAAATTGGGTGGCGATATTGCTCGAAAACACGTGGACGAAGTAATCGATATTGTCAGCAAGTACACAAACCAAAATCTGAAGTGCATACTCGATGTAACATCCATGGGGGCAATTGATACCAGTGTCATAAAATATGCTGTGGATACAGCAACTGGTGAACTCCAAAACGGATTCTCCAATTATTGCCTTGTGGCGGGTGGAATGATTTTTTTGATGTTGTCGATGTTTTCAGACAAAGAACTCGTGAAGAATCACCTTGCCGGGGA
>CBDUSO010000048.1:0-11958 GCA_965370295.1 uncultured bacterium
CAACTATCATTGATGACAGAACCATGGTTCCAATCCGCTTTCTGGCAGAAAATCTAGGTTGTGAAACGAAATGGGATGCAGAAACTAAGGAGATTCGACTGACCTACCGGGATTAATTATAATATTATTTGAGAGGGACGGGAGAAAGTCCCGTCCCCAAAAATTCTTTCTCAGTCCAGGTTTGGATACTCAATCACAATCTTTTTTTCATTTCCAAACCAGCTGACCTTTGCACCGAGTGCCTCTGAAACAAACCTGACAGGGACAAGTGTTCGACCAGAAATAATAACAGGGGCTCCCGGCATTGTCACAGAAATCCCATTGACAAAGGCTTTATCCTTCCCGATCCAGATTTCAATGGCAGTATTTCCCAGTCTGTAAATGACCTTCTTTTCCGCACCAACCCAGGAAACATCAGCACCAAGCCTCTCACCGATGAATCTCATGGGAACGTAGGTTGAACCGTTCACAAGTTGTGGCGGAACATCCAGCTCCCATGATTCACCGTAGCCACCTGTAACACTGGTCTTGCCAAGGATCATGGTCAGTTTGATGAATTTTATAACTGAGATTGTTTTTGATTCGAAAAGCCCAAATTCGTTGGTTGCGGTTACTTTAATCTGTGCTGGTACTTCGTCGGCTTCGATGATGATTTCAAAGTTTCCATCAGCGTCAACAGTTCCAGCCGGGTCAAGGGTTACGCCAGGTTCAGTCTTCCCGGTGATGGTTATTTTCCCATTCATCCAAAGTGCGTAGGGTTTGTCAAACTCAATTGTTGGTGGCTCCACACCAGAAATAAACTCCTCAATAATAAGAGGGCTGAGAAGTCCATCTTCGATAAAGAGGAGCTTCAGTTCATGTTTGCCCTTTGGAAGGTTGGTGAAAGTCAACCCGGAATCCCTCTTCCAGTCAACCATTTTCTCCCCATCAAGACAATAGATGTATTCAAGATTGTCTATCCATTTGATTTTTATGCTGTCACCTTTGACAGTTTTTGGGATGGCCAGATGTTCCGGAACAACAGAAATTCCATTGCCATTTGAAATATTAAAATCAACACTCCATTCTTCATGAAGAAAAGTATCATCCTGGATGATTCGTAAAGGAGAAACGCCATCTTTAAAACTCAAATTCAGATCCAATCTATGAGAACCTGGACCCAACTCTATGACGGTGTTATCAACAACAAATCTTTCGGGGTCAAAACCATTGTATTCAATCGTTATATTCCCTGAGGGCTCAAGTGAAAATGCTCGTGAGCAATCAGATATGTCGATGGTTTTTTTATCCCATTGCATGTTCAGCAGGCTTCCAATATTTGGTGGTAACACCTCACCAACTTTTCTGCTGATGAATGCAATCTTGTGCGTTTTGTCTTTTCGATGGAAAATGGAAAGATAGTTGAGATTTTCGGGAAGTTCACCCGTGTCTGTGTCAAGAATAACAGGGGTATCTGGGCAATCAGGCAGGGCAACAAGACCTGTTGTAGTATATCGACCGTTTATCTTTGATGAGTTCCATCTCAGGTAATCCCCCTCGGAACAAACTGGAAAACTTTGAGTTACCTCACCCAGATAATGAATCTGCATATCCATTCCAAGAAGAATCACCGGTCTTTTGGGGAGTATTTTTGGTTTGGTATTTGAAATTTCTCCATCAAATTTATTCTTCCACAACTCAGCTCTCTTTTGAGTTTCATCATCTTCACTTGAGTTTATGAGAATCAATGGTTTCTTCCAGGAGAGAACCGAGCTCATGGTTGAGGTTGTCAGGGTGTGCCATCTGACTCCTTTTTTTGGAATAATTGAACGATAATCCATGAACTCATAACCTACAATATTTTTTTCGATCTTGTGGTCGCTTCTTGACCCCGTGGTTGTTATTGTTTCGGTTGTTCCGTCGACATAAAAGAGTTTGAATCGAAGTGGGAAATCAGGGTATTCAAGATTGATGACCACCAGATAATTGTATTTTTTGCCTTCCCATTTTCTTGAATCAATCTTATAGTTCACATCGACTATTTGACCTGATTTGAAAAAAACATTCCAGAAATCATCGATTGATTTTCCGTGGTGTTTTTCGATGATTGATTTGAACTCGTCAAATGTGATTCTCTTTCTTGTGTCTTCAGCTGGCTTCAGTGAGTATTCATCAAATATCTCAATCATTGATTCTCTGAAAACAGTGTCACCAACATATCCACGTAATGCCCATAGAACCAATGCTCCCTTCGTGTAGATGACAGAATTAATCCAAGTTGAATTTGGATCTGTTACCGACATTCTCGGTCTATTTTTGAAAAACTCTGTTCTCAATTCGTCATACTTATTGAGTTCATGTTTGCCTGTGTACCCCTCCTCGCTAAAGAGAAGGCAGGAAAATTCTGCAAATGCCTCTGCAAAAAATCTTGAATTTGGTTGTTCCTTTGAACCAAGAATCCCGTTCCCGCCAAACCATGCAACATGTGCAACCTCATGTGTAAAAAATGAAACAAAAAAATCACTTGCCAGGCTTGGAGAATCTACCGTGAAACCACCATCAAGCCCCTGACCATTTCCCCTTCTGCCGGTTTGTGCACATATGAAAAAATCATCATCACAGGGGTGGTCATAGTACTCCGAGTAAAATTTCATAGCTTGCCTTACGACATCTGCAACACCCTTGCTGTCACTCTCCTCATTTTTGAAGGTGTACACTCTGAGACTTCCACTGTCAATTTTTTCTTTGTAGATGTTATAGTCACCACCAATAAGTTTCATGGAGTAGATGTTTTCTTTTTCAATTTCAAAGTGATACTTGCCGGTTGGGTTTGGTTTGTCTCTAAATTTCTCTGGGACATACGAACCCAGCAGATACCAGTGCGATGGAATTTCAACATCCACCGTGAATTTTACAGCATCTGCAAACCCCGCACCTTTCAAAACCGGAAACCATGCGTTGTAGCAATGAAAATGATTTGTCCATGAAAATATCTGGAGCCTGCATGTTGGTGGATAGTTGACATCTATGGTTCCACCGTATTCCATCTCAAGTGTGTGTACACCTTTCTTAAGTTTGCTAGATGGCTTCACGATAACTTCATATGATTTATTATCGAAGTCAACTCTCTTGCCATCTATCTTCACGTTTGATGCCTTCAGGTGTTGGCTGGCAATTGACCAGGTCATAACGTTTAACTCACTCGATGTTTCAAAATGGCAGATACTCTTAAATTTGAAGGTTTTGTATCCTACCTCAACATCACACTCATAAGAATTGATGACCACACTATTACTTGCACTAACATCATTGTTTGTATCTAAACCAATAAAAACAGATATAAGCAACAAGAAAACCACAACAACAGCAACGATTCTTCTATTCATGCACTCACCCCTCTATAGTATGATATACCATCAAAGAACTCGAAGGGTTTAATGCAAGAAAGAGATATTAATTAGTTGTTAACTATCTGAAAGTTTTATCTCGATGCAATTGGTGAGAGGGTGTAGATGATTGGTTTATCATCCTCCTGGATGGCATATGTTGCCGAACAACCCTTGCATCCTTCACAACTTCCACTTTCGCAATCCGAATCTCCCGACATATCGAGTCGGATGAGGTGACGTTTTGACCTCAGAAACTCGATTGCCTTCCAGATTTCTTTCACAGAAACATCAAGCTCATCTGATGCCTTGGAAATTGTTGTGAAGCCCTTTTCTTTTATGTAGTCAATTAGTTGTCCTGGTCTCATGGCTTCATTATATACGAAAAACTCGCCCATGAAAGTGAGCGGGTTTTTCTTTAGAAAGGTGGTGAACCTATCTGTGGGATAAAAAACAATTTGTTGTGATTATCGTTCATCCCATACTTTGAAAGGGGTATTTTTTATTAATTCGCTGGCTAGCCTCCTTAGTGTGTGCCTTGGATAAAATCTCGTAAGTATCCAGGCATGTTATTGGTGTGTTCTAGAATTTTCTACGCTTACCCACAATCCACATGATGGCTATCAAAAGGATTGTTCCGAACAACACAACTATTGGAACTATTGGCAGTGGTGCTGGTGGCTCGGAAGCTCCCTCAAACAGCTCCCAGTCCGGTGACATCAGGAGGTTGTCTCGAAGCCCTTCCCGCTTCGTTGTGAACGCCTTCACAATCTCTTTGTCGGGGTTATCGGTGAATTTGACCTGCTTTCTCAGCTCGAAGAATTGGTTGGGAGCAACACTAGCTCGGTACTGAAGCTCTAACGACTCACCACTTGCCAAATTCGTGATCTTGTAATGGAGGTATGAGGTATCGGTATTCCTTGAGAGTTCCTTGATATTTTTAGGGTTTGTATCTGTAACCGTGTTGTCTTTGTGTATGAGATTAAAGATACCTTTTTTTGTGACATTTGGAACATTTTTCTCTGTGCCGGTAATGTAGCGACCAAAGTCAGTCGCTGCACCCCCCAGCCATGAACATTCAATCATTATTTCAGAACGTTTGGGAATCTTATCGCCCCACAACACACTAGTTGCGTAAAGCATGGCTCTGTATGTCCCCATCCCACAGGGACATGGGCTGGGAGGACCGCCAAACATCTTGCTCAGCTTCTTCTCAACCTCAGATTCTGGTAGTCCCTCAGATTCGAGTTTTTTCCTTGCCACCTTCATTGACATTTCATCGTGATAAATAGCCAATAGGTTTGGGGTCAGCTCAAGGGTTTCCCCTCCATCGGTGATGACGATGGAGTCGAGAGAAAACTCAGGTGCTGGTTTTGAACCGGGTTGGTGTGCAAACACTGTTACTACGGGACTTGCAATCACCAGTATGGCAATTGTCATTATTGCGAGTTTCTTGCAATGTAATCTTATACTTCTCATTATCCAAGCTCCTTTTTTGGATTTTTTCTTATATGTTCTGTGCTGTTGTTCTGGTTTTGTGAGAGATGGGGACATTATCCCATCTCTCACTTCTTTTAGTTCTTGAACCAGAAACAGTAGACAAGAGGGCATTGTTTGCGTAACACCCTGAGTATTTCAAACTGGTATTACTTTCTTTCGAGATGGAGATTACTGCTTTCGTTTGCCTGCAGGAGAAGTCAATGGAGGGCGACTTCTCCTGCTCGTGCAAATCGATGTGTGGGAAAACATCGAAGGAAAAAATATGAATGGAACTTTGGAGCATGAAAGGGGTCAACTCCTCAGTTCGTAGAAGCGTACATCCCTGTTGTTTGGGATGTCGTGAGAATTGCTGTCATCATTTTTGGCGGGAGTGCCACATGTTGTACTGATTGAACATCCTCCAGCACAACCGCTACATCCTGAGCAACCTGGTTGGTTGCCACCAAGATTTTGGCTTGTAACCTTTAGCTTCCCGGAGGCAACGAGGATATCAAGCATTCCAGACAACTCAGGAATTGTAACACCGAGTTTGCCTGCCAATTCTGGCATTGTTCTGTATTTTCCTGATGCAAATAGTTTCAGTACTTTGCTAAGCATATCTTCTCCCTCTGCTCTATCAGTAGAACAGCATTCCAATTCGATAAACGATGAACGCCATTATCCAGCCAAGGGCGATGCCATATACGACCGAGAACCACATCCACTTCCAACCCGCTTCAGATTTGATTGCACCAATTGTTGCAAGGCACGGGGCATACAGATTGAAGAAGACCATCAATCCAAGTATGGCTGGTGTATTGTACCAGGTGGCGATAACTGATGAACCTACTCCATCCTCTCCAAAGTTACCAAGTGTGGCAAACACGGAGATGAGAAGTTCCTTTGCGATGAATCCGGTCAAAAGAGCAATCACAGCTCTCCAGTCAAGTCCCAGTGGTTTGACCATCCATTCGAGCGAATGACCGATTGAGCCGATGACTGACTGTTCGATGACTTCAACACTGAGACTGATGTGTGGCATGATTCCAAAAACGAATATCCCAACGATTGCTACAAACGAGATTAAATTGATGGTTTTGACTATTTTTGGACGAGATGCTGGATTTTGGTAAAGAGATTTTGCAAATACTGTGTTTGCAATCATCCAGAGAACAAGTGCACTGATGATGGCTATCCACATTGATAGATTTCCGTTTGACGCAACTCCGCCCGATGGTGTGTTTGAAAGTATCCAGAAGACAACCGCACCAATCAGGATGATTCCGCCAGCCTTCTGGAGGAAGTGTTTGGTTCTGTCCCAGGTGTGAATAAGAACAGATCTTACGGTTGGCCAGCGGTATGGAGGGAGTTCGATGAGTAGCGGTGTTGCAGGTTCGTTCTTAAAGAAAATTTTAGAAAAAACAGCAACGAGAATTACCGCAAGAAGGATTCCAAATATAAAGACTGACCAAACCACCATCGACTGCATGATTGCAGACCCTGCAAAGAAAATTGCCGCAAGGAAGAAGAAAACTTCCATGCGGGTTACACAGGCAACCAGTGGTGTTGTCAGGATGGTCAAGATTCGTTCTCGTTTTGAATCAAGGGTTCTGGTTGCCATGACACCGGGAACCGTGCAACCCATACTCACAACATATGGGATGAATGCTTTTCCGGACAAGCCAATCTTTGACATTATTCCATCCATGATGTAGGCAATTCGAGCCATGTAGCCGCTATCTTCCATGAAACTTAGGAAGAGGAACAGAATGATAATGAATGGGAAGAATACGAGAATTCCTCCGATGCCATCGTTTATGACACCACTCAGGAAATTACCGATATTTGAAATAAGGGTAGACGATGACCCTGTGAGGCTGGCAAAGAGGACACTGTCAATCCAGCCAAGCCCCTCAGCAAGCCAATCACTGATTGGAGCTCCCCAGGTAAATGTTGCATAAAATATTCCATACATCAAAATTCCGAAGAATGGAAGCCCGATAAATCGGTTTGCAAGGAATCGGTCAATTCTGTCAACAAATCGTTGTCTTCGTTCGATGCCCTTGATAACTTCTTTGGAGATAATCCTTGCCTGCTCATACCTTCTGTCGATAACGAGGGTTTCAACATCATCACCAAACAATTTCTTCAAGCGGTTGATTTCACTCTCAACGATGTTGTGAACGATCTCAGGATGCTCAATTGTTTCGACTTCTTCCTCGATTTTTTTGTCACCTTCAAGGAGCTTGTGTGCGAAAAAATGTGGTGGATACTTGGTTTTAGCGATCTCGGTTTCAGAGAGAACCTCTTGGATTTTCTGGGTTGAGTGTTCAATTTCAGGTCCGTAGTCAACGAGGAAGCTACTTCGTTTATGTGATTTTACAACTTTTAACACTTCCTGCATTAATTTTTTGATACCCTTGCCGGAGGTGCCAACCGTTGGGACTACCGGTACACCGAGAATCTTTGAGAGTCTGCTTGCATCAACCTTCAAATCTCTCTTCTCTGCCTGGTCATACATGTTGAGGGCGATGACCATCGGGACACCGAGTTCAACCAACTGCAGTGTCATGAAGAGGTTGTGTTCGAGGGCGGTTGCATCAACGACGTTGATGACAACATCAGGCTGTTCCTTGACTATGTAGTTTCTGGCAACCAGTTCATCCTCTGAATGGGCTGATAACGAGTATGTTCCAGGAAGATCAACGATGTTCATCTTTGTACCAGAAACATTGCATTTGCCTGACACCTTTGATACTGTTACCCCTGCCCAGTTGCCGGTTGTCTGCATCGCTCCTGTGATATGATTAAATACGGAAGTTTTACCAGCATTGGGATTTCCGGCAACGCCAACTTGAACATCTCTAGTCATTTTTGATTACCTCACACTGAATATGCCTTGCCATTCCACGACCAAGTGCAATTCTAACTGAGCTTACGAACACAATAAGTGGTCCACCGCTTGGGTCGTTCTTTATTATCTCAATCTCAGAACCTGTACCAAGCCCCATGTTGGCAAGCCTTTTTTTCATCATATGACCAACAAATGATTTCACCTTGCATTTTGTACCAACCGGCATCTCGCTGAGAACCGGGATTAGTGTCCCATTCTCATTGTGTTCATCAGCCATTTCACTCTGATAATTACCGCATCCACCACGATTAAATCTGTTTCTATTTCCTCTTGAGTTGTTCATGCCATCTCCTTAATGCGAATATATTGCAATATACTAATGAAAGAATTCCCTTTGTCAAGAATAAAAAAGAAACCCGTCCAAATCAGCAGTTTGGATTATTCCGACAAGTTTGGTGAAGTATTTAGTTAAACATTACACCAAAAAACCAACCTTTAAGCCCCACAAACATAGTATGCATGAGTGATATACCCTGCTTAAAACAAATACTTGACTAGTTGCCGTATCAGGTTATAGTTCATTACTCGTTGGTCGGGAAATCGACTGGCGGTTGACAGGTCGGTTTACATGTGGTAAGCTGATCCTTCCCTGAAAAGGTTTCTGGGAAGAAGTGGTACCTTGAAAACTAGATAGTAATAACACATGAAAGTCAATATCCGGTGCAATTCCAAGCAAGACACAAATAGGTGTTTAGAGCACCTAATGAAATAATAAGATGCTCGAAGAGTTTGATCCTGGCTCAGGATGAACGCTGGCGGCGTGCCTTATACATGCAAGTCGAACGATGAAGCAGAGCTTGCTCTGTGGATTAGTGGCAAACGGGTGAGTACAAGATAGGTAACCTACCTCAAAGATGGGGATATCCGGCAGAAATGCCGTGCAAAACCCAATAATGTCTCTTCCTTTAAGGGTTGAGAAGAAACAGTGCAAACTGCTTTGAGACGGACTTATCCCCTATCAGTTAGTTGGTGAGGTAATGGCTCACCAAGACTACGACGGGTAGCTGGTCTGAGAGGACGGTCAGCCACATTGGGACTGAGACACGGCCCAGACTCCTACGGGAGGCAGCAGTCGGGAATATTCGGCAATGGGCGAAAGCCTGACCGAGCGACGCCGCGTGAGCGACGAAGGCCTTCGGGTCGTAAAGCTCTTTTATTTGGGAAGAATGCATAGCAATATGTTTGACGGTACCAGATGAATAAGCCCCAGCTAACTACGTGCCAGCAGCTGCGGTAATACGTAGGGGGCGAGCGTTATCCGGAATTACTGGGCGTAAAGGGTCCGTAGGTGATCTGTTAAGTTAGATGTTAAATCGCAAGGCTCAACCTTGCGGCTGCTTCTAATACTGGCAGAATAGAGGGCAGGAGATGGAAGTGGAATTCCTGGTGGAGAGGTAAAATCCGTAGATATCAGGAGGAACACCCATGGCGTAGGCAGCTTCCAAGCCTGCACCTGACACTGAGGGACGAAAGCTAGGGGAGCAAACAGGATTAGATACCCTGGTAGTCCTAGCCGTAAACGATGAATACTAGATAGTGGATGCTACACCGCATTCACCGCCGTAGCTAACGCGTTAAGTATTCCGCCTGGGAAGTACGATCGCAAGTTTGAAACTCAAAGGAATTGACGGGTCCCCGCACAAGCAGCGAGGCATGTGGCTTAATTCGATGCAACACGAAGAACCTTACCTAGACTTGACATGTTTTTGAAAGCCCGGAGAAACTCGGGCTCTTCCAGTTTACTGGAACAGATTCACAGGTGGTGCATGGTTGTCGTCAGCTCGTGTCGTGAGATGTAAGGTTAAGTCCTTAAACGAGCGCAACCTCTATCATTAGTTGCCACCAGTTCGGCTGAGCACTCTAATGAGACCGCTAGCGACAAGCTAGAGGAAGATGGAGATGACGTCAAATCCTCACGTCCCTTATGTCTAGGGCCGCACACATGCGACAATGGTAGAGACAGCAGGTCGCGACGGGGTAACCCTGAGCTAATCCTTAAACTCTGCCCCAGTACAGATTGAGGGCTGAAATTCGACCTCATGAAGATGGAGTTGCTAGTAAACGCAGGTCAGCTATACTGCGTTGAATACGTTCCCGGGGATTGTACACACCGCCCGTCACACCACCCGAGTCGTGTGCACCCGAAGTCGGATACCCTGACCGCAAGGAGGGGGCTGCCGAAGGTGTGCTCGGTAAGGAGGGTGAAGTCGTAACAAGGCAGGTGTTCGAGAACGAGCGCCTGGATCACCTCCTTTCTAAGGAGCTTTTCTCTGTAGAAATACAGAGACAATCAGTAAGATTTAATTCACCGGTTTAACCCGTTGACTTTCTCAACAAATTACTATCTAGTTTTCTTGGTTATCACAAATTGGAATCACCTCCATTTTGGAGGTTTTTTTAATATATACGATATTATTGTTAATTGATTTGTGTAAGCGTATTTATTTGAGGAAACTTTTGGAGTTTCTTTCTTGCTCTTGTAATCCTGTATAACTATCCTGTCTTTGCGTAGCATCTCTTTCCTTTTTGTACCTCTTTTGTCATTCCGTGCTTGACACGGAATCCAGGGTTTTGGAATTCGAGTGAATAATAGTGGCGTTTAAGCAGTTCAATCTGATGAATCATTAATTGGTAGTATTTCTCTAAAGGTGGACTGAGCTAAAATAATGGAATTGTCGGAAAGCTATGTTGTAGCTTGACTTTATTATTCCAAAAGAATAAACTGCTAGTATGAATAAAATAAAGAAAAGAGGTAAACATGAGCAAGTACATTGATTTTACAAACATGGAAAAATCGAATAGGGATTTTATGATCAACATTGACCATATCTACAAGATGTTAGCAATAAATAATGGTGCAAAGTTATTGATTAATTTATTGAAAGTAGATGTTGACATTACTTTCAATAAAAAAACCCCTAGAGCATTAGAACTTATGAAGCATATAGTAGATGGAAACAATGACATATCAATGTTTGTCGATGACATTAAGAATGTATCATTCTGCTAGAGATCGCTTCCCGTCTACTCCTATATATCTGATCAAAAATTCCCAAGAGTAGTTCTAAAAATTACTCTTGGGGCGAATATCCAATACACTAATTTATGAGGCAAAAAGAAGTTGGTTGTTATTGCCTCATACCATGTACATTTTTCAAAAATTATCATAGAGTCTCATCATTGAAACAATCTTGACGAACATTGAGTATTTTGTTAGTTTGTTGTTATTGTGATGTGTCACAGTCAGCAAGGATATTTTTAAAAGACAGTAATGAGCACACACATAAACTATCTAACACCAAATGAAATTGCAAAAAAGGTCGCAGAGATTGGCAAGAAAAAATCTGAATTTCCCTTGTCTAAACTGATTTTACTGGGAATTTTAGCCGGGTTATATATTGGATTTGGTTCACATCTTTACACGGTTGTTACCCATGACATTTCAAAATATTTGGGGATGGGTTTAAGCAAATTCATGGGGGGAAGTGTTTTTAGTGTTGGTCTTGTGCTTGTTGTTCTTGCAGGAGCAGAGCTTTTTACAGGGAATTCATTGATGAGCATCTCTTTGTTTAGGCGTAAGATAACTTGGTTTGAACTAGCCCGGAACTGGTCAGTTGTTTTCTCTGCCAATTTTGCAGGGTCAATCCTTCTGGTGGTCATTGTCTACTTTGGTGGTCTTTATAAAATGGGTGATTTTGGGGTCGGGACATATGCACTAAATATTGCAGTTGCAAAGGTCAACCTGGGTTTTCTGGAGGCGTTCCTACGAGGGATTGCCTGTAATATTCTTGTTGTCCTGGCTGTGTGGTTGGCTATTTCCGGCAAAGATTTGGTCAGTAAAATTGCTGGAATCTATTTTCCAATAATGGCATTTGTGGCAAGTGGTTTTGAACACAGCATCGCAAACATGTATTTCATTCCGATGGGATTATTGTTGAAGGGAAACGCTCAGGTTTTATCAGCCGGCGGGCTGGGTCATGGGGTTGAGAGTCTTACATGGTCAAGCTTCCTCATTAACAATCTACTGCCTGTGACACTTGGCAATATTGTCGGTGGAGCAATATTTATTGGTGGCATTTATTATTTTGTCTATTTGAGAAAATAAAACCCCCCAGGCAAGCAGAGCTTGCCGTCCCCCCTCGAAGAAGGGGGTGTGGATTCACACTTGAAGTGCAACACCCCTTTCCAAAAGCATTCTGC
>CBDUSO010000049.1:0-11604 GCA_965370295.1 uncultured bacterium
AAATATCGTTCACTGTTATTATTCTGTTTTCTTTTTCAGATTTTGGTGTTGGGAAGATATAATACTGTTGATAACGTCTTTGATTAAGAAGGCTATCAAAATAAAGGTGTTTTCTGCAAAATGGTCTGAAGGTTGAGTTTCTGATAATAGATTTTAAATAAGATAATTTTTCCTCTTTGAGTAACTTTGTTTTAAGTCTGTCTGTCCATTTGATTTTTCTTTCATCATAAGTAATAAAGTCATCAGGATACAAATCACCATTTCTTTTCGGCTTCCTTTTTTTACTCTTCCATCTGTCTACTCCGCTATTGAACGTGTTTATATGAAGCTTCATATTTTTTTCAAGCTCATTTTTGTTGAAGTTATAAACCCACGCATCTCTACTGGTTACTACACCACAACTGAAAAGATTGAAAATGGCATCACAATCTTCCTTGCCTTTTTGCTTCTTATCTCCCATCAGAAGATGGTCATTAAAATCTTCTGCAATTCCCTCTGTCAACCAGAGATGATTCTTGTTTGGTTTAACTTGTTGTAAATCTAGGTCTGAAAACTTATGATCGGCTAACCATTCTTTCTTGTTGTCTGCGGTTTGGGTTTTCATGTCATAGTAAAAGATATTACAATCATCTTCTGAGTCCTTATTTTTGATGAAGAAAGTGATGGCAACACCAACACGAATACCAAAGATATTCATGCTTCCACCCTCACATTTCCTGATGTTGCCACCAAGATTAAGAGTAATAATTTTATTGAAATCAAAGCCCAGATGTTTTCGCATTCCATCAAAAGCGTAAGCATCGAGGAAACTGTTGTTGGTTATCATTGCAACCACACCTTCATCACCAATACGTTTTGATGCCCACTTGATTGCTTTTACATATGGATCCATAAGTTTGTTTTTAAGAGTTGCCTTTGAGTCTTTTGAGTATGTATTCTTGATTTCTTTTTCAAGATGTTTGTATGTTCGATTTTTGTTGTTATCCATCTCATTTGTTTGTTGTGTATTGTATGGAGGGTTGCATATCACAACAAAAATATCCTGCTCTCTTTGTTTGACCACCCTTTCGGTATTTTCCTCATTAAAAAATGTTTTGTTTAGCAATCTTTTTTCATTCTCGTCCTCTGTTGCTTTTTTCTTTGCTTCGTCTTCATACATTTGGAAAGTATCTGCAAAACAGATTCCTTCAAACGATTTACGTTTCTTCATTATTTCATAATAGGCATGCTCGATGTTTACACATGCAATGTAATATGGCATCAACTGTATCTCGTTACAGTGGAGTTCAGATTCATATTTTTTATCAAGCTTTGTTGCGTTTATTTTACTTATTACGTTTACAATGAAATTGCCTGTACCAACAAATGGATCAATGATGTGGACACCTTCATTTCCCAGTCCGTGTTTTCTACCAAACTCAGTCTTCAAGATTTCATCAACTGAATTTACCATGAAATTCACCACTGGTTGTGGGGTGTAAACTATTCCAAGTTTGTCTGCTGTTTTGACAGCCCACCCCTGGAAAAATCTTTCAAATACCTCATTTAAGAAAGCTTGTTTTGCGTGAAAATCTTTCAAATCTCTTGCATATTCAATTATTTGCAGATAAAAATCATCAAGAGATCCCAGAAAATCTCTTCTGTTGAAATAACTTGATGTCATAGCAGTAATAACTTTTTCAAGATGTTGTGCAATCAAATTGTTCTCTGTAAAATTCTCAAGATTAAAGATACTTCGAAGGAGTCGTTCTGTTAGTAAATGCTGGACTACCATCTCTTTGATGGCAATCTTACTTATGTTTGGATTGATTGAGACTTTGCAGAGTTTGTAAAATTCTTCAAATTCTTGGATGAATCCTTTATTTTCTTTTTCGGATCGTTCGATTTTCTGAATTAGTCCTTGAGAAAGGTGTGGAATTTGTTTTTCAAATTCCTTTATTGCTTCCGTCCATTTTTTTATGTTTGCAAACTCAAATTCAAAAAAAGCTTTTAAGACAGATACAAGTTTTGCTGGGTTGTTGTGTATGTTTTCTTCAAGCCTAGTACCATGTTTTTTCTGAATTAGAATCACTTTTTTTGGTTGCCAAAAGAGAATATTGAAATCTGGATAGTCCCTATCTTTTATTTTTGTGATTATTTCGTCAGACAGAATATCGTCATCATCTTTTGCTTCCATATACCCAAGAGCTCTAATCCCAGTAATTTTATCAGTGAAAGTGCCATCAGGAACGTTACCATTTGGTAATGGTTTTTTCCATTCGTGATTCCAGCCTACCCTTTTTGCACAATGTTGTAATAGCTCAAGAAAAGCGGGTTCGACTCTGGATTCGGGTGGGTTACCATCTGTATGAGTGTTATTCCAGATTCTTATCTGGTTTTCTATCTCTTTTGTGTACTTCTGGACTGCTTTATCGCTTGCTTTCAAATTCAAAATAGCCATGGGTTTCATCATAGCAGAAATAAAACTTGCATACAATCTCAAATATTTGTTTGCCTACCTATGTGATAATTTTTAGGTTTTTCAATCTGATTAACATTGCTTCTTTTGAAACTTTGAAAGCCCAGGAAATTTCTTCGATTGGGTTGATATTTTTTAGTCCTAATGAATCAAGCTGGGTGAATGTTTTTTTTACAAGATTTTCTGGGATGAGAAGCTCGCTTGCAAACCGGTTTGCTTCTCGTTCGATTTTTGATGCTGGGTTTTGGCAAAGGGTGTCTGCCTGGATGCCGTCGTGAAGCAGGTAGTGTCCGAGTTCATGGGCGATTGTGAAGCGTTTTCTGGTAAGTGGAAGGTTGGCACGGATACCAGCCCAGGCCCCACCACTTACCCGTAT
Organism: uncultured bacterium; assembly: GCA_965370295.1. Classification (GTDB taxonomy): domain Bacteria; phylum Caldisericota; class Caldisericia; order JAAYUI01; family JAAYUI01; genus JAXGMQ01. Next base: position 2,835 of record CBDUSO010000049.1, read on the forward strand.
CAACACACCATCAATATCATTGAAATTTCTGAAAATCAATCTCAAGCCGAGACGTTTGCAGAGATTCTCGATGTTGATCGAATCAGGTGTTTTGAACTGTCTGGAAAGATTCCTGGCGAGTATTATTTCTCTTGGGAACTGTTTCTTTTTTCCTCTCTCATCTTTACAAAATCGATGAAGTCGAGTATCTCTTTTTTGCTGTCTTTGCTCAGTTCATTGTTTAGACGGATGTTGAGCTTGATGTCGTGGAGATTTGATTCCTCAACATCAAGAAGAAAGGATAGGTTGATTCCCAGAAAATCTGCCAGTTTTTTGAGGGTTTTTATCTGGGGTGTGAACCTGCCTCGCTCAAGCTCGGAAAGATTTGATTGGGGAATTCCTGTTCCACGTTGAACATCTTTCTGAGTATAATTGAGCTCTGTTCTGAGTTTTTTTATTTTCTCGCCGATTGATTTTTCTTTCACAACAGGAATTATACAGCAGAATTACAAAAATGCAATATCTGTTCCCGTTATGATTGCAGATAAACAATTTTTGAATCATTTGTTATTTTGAAAATATGAATTATTGGTGTACAATGAACCGTGGATGTCAGTTTCAAAAGAGCTAATAAATATAATAAACCAATCGGAAACAGTTGAACTGATTCGGTTGCCAAGTGCGAAGGAAAGGGATTCTATTCTTGCACTCGAACCGCATACTGAAACAATGTTAAACGTTGCCAATTTGGATAAGTACATGGATTATCCAAGAACCATCCCGATTGTTTACAGGAAAAATGGAAAAATAGTTGGGTTGATAATTGGTGTTCCGATTGAAAATTATCATGGAGATGACACATTTCCAGATCCGGATATGAACAAAAGAAACACGGTGTACACCGTTGTATTCCAGTATAATGATTCAAAAATTGCAAAACAGCTTGAGAGAGAATACTTGGTTTATCTGAAGAGACACAACATCAAAAGTGAATCAAGACATATGCGACTTTCCTGGACTAAAGGAATTGATTTTGAGCAGTTAGAAGTTTTTGATGAGTGGCGGGTTGATGGCTCGAAGATTTGTTATTGTAAAAGAAGGATAGATAATGTTTGATGCTGTAATTGAATAGGGAATTTGTTGCAGATTGGTGTGTATTAAGGTAGAATTTCATGTTCGATTAAGGAGGCTGAGATGCCCGTAAGTATGGTATGTGGATTGCAATGGGGAGATGAAGCAAAAGGGAAAACAACCCATCTTCTTTCGGAGGGAATGGATTATGTTGCCCGCTTTGCAGGTGGTCCGAATTCTGGACACACAATCGTAACCAATGAGTGTACGATGAAGCTTCATGTTGTTCCTGCTGGAATTATGAGAGAGGGAGTAATCAATTTGATGGGTTCCGGGATGGTGATTGATCCCGTTGGATTGATGGGAGAACTTCGAGATATTCAAGCTGAGATTGATTACAGAGGAAGATTGTTCATCTCCGAAGGTGCTCATCTGATTTTTGAGTATCACAGGTATCAAGAAGAGCTTGATGAAAAAGCACGTGGCAAGGGTTCAATTGGAACTTCAATGCGTGGAATTGGTCCGTGTTATGCAGATAAAATAAATCGAATTGGAATTCGTGCTGGACTCCTAAGAGATGAAGAGAGACTCAGGAGAATCCTTGAGAGAAACCTCAAAAGAAAAAACAAAATTTTTGAAGGTCAGTACAGATCAAAACCACTCACGATTGATGAAGTGATAAATCCGATTCTTGAAACAATCCCAACCATCAAACCAATGCTTGCAGACACCTCAAGAATTGCACACAAGGCAGTGACGGAAGGAAAGAGTATTTTGCTGGAAGGCAACCAGGGAATCCTGCTTGACCTCGACCATGGCACCTATCCTTACGTTACCTCCTCGTCATGCTTGCCTGCATCCGGAATGTCAAACTTTGGTCTATCCCCGGTGTATCTGACGAAAATCACAGGAATTGCAAAATCCTATCAGACACGTGTTGGTAAAGGTCCATTTCCCACCAAGCTGGAAGATGATACTGGAGAGTTGATACGAAAACGCGGAAACGAGTACGGAACGACAACTGGTCGCCCCCGTGATTGTGGCTGGCTCGACCTTGTTGCTCTAAAATATGCAGTGAGGGTTTCAGGTGCAACAGAACTTATGCTGACCCTGCTTGATGTGTTCGATGTTTTTGAAGAGATAAAACTCTGTGTTTCATATGAACTGAACGGAAAAAAACTTGATGGATTTGACCCTGACAGTGGGATTCTTGAGCAGGTAAAACCAACTTACAAAAGTTTCAAAGGGTGGAAGGAAAATTTATCCAACACAAAATGGATCGAAGATTTTCCTGAAAATGCAAAAAAATATATTCAGTTCATCCAGGAATTTGTTGGAATTCCAATCAACATGGTCTCAATCGGACCGGATGAAAAACAGACAGCCAGGAGACGAGAATGATCAAACGATACTCAGTGCCTGATATGGCAAATGTGTGGGACAGGCAACATCGGTTTGACTTGATGAAAGATGTTGAGGTTGCACTTGTTGTTGCCTGGGGGCAACTCGGTGAGATTCCAAGCGAATCGGTTCAAAATATCAGACAAAACATGACATTCACGCTTGACAGAGTGGATGAACTTGAAAGAATAACAGACCATGATGTGGTTGCATTCATCACAGCTCTTAGTGAAACAGTCGGTGAGGATGCCTGTTATATTCACAAGGGGGCAACCTCTTCTGATATTTTAGATACTGGTACTTCCCTCCAGATTGTTGAATCCGGAGAAATCCTGAAATCTGACCTGAAGACACTTCTTGAAACAGTCAAGAGAAGAGCATACGAATTCAAGCACACTCCCATGATGGGAAGAACTCATGGAATCCATGCAGAACCGATAACATTTGGCTTGAGATTGCTCTCCTGGTTTGCCCAGCTGAAGAGAGATATGACACGGTTGGAGTCAGCAATCAAAACAAACAGTGTTGGCAAGATGTCTGGAGCCGTTGGAACATACGCCAATCTTCACCCTGATCTTGAGCGATACATGTGTGATGAGCTGAAAATAAAACCTGACGAAATCAGTACACAGATTATTTCAAGAGACAGGCATGCCGAATATTTATTGGCACTTGCTCAAATTGGTGCAACAATCGACAGAATCTCAACCGCACTTCGAACCGGACAAAGGACGGAAATCGGAGAGGTTGAAGAGGCATTTGGAAAAGGTCAAACTGGATCATCCGCCATGCCACACAAAAAAAATCCAAAAACCTCAGAACAGCTCTGTGGTTTGTCCAGATTGCTTCGTTCAAATGCTTTGGTCGCACTTGAAAATGTGGCTCTCTGGGATGAACGCGATATTTCCCACTCTTCTGTTGAAAGAATAATTTTGCCGGATTCTTCAATCCTGACTTCATACATGCTGAGGAAACTGAACAAAATTATTTCTGGGCTCGTTGTTCACGAAGAGAGAATGCGTGAGATAATCGACATCACAGGTGGAGCGGTTTTCTCTGGCAGGTTGCTTGTTTCTTTGATGAGCAGAGGGTTATCAAGAAGCAAATCCTATGAGATCGTTCAAAGGTTGGCAATTCCTGCATCAAAGGGAATGGGAATTCTGAAAGATATGGCAAAAAATGACCAAGAAGTTCAAGAAGTATTGAGCAACGCAGAGTTAGATTCAATATTTGATCTGAGCTACTATTTAAGATATGTCGATTCGATATTCATGAAAGTGATGGAGGAAACCAATGAAGAAGCTATATGAAGGAAAAGCAAAGATCCTGTTTGAGACGAGTGACCCCGATGTATTGATTGCAGAATTCAAAAATGATCTGACTGCATTTGATGGAACAAAACATGACGAGATGGCGAGCAAGGGTAAAATAAATGCTGAGATTTCATCAGTGATAATGAAGTACCTGACAACCTGTGGGATTCCAAATCATTTCATCAAATTTCTCCCACCAATCCAGCATGAAGTCAAGAGGGTGGAAATTTTGCCAATTGAGGTTATAATAAGAAATGTGCTAGCCGGTTCTATTTGCAAAAGATTTGGACTGAGTGAAGGGAAACAGTTGCCAGAACCTCTTATCGAGTTTTGTTACAAAGATGATTCGTTGCATGACCCCTTCATTTGCAGAAACCATGCGATTTTATTTGGTTGGGCAAATGAAAAACAGCTGGACAGAATTACTGAGCTGACATTCAAAATAAACCAGCACATGAAAAAATTCTTTGCAGAGGTTGGTTTGAAATTGATTGACTTCAAATTGGAGTTTGGTTTGTTTCATGGTGAAGTTATTCTTGCTGATGAATGGACACCGGATACATGCAGACTTTGGGATGTTGAAACCGGTGAAAAGATGGACAAGGACAGATTCCGTCGAGACCTTGGTGGCGTAATGAAAGCTTACAAAGAAGTTGCAAGGAGAATAAATGGAATATCCAATTGAGGTGATAGTTGAATTGAAACCAGACATTCTTGACCCACAGGGGAAAACAATCCAGAAGGCATTAGTACAGATGGGGCACGAAAGTGTAAAATCAGCAAGAGTTGGTAAGAGTATAAAGCTCATGGTTGAAGCTGACTCCGAAGAAAAAGCCCGTGAGATTGCCCGTGAGATTTCAAACAAACTTCTTGCAAATCCGGTTATGGAAATATTTGAGGTGAGGGTAAACTCGTGAGAGTAGGAGTGCTTGTTTTCCCAGGTAGCAACTGCGACCGTGATGCACTTTGGACTGCTGGTGCAATATCTGGGAATGAATCATTTCCGATTTGGCACAAATCAAAAGATTTGAATGGTGCTGATATGATAATGGTTCCCGGTGGATTCTCGTATGGTGATTATCTTCGCTCGGGGGCGATTGCTCAATTCTCATCAATCATGGATGAAGTGAAAAAATTTGCAAACTCTGGTGGAAAAGTGATTGGAATCTGTAACGGATTTCAGATTCTGACAGAATGTGGATTGCTCCCTGGAGTTCTGCTTCAAAATGACACATTAAGATTTGAATCCCGTTGGGTAGAAATTGAAACCATGACCACAAGAACACCATTTTCAAAAAACTTGAACAAGGGTCAGATTCTAAAAGTCCCAATCGCTCACAATGAAGGTCGATATTACATTGATCCAATCGGACTCGATAAACTCATCACAAACGACCAGATTGTTTTCAAGTATCACAAAAAAAATCCAAATGGTTCAATCTATGATATTGCAGGAATTTGTAACCTCGAAGGGAATGTGGTTGGAATGATGCCACATCCTGAACGGGCTGGTGAAGGTATAGTTGGTTCCGCTGATGGAAAAGCTCTTTTTACTGATTGATTAATCACAAAGGAGGTTTGTATATGGCAAGAGGAAGTAATTTGAATCGAATGATTTATCGTGACCGCAAAGACAACCGAACCGCAAGACAGGTTGCAAGGAGAGTAACAACAACCCTTGAGAAAAGAAAAATCGAGGGGTATTCAGTTACCTTGACTGCTGGAAAAGTTATTGTTGGATTGCCGGATGATCTCGAAGGAAACAAGCGAGAAACAGTAATTGATGCAATTAATCAAATTCGACAATCTGAACTCATTGAATTCAAAGGTGAGAATAGACGAACAAAAAATGCTTTGGATGATGATGAAATCCAGGAACATTATGTCGATCTTTTGGGAAAATATCTGCCAAAGGAATCAAAAATATCCGGGATAGCAGATAACGGAACTTTGACCTTGATTGGCAGGATTAGCAATGCACATGCGAGGGAAGCAGCCCTTGACCTGGCAAAAAGAACTCCTGGTGTTTCTAAAGTCATCGACAAACTCAGTATCCCCTACACAGTCGGTGATATTGATCTATCAAATTCAGTAGTTTTTGACCTTGGAGCAAACAGACAGATAAAGGTGTATCATCTCCAGATATTTGTAAAATCTGGGCATGTTTACATGAGTGGAAACGCTTCTGATCAAAAATCTATTGATCTTGCTGAAAAGACAGCCGAGAAAGTTCCCGGAGTAAAATCTGTTATAAATGCTATCAGACTTCATGGTAAGGGCGAGACTGCAGACGACAAACTCGTGAAGATGATTGAGGCCGAAATAGACAGTTCAAAAAATGTTAGAGCCAGAGATGTTAATGTTACTGTTATTGGTGGTTGCGTATTCTTGCGTGGGTATGCAAAGAGCACAGCTGAAATAATTGCCGCTGAAGAATTGGTAACCAGAGTTACCGGTGTGAAGCGTGTATTCATGGAATTGGAGCCTAGAGTTTGATAAATTGCAGTATAAAAAATTTTATTTCAGAAATAATTTCTGAAGGATTAAAGAAAATTGGTGTAGAGGATCAAATAATTGAGATACTACGACCAGACACCCCAGACCATGGTGATTTCTCAACAAATGTTGCCATGACCCTCACCAAAAAACTAAAAAAAGCACCAAGACAAATTGCTCAAGATTTGATCGACAACCTTGACAGTTCATCGTTTCACAAGATTGAAATTGCCGGACCTGGATTCATCAATTTTTTTCTTGCAGATGATGTGTTACTCAGATTCTTGAATGATGCTTTGAGTGATGATTTTGGAAAATGGAACACAGGAAACAAAAAAAAGGTGCAGGTAGAATTTGTTTCTGCAAATCCAACTGGTCCTGTGACGGTTGCAAATGGTCGCGGTGCCCCCCTTGGTGATTCGGTTGCAAGATTGCTTACATGGATGGGGTATGATGTTTCCAGAGAATTTTATGTGAATGACCGTGGTGCAAAGATTGGTCACCTGGCGAATTCTCTGGAGGCAAGGTACAGACAAGCTCTTGGGCTTGACTGGAAGCTGCCTGAAGAGAGCTATCCTGGAGAGTATCTTCTCGATATTGCAAAAGAATTGAAAGAAGAATTTGGCAACAAGCCACTCGAAATGGACGAAGCTGAGAGACATGATTTTTTCAGAGTTCAAGCTGTCAGCAAGATGATCTCTTGGCAAAAAGAAGTTTTTTCAAAGTTTGGCGTAGACTTTGATTTTTGGTTTTCTGAGAGAAAAATGGATGAGACTGGTGAAATTTCAGGTTGTATTCAAAAACTTCGAGATAAGGGCGTTCTCTACGAAGAAGGCGGTGCAACCTGGATGCGTTCCACTGATTTTGGTGATGACAAGGATTTTGTTATCATCAAGAGTAGCGGAGATGCAACATACACGACAACCGATATTGCATACCACCTCAACAAATACAACCGTGGATTTGAACATGTGATTGACATTATGGGTGCTGATCATCATGGGCATATCGGACCTATGGAAGCAGGACTTGAAGCACTTGGCTTCGAAAAAGACCGACTTGAATTTTTGCTATATCAGTTGGTTCACCTTTATCGTGGTGGCAAACAGGTCAAGATGAGCAAGAGCAGTGGAGAATTTGTGACGCTTGAGGAGTTGCTTGATGAGGTTGGGGTGGATGCTTCAAGGTATTTTTATTTGATGCGATCATCTGACACCAATCTGAATTTTGATCTGGATTTAGCAAAGAGTAAATCCATGGATAACCCGGTTTACTATATCCAGTATGCGATTGTCAGATGCAAAGCAATTCTTGGTGATGAGAGGGTATCAAAAATAAATCTGGAAAATATCACCACTCTTGAGGGCGGGGCTGAGGTGAATCTTGCAAGAGACATTATTTCCTTCCCGGATGAAGTTGCGGGTGCCAGTAAAGCAAGAGCCCCCAGTAGGATTTGCACATATGCAGAGAGACTTTCAGGCTCATTCCATCATTTTTACCATGAGTGTCGAGTAATTGGTGAACCTGAAGAAATTCAAAAAAGGAGATTGTTACTGATTTTAGCAACGGTGAAGGTTTTGAAAAAAATCCTCGAAATATTAGGGGTGTCTGCTCCAGACAAGATGTGAAACAGGTTATGATGCAATATAAAAGTGAATATGATCCAGAAGCGAATATATTAATCACCAAATTTATTGGGACTCCAAAATCATTTGAAGATGCAGAATTCATGGCCAGGAAAAATCTTGAATGCTACAAAGAGCTTGGTGATAAAAAGGTGTGGCAGATAGTTGATATTTCTGAAATGGGAATAGCTCAACCAAAGTATATAGGTCATTTTTCGAAACTGGAGGCACGAATTTTGGGAAAGTATGTGATAGATTATTGCACAGTCTGTAGCAATACGATGGATAGAATAGCGGTCAGGTTGTACAATGTGTTGGTCGGAAAACCCAAACAGATGATTTTTGCAAATCTTGAAAAAGCGAGGGAATGGATTTTTGAGCAACAGAAGTTTAGAAGGGAAGTTGAATCAATCGAATAACGATAGGAGGGTGGACGAATGGAGCATTTTTCAGATTATGACGAAGAAACTAATATTTTGTATATCAGGTATGGGGGCTCACCGGTGAGTGATGATGACATCCAGTTTATTCTCACAAAGGATTTAGGGGGGTATGAACTTGGCAAGGGGATGAAGGTGTGGGTGATTTTTGATTTCACGGATGTCAAAATTGGAAAACCTAAACTCATTACAAAATTTGCCAGCCAGAGACGAAAGCAGATTGAAAAATATGCGATAGATTTTTGCACCATAAGCACGAAGCTTTTGACACGTGTTGCAAATCTTCTGTTCAATACTGCAATTGGTGAGAGACATCCAATATTTCCAAATCTTGAAAAAGCAAAAGAGTGGATTTTTGAGCAACAAGGGATCAGGAGGGTGTCAGAACCTGTTAACGATAATCCATGATATTATTGATTAGTTTGGAATAATGTTTATTATTCAA
>CBDUSO010000050.1:0-11065 GCA_965370295.1 uncultured bacterium
ACAGGAAGATACAATAATTCTATTTGCTCAGAAGAAAGTCCGAAGACACTGGGATGAAGAGAGGGAGCTGTGGTTGTTTTCGATTGTTGATGTGGTTGGGATTTTGACAAATAGCATCAACCCGCAAGCCTATTGGCGAAAACTCAAAGAGCGGCTGAAAAATGAAGGGAACGAAACCGTGACAGTTTGTCACAGTTTGAAAATGAAGGCTCTGGATGGGAAGATGCGACTTACCGATGTCGCAACAACTGAGATTTCCAAAAAGAAAAAACCAAAAACATTTTCAGAAAATAAAATCATAGCAAGGCAGGGTGGACACGTAGCAGGGACTGCAAGAAAAGAACTTGGGGAAAAAACAGGAGAAAGTATTGTCAGTCCTGAAAATGCGGGGAATTTGAAGCTAACTAAAGGAACAGAAGAAAATGACTAACAACAAAAAAGAAAAACAGCAAATGGCAAGTGAACTTGTAAATAAAATAAACAAAAACTGCGACCACCCTATGACCATCATGGAAGTCTGCGGAACACACACCCACGCACTCTTTGCTCACGGTATCAGATCGATGATTCCCGAAAACCTGAACCTGATTTCTGGTCCCGGATGTCCTGTTTGTGTCACATCCCAGGAAGATATTGATGTGATGATAAAACTTGCCAGTTACCCAAATGTTGTTCTTTGCACTTTTGGCGATATGATGCGAGTTCCTGGAACAAAAGGGTCACTATTAAAAGCCAGAACAAACGGAGCATCTGTTCGAGTAATGTATTCCCCATTTGATGTAATTTCCTGGGCAGAAGCAGACCCCACAAAAGAATTTGTTTTGGTTGGAATTGGATTTGAAACCACCACTCCGAGCTTTGGTGCAACAATCAAGGTTGCAAAAGAGCAGGGTGTGAAAAATCTCTCGATACTCTCGCTCCACAAATCTGTTGTCAGGGCTTTAGAACCACTCGCTTCGATTCCTGGAGTGAGTGTTGACGGGTTGATTCTTCCCGGTCATGTCATCACAATAACAGGGCTTGAGCCATTCAAAATTCTTGAAACAAAATTTGGTCTTGCCTCGGTTGTCACAGGGTTTGAAGCAATCGATATGATCGCATCGCTGGAACTCATCACTCGAATGATTCACGACAAAAAACCAATGGTGATGAATCAATACACAAGGGTTGTGAAACCCAGCGGGAACAAATCCGCTCAGGATATGATGGATACTGTGTTTACTCCATGTGATTGTGTCTGGCGTGGAATGGGAGTTTTGCCAAATTCCGGATATGCACTGAGCGATGATTACATAAATTTTGATGCGATGAAAAGATTCGACTTGAAGGTTGAGCCTGCCACTGAACCCGCTGGTTGCATCTGTGGAAAAGTTATCACAGGTTCAGCAAAGCCAACCGAGTGTCCACTATTTGCAAAGTCTTGCACCCCCTCAAATCCCATCGGTCCCTGCATGGTTTCTGGTGAAGGCTCATGCAGTGCGTATTATAAATATCAGCGGGTATAGGTCAGGATAGAATGGAACTTGTGGATTAGCTGTTGGTATTAGTCTGTTGATGGGGATTATTGTTGGATTTTACCTTGCTCAATCCAGAAATGACGAGGGGCTTAGAATGGTAGAGGGGCGTGACTAAATTTAGAACAGAGTAGGGACAATCCTAGGATTATCCCTACAAGCTAAACATTATAATATGCTTAGCGTGATGGTGTTTCAATTCCAAGATGTTTGAAGTCAATAACCTCTTCTCTGTTATCTCGGATTAGGTCATTCATGAACTCTCTCATTTTGTATTTACCTTTTTTTGTTTTTTCAAGTAGTTGGATTGTTTTTGTACCATCCCAGAATGCACACATAACAATTCGTCGGTTTGGGTTTCTGATAAAAACAAACTCACCTTCGTCACAAATCCAGTTACTTTTACCCATCATATAACCAACTGGTTGTTGATTTGTATTTATTCCAGGTTGCCAGTTTAGACGATTGCTTGCAGTAGTGCCTGTGAAAATATCAATATTGGGAGTTGTCCCTGCTTTATTCATTTCTTTCTTGTCACTGAAACCGATAACAATCTCAGGTATGAAAAACCTTCTGAGGTAATATGAGTTTTCATCAAGAATAGAGTATCCTGAGAAATTAACTTGTCCAATAGCATCATCTTTTGAATTAAACAGTATCTGTATGCAATCACCCTTTACTTTAGAATCTTTGATTGTGTCTTTTTCATCCAGATACGGTGTCAATTTCATATACATACGATCTCTGAGAATAGCATCCAATCCCCACACAGACGCACCTACATCAGGATCTTCAAATTATTTGATAGTATCCTTTATGTGTTTTCGAGCAATCTCAAGGTAAGGAATGTACTTATGTTTTGTTTCTTCATCCAAATACCAACGCAGACTTGGATATGCAACCTGGCTAGTGATCAGATAACCACCAAGATCAATATTGTTTCCTATTTTTTCATCATCTTTGTTGAACTTTACACGAGAGATATATCCCACAGGTCTGTTGTTACTATCAGTATCTACAAATATGATGTAGTATCGATAGTAATGCTCATCTGGTTTATCCCCATCGTTTAATCCAAAAAACTTTTTAGTGTACTCTCTAGCATCCGCATAACACACTTGATCAAATTCTTCCGGACAATTAATACCTGCTAAACGTACCTTGCATTCAGTTTTCTCATGATAGTCCTTCACGTCCATTCTTATGGTGATGGTGTCACCGTCAATTACTTCTACGATGTCATCAACGCTGAATTCATAATATAGTTCGTTCTTTGCATCGTTGATAAAGCCAGACCAATCGATATTGTTGTCAGGCTGAGGGAGTATCGATGAACTTACAACCGGTGGTCTAGAGTAGCCCTCGTTCACAATAACAACTCGTTCGCCACGACCAAGCACAAGAACAACGATGAGAACAGAGAGAAGCCCTGCAATCACCATCTGCATCAGATTCTTTTCGTTTTTCATAAGTCAAACCTCCTGTATGACTACAGTTTATACAGGTTTAAGAAAATTTCAAACACAATGACATTATTTGTTCAGCTTGAACTCTTTCAAAATTTGGTAACCACCCTCGGAAACAGAAACCAGCAGGCTGATGTCTTTGAGGCGTTCCGTTGAGATTTGTAAAAAAGCAATGCCGTCTCTTGATGTTCTGACACTGCAATCTGGATACCCAAGAGCTTTCATGATTGCATCATCTTGAATTGGCACCCCGCCCTTCAGATAGAATACACACATCCACTTGCCAGAAACTGGTTCCGATGTTGAAGATGATAACTGAATTTCTACACCGTTGTCAGATTTTGCCAGTGATAATTTTGGATGCCTGTCGTATCTCCTGACATCAAATGATTCAGAGAAAGTGATGCCCGCAGAGATTGTGGATATTTCAATCTCCAGAGAACCGGTGCCATATTCCTTTAGCAACTTATCTATTTCATAACCTAAAAGAAAACATCCAGATGATGGGATAAGGGTTTGGATGGGTATTCGATCCCTGCTTGAGCCGGGTTTTACAAAAACAGTGAATTTCTGGTCTCGGATACAAGAGTCGTTTTCTTTGTCCTTCAGGCATCCGGAAAGTAACACTGAACCATCTGAATATCCCCATTTCGTATCAATTTTTTGTGTTCCCAGATATGGAACAAACGAGATATTCTTTGTGACTTTTATGTCTCTTACAACTGAAGTTGCAGTGATAGAGACCAAATATTTGAAAGAATCCGATCTATTTATATTTATTGTGACAAAACCAGATTTTGTTGATCTTGGCGGGATTGAAATAATTCGGTCTGCTCGAACTTGTTTTCTTGTTAAGAGGTGAACTACCTTTGTATCCAGCTGTATTTGACTTACTCCATCACCACTAATTTCTAGCTGGATGCTCTCCCCGCCATATGGTCTTGCTACCAAGTTTATCTCCGGAAATACTTTTGGTATCCGTATCTTTTTTCTACCAACAACACTCTCAACATTGAACTCAATGGTCAATTCTTTGGAGTTAAGATTTTTTATAGGCAGACAGAAAGTTCCATTATTGCCAGAAGATGTTTGAATCAATTCATTTTGTTCCAATAATTTCAGCATCACGGGTTTGGAAACTATTCCAGAACCATCAACAATGTTTACCAATAATTCTGGTGAGTTGTTATTCTTTATTTGAAATTTTGTATTGATTGAAGGCTTCCACCGCTTGCATTTCACCAAGACGGTTTTAAAAGATTCAACTTCGATATTGCCCTCAATAGAGCAGAATGCTTGAGATCTGTCTGCTGATAAAATTTGGTATTTCCCTGGTATTAAGATAGCCTCAACCTCTACGCCCCAATCCTCCATAACCTTTGATATTACGATATTTCGGCTTGGAAATGGGCCAATAAAATCAACCTTTTCCCCGCCAAACCCGGGTACAATAATCCGTACTCCACCTTTTGCCAATCCTTGAATCTTTATCTTCCACCCATTTTCGGGGAATGTTGTACTCTCATCATCTCTGTCAAACGCAACCACTCTGATATGGTAATCACCAGTCTTTTCATAAACCTGACTTGCCTTTATCTGAGACTGACTCCCTGTAAATTTGAATTCATTTGTTTTTCCATCTCCCCATTCAAACCTGCATCCAACCAGATTCTCATCCGCATCCTTCACAAGAATTTCAAACATGATTTCTTGACCAACAAGTCCAGAACGCTTCCACTCATCCATCATCTCAACGGTTGGTTTTTGATTTTTGAAAACTTTGATTGTAATCCATGAAGGATTTGACCAGGCACCGGAATCATCCTTTACCCGAAATGTTACCCTGTATTTACCAGCTTTGTCAAAAATATGTGTGATGAATGAATCTGATCCTTTCCCAGAAAAACTTGTACCATCACCCATATTCCATTTCCACTCAACTATCTCACCATCAATATCTTTTCCGGCTCCACTAAATTGAATTGCTTCATCAACCTTAACAGGATTTGGGACTGCATATGTGATCACCGCAACAGGTTCTTGATTCAGATTGCTGACAATCACAACTGTTTCAGAGGTGATTGGAATAATTGATGATCCTTGTCTAATGTTTACTTTGGCGATGATGTATCCCTCACCAATTTCTGATGGAAAAAATGTTGTAGTGGCAACTCCTTCAGAATCAGTAACCACCATCTCGCTCTCCAGTTTTCCTGAAATATCCTCTAATCCGAGGAATACATTTTCACCAGCAACCGGGGTATCTCCGTTCTTAAAGAGATTTATTGTTACCACTGCACTTGAATTAATACCAACTATTTGTGGATTGCAATCAATTGTCATTGTGTATTCAGATGCTTGTAGATGTGCTACAGAGAACATCCCAAAACACAATGTCATTATCAAAAATAGCTTACACACAAATTTCATGGTATTAATATACACCAGAAATCAACTATGTTCAAATCGCTATTTGAAGATAATATCAACTAATTGTGAACTCTCCAAATTATTGTCGCAGAGCAGGACAAACCAACACTCTATCCCGGCATACGGTTTCAAATAGAAGAGTAGCCCGTTACTGGATTCTTTGAATCTGATGTCGATAAAATTCTCAATCCTGGAACTGCTTGCAGGAATCTGTTCATTCCAGCGAATGATTCCGGGGATATTTCTTTCGTGATAGAGTCCGAAGTCTTCAAATTTTATTCTTTTACGTTCCCGGGAATCGTAGAGAAGGTATTTTACATTGTCGTTGCTAGCTTTGAACCTGACTACAAAAAATCTTTCTCCCCACCAGCTCCCACCAGAAAATTTTGACCCCTTTGTTTCAAGGTCAGAAACAGAGACGGGTTTAGAATATTTGGTTGAGAAAATTTTGAATTTTGTTCCCTCGTGGACTGCTGAAAAGGGTTGACCGCCGCCATCAATCACACCAGACACATAAGCCAAATCTTTGACACCGGTTCTGGGTAGCTTCGGAATTTTGAACTTTTTTGAGTCCGGAAGCTCTATTGATGCGTTGATGCTTCCTCTGAACCTCAACAATGCAGGATAATTCCCCTCCATCTCAAAAATAAAAAATCTCTCGCACCGGCTCTCCATGACATCAGAATTTGTGCCAGATAGCGGTGTCACACCCCAATCGTCAAACTCACCCATCAGACTTCCTTCGCAGACCACCAACGATCTGATAGATGCACCAGGAGGATTGGTTGTTATATCACAGATAGTTTCAGGGAAATATTTGATTAACGGCACCAACTCTTCAGTTCGAAGTGTCTCACCATGAATCAAAAAAACATCCTTATAATCTTCATGATGTGGAAACTTTACCACCAACTCTTTGGTTCCCTTGATCATCATCTTTGAAAATGGAGTCTCACCAATGATTTCTTCCCCATCCCATACCTTTGCACCATGCGGTCTGTAATCAAAAACCACCTCATGCAATTTTTCCAAATCTATGAAGCGATAGGTTCTGGGAGATTGCAATTCATCCGGTTTAATAACGACCTCTTCAAATCCAGGCAATACAATTGTTACCTCGCTGTTTGATGTTACTTGAACAGTCCTGGGTGTTTTCCCAAGATATTCACCCGCACAAATAATTGAAGCTCCAGGCGGAATCGTCTCAATACAAAAATCCAGCATTACAAATGGGGAATTGCATCCCATCATTATCAGGATAATAATTATTAGTATAGTATTTCCAGTCCACCTCACAGGATTACTCTATACGTTTTTCCTTAGATAAAAAACAAAATAGAATTAGCCCAAAGGTTGACGCATTTTTTGAGGACTCAATGCAGATTGTTCATCGGAATTGACAGAAACCACCAATTGATATAGACTCACATTATGGGAAACAATGAAAACAATGTCGATTACAACTTGATTATCCAAACAATAAAATGGATCACAAGAATCGCAGGGTCTCTGCTTGTCTTACTGGTTTTGATAATTGCAATTGGCTCATTTGCCTCAGAGGGATTACCCAGCACCTTGGATGGAACACCTGTCTCCCTGACTTCAGCTGACATAGTTATGTTTGTTGCAATGTTTATTATGACTGTGGGATTGGTTGTTGGTTGGTTCAAAGAATTGATTGCAGGCATCCTGGTTGTTTCTGGATATTTACTTTTTTCAATTACAAACCTTATAAGAACAGGGAATTTTCTGACTGGAGAGGTGACGTTCACTTTCCTGATTGTTGGAATATTGTATATGACTGTGTGGATACTCGAAAGGAAATACAAGAAGGAGGCTTAGACAAATGGCAAAAGTAGTACACTTTGAGCTGACAGCCGATGAACCCGAGAGAGCGGTTGAGTTCTACAAAAAAGTTTTTGACTGGAAGATAGACAAGTGGAATGATGATTTTCCATACTGGCTCTGCACCACGGGCGAAAAGGATGAACCCGGCATCGATGGTGCAATAATGAAACGCGACAAGAATACTGCAAACAATATCATCATTGGTGTTGACAATCTTGAGATGATGATGGAGAAAATAAAAGAGGCCGGCGGTACTGTTCTCACCGAAATCATGCCAGTTACCGGGGTTGGATATTCTGTTTATTTCAAAGACACAGAGGACAACATGATCGGTTTGTTCAAGTGGGATTGTGACGCTAAGTGAGCAAGCTTCAATATCAGGAATAGTGAATCCACCCCCCTCTTTTTTTGAGGGGGTCGTGTTGGAATAATAGATGTGTACCAGTAGAAATAATAGTTAGCGTAGGGACGGGTCGCGACCTGTCCCTACAAAGTCCTTCAACAATCTAAATTTATTCTGACTTGTACGTCAATATTATCTCCTTAGATTCGGCAATCCACTCGACAGAACAGTCTAATGATTCTGCGAGGAATCTCATTGGAACCATTGTTCTGTCATTGATGATTGTTGGGACAACATCTGGGTTGTTTGGGTCAATCTGAACTTCTACGCCATTTATCTTTGCAGTTGACTTCCCAATCCAGAGTTCAACAATGTTTTCTTTGTAATCTTCAGTTTCTGCATTGTCTGGAGCAACAAGCTTACAGGTTACTTTTCTTTCTTCACTATCCCAAAATACCTGACCCCCAAGTGGCTCTGTTACGTATCTTGCAGGAAGGTATGTTCTGTTTTGCAAAATTGTTGGCTCTGAATCCATCTGAATTTGTTCATCATTCAATTCATAAAACATCTCATCAATTTTGAATTTCAGTGTCAGTGGTTTCTCTTCTTGAAGGATGGTTTCAATTCTTATAAATACAGGATTTTTACCCAGTTCAAAAGTAATTTTTCCCGATTCAGAATTTATTATTTTTGTATCGAAGAAATTGGGGTAATTGTTTTCATCGAGTTCCTTCCCATTTTTGGCAGGCGGAACTGTATCAACTATCTCTAGCTCAGCAGATTTATCCAACCCGTCAAGGTTTATTGTAACATTTTTTGTATCATCTTCTTTATAGTTTTTTTCGTCAAACCAATCCCACCAGATTATCCATATTGGTTCATTATCTTTGGTTACTTTATAAGCATATACGTTATCCTCAGTATAGAATTCTTTTAGAGTATTCCAGTCAGAACCAATCAAAGTTTCTGTCATCAACTTGTATGTCCAATATCCAAGTTTTTTCACACCAAGACCAAGGTCATCACTCAACCTACCATCATATATCAAACCTGTATGATCAAAATATCCATCATCCTGCTTGAACCCTTCGAGAAGTCCAAATGCCGGGAAAATCTTTTCTACCCCAACCGAAATCGAATAGATATATCTTTTCAAATAATCTCCGGCTTGCATTTGTTCAGATTGGTAAGGAAATTGCGATTTGAACCTGCCTTTTGGCTCTCCTGAATATGACCCCATCTCGGTTATCCAGATTGGAATATCTTCAAACCCGTTTTCTGCTAGAACCTTCTTTACAATCTCAAGAGAATCACCAAGATCGCGGTATTCACCAAAAGCATTTCCGTACCAGTGAAGGTCAAAAATATCAACATACTCACCCTTCAAATCCTCAAGTATGTGTGTGAATGCCTTGAAATTATTGTCAGAACTATCAGGAAAACCACTTGCCCCGCCTATCATCACCTGGCAATTAGGGCAGGCTGATTTGATAGCTTTGTATGTGACCTCCTGAAGAACTGCAAAATCTGTTTTTTTGTCACGCGGTGGCTCATTGTCAACTTGCCAATATTTCACAGGATTTATGAGTCCCGGCATGTCGTCAATCCCATCCCCGTCATATCTCTCGACAGTTGCTTTCACAAACCTTTCATACATCGGAATATCCACCGGCTCATACGATCTTTCTTTCATGTAGTTGTCATGTGTCGCATCTCTTCTTCCGCGACCAGAAATATCTGCGGTGATATTTCCAAGGATGTTTACGTCATCTGGAATCTCACCATATATTCTGTCATGCATTCGAAAATCATATCGATCTTTTGAAAGGTCTGGTTGGATGATAAACCAGAAGGCATAAATATGAGGTCGAGTCCAGCATATACCAATGTCTTGTGCGTCAGAATAACCAGAGTTCGGATATCCTCTACTTGCAACCAGGGCAGGGTGAAAACCGAATGGCTCACCCTCATTCACATGTGTATCTTTGGACTCAACCGCAAATGTTGGCATTTGAATCAGCGTGATTATCAACAACAACACAACTACTGATTTTAGAATTCTCATATCCACCTCTTTTCATTTTGATTATACGAGGCTAGATGTTTATTTGTCAGGAATTATTCATGGGGTATAGGTCAATATTATCTTCTTGGTTTCGGAAAACCACTCAACAGAACATCCAAGAGATTCTGCTAGAAATCTCATTGGAACCATTGTTCTGTCGTTGATTATTGTTGGGACAACTTCTGGATTATTTGGGTCAATCTGAACCTCAATTCCATTTATCTTTGCAGTTGACTTACCAATCCAAAGCTCAACAACATTCTCTTTGTAATCTTCAGTTTCTGCATTGTCTGGTGCAACCAATTTACAGGTTACTTTTCTTTCTTCACCATCCCAGAAGACCTGACCGCCGAGAGGTTCTATGACGTATCTTGCAGGGAGGTATGTTCTGTCATTTAGAATGATAGGAGCAACATCAATCGAACTTCGAGTCCCATCCAACACATACAATTTTCTGTCAACTAGAAATAAAATTTCAATAACGGGTTTATCGGGTATGAAACCATCTTTGGTGGTTGATACCCAGCTACTACCATCCCAATGTGTGTACAAGAATATTTGCTGGTTATTCCACAATATCTCATCGAATTTACCAGCTGTGACAACGTGAGGAAACATTTTTGAGTCAAGTTCAACTGATACTTTGCTGACTCTCTCACTTTCTGTGGAGAATGTCAATGCAGTAGCAGTACTTTCTGTCTTTGTCTCCCAAATTTCACCATTTGCTGTTACCCACTTTCCCCCATCCCAACGAATGTAGATAATTTCAACGTTTTCCATGCTCTCCTGAGACCATACCAAATGGGGTCGATTATTTGTATCTAAAGCAAGATCAGGTAAGGTTGAAGTATTCGAGATTTGATTAGCACTAACCCCGCCATTCCCTGTTTCTGGGTCCCAAACCTCACCATCTGCTGTCATCCAATTCTTACCGTCCCAGTAAAGATAGATGATTGTGGCACCATAATAATTATAATCCTCCCATACTATACATGGGGGTTATCATTTGAGTCGAATTTCAAGACAGGATTGATAGAATCATCAGTATTCTCACTTATGTCACCATTACACATTTTTGGATTCCAATTATTTCCGTCTATTGTTTTCCATTGTTTATCAGACCACTTTACATAGACAACTTGTTTAATGAATTCATTTTCGTCGCACCAGACAATGTGTGGGTCATTGCTTTTGTCCAGAGCCAGACATGGAGACACAGAGTTATCATCATCGTTGCTGACATTTGCATTCCCAACCTTGGGATCCCAAACCTCACCATCTGCTGTTACCCACTCTTCTCCATCCCAATGGATGTAGAATACATCGATACTATCTGTAACTGGGCCCCCCCCAGACCAAACAATATGGGGGTTAGAGTCGCTATCAATTTGAAGAGATA
>CBDUSO010000051.1:0-9215 GCA_965370295.1 uncultured bacterium
AAATGCAGCGATTGCAATTGCGAATGCACCGGACATCTTTACTGCCCAATACCAGGCAGGGGCTGCAAATTTTAGTAATTCTTTTAATGCTGCTGGGTTATCTTTGATAACTTGTGTAATTGATTCAATTGTATTGGTTTCCATAATTAGTGTTCTCCTTTTTCGCTTGGCAGACCAAGATTCAGGTATACCAGGAATAACATTGTAAATACGAGAGCCTGCACAAATCCTGTGAACAGACCCAGACCGAGTATGACAATAGGGACTCCAAATGCAACGAGTCCTGTGATTACCTCAAGAACAATATGTTCACCGGTTAAGTTTCCAAACAAACGAACAGCGAGAGAGAGGGGTCTACTTATCTGTTCGATAATGTTGATTGGTAACATGAAAGAGTATGGATGCATGAATGTTTCTTTGAAATAGTGACCAAACCCAAGCCCTTTTATTGATTGAGCATGAACATAAATAACAGCTGCCATCGCAAGACCAATCGTCACAGAAAGATCGGTTGTAGGGGCAATCAAAATACTGAACATTTTGCTCATGGGGATGAATGGTGCCGTGACTCCTGACAAGAGACCAAGGAAATTTGAGATGAGAATGTATCCAATAATTGCAGTGGTTACAACCACATATTTCTCACCCTTTTTTCCGATGATATTTTTTGTGAAACCCTGCATTGCAACAATGATCATCTCAGCGATAACCGCTCTCGTAGAGCCTTTTTTCTTCAGACCCAAACCAAGGAAAATTATGAGCAGAGCAAACAACAATGAAGAGATGCCAACGGCAAAGAAGGTGTTTGAGAGATTCAACCCTCCACCGAGGTTGTTTAAAAATGCAATGTCCGTAGTTTGTGGACCGACTGCAACATGAAGTTCGTGAGGAGGCGGTGCCTCACCCGTTGCCATGCTAATAAATTTCGGAACAAAAAAAACAAGGACATAAAGAGAAACAAACAACATAACAACCCAGAACTTTTTGTTCTTGAGTAACGGTGCCTTTTTCTTTTTCTCAGGCATCTTTTTTTCCTCCTGAGGATAAATGTATTTTAAACCATATCCACCATACTGCAAAGCCTAGTGCAAATCCACCAAATGTTGCAAGTAAGGCATAGATGCCAAATATCACTGGTGCAAACAGGGCTCCTGCGAATAAAAACATCCTTAGGGGGTTGCTTATGGGCTTGACACCCTTAGTGATTGCTTTTTTTGATGATTTGTACAGCCAGTGGAATTGTAAGAATCCTGCAATTCCACCCCAGATAAGACCACCAATTATAGAAAATGTTATGGCTAGTGTTGTCATGGTTTAAATTTTAATGCTCCTTTTGTTGCGGCTGCAAGACCCAGAAGTAGGAGGAGTATGGTGAAAAGTGGCATTGTTCCGAGCCACCTGTCGAGAAAGAATCCACCAATTCCGGTCAAGGCAAGCGGTGTCAGGATTACAAGAAGAGCCGTCATCCCAAGAATTCTTGCTCGAATAAATTCTCTTGTAACCTGATACCATTTCATTTTGTATCAACCTCCAAATATACTGCTTGCATTTTCAATGAGCGGGATCAATCCTGGAATCATGATCAAGATGGCAGTTCCAAATGAGCAGATTGCAGAGGTCGCAGAGGCAAAAATATCTGTGAATCCAGTTTGAACTATCTCTTCATCTGGTTTATCGAGGTACATCGACTTTGCAATTCCGAAGTAATAGAACGCTGAGATTGCAGAATTGACAACTGCAAGCCCAACCAACCAATAAAGTTTGGTAGAAATTGCGGCTTTGAAGATGAACAACTTTCCAAAGAAACCGGCTGCCCATGGAATTCCAAGCAATGAAACGAGAGTGATCGTCATTGCAACAGCAATGGCTGGATTTGTTTTTCCAAGTCCTGCAAAGTGTTTGAGCGAGGAGCCACCCCTTCGAGATTCAACCACTTTTATGATGGAGAATCCCGCAATATTCATCAGGGCATAAGCGGTTACATACATCAAAATTCCAGTTGCTCCCTGGCTGGCAAACTCTGTCCGCGGGAACATTGCAATCACTGCAACGCCAATCAGGATATAACCAACCTGAGCAATCGAACTGTATGCAAATATTCTCTTCACATTGGTCTGCCAGATGGCAGTGATATTTCCAAATGTCATGGAAAGTGCTGAAATTATCATCACAATCCACGCAATATCATTTGATAGGGCATCTGGTATTGCAAACCCAACAAACCTTGCCATCAAAACAAGAACACCGACTTTGGGAGCTACTGAAATGAATGCTGTAGAAATTGGCGGGGCTCCCTCATAAACATCTGGTGCCCAGAAATGGAATGGGAATGCGGCAACCTTGAAAAACAATCCTGCAAATATGAAAATCAAACCCATATAGTTGATTGGGAGTGTTGTCAATTTTGTAAATAGCACAGAAAACATCATGGTGTGTGTTGTGGTATAGATAAGAGAAATTCCATAGATGGTCATGGCTGATGCAAATGCACCAAGGAGGAAATATTTTACAACTGCTTCCTTGGATTTTGGGTCGTTGGTTTTCATGCCGGCAAGCATATAGAGCGGAATTGAGGTAACTTCAATTGCCAAATAAACAACCATTAGATTTGTTGCCTGAGACATCAGCATCAAGCCGCTGATTGAAATCAGCATCAGGAACAGGAATTGCCCCTGACGTTTTGAATCAGCAGAGAACATGTCGAGTGATGAAATGAAAATCGGGATAGAGAGAAGAAGCAGAAGTCCTCTAGCATAGTTTGCAAAACCATCAGTCGCAAACATCAGATTTGAGATTCCATCTGTCTGGTTTGTCAGGACAAAAAAAGCAATAACCAGGATGAGCATCGCCAAAATCCCGTTCACATACTTTTTTCCAGAGTATGGAATCAGCGAGATAAGCAGGAGCAGACAAGCTCCAGTTATCACAATTATTTCAGGGAGAAATGCGGATAAGTCCACAACCATACCCCCTTAGAGTACACCGACAATAGAGTTGGCGATCATGCTCATGAATGGTGCTGGAAACAACCCGATGAAAAATACGAATGCAAATTGTGGAATCGCTGCTACGAATTCTCTGAAGCTGGCATCCTTGATGGAAGCAAATTTTTCCTGAGCTTTTCCAAACATCACTCTTTGCATCATCCACAACATTACGCCAGCGTTGATGACCAGTCCAGCGATTGATGCCCATGCCCACCATGGCATGGCATTGTATGCTGACTGAAGTGCAAGGAATTCACCAATGAAGCCGGAGAGTGCAGGAAGTCCGATTGATGCAAATGAAGCAATGATGAGCATTATTGCGATCATTGGAATCTTGCCACCCATACCGGAAAGTTCAGAAATATCACGTGTGTGAGTTCGTTCGTAAATGTAACCGACCAGGAGGAAGAGTAGTCCGGTTGTCACACCATGACTGAACATTACGATTATTGCACCCTGAAGGGCAATGGCTGATGGCATAATCATGTATGCACCAACCGCAAGCAAGACAAATCCCATGTGGTTTACAGAGGTGTACGCAACAAGTTTTTTCAAGTCTTTTTGAACAAGTGCACACAACGCTCCATAAACGATGCCGATTATTCCAAGCACCGCAATCACCGGTCCCCAGAATTCTGTCACAGAAGTCCCCTTGAAAAATCCGATTCCAATCCTGATTATTCCGTATCCACCCATTTTAAGAAGTACTCCAGCAAGCATTATTGAGATTGGAGCTGGTGCTTGAACGTGGGCATCAGGAAGCCAGGTGTGGAACGGGAATGATGGAACTTTCACAAGGAAGCCAAACAACAATGCTCCAAATATTGGGATTGCCATCGTCCCAAGGCTTGCAACAAGATTTGCTCCACCGAATTCCATGATTTTCACTATGGAGAATGTGTGCGTGAATACGCCTTTGGTTACCTCAACAAGTGGGCCAGAGAAATAAACAGCCAAAATTCCAATCAACATGATGAGTGAAGCGATTAGGGTGTAGATAAAGAACTTGATTGAGGCATACTGTCTTCTCTTCCCACCCCAGATCGCAATCAGGAAATACATCGGCACGAGAACAATTTCCCAGAAAACATAGAACATGACAAGATCGAGAGAGAGGAAAACACCAATAAGTCCAGTTTCAAGAAGCAGGAATAATGAGAAATATTCTTTCACACGATCTTTGATGGTGAAGGATGCAAGACAGGCAGTGACAGAGAGTAGTGTGGTGAGGAAGAGTAAGAGCATGGACATTCCATCAACACCAAGATGATAATTCATTCCAATGGAGGGAACCCAGGAATTGAAATCAGCTAGCCCCGTACTGAATGCTGTCAGAGGTGCATCTGGAGTTCCAACTTTGAACAGAGTCCAGATGTAGATTGATAATCCGAGTGCAACAAACGTAATAAAAGTTGCAAATCCACGAATCCATGTGTGTTTATCCTTTGGAATAAACAGAATCAAAAGCGAGCCAAGTAGTGGCAGGAAAGTTACTGCAGATAGTAATCCAAAATCCATTTCCTAAACCTCCTATTTTTTCAGTGCGAGTGTAATCGCGACAATTACAAGTATCACAACCAATGACGCAAACATTACAGCGGCATAGTTGGGTAGATATCCAGTTTGAAGTTTTCTGGTTTTTTTACCGGCATAACCAAAAACTGAGGCTGAGCCATTCACAAGTCCATCAACAACGGTATCGTCAAACCACTTTGCAATTTTTGAAAGTTCGATGCCAAGCCATGCGGTGCCGTTGACCATTCCATCCACGATATTGTCATCAAACCAGCTGGCGACACCTGCAAGTTTTACTGCAAGCCATGCGGTGCCATTTACCATTCCATCCACAACAATAGCATCGAAATCGCTACAGAATCCGGCAAACCAGATGAACGGTTTGACAGCAATGATTGTCCAGAGTTCATCCATAAACCATGCTCTCTGGAAGAATATGTAGATTGGTTTGAGAGCTTTTATGAGTTTGACTTTCAGTTGTGGCTTCCAGACATAGATGAGCAGACCAACAAGAATTCCAGAAAACACAAGTCCGATTGAACCGAAGAGGAGTGGTTTGCTCATCATGCTCCAATTTTCGAAACCATGATGAGGATCAATCATAGTCAGTCTCATGCTTTTTATCGCATAGCCTTCACCGAGGAAATTCTGGAACCAGTTTGATGCTTTGCCCCAGAACGGAACACCAATAAACCCAACAAGTCCAGCGAGACTGGCAAGGGTGATGAGTGGAACGGTTGTTCTCCAAGAGCCTTCGTGTGCGTTGTTCTTTTTTCTGGGTTTACCAAAGAATGTGAGCCAAACACAGCGGGTCATGTAGTACGGAGTCAGGAACGCACCAATCAAAGCCAGTATCAACGCAACATATGCAATTGAATGACCATGGTGGGCTGAATGATACACAGCTCCAATAATTGCGTCTTTGCTCCAGAATCCAGCAAACAACGGGAATCCAGCAAGAGCCAGTGAGCCAATGATAAATGTCCATCCGGTGATTGGCATCTTTTTTATCAGTCCACCCATCTCGTGCATATTTTTTGTGTGGGTGGCGTGGATTACAGAACCTGATCCAAGGAACAGCAACCCCTTAAAGAATGCGTGGGTCATCAGATGGAACAGTGCTGCAACAAATCCAAGAAGTGCAAATTCTCCATGACCAATGTAGACGGCACCCAAACCCATCACCATGTAACCAAGTTGGCTTATGGTTGAGTATGCTAGCACCTTTTTTATTTCCGCCTGCACGGTGGCAATCGTTGCCCCCATGAAAGCGGTCACAGCTCCCGTTATCATCACGACCGTCAGAGCGATTCCATTTGGGTCAAGCATGAAGATTGGCATTGTTCTTGCGACAAGATAAATTCCAGCGGCAACCATGGTGGCGGCGTGGATGAGGGCTGAGACTGGTGTTGGACCTTCCATGGCATTTGGCAACCAGACATGTAGTGGAAATTGAGCTGATTTTCCCATTGCTCCTGCGAAGATACAGAGGGGAACAACAAAAACTAAAGCTGTTGCAATGTATTCAATGTTCAAAGTTTTTAAAATTGGTGCCATCTCACCGAAGTTCAGAGTTTTTGTGAAGAAGAAGATTGCCATAATCCCGATGAACAGGAAAATATCTCCAACCTTCGTAACAAAAAACGCCTTCTTTGCAGCCTGATAAACCGAACGTTCACTGAACCAGAATCCAATAAGCAGATATGAACACAACCCAACAAGTTCCCAGAATGCAAACAGTTGCAACAGGTTTGAAGCGGTTACGACTCCGAGCATTGCCACTGAGAAGAGCTGAAGCTCTGCATAGTATCTGGCAATTCCCTTGTCGCCCTTCATGTAATCAAGCGAGAAGAGATGAACAAGGAAAGAAACAAGCGAGACCACCACAAGCATGATGACTGCGAGTGAATCTATTTTGAATCCAAAGCTCAAAATATAATCACCTGTTTTCAGCCAGACAAAAGACACAGTTTCATATGCCTGATTCTGGATGACTACCATGATAAACAGGACTATCGATAGAGCTAAAGAGGCTCCGATAGTGATTGTTCCAAAGTATTTCGCCCAACCCTTAGCAACCTTGCCAAACAACCCAATGATAACAAATCCGGCAAGAGGAAGACCAAGAATCAGAATTGTAAGTATCGTATGTAATCCCATTTATCCTCCTACCATTTGAGAAGATTGAACTTCTCTAGGGTAATCCAGCCCTTTGCTCGGTACATGGCAACAATTGCGGCAAGCCCGATGATGGTTTCAGCAGCAGCAACAGCGATTGCAAAAACGACCATTGTGTGTGCAACACCGGGATCGGGGATAGAGTAAGCAGTTGCCAGAAATGTAAGGTTTGCACCATTTAACATCAGCTCAATACACATAAGGATTCTGATAGCATTTCTGAGGCTCAGTGCACCCATCACACCAATGCAAAAAAGTGCTGCACCGACATAAAAGAGAAAATTCATACCTCGTCCTCCTTTTTCTTAGCCATTTCTATTCCACCAATTAAAGCTGCAAGAATCATTATTGAAGCCATCTCAACGGGGACAACATATGGTGATTCACTGTCAAACATTGTGTCGCTGATGTATTCAATCGAAGGTTTTGTCCATAAATGTTCTTGTGCAACTCTTCCTTCGGGTAAAACATTATTTTCATCTTGCAACGTGGATGTTATGAAGAAGAAAAAGATTGAAGCCATCAGGGTGATTGCAATGAAAACACCAACACCAACCTGGCGATGGATATGAAGGAGTTGTTTTCCTTCACGGTCTCTTGTAAACATTATCGCAAAGAGTATCAGGATGGAGATTGCTCCAACATAAATTGCAATCTGAGCTGCGGCAATAAAATCAGCATTTATCGCAATATATATCACTGCAAGTGGAATCAGACACATGATGAGGGACATGATTGCATGAACAATATTTCTGAGAAATATTGTGAGGAACGCAAACACAATAACTGGAATTGATGCGACTAAGAAGATAATTCGTGATACTATCACATTTCACCTCCCGGTTGATTTGATAAATCATCTTTCAGGTAAGTGAGACCTTTTCTGGAGAAAGATGCAAGCTCGTAATAATTTCCAACATGGAGTGCGTCAAAGGGGCAAACCTCAACACAGATTCCGCAGAACATACACTGTTGAATCTGAACCGTGTACTCTATGGGGTACGGTTTTCCATCCTCTTCCCTCTTGCCCTTCTTGATTTCTATTGCATGAACAGGGCAGTTTCTGGCACAAATCCCGCAGGCAGTGCATTTTAATTTTCCTGTCTCATCTTTTACAAGTCTCATCAACCCAAAGAATCTCGGATCCATCGGTTGCTTTTTCTTTGGATAACGAAGTGTAATCTTTTTTCTGAAGAGATGTTTGAGCGTTAGCAGTAATGATGCGAATATTCCTTTACCTATCATGTTTCACCTCACATCCCCGCAACTGTAAATTTAAATATCTCAAGCAATCTTCCATCGTTAAATACCACGATAAACGCAGTATACAGAAGATTCAAAAGCGAGAGCGGGAGAAGGAATTTCCAGGCTGTATTCATCAGCTGGTCTGCTCTGATTCTTGGAAGTGAACGGGAAATCCAGATTATTATCACAACAATTGTACAGGATTTCACAATGAACCAGAACGCCGCAGAGATTGCGTATGTTCCAAATAATTGGAAGTTCAAAAATCCCGGCATATGACCGCCACCAAGGAACAGAACCGTTACCAATGCTCCCGTTACAAACAGGTAGGTGTACTCGGTGAAGAAAAAGAATACAAATCTGATTCCAGCAAACTCAACGTTATATCCTGAAACCAGCTCTGATTCACTCTCTGCAAGATCAAATGGAATCCTGAAAACTTCAGCCATTGATGCAATAAAGAAGATAATAAAACCAAGAAATTGCGGGATGATGAACCAGACTTTTTGAACACCACCTATGATACTCATATTCATAGAGCCTGCCATCATAACGATACAGAGTACCACGATTGTTTTTGGAACCTCATAACTGATTTCCTGGGCGGCAGAACGCACAGCACCAAGAAGTGAGAATTTATTTCCAGATGACCATCCACCAACCAGGATTCCGATGACGCTTATTGACATGATTGCTGTAATCATCAGAATTCCAATTGAAGAGTTTGATGGTGAAAGTTGAGTAATTACAGCCATTCCCTCGGAATTTACAGTCATGAAACTTGCAATTGGGATGAGGGCAAACACGATAAATGCTGGCACAAAACTGATTAGCGGGGTATAGGTGAAGAAAAATTTGTCAGCCAGTTTTGGCATGACATCACCCTTACCAAGCAGTTTTACAGCATCTGCCAATGGCTGGAAGAGACCCCATGGTCCAACTTCCATTGGTCCAAGCCTCTGTTGCATCCAGCCGAGCATTTTTCTTTCAACCAGTGTGAACAGGAGTGCAACAAAAGTTACAAAGAAAAATAATCCAATGGCGATCAACGAGATAAGTAGTAAATGTGGAGAAAGTTCTATAATTTTATCCATAAGATCACCTGTCCGCCTCACCCATAGTGGGTGCTATTGATGCAAATGTCGCAATTACGTCTGGAATCTGGATTCCTTTTATTATGTCGGGAACCGCTCGGATATTGCTGAAACTGGGAGCCCTGATTTTCAGTCTGTAGGGTTTGGTTGTGCCATCTGAAACCAGATAGATTCCGAGTTCACCGATTGGAGCCTC
>CBDUSO010000052.1:0-7903 GCA_965370295.1 uncultured bacterium
TTTCCATGGTGCCACCATTTTATGGTGTTGCACTTGGTTTGTGAATTTAGGGGGGATGTCCAGTTTGCTGGACAGGGGGGTTTAGCATGCAAATATTTGAATTGAAAGAATTCCCCACTAAAATGACAACAAATGTACACAACGGAGAAAACAGCATTGAAAATAATCGTAACCGGTGCAACCGGACTTGTTGGGTCAAACCTCTCTCAAAAACTTGCAGAGCTTGGACATGACGTTATCTGTCCAGTCAGAAGGATGATTGAAATTCCTGGATGCAGGATGATTTTTGAAAATTTTGAAGGAAATATTTTAGAAAATTTCAACGAAAAAGTTGATGTTTTCATCAACAACATCGGGCATATTTCTGAACATCTGAGTTACAAAAAACTCAAATCTGTGAATGTTGACCTTCAGGCAGAACTGGTAAAATCCGCTGGAAGGCTTGGTGTAAAGCGGTATGTTCAAGTCAGCTCGGTTGCCGTGATGGGTCTCGAGGGAAGAGACCACCCAATCACCGAAGACGACGATCTTGGTGCCGGACTTGGGTACGGCGACACGAAGAGAGATGGTGAAAAACTAGTTTTTGAAACCTGTAAAAAACTTGGGATCGAGTGCGTTGCACTTCGTCCAACTGCAATTTATGGTAACACTCCAAAAGAAGGAATGGCAGACAAAATCGGCGGAATTTTGAAACTTCCAATCAGAATGATTGGAACGGGTGAACAGATTTGGCATATGGTTCATGTTGACGATGTTTCTGAATCATGCATTCTTGCTGGCACAAAGCCTGGTGTCGACGGGATGATTTTTAATATTGCAGGACCTGACCCCATGAAGGCACATGAAGTTGTGAAAATTGCATGTTCTGCGATGAATGTTTCAACCAAAGGAATGAAAATCCCAAGCTGGGTTGCAATGATAGTTGCAAACATCAACACTTTTTTTGCTTTTGGTGGGAAGCCCCTGGTTTCAAAATTCGCAGTTTCACTGCTCTCAAGATCGCATGAATACGATATTTCTAAAGCGAAAGAACTTCTTGGTTTTGAACCAAAGAAATTCTTGAGCGAGGAACTTCCAAATCTTCTCAGACGTGGTAAATAATTCAGCCTAAGGTTTGCAATGCTTGCAGGGAGCAAATTCTTTTTCTATTGCTTCCTCTCTGGAAGAGAAATATGTCTCTGTTCCATACTCAATCCTCTTGGCATGGCGACAGCTTAAGTTGTGGAATATCTCATTTCTGCTTCCAACATAATCTCCAGTTGCTTTTTTGATGTCAGCATATTTTGGGGTTTTTTCTTTTTTCTCTGTGTCTTTTTCAGATGCAAGTTTGTAGAGAGGATAATAGATAAAAGCAATTGCAAGGATTGATACAAGTGTCGCGATTGGAATAAAAATACAGCTTGGAAGATAGATTGACATAATTATATAAAAAATAACGAGAAGCAACGAGTACAAGTACAAGCGAGCGAACACTTTTTTTGCTTTTCTAAATGATGCAGAAATAATCGAAAAGAAGGGAGTATCAGTCAACACTGCTTCGTAAATCACGAAAATGAAGAATACAACTATTAGTAACGCCAATATAGCAAGCGAGGCAAGAAATACATAATAGGAGAATGTTGGTGTCGGGATGAACACCTGTGCAATCAGAAGAAAGATTGCCAACAGCACAATTGTTCCGACAATGGTTTGGATGATTAAAGCTCCCCATGCTCGAAATAGTTTTTTTATACCCATCAAGAAAAATAGAGATGTATGATTTTTTTCATCTTTTTCTGAATCAAGATATGAGAGGTACCCAGCTTTCAAAAATGCAGTAACTAATAATAATCCAAGGACAATCAAAAAAGTTTTGAGAAAATCTAGAGAAGTAAATGTAAAATTTGCCTCCATGAATGTTCCATAGCTTACTCCAAATGGATTGAATGGGGGAACAAGATAATGCACCTGTGTTCCCGAACCCAACATTTTTATGCAATTTGGGATCATTGAGATGCAAATCATAATCAGGACGATCAGGGTGAATGAATATGGATTTTTTGAAATCAATGATAACACGTTATTTATATGTTTTCTCATAGGAAGAATAATACGTTATAAGTAGAAATTTGTCAAATGGACATAATATGCTACGCCAAAGCGTTTGTAAGTATGTTGAATTTTGAAAGGGATTTTTATTCTGAGATTCTTGAGTCAAGTTCAAAATGACGGGGTTGCTCCTCTACGTCATTCCTGGCTTGACCAGGAATCCAGGGTTAAAAAACCGTGTGAACATTTGGAAATAACAAAGAGAAATATGAGAATATCGGTGTGTAAAAAACGGGTCGTGTGGGAACAGGTTTGAAACCTGCCCCTACAATCTGTAAAATTTTCCTGTACACAACCAAAACCCCCTCACACAGATATGTGCAAGGGGGTAATAAAAATTCAAGAAATGTGTATATTTCTATATCTCTTCGTTATCTGGATGATACTGAACAACAAGCCCTGACTGAACTTTTGGGAAGTAGTCTGTGGATTTCTGTGGCATGGTTTCGTTGTGTTTTGTTACAGCTTCAACGTGGTGCGTGAGGGTTGGATTCATCAGGAAAACACACTGATTTTTTCCAGATGCTACCATCTCAGTTGCTTCATCAAATTTTCTGATGTAGTCAACATTCGACTGAGCAGAGAGTTCTTTTTTACCAATTCCAAGCATGGGTTCAAGAATGAGACCGTGAAGGATATTCACATCCAACAATTTCCAATCCATTGATTTGTTTCCTGGAATCTTTTCTGCAACGCTATCGCTCTTGAGGGTGAGCAGATACATCTTTTCATCACCACTCATATAGAGACCGAGTGAGTGTTTATCAGCAGTTTTTTTCATCATACCTGCAAGTTCAACAACGGTGCTACTTGGGCAACATTTTGGCTCAACCGCTTCGATGTCGAATTTTTCAGAGAGTTGTTCCTGGAGTTTTTTTGCATCAAAGTTTGAAACATTGCGAATCACACGATGGGTCGGGAAGACAAAGAGTGCTGGGTCTGCCATGTTTGCAAGGGCAATCATTCGATAATTCCAGGCTTCCTTGCCAGTATAGTTTGGATTTTTCTTCCGCATTTCGTTGCGATAGTTGAGAGCGGTTTCATATCGGTGATGACCATCACAAACGATGAGATTCTTATCCTTCATCACATTCTGAATTTTTGAAATCACATCTTTGTCGGTGATTTTCCAGATTTTGTGATGGGTTTCAAAGTGGTCAACCGCATCAAAGAGTGGCTCTGATTTTGTCTGCTCTTCAAGAATTTTCTGGATGTTGAATTCATTGTCGCGGTAGAACATCAAGACAAGACCAGTATTTCCCTCCATGGAGCGAGTCAAATTCAGCCTGTCTGCCTTTGGTCCTTTGAGTGTTTCTTCATGAGGGTATACAACATTTTCGCTGTATTCATGAAGTTTTACGGCACCAATGAAGCCTCTACGTGTAACAACAATACCTTTTTCTGGATGAATATAATCTTGATCGTAGGCATAAATTGTCTGCTCATCATCCTGCTCAAGCTTTCCGTCTTTGAGAAATTTCTGGAAGAATTCGTTTGCCCTTGTGTATTTGTTGTTACTGTCGTTATCACCTGGCAAATCCTTGCCAAGGACAAAACGAACTGAATTATATTCGGACTTCTTGTAGTAGTCCTCTTGCATTTCGGGTGTGATTTTGTCGTAGGGCTGGGTTATCAAATCTTGAATATTCCCGGCTTTTTTTGTGAAATGAACACCCTTGAACGGTAGTATTTCTGCCATTTTTATTTATCCTTTGAAGAATTCTATGAATTTTTCTGCAACTTCAATTCCTGAACGTGTCTGCCCCTCTTTTGCAGAGGCACCAATGTGTGGTGTGAGTGAAACGTTTGGAAGAGTTGAGAGTTTGTGGACATCTTTTACGGGTTCTGATTCCCAGACATCAATTGCGGCTGAGGAAACTTTGCCGGATTTCAGTGCATCGTAGAGAGCAGATTCATTCACTGTTCCACCCCTTGCACAATTGACCAGAATCACACCTTTTTTCATGTTTGCAAAATCAGAAGTGTCAACGATGTAATGAGTTTCGTCGGTGTGTGGAATGTGAAGCGTGATGATGTCTGAATCTGTGACGAGCTTTTCTTTTGGAACCATCTCGACACCGTCCATCGGAGATTTTTTGATGTATGGATCAAAAGAGATGATCTTCATGCCAAAGGCTAAAGCTCTCTTTGCGGTCTCTTGACCGATTCGACCAATCCCAATGATTCCAAGGGTTTTTCCAAATAATTCGGTTCCCTTCATCATCTTTTTTTCCCACTTGCCCTCACGCATTGTTGCGGTACCGTGACCAATCCAGCGGGCTGCTGAAATCATGTGTCCAATTGCAAGTTCTGCAACAGAGATTGAGGTTGCAGATGGGGTGTTGACCACTTTGATTCCTGCTTTTTTTGCTTCAACAAGATCGATGTTGTCAAGTCCGACCCCACCACGACCAATGATCTTCAGATTTTTTCCAGCTTCAATGTGTGGGGCTCTGACTTTTGTTGCTGAGCGAACAATGATTCCGTCATATTTTGCTATCTCAATTTTCAACTGATCAGCATCATATTTTTCGACAACA
This sequence comes from uncultured bacterium, assembly GCA_965370295.1. GTDB lineage: Bacteria > Caldisericota > Caldisericia > JAAYUI01 > JAAYUI01 > JAXGMQ01. The sequence continues at coordinate 4,629 of CBDUSO010000052.1, forward strand.
ACATCATGTCCAGCGTCTTTGAGTAACTGGATGCCCTCGTCTGCGATTGCATCTGCTATGAGTATCTTTGCCATTTTTTTACCAACTCCTTTGTTAGTCAATCATTGCTTTCTGGAATGCTGTGATTCCAGAACCAAGTTCAAACTTCCAACCGAGTTTATAGAGAGTTTTTTCAAGTGCTGCAATACAACAGAGTTCGTCATAAAAATCCATTGCACCCATGTGACCGATTCTGATATATTTGCCTGCGTAACTTCCCTGGGCACCTGCAACTGTGATACCAAAATCATCACGCATAATTGCTGGGATTTTTTTCCCATCTTTCAGCTCTTCTGGAATTGCTATAGAAGTAACTGCATCACCTGGACATTCATGGAAGAGCTTTAAGCCCATCGCAAAAACAGCCTGTCTGAGACCGGTTGCGAGTTTTTTGAATCTGTCCCATAGCTCTTCTTTGCCTTCTTCTTTCATCATGTCAAAAACAACATTTGCCTGGTTGATAATTGTGATTGGGGAAGTCCATGGAGTCATTGTCCCTTTGTCAATATGTTTTTTTGATTCGAGAAGACTGAAATAAAATCTTGGCTGTGTGCATACTTCAACCAACTTCCAAGCTTTGTCGTTGATTGCTACAAATCCAAGTCCTGGTGGAAGCATGAGACCCTTCTGTGAACCACCGATTACAACGTCAACCTTCCAATCGTCCATGTGAAGTGGAACAACTCCAACACCTGAAACACCGTCAACAACGATTATTGCTGGAGTTTTTGAGACAATCTCTGCAAATTCTTTTACACTGCTACATGCACCGGATGATGTCTCTGAAAGCTGGCAGAAAACGCCTTTTGTGTCTGGGTTTTCATCAAGAACTTTTTTGAGTTCTTCAGGGGTTACGACCTTATCCCATGTTTTACTGATTTCAACAATGTTTGCCTTGTAGGCTTTGGCAATCTTCAACCATCTTGTGCCAAAGTTTCCAGCATTAATGATGATTACCTTGTCACCAGCATTGATTGTGTTCTGGAATGCAGCTTCCATTGCACCGGAACCAGATGATGCAAGAATATGCACATCAGACTTAGTTCCGAGCAACCACCTAAAACCATCCATGCACTCAACAATTGCTTTTTTGGATTCCGGGTTTCTGTGATGAACGATGTCTTTTGCACCCTCAAGTTTTACTTCGGGTGGCAACGGGGTTGGTCCTGGTGCCAACAACAGTTTTTTGTACATCTTCGACATTGTTTAACTCCTTCTATATGTTTATTCTGGAGACTAGGAATATCCCCAGGGCAATCACGACGACTCCAATCCATTGAGTCATATTAACCTTTTCACCAAGGAACAGGCTTGAACCTATCAGTGCAAATCCAAAGGAAAGTGCAAGGAAAGGGTAAATATACGATAGGGGTTTTTGAGATAAAATCCAAACCCAGAGAATAGCAGAGACAAGGTATAGCAAAACACCAAACAATACTCGTGGAGAGCTGACCACCGATAATACAGCTCCAGAGATACCTTTAGCCAGGCTAAAACCACTCTTTGTAAGTCCGCTTTTGAGCAGGATCTGTCCGCTTGCCATCATAACCGTACAGAGAACTGCAAGTGTTTCTACCAACATTCCTCCTAGGAATAAATGTATTACAATTCACAGTGTGTACATATAAATCATATTTTCAAGTTGACGAAGGTTATAAAAGTTGTAGAATCAAAGTATGGGTGATACCGTCAACATTTTTATCGGCAAGCGTCCTCAGACAGCACAGGTTGTCGAGGATTATAAATCTTTTCTGGGAGCAAGAAATATTGGAATACTGGATGCAACCGAGGAAAATATTTCAGAATTCAGAGAAGAATTACTTTCTGAATATTCCAGAGCAAACGCAACTGAAAGACTCTTGATTATCCGTGACCTCTATCTTTTCATCAGAAGAAAAGCCACCGTTGCACAGTATCTTAGATATGCCGGAATCATACTTTTGCAAGCATTCGCAATTTATTCTTCGTCTGTCTGGATGGTTCCAAAATATCCCTGGACGAGTTTTTTATGGTTGGACAGACTCTCTGTTTTTCTCTTCGGTTCTGAAAAAATTTTCTTTTATCCGGGCATGATTGGATCAATCGTTGCGTTTGGAATTGTTTTGATCCTCATTGCCAGAGGATGGCTGGAGAGACCAAGAAATTTTCTTGCCTGGATTGTTCTCATTTTGAATTGGTGGATTATTGCAGTGCTGTATGGCTTGTTCCTTGGAAATGAAGCCTTCATCGACGGAACACTCACTGGTTATGCAGTCGTTATTGCCGTAACCGCAATGATTCTTGGTTACAAGCAGATTGTTGGATACGCCGTTCTTGCTCTGATTGTTATCGCCGGATTCAACATCACGACAATCACCACAAAACTTGAATACATGGTTTTGCCATACCTTGCCTCACTCTTTTTTGCATTGTTTGCCCAAAATCCAGAAATCTTTGACAAGCTCCTCGAATGGATAAACAGACAATTCCTGAGCGGAAAAGCACAGGACATCGGAAGAACCACCGCAGAATCCGTTCAAAACGCTGCAAAAACAATCGGTGAAACCGTCAAAAGGGCGGGTGATATTGCGATAAAAGCAGGACTGGCTTCATCTGGAGTGCCTGTCGTTCCGTCCCAAAAATCAAAGTTGCTCGACTAAGTTTTGATTTTCTTTATCTTGTCATCTTCAATCGTGCAGTTATAATATTGCGAGCGAGCGGGAATAGCTCAGTGGTAGAGCATCAGCTTCCCAAGCTGGAGGTCGCGGGTTCGAACCCCGTTTCCCGCTCCAAGAATGTTTTGATATTCTGTAAGTTAATCTTTTTCCCATTGCTGTCTTCGTCATTCCCGCGAAAGTGGGAATCCAGGGAAGTAAAAAGATGTATTCATATTTCGAAAAAACAATTGTTGAACCAGATAAGATTTCTGTTTCTTACTAAAGATACTCAACTCCAAGCACCCTGGATTCCACATCAAGTGCGGAATGACGAATGGTTCGGAATGACAGAGAACACGGAAGTAGGGACAGGTGGCGACCTGTCCCGACAATGCCTCCAGGGCTGATATTTTTTTATCGGAAAAATCAATAATCGCTACTCGCTTGATACCGGGGTTCTCAAGTGCGTGCAGAGCACCGATCGCAACGTGGTTGAGCAGGCAAAAACCCATCGCCCTTTCCGGTTCACTGTGATGGCCGGGTGGCCGCACGGCACAAAAAGCCCTCAATGCCTTATCATCGAGAATCTGGTCAATGGAA
>CBDUSO010000053.1:0-7576 GCA_965370295.1 uncultured bacterium
CAAGTGAGTATTCTTTTACATCAATTGTGAATTTGAGGATTATTTTCTCATCAACCGGGAGTGGCTCCGGGATTGGAGGTTCTGGGTCAGGAACTGGTTCTGGTTCTTCTGGTACAATATTGTAACAACGGAACTTTGAATACTTGTTACCATCTTTGTCTTCAAGGTCCTCCATCACCAGTACCCCTCGTAAGTCAACAGCACATACAAAAGCATCCTCAGGTTTTTCATACTCTGATTTGTCTATTGTCCATTTGGTTGTTAATGATTCAGTGTCAACACAAACAATTTTATCGATTGATTGAATGATCAACTCTTCATCCACAATTTGCATGAATGTATTTTTTGTACCTAGAATTTCTGCCGGGATTTCAATGAGTTCATCAAGTTCAGTCTGGTGAAGCAAAAGGTGGTGCTTTTCAGATTCGTAGTTGGGGTTTCTTGGTGTATGAAAATAATTATTATTGGGTCTAGACTGTAAAAATGATTCACAATTATTACAGTAAGTAATTGCATAACAATCACCAACAGTTTCTATTTGTGATGGATAATAACCTTCATCTTTGTATTCTGGCTGAAGTTTATAAAACAACTCTGAAAGTGGCGAGAAACCCCAAGTCCCATACGAAGTATTTGGTGAAATAAATACGAACTCAGCGCAATTCTCATTGTTGGGTACTTCGAGTGTGAAGAGAACTCCGATAGATGATTTATTTTGAATTATCGTAGAATCATTAAACAAAAGCGCAAGACAATCACCCCAACCAAAGATGTTTTTTTTAGTATCAAAAACATAGTATTGGAAACCATGAGATCTTTTCCATTTTGTAACAAGTTCGCTTGTTACACTCATTTCACTCACCAAGATATATCTCTCTGAGATTTTAAGCGGATAATTTAATTTAAAGCCATCATACTCTGAAGGATTCGTTGGGTCATAGGATGTTAATATTTCTCCAGTTCTGCTGTCAAAACTTGTAAACCCATCTATTGCATAGTAGAAATAATCACTAACATAAGCAACAGGAAGATATGGAGCACAAGCATGAGTGCCACTCCTGTTATCTCTAATATGCCATCTTAGCTCTCTGTTTTTTATGTCATAACACCTGATGTTTACTGAATATTCATCCTCTGCGTTAAGGTGTGCCGGGGGTGAACAGCAGATGTGTGGGTCTGTGCTCAAATAGCTGAACATTGAATACTTTGGTTCCAGTATCTCAAACTCTCCATTTTCAGGATTAATGAGTTTATTTGTGTAATTATCACTAAGAATTATATCATATTCTCCGGGTTTTACGTCAGTTGTTATATAGAGCCAACCCTCTGGTGTGTTGTTGAAGAAAGTATTGTTCTGTCTGAAGGCATATGGAATATCTTTTGACCATTTTAGCTCTAATTGTCCTGCCCTGGCAAATGGCTCTGGTGCCCAGAGTTTGACAGGTTCATTGTCTGGACTTCCTTTTTTTGCAATTTCTGGATAATCAGATTTCTTAGTTTCTGTCCAAGAATCAGCAACATCAGAAAAATAACTAAAGAGATAGTATTCCATTGTGCTTGTATATAATCTTGAACTATTGCCTGCAACTTGTGATGCAAAAAGTAGTACCACCAATATGCAGAATAGACAAACTTTGAATTTTCGCATAAATCCTTAACTCCCTTCATGTTCACACACACCGTACATTGTACGGTGTGTGTTGTATAAATTCAATATTGGAATTGTTGATGATTACGGAAGGATACTTCCCGAAGATAAATACGGATTGATCCAGCCTTGAACATTTAAAGGATTGGTTGTTTTGACTCCTTCCAAGAATGGAACACCTCCACCAGAATCATCTGTTGCTATATTTTTTCATATCAACTGTTTCCTCCTTCATATTGTCACCTTAAACCTAAACAACCATTATAAATATTTTCAAATATTGGTGTCAGGTCAATCCCGGTAGGTCAGTCGAATCTCTTTTGTCTCGGGAAGCCACTTGACATCACAGCCGACACTTTCACCAAGAAACCGGAACGGAACCATGGTTCGACCATCGATAATCGTTGGGACAACTCCAGGATTTTTTTTATCAATTTTTTCCATCTTGCCACCGACCCTGGCTTCATTTTTTCCAATCCAAAATTCCACAATTTCTCCCGCAAAATAACTTGTAACCTTGCGTTCTTTTTCATCCCACCTGACCCAACCACCAAGAGGTTCGATGACGTATCTTGCCGGGATGAGGGTTCGATTATGCTGAACAACCGGCTCAACATCGATCGAAATATTTTTACTGTCAATTGAAACCGTTGTCTGTCCCAGCTGAAAACCAAGAATTGTGACACCCTCACCAAAACAGGTCATCCGCCCGTCAAGGTCACCAAAAAATATTAATCCATCCGAGATGGCAGGGGATGACGAAAAACCGCTGGTATTTTTTATATTCCAGAGAGTACTCCCATTTTTAATATCCAGACAGTAGATGTTTCCTTTGGTTTCTGTGTTCCCAACTATATTTGTTGCAAAATAAACTCGGTCGGATGCCAGCGGGGAGGAGAGAATACTTTCACCAGCACCCCCCTTGAAAGTCCATTTGAGCTTCCCGTTTGAAAGGTTCACAGCAACAAGTTTGCAGGAAGTGTTGTTACCAATCTTGGGAGTTGCTCCAATCAAAACAGTGCCACCGTAAACAGCGGGGCAGGTTGAAGCCGGGAGACCAATTTTGTATGTCCATTTTTCTTCTCCCGAGACTGAATTCAGACAAACAATATCTCCTGCTTCGGTCGCAAACAAACAATACCCAGCAGATATTGCAATATTGTTTCCAGTGATTCCTCCAGAAAATCTTTTTTTCCAGATTATGTTACCAGTTCTGTAGTTAATCACATGCACATATCCACCTGATGCAACAAAAACACGTCCGCTTGCATATGCAGGAATTCCAACATCTGCACCAGAAAGCTGTTGAGTCCACTCCTTCTTTCCATATTGGAGCGGATTCTTTTGATATGTTATGTAACTTTTTTTATTTGATGTGCTTGCATAGAAGAGTCCTCTATCAGGAACAATAAGAACTGATGCAACCTTTGAATTGTTTTCAATAGAAAAACTCTCTCTCCCACTGGACAGCTTAAAAACTTTTATTGAATTCCAGGCTGGTACATAGACAAGATCGTTCCAAATAACCGGAATAACATCAGGCTCAATCCCGGTTAACCTCTTTGACCATTTCTTTTTTCCTGAGTCATTAATGCAATAAAGCATGTTATCCGAGATATAAACAATCTTATCCCCATAAACAACAGGAGAAGAGATGATCGCACTGCCCGTATCGTAATCCCAATATCTGGAGAATCTATTCAAATCCAGCTCGCATCCAGCAGGAATCGCACCGCTTCTGCCGGCGTTTCCTCGATGCATAACCCAACCGCACCCACCTGCCATGACATCTGCAAATAATTGCAACATCAAAAAGAGCAGGACTATAATAGCTACTTTAGTTTTCATTCCTGGTGTCGATTCTATCAAATCATCACTCATTTTCAATACATACAAATTGAAGTTTGGTTCATTTCAAAAAATAACAAGCCTGGAATTCTTACACAGCCAACTTCTCTCCTCCAAGTCTGGAGATGATTATTTTTTTTATGAATGGATAGCCAAATATTTCACTATCTTGTTTATCAGTCAGTAATCCATTTCGTTTGAGTAATTTTGTTGATTTGATAATATCTTCATCACTCTCAATAAATGTGTTTGAAATTTCCTCTGGCACGGTATACTTATTGTCAAAGAAACCGTATGAGATAAAGATTTCTTCTCTTCCAAATTTTTGAATCATCTTCAATAATATTGTCTCATCAAGCTTTATTCCTGAAATCTTTTTCACGGGTTCTGGCTCAGGTGGTGCTTCAATTTCTATTTCAGGTTTCATCTTGCCAATATCGGTAGCAGTTTCTACCTCAACCGACTCAAGGCTTGATTCAACCTCAACTTTTGGCACTTCTGTGGGAGATTCGATAATATCAGGAATAACGGTTTGTTCGTTTGGAGTTTCTATCACAATCTTCTCCGGGATTTTTTCTACAACAGACGGAGTTGGTTTTGCACCGATTTTTTCAGGTTTTCTGTTTAATATATCTTCAAATTCATCAAAAATCTGATCCAATCGTTTTGTTGGCTCAACATCCAACTCGTACGTTCTCTTTACTATCTTTGGTGATTCCATATCTTTGGCTCCTCTCCAACTGCCTAAAGGATTATCCAGCATCTTTGATTTTTTCCCATTTCCGTAATTTGAAGAATTAAAACTCGTATCAGCCGGTTCCTGCAAAACCAGATTTTTGAATCCATCATTGTTCAAACCAGCGTTGTTATCTATTTTTCTCGGGTCATAACTACCCACAAAATCATAGAATTTTTTTTGATTATCTGGGTTATATCCACCTATGTATTCATCATCATCTGATTTCTCAATTGCCTTTTTGATGATCGCAACAATAGCGAGAATAATTATAATAATTGCATATAAAATTGACATTGTACGCTACCCCCTTTCACTATTCTTAGACACATTATCATCCATATCATTTTTACCCGGAAACATGCCCATCAAATCGGAGGTGTCCCCCTCAATTCTTTTCCTGAATCTTTCAGCAACACCATTTTTTTGTGGTGATTTATGATATTTCAGTTCGAGTTTGGATTTTCTTAGCAAACCCATACCATACCCCAGAAATCCCAGAAAACTTAAAGCTGTAACTGCGATTAGAATCTGGAAATGATTATCCACAAGAATTATTCTCATCTAATTTCAGCATACTCAGAATTCTACTTAAAAGTATGTTACAAACAACCCTTGAACCGCAAACAGTTTGTATTAGTATCTCTTGCATGAGTTCACGGAAGATTGTTATTGCAGATTTTGGAACGAGACACATAAACTCACTGGTGTCCTTGGTTCATCGATTTGTTCCTGATGAAGACATCAGATTAGTTCGTATAATGTGGCCAGGAAAAGATATTTGCACACTCAAGTTTGATATTCCAAATATTGAATATGTAAGAAATTCCCTCGAACTTTCAAACCTTAGAGATACTGATTCTTGCTTAATTTTATCCGGTGGGCCAGATACCGTTGGCTCAAAAGAAGGCTTCAGATCAATGTCCGACGACATCTACTATGAATTTGAAAAACCAATTCTCTGTATCTCATATTCTCATCATTTGTTCAGCACGGTTGTTGACCCAAACTGCCACATGATCCCGCATGGTGAACGTGGACGCACAATGCTCCTCCCTCATCCCTTCGCAATGCAAGACCCAATTTTTTCTAAACTCCCTCCCGGCTTCATGGTTGCAAATTTCCATGACTGGGCAATCTCAAAAATCCCGAGAGGATTCCATCAACTCGGAGAAACTCGCGGAGCCCACAGTGTTATTTCAGCACTGAAACATGACTTCCGACCAATCTACACATTCCAGTTTCACCCCGAAATTCCAGTTCCAGGATATTGGGCTGGACCTGAGATATTCAAACAGTTTATTGAGATGGCACTTCCTGTAGCTGTTCCTGCATAAATTTATTTCTTAATTATTTGTGTTAATATCATTTTTTGTTGTTTCTTTTTGACATTTTGGAGAATCTATGTATACTTCAAGTTGGAAGTGCTGATAACACTGAGGTGTATGTTCGATTGAAAGATATAGATATTTACAACAAGGCAATAGTGAAACTGGATAAGTATATCAAAGACAATCCCGACGATTACATGGGTTATTTTCATAGAGGATTCTTAGAGTACAAAGAGGGTAAATACGCCAACGCAACAAAAGATTTCAGCAAAGTGATCAAACTAAATCCAACAGTCAAGCATATATACTTCAACCGAGGTAGTTCAAGATTCAAGTTGGGAAATACAAATGGCGCCATTGAAGATTTCACAAGGGTGATCAGATCAGAACCAAGTGCGATTATGGCATATATTTTACGTGGGTTTGCCAAAAAGGTGAATGGTGATTTCGAAGGAGCTATGAGGGACTACAATAAAGCAATCGAACTTCAACCAAAATATATTAGAAGCTACAACAACAGAAGCGATCTATTCTTATCATTGAATAAGCCATTTGATGCACTGAAAGACGCTAACAAAGTATTAGAATTGGATAGCAATGATCCAATCGCATTTATAAACAGAGGTGAAGCATACTGCATGCTGGAAAGATTTACCGAAGCAAAGCAGGAGTTCAATACAGCCAGAAAATTAGCAACAGAACAAAATGATACACATGCACTGAAAGAATTAGAAAAAACAATAGCAAAATATGAGGATGAGTTAGACAAAATAGAATAGGAATCTTCCTGTTTTTCTATGGGATTACCAACTCATATTCCATTTCTACCTCATACCCATCCATCATCGCAGGTCGGAGCTTTCTTTCATAATTTTTCTTCGCATTAATGTCGTTTTTTGTTGTTTCTTTTTGACATTTTTGGGTGGTTGGGTATAATGCAAATCAATGAAAAAAATAATATTTGTTGAGTCGGTATCAGACTATTTAGACGAAGTCAAGAGGGATTCAGAAAAATTCATTTACCGAGGACAAAAGGACACCAATTGGGATGTCGAATGTGGTGCTTCAAGACGTATATCCAAAGATCTCAATGTGGACGTAAGGGTGACAATAGCTGATATTCTGTACTATCAAGCAAGCCTTCTCAGAAAATTAGACAAAAAGAATTTTAAAGAATACCGCAATTATTCCGATATTAATAAGGTTGCAGTACAACAACATACTGGTGCGGCAACGATACTTATAGATTTTACTCGGAAAGCTCTTAATGCTCTTTATTTTGCATGCCAACCCTCTGCTGTGGTTCAACATGGTGCTGTGTATTTGGTGAACACTGAAGCATCAGTATTCAAAGAGTTTGTTTCAAATGATAATAAGGGCTATTTCAATCTCCAAAAAATAAATAACAATGGGGCAATACAACCAGAGTTATTCCATTATGACCCAGGTAGTCTTATACCACGAGCCTCAGCACAACATTCTGTATTTATCTTTGGTGTACCCATTTTGAACTCTGATCATTATACAAAAATTCACATTTGGGGCGGTGCAAAACCTATGATTCTGGATGAGCTGGATAGAATTCACGATATTAATGAAACGGAACTGTTTAATGATCCCTCTGGATTTGCTCAAGCCAACAATCGCAACTCTAAAATTAATTCTGATCTGTTGCTGACAGCAACAAGCCTGCAAGTCAACAAACACACCGGGGATAGATTTGATGATTTCCTTTCCAAACAGAAAAAAGACAGTTCATGGTACAAATCAAAGGGATTTATTTCTTACAAGAATGGAGACTGGTTAAATGCAATAAAATATTATGACGAAGCAATAAAAAAGGATTCTGATGATGTTGAAATATACTTCTATCGGGGGGTTGCAAAGGGTAAAAATGGTGATTATGACGGTGCAATACAGGATTGTAATGAAGCCATAAGATTGAAGCCAGATTTTGCTGAAGCATATGTTAACCGGGGGGTTGCAAAGAATGAGAAGGGTGATCACGATGGT
>CBDUSO010000054.1:0-7089 GCA_965370295.1 uncultured bacterium
TTGTTCCCACATTGACGTGTGGTTTTGTTCGTATGAATTTTTCTTTGGCCATTTTTCGAGCTCCTCTCGTTTTTTCCTTTTTTTCTTTTTTTCTTTTATATCATTGCTGCCAGGGTGTTCCCCGTACAGCAAGAACCACCTTGTCTCTTACATCTGGTGGTATAACTTCCATCTTTAGGAACTCCATTGTGTGAGTTCCTCTGCCCTGCGTTGCTGAACGCAAGTCTGTTGCATATCCAAACATTCCGGCAAGTGGTGCGTGTGCAGTGATTATCTGTGAGTTTCCCTGCAGATCCATCGACTGAACTTTACATCTTCGTTTGCTTAAACCAGCCATCACATCACCGAGATACTCATCGGGAACGATAACCTGAAGATTCATTATTGGTTCCAAGAGTTGTGGTTTTGCCTTCTTGATTCCCTCTCGAATTGCAATCGAGCCGGCTTGTCTGTAGGCAACGATTGAACTGTCGACTTCATGATAACTTCCATCGATTACTTCAACTCCGATATTGATTACGGGGTAACCAAGAATCGAACCGGACATCATCGCATCCCTTACACCAAGTTCAATATACTTGATAAACTCATTAGGAATTTTGTCGCCACCAATTTTAGACTCAAACGTAAAATCTTCATCCTGAATTGGGAACAACCTGAGCGTGGCATCACCGTAGTGACCTCGTCCACCAGACTGCTTCACATAACGACCCCTCGACACAACTTCTTTTCCGATTGTTTCTCTGTATGAAACTCGTGGAACGCCGGTTCTGACGGTCAGTTTATGTTCAATCTTCATTCTGGTTACCATGATATCAAGGTGAAGTTCACCCATCCCTGAAATGATGGTCTCTCCGGTTTCTTCATCGGATGAAACGATAAAGGTTGGATCTTCGATGGCGTATGTTCTGAGAACTTTAATGACCTTATCAAGTTCTTGCCTTGTTTGTGGCTCGATGGTTTGTGAGATTACTGGTTCTGGGAATTCCATTTTTTCAAGAGTTATCGGGGATGAAATGTCGTGGAGTGTGTTGCCCGTATGGCTGTGTTTTAATCCAAGAACACCGCCAATATCTCCAGCAACAAGCTCATCCACATCTTCTCTGTGATCTGCAAACAGGTGAAGGCAACGCATGACACGTTCTTTTTTACCGGTAGCAGAATTGATAATATGGGTACCGACCTTCAGTTTTCCAGAATAAACTCTCACATAAGACAAGGTTCCAAGATAGTTATCTGATACAACTTTGAAGATTAGAGCGGCGAGTGGTTCAGAAGATTCAGGTTTTCTTTCAATCGTTTCTTGAGTTCTTGGATGTAAACCAACGATGGGAGGAACTTCAAGTGGAGAGGGAAGATAATCTGTGACAGCTGAGAGCAGTGGTTGAATTCCCTTAAACTTGAAGGCTGATGAACAGACAACTGGTATCAACTTTCCGCCTATACACCCTTTTCTAAGATAGTGCTTTATCTGGTCGTCTGTAAGGATTCCCTTTTCAATGAATATGGAGAGGGCTTCTTCATCAGACTCAGCAATAGTTTCAATCAGCTGAGATTTGACCAGCTCAATGGTGTCTGAAAGGTCTGATGGGGGATCGCCAATTTTCATGTCGTTACCATCAGTTTCCAAACCCCAGGTGTAAGCTTTTCCGGTGATTACATCTACAACTCCGGAGAACTCTGCTTCACTACCGATTGGAACTTGGATTACAACTGGGTTTGCTCCGAGTTTTGCTTTGATTGTTTGGACTGCGTTATCAAGGTCAGCCCCGATTCTATCCATCTTGTTGATGGAGATGATTCGAGGTACCCCATATTTTTCTGCCTGTCGCCAGACAGTTTCAGTTTGGGGTTGAACACCGGCAACGCCACACACAACCATGATAACTCCATCCAGGACTCGGAGGGAGCGTTCTACCTCAGCTGTGAAATCTACATGCCCGGGGGTGTCAATCAGGTTAATTCTGTGACCATTCCAGTCAAAGGCAATGGCAGCGGAAACGATTGTGATTCCTCGTTCCCTCTCCTGTGGCATATAATCGGTGGTGGTATTTCCATCATCCACATTTCCCATACGGTGAATTCGACCAGCGAGAAAAAGGATTCTCTCTGTGGTTGTCGTTTTTCCCGCATCAATGTGGGCGATGACTCCGATGTTTCTTAATTTTTCAAGGTTATTATTCATTACAAACTAATTCTAATGATATATCAGTCTACCACTTGTAATGTGCAAAAGCCTTGTTGGCTTCTGCCATTCTATGGGTATCCTGCTTTTTCTTGAGTGCCAGTCCCTGACCTGTGAGAATATCGTTCAATTCTGAGGCAAGCCTTTTAACCATCGGCATACCCTTTTTCTTTCTTGAGAACTGAACAATCCATTTTACTGCGAGTGCTTCACCACGTTCTTTTGTGACTTCGATTGGAACCTGGTATGTAGAACCACCAACACGACGGGGTTTTACTTCAACACGTGGACGACAGAGATCGATTATCTCATCAATGACCTCAACTGGATTTTTTCCAACTTTTTCAGCAACGATGTCTAATGCACCATAAACAATTTTTTCTGCTCGAAGGAGTTTGCCATCGAGTAAAATCTTTTTTATAAGGTGTCCAATGAGTGCATTGTTGTGAACTGGATCAAGATGAGATCTTTTTTTTCTGACTAATTTTTTTCTTGGCATTGTACTCTATAACCTCTACTTTGGTCGCTTTGTGCCGTATTTGGAACGACCGCGAGATCTATTCTCAACCCCCATGGAGTCGAGCGTGCCTCTGACGATATGGTACCTTACACCGGGAAGATCACGAACCCTGCCACCTCTGACAAGAACAACGGAGTGTTCCTGGAGATTATGACCGATACCACCAATATACGCAATAATTTCCTTACCGTTTGTCAATCTGACTTTGGCAATTTTTCTCAGAGCGGAATTTGGTTTTTTTGGTGTTTGGGTTCTGACAACCGTGCATACGCCACGCCTCTGTGGGCATGATTCCAATGACGGAGTCTTTGATTTGGACTTTGGTACCTTTCTACCATGTCTAACAAGTTGATTGATTGTCGGCATTTTCACCTCGTGTGTTTTATAAAATTTTGACAGACATAGCCGGTACATTAAAGTACACACGAACGCTTGTGAAATAGGGCTCTTCTCCACAAGCCAACTTTGCCCGTCAAAATCGCTGGTCTAATCACCAGTACTCAACGCCTTCATACAAATCCATGAAGACGAAACGTCATTCTACGACAGTTGCGTTAAAGGTCAAGGACAAAAGAAGTGAAGTTGCCACTGACTCATATTTTTCCAGAAACCGTTAGCCACTCATATGAATTCATGATACTCCATTTCGTTGATTATTTCATTTAAATGAGTATATTATTTTGCATGGTACACGAAGAGTCAGCAGGCGGAGTTGTGTTTATGAAAGACCAGGTAGTTATCCTACAACGTCGAAGTAATAACAATTGGATACTGCCTAAAGGTCATCTTGAGAACGATGAGACTCACGAGGAAGCAGCGATTCGAGAGGTTTTTGAGGAGACCCATCTTCAAGCTGTTCCGATCTGTGAAGTCGGTGAAACAAGTTATCAGTTCAGAGTGGGCACAGACAAGATAATCGACAAACATGTGCAATACTTTCTCATGTTGGCAAAAACCAAGAAGGTGAAAACCGAAGTTTATTTCTCCTTTTATCTTGTGGTATCGCCATCAAAAGCATTGAAGTTACTAACATTCCCACAGGACAGAGATGTACTGAAAAATGCCTGGAAAAAATGGACAGAACTCAAAGAGTCAGGAAAAATCCCAGAGGATGCAGTTTGATTCTTCCAGACAAAAATCAAACTGAGAGAAGATTAAACCTTGGGATTTCTCTGGCAAAAGATGTTGGTGCTTACCAGCTTTCACGCCTTGGTAGTACGCTTAACATCAGAACAAAATCCAGCCCTGTTGATTTCGTGACTGAGATTGATACCAATTCTCAACGAATGATTGTAGATGAAGTAATCAAACAATTTCCAGCTGACAAAATACTAGCCGAAGAGGAAGACCTCACAGAAACAAACATAAGTGAAGGCTGGTCCTGGATTGTTGACCCTCTTGATGGCACAACAAATTACACCCATGGATTCCCCATGTTCTCAGTTTCTATTGGAATTTATCACAATCTTTTACCTCAGGCAGGTGTAATCTATCTCCCTGTTTTGAAAGAAACATTCACGGCAACAAAAGGGAATGGTGCATTTCTAAACGGAAAACAAATCCACGTTTCAACCAATTCTGAGATGAAAACCTGCATGCTTTCAACAGGATTCCCCTACGACAAAGCAACATCAAAAGACAATAATGTCGACCATTTCATAAAAATTCTCAAAGAAACACATGCTGTCAGACGAGTGGGATCAGCGGCAATCGATCTAGCATTCGTTGCCTGCGGAAGATATGACGGTTACTGGGAGCTGAAGCTGAAACCATGGGATGTTTCAGCGGGGGCATTGCTTGTAACCGAAGCAGGCGGAACCATCACAAATTTCCCGAATAAAAATAATTCTTTTGACATTTTTAACAGCCACATTCTTGCAACAAACGGAAGGATTCATGATCGCATAATTCAAATACTTGGAGGGTAACAATGAGCATCTATGACAGCCTTGGTGAGAAATATGACAGTTATGTTGACTGGGACAGAAGGCTCAACGCCGAGATTCCGTTCCTTCAAAAACTCCTGACGATGAATCGAGCCAAAAAGGTTCTAGATGTTGGATGTGCAACAGGAATGCACGACATAGGTCTGAGCAAGTTAGGGTTTGACGTGTTCGGAATGGATGATTCAGAACGTCTCATAAAAAAAGCAAAAAAGAACGCTCTCAAGGCAAAGCAGTACGTAACCTTCAACCAGCTTGCAATGCTCGATATTGCAAAACACCCCGCAAAACCTTTCGATGCTGTGATGATGCTTGGAAATATCATCGCAATGCTCGAAGACAAAAAACAGGCACTCGAATTTTTCAGAGACTCTCAAGAAGTTCTTAAAGTTGGCGGAGTCCTCATCATCCAAACCCTGAATTATCGACTGATGAGCAGAAACAAAAAACGTTTTGAACTGATAAATTCCAAGGATGAAAACACCCTCTTCATCAAGGCTTTTGACCTGAACAAAGACGACCCGAACCTCTCCATCCTGATGCTCGAAAATAACGGTGAATGGCAAATGAAGGAAGTCACAAGCCCCATCATGGCATTCAGAAAAGAAGACCTCGTCCGCTTTGCCTCCCGATCAAAATACAGCTCAATCAGCATGTATGGCAAACTTGATGGCTCACCCTTTAAATCAGATTCCTCCCCACATTTGATTTCAGTGTTCCAGAAATAAAAAAAGGATAGATTATGTCTGCACCAGAAATAATAAAAAAACTTGTTGCAAGATTTGATGAATTTAAGGATGATTATCTTGACCCATCCTACAAAGAGCTACAAGTTTGCGATGAATTCATCAACCCAATGTTTGAAGCTTTGGGTTGGGATGTTCACAACGAAGAGGGTTTCTCTGGAAAACACCAAGAGGTAACCCAGCAATACAGTCTAAAGATAGGCGGAACAACAAAAGCCCCAGACTATGCCTTCAAGATTGGTGCAGGCAAACCCATATTTTTTGTAGAAGCAAAAAAACCTTCAGTTGACCTGAAAAAAGATCCTAAACCAGCCCACCAGCTCAGGGTATATGCTTGGAGTTCCAAGCTGGATATTTCAATCCTCACCGATTTTCAAGAGTTTGCAATCTATGATACCAGAATCAGGTATCACAAAGATGATCCACCCAGCACCGCCAGACCATTTTACACCACATACGACAAATACATCGACAGATGGGATGAAATCGAAAATATTCTTGGCAGAAAAAACATCCCAAAAAATTCCATCGAAAAATTTCTAAAAAAACCACCCAGACATGGGGCAGAACCTGTCGACAAAGTTTTCCTGGACACAATCGAATTGTGGCGTGATAACCTTGCCCACAACATTTTTCTCTACAACGACCATCTTTCTGTAACCGACCTGAACATGGTCGTTCAAAAAACAATCGACAGAATCCTTTTTCTCAGGATATGTGAAGACAGAGGCATCGAACCCGAATCACAACTTCAAAGCTTCACAAACGGAAATGACACTTACGGCAGACTTTTAGAGTTGTTCCAAACAGCCGATGACAGATACAACAGCGGACTATTCCATTTCACAGGTGAGGGTTCAGATGAACTGACCCCAAGCCTCAAAATAAGTGATAAATATTTGAAAGACATCGTAAATGCTCTTTATTATCCCGAGAGTCCATACGACTTCAACGCACTCCCGGCAGACATCCTTGGTCAGGTTTACGAACAATTTTTGGGGAAGGTTCATCAGAGTAACATCCAAAGATGGTCGAAGAATGAAGAGGCCAAAGGTTGAAGAAAAGCCAGAGGTCAGAAAAGCTGGTGGTGTCTACTACACACCAACCTACATCGTGGATTATATCGTTGAAAACACCATCGGAAAATTAGTTGAAAATAAAAATCCAGATGAAATTTCCAAGTTAAAGATTCTTGACCCTGCCTGTGGTTCTGGTTCATTTCTGCTGGGTGCATATCAATATCTTTTGGATTGGTATTTGAACTGGTACACAAGCAACAATCCTGAAAATATGCTGAAAAAGAAAAATTCACCAATCGAAAAAACCAGAAAAGACGCATGGAAACTGACTACTGAAAAAAAGAAAGAAATTTTAACAAACAATATTTTTGGAGTCGACATCGACAGCCAGGCAGTGGAGGTGACCAAACTGAACCTTCTGCTGAAGGTGCTGGAGGGTGAAACCGCAGGCAGGGGGGACCACAGAAGACTCCTTCCCAATCTTGCAAGCAACATCAAATGCGGAAACAGTCTGATTGAGTGGGATTATTTTGATGGTAAACCCCAAGAGATGGACAATGTCAGAAAGGTCAATCCTTTTGATTGGGATATGGAATTCCCAGATATTATCAAGTGGATATTGCCCCCCTAAATTCACAAACCAAGTGCAACACCATAAAATGGTGGCACCATGGAA
>CBDUSO010000055.1:0-5047 GCA_965370295.1 uncultured bacterium
GGGAAGAAGGAAATATTTATTCACCAGTGGAGTTTGCCATGATTGCGGGTTTTTGGGCATCATACAGTAGCGATAAGCTGGATTTAAATTTACCTGTTACAACAACTTGGAATGATTGGAGCAAACAGGTTTCAATGGCTGATTTGGCATCGGTTACACTTGGAGTTTGGATCTGGGAAAGTCGTGAAGGCAGGACAAATGGTGATATATCCTTGGCTGAGTCCAATGAATACTGCATGTATACGCAAAATAATGCATTGGATGTGTATACGTATCACATCTGGTTTATGAATGAGAAATACGGATTTTGTTTTGAAGACATCAAAAAGTTTTTGAGTGAAGATTATGGATTTTACGGTGAAGACATCAAGAGAGTCGGTGTCTGCGAGGGTTTGGGGATTGGAGTCTCCTGGATTTCTGTACTTTTGAATCAAGTCAAAGGTAGTCTGATAATTCCAGACTCAGAATTAATTTTGAGAGATCTTGCAATTGCACTTTACATGTATAATCCAAGCTGTATCGAAGGCACTGGATTTGAAGAGTGTAGAGAAGGGCAATTCTGGAGAGATAATTTTACGATGGCATATGGTGGCAGAGATGGTTTGTGGTATTTTTATGGACTTGACGAAAAAGCCAAAAATATTAGACAAGAAAAAGGATGGAATCACCAGAATGTTTCCTTGAAATCAACTGAAAGATACAACACTGATTTGATAAAAAAACCGCTTGACGAGTAGTAACAACGGAGATCATTTTTTGAATTAATATTTTTGAACTAAATAGTGTTTTCGTTCGTTATCAAAGTAGTAAGGAGAAACAAAATGAAAAAAATAGTCATACTTATGTTGGTTATGTTGCTTGGATTATCGGTTACCATCCTGGGGGTTGAAAACGAAAACAATTTAGATGTTGTCAAGCTACCTTTCAATCCGTTCTCACTGATATTCGCATCTGACAAAGAAAACCCAGACATGCACAGAGATGGTCTCCCTTGGGCAGAATATGATCCAGAAACAGGATGGACATTATACCAGGTAGAGCTTTATAAAGGAAAAGAATCATATTACAATTGGAATTCATGGTTCAGATTGAAACTTGATGAGAGTGACCAACCGATCAAGCTTAAACCACAAGACTCTAATTTTGACAAAGAGCTTAGAAGATGTTTTTCAACTAACCACCCAAAGACACATATCGAGGGTGAACTCGATCAAGAATATCTGAAACTAAAAATTTTCTTCAAGCCTGTAGAATTTGATGGAGGACAACTGTGTGGCAGGGGGCTGATTTATGAAAAAACAGAAAAATCTGATGGCAGACTGGATCTTAGTTTTCTTACAGGAAAACTTGAAAAATATGGGGCAAAAGCAGGTGACATTGATATTATTGACAGCGTAATGCAGTATGAAAAACATGGAATAAACAAAAATAGTTATACATTAAAAGAACGTTGTGCCATCAATCCTGACCTACTGGAAAAAAATGATTACTACTACAGAGGTGGTAATATTCGATATACAACCATCCCAACAGGGTATCTTGAAATATTTCCCGACAAGAACAAAATCGTATTCAGAGGACAAGAGTATGAATACAGCAAATTTAATGATTACTATAAGAGCCCACATTGTGAAATGCACAACGGAGAGATAGCTGTAAACATCTCCACATTTGGTGAAATACTTGGATGTAATGTGCATCCCTGGAATTTTGAAACAAGGAAAAGCCACTTTGATAAAGTACACATGGATTATTATCATATCAATCTCATGGATGAAGATGATTCATTTAGAAGGCTGACTTTTGAATTTGATAATAAAACTGCTAATCTCCATAGACCAATCTATGACGACAAAACGGTTGAATTACCGTTTGCTCCGTATCTGAATAAAGCAATAAAAAAATATAAGATATATGATCCTATCGAAATGATGGTATCTCTTATCACAATACTTGATACTCTTGAGCTTGATTATTATTACAGACCAATGAACAACTCTGTGCTCATCAGCTTGGATAAAGATTGGTAGCTTGTAAGGGCTGTCAATTTCCCGATTTCCTCTCCGTCATTCCGCACCCCTTGCTCCATCCAGGGTACTTTCTGTTGCCTCCAGAGTTCAGAATAACCAACCACTTAACCAATCAAGTCAATATCACACAGTAAAATCAACACATCTTTATAATCCCCTGGATTCTTGGTGGGACCAGGAATGACAGAGGCTATAAAACAACAATCCTTCGCATGACTTTCAGTTATTTTGCATTAACCTTTTTTGTGGTGTATACTCTAGAAATATTCATTTGGAGGTGTTGCATGATTCCGTTTAGAAAAAAGATGACCGTGTTACTGGTTTGTTGTGTGCTTGTCGTGTCACTGTTTACAGTAACTGGCTGTGGGCAAGAAAAAGCACAATACTCAGTTTTTTGGAGCATGGATCAGTCAGAAACTCCAGAATCAGCATACATGCTTCACCAGTTGAAAGATGTTTTCTCGGAGACTGAAGGAACTGATGAAGTTGATGAAAACAAAGAAACAATATTCAATACCCTCACTTTAGAAATGTTCCCCGGCTCACAAAAAACAGCAACTTTCAAAATCTGGAATAAGCAGGAAACTCCAGACACAAAAACAACATTCAAAATATCAGCAGATTCTGACTGGATAATCTTCCCAGAAAAAAGAATAGAACTCACCACACCAAAAGAATCTGAAGGAGAAAAAAAGGAATCAAAAGAGGAAGAACAACAGATTCTGACTCATGTTGGAAGTGAGGTAAACATCCGTTCAGGGGCAACCACAAAATCAGATATTCTCCTTCAAACAGAAACATACTCAACATATCCTTTCCTCTCAAAAGCTATCGGTGAAGATGATGACATGGTTTGGTACGAGATTGAATTGGGTGTTGAAACCATTGGCTGGGTTCGTTCAGACATGGCAACCATCAAATCAGCTGATGGTTCAAAACAAACATCACAAATTATTTCAGAGCTTTCTAATTTCATAACAGTCGCATGTGAAATAATTCTCCCAGAAGACATAAGACTTCCATTGGAATCAACCATCACAATCACCCCATCAAACGGAGAAGAAACCACCCTTAAAATCAAAATAATCGAGCCAGACTGGTGGAGTGTAAAATGGGTATCCAGCGGAACTGAAAATCTTCTGATCAATCTTTACGAAGGCAAACCCAAACAACTTGGTTTTGAGATAAAAAATGACTCAATCTACGAAGCAGAATTTGAGATATTGTCAGAAGACAAAAATATATACATCGAAGACATCAAACCAATAACGCTCAAACCAGGAGAATCCAAATCAACACTCCTTTGGATAAGACCAGGCGGCCTTATTGGAGAAAACACAAAAATCAAAGAATTGATAACCATCACAGCAACAAAAATAATTCCTGAAAAAGAAGATGCCAATGGACAGAACACAAAGGAAAATGGAGCTGACAATTCAAAACAGCTACATCTCGAGATAATACTGAAGAGATCATATGTGAAGATTGTCTGGGAAGAGACTGGAACTGACACGATTACTGTTGAGCATTATCCATATGAATCAGTTTTTAGGAATGTTCTTTTGACGAATGAAACTGATAAAGCAATGTGTGCTGTTAATATTGGTGAAACTAAGTCTCTTCCCTTTAGAATAATCAGTTCTGATTTGGTTATCTATTGTGGGTTTGAAAATAATCCCTTAAAAGTGAATCATATCATCAAACCACCACCATGCGATATAAAACCAGCCATTAATTGGAAAGTGTCTAAGGGATGTATTTTTACTCAATACACAGACGATAAATTAATTGCTCTTGTTTCGGATAAAAAAGGAATACGAAAACTTCAATGTTATGATTTGAATACAGCAGAATTTTTGTGGGAGTATCCAAAAAAGAATAATCCAGATTATGACAAAATAACAAAATCCCTTATCTTGAAAGATGTTTCTTCAGAGTTTGATAAAGTAATTATTCAATACAATTATCAACATAACTATAAAAATTTTAGATATAATCTGGATGGTATTTGTTGTTGCATAGATGCAAATGATGGCAGTACAACATGGACAATTGAATCGCTAGATTTTTTGTCTGTTTTTGGAGATACTGACAGATTTCTAGTAGCGGGTGAAGCAAATGATAGTTATTATGAATACTGCAGACAATTTGAGTGCAGAAAACTAACCACAGGTGATGTCATCTGGAGTGAGTGTTTGAACTTTGGACATTTTGTATATGCCGATGGTGAACTGGCATATTTCTGGTCCATACCTCCTGGAGAAGCGGGATGGGGTGGAGTACTCACAGCGGAAAATCCACCAAAAAAAATAGATAAATATATACCTGATTTTTATCCACAAATTATTTTTCCAAAAGAATCCTCAGGAAAAGAAATAATTGATAATTGGTCAGAAAGAAAAAGGATAGAACACGATTTATCTAATTGTATGGGTGGGAGTTATCTGTCAAAGGATGGATTGATCGTTCAGATAGAATATAATTGTGGTGATTCAGTTTGTGATCTTTATCAACTTACTATTTATAATGCTAAGTCAGGAAATCTTGTTGCTACTAATATGGGTTATCCAAAAATTGGAAGCATTGATTATATTCAATCAGACAATGCAACTGATTTTAGTAATTATTACAATCCCAATTATTCATATTACAATGTAGAAAATGAAATCCTTGAGCTGGGTGGTTATTTTTTCAAAATCCCATCTGGTGAACACATTGATTTACCAACTTCATACAGACTCCAACACTACTCCGAAACCACTGGAAATTATTATTTCCTGGACACAGAAAAAGGTGAGATTGTTTGTGTGACTTTGCCAGGTAGTCAATAATTTTTATGACTCAAATTCTAGGGACAGGTTTCAAACCTGTCCCTACCAATCCCCCTGTGTCATTCCCGAGAAATCGAGAATCCAGGGGCTTACAAAACTGCACCCATAATTTTAAAAAAAATAATAATTGAACTAGCCAAAAAAATTGATAAACACACATATCTTTATGCTCTTCAAGAACCCTGC
>CBDUSO010000056.1:0-4976 GCA_965370295.1 uncultured bacterium
TGAAACTGGGTTTTCTCAAATTTCTGATGCTAAAACTGAGCTTGAATTTTTAGATCAAAAACTTGAAAATATTTTGACTGAAGTTTCCTCAAAACTCGATTCGAGCCTGGAATATTCACAGAAACTTCGAGATGATATTTCACGCATAGAAACAAACATCGAACACATCAAAGAAGAGTTGAAGTTGCTTGAATCAGGGGATGGTGGTGAGTGTCCGCTCTGTGGTTCTGAACTGCCGGGTTCGTCTGCCCAAAAGTTGATAGATGAGAAGAAGTCTGAATTTCACAACTTTTCAAAACAAAAAGCGGTGTTTGATAAAAATCTTTCTGAGATAGAAAATGAAACAAACAAACTAAAACATGAATTAGAGATACTTCAAAAAAGAAAATCTAAACATTCCAGCATCAAGCAAATTGTAGAGATTCAAGATCGAATAACAGTAAACGAAAACCAACTAACTATCGAGAATAAATCTCAAAAAGACATTTTGAACAATACGAATTTTTTAAAATTTGAGAATGAAGATTTGCTTTTAAGAGGTGATTCTCTTGAAAATGATTTTGTGAATTTGAGCGGAGTTATTCAAAATCTGGATGAAAAAAACAATGAAATAACAATAACACAAGAATCAGTAAAATATCTCAAAGAAAAACTTGATGGAAATAACTTCCTGCAGGATGAACAAAATGATTTGAAGAAGCTCAAAAATAAACTCGAAAAGAATGCCTTTGATACAGCAGTTTATCAACAGTTGATGACCCAGGAAAAAGAACTGAGAGAATTCCAGCAGAAAAAACAGGAACTAACATTGGCTCATGAAAAACATGTCACCAAGTCAGAGGAACTGAAAAAATCGGGCGAGAGAATCGCAGAGCTAAAAACCAAGCAAAAAGAACTGACAACAAAAACCAAAACCCTCGGAGAAATTGAATCTGAACTTGAGGAAAAAAATAATCTGTTGGAATCCTTAGAAGCTGACTGGGCAACAATTCGAACCGAAAGAGACACTGCAATATCCACCGTCCAAAAACAAACAAGCCTTCTTGAAAATGCAAAGAATGCATCTGTTGAACTGATCGAAGCTCGAAAAATATCCGATTCATTGACAACCGATTCCGAAGTTTTGAAGCGACTGAAAATAATGTTTGGCAGAGACGGCATCCCCAACCAGATTTTGGAGGGGGTTGTCCCTCAGCTAGAAGAGATTGCAAACGAAATCTTGGAGCAGATTTCAAAGGGTCGCCATGGTGGTGAGGCGATGAGGATGCGATTCGAGTTGTCCCGTGAAAGTGCAACCGGGAAAATAAACACTGCACTGGACATCATCCTTTCCGATGGCTTGAATGAACGCCCCTACGAACTCTTCAGCGGGGGTGAACGTTTTCGGGCAGATTTTGCAATTCGACTCGCTCTCTCTCATATTCTCTCAAGGAGGAGCGGTCGAAGATTGAGGTTGCTTGTTGTTGATGAAGGTTTTGGTACCCAGGATGCCGAGGGTGTTTCTGCACTTGTTTCTGCAATCCACGACGTTTCTTCTGACTTTGAAAAGGTTCTGGTGGTTTCACATGTGGACGAGATCAAGAATCGATTTGACAGACAGATTCAGGTTTGGCGGGATTCTGAAGGGTCTCATTTTGAGTTGGTGTGATGTTTACAGTATCAAAATTACATCTCTAATTATAGCATAAACAATGCCTACTATAAACAAGGCCCACAAAATAAATTTTGGTGAGTAGAATCTGCTTCGAACACGGAATAACAATATAAGCGATATTGTAAATGTAACAATTGCAGAAATAAACTTATACCGAAAGAATGGTGCTTCAGTAATATCTCTGTAATAATCATAATGGTTTGGTGTTGGGAATAAAAAATGATACACAATTGCAGAAATATTCAGAAGAAGAATGAGTATTGACATATACAAATAAGAATAAAGCATGCTTGGTTGTACGTCATGTTCTTTTTTCATATGTTGAAGATATATATAATGAATAATCGCTGGAACAAGCAAAATTAAATTTGAAATCAGAATAAATATCGTACAATCAACAATTATTGGAAATAACGGTTTGAAACTATAAATATCATATGTAAATAACCTATGAATAGTCACAATCCCAATAAATATCAGCAACAAAACGTTATTCCAAATAATCGCATAAAATATCATCAACCTTTTATTTGGCTCAGCGACAATTTGAGGTAGTGTCTCAACTGGTCTCCAAATCAAACCAAATGCATACGAAAAGAATTTTCTCATAACCGTATTGTCTCACAATCATGGGTTTTGTCAAACGGTAAAATAATCTGGAGAACCTTTTGTCATTCCGTGTCCCACACGGAATCGAAGATTCCTTCTCCGTCATTCCGCACTTGATGCGGAATCCAGGGTTTTGAAAATTGTGCAAATATTTTAAATTTACAAAGAAAGTTTCAAGTCAAACTACTGATGTTTTTCAATTCTGTAGATGTTTTTTTACTACCCTGGATTCCCGTTTTCACGGGAATGACGTAGAGAGAATCAAGTTTCTAAATGACGGTGTAGAGGACATCAGAAGAATGCGGGAATGATCGGAGGATTTACAAAAAGGTGGCATGACAAAAAACACTATTCCTGTTTGGGTTGCCATTCCGCTTTAATTTAGTATCATAAACCCTTGTATCATTTTTTGTGAAGGGAAGTGAATATGGATAACTTCTTACTTTGGACCAGCAAAGCCTTGGAAAAATCTGGGTTACCTGATTGGACGATTGCAATCATTGACCCGGTGCTAAACATTTTGGGGGCAATCGGAATTTTGATTATTGGCTGGTGGCTGGCAGGATGGGTAGCTAAAAAAACAAAAAAAGCTTGCGACAAAACCGACAGGATTGACAACACCATCACCCCGCTGATTGTCCAGTTTGTCAGATATGCAATTATCGTAACCGCTGTAGTCTCTGTTCTTCAGATATTTGGCATAGGAACTGCGAGCATTATTGCGGTACTTGGATCATTTGGGCTTGCAATCGGTCTTGCTTTGCAGGGGGCAATGTCAAATGTTGCATCTGGAATTATGATTGTTGCACTCAGACCATTCAGTGTTGGGAATACTGTAGAAATCGGTGGTATTTTGGGAACTGTCGTGCAGATCGGACTCTTCTATACAAGATTGGATACGTTTGATGGTGTTTGTATCGTGATGCCAAATTCAAAAATTTGGGGTACTGAAATAAGGAACTATTCCAAGAACAAAATCAGAAGGATGAATCTGAAATTTGGGATTGGATATGGGGATGACATTAACAAAGCATACTCAATAATTGATAACATATACAAAGCAGAACCCAAGATTCTTGATGACCCCGCCCCAACAATTGCAGTTACCGAGCTTGCTGACAGTTCTGTGAATCTGATTGCTTATGCTTGGACAAAAACTGGAGACTGGTGGGCTACCCAGCTTAAACTGGTGAAAACTGTGAAGGAAGCATTTGACAAAGAGGGAATCTCGATTCCATTCCCACAGACAGATGTTCATTTGTTTGCTGAGAAACCCTACAAATAGAGCCAACTTTTTTTCAATAAACCACCCATGTGCCCAGATGAATACTCCTGGGCACATGGGTGGTTTTAACATGGACTAGAGGGTTTAAGGAACATAGTGGATGTAATAAACTTTACCTGTATTGCTACCCATGGGGTTATCCTGCCATGCAACGTGTGGATTGTCATTGTTATCCAAAATAAGTGAGGGGGTGTAAGAAACACCCAGATTATTACTTATGTTGGCATTACTTGTTGTCGGGTCAAAGACTGTTCCATTTACACACAACCAGTTACTTCCATCCCAGCGAGTATAAAAGATTTCAAAATTTCCTGAGCTGTGGTCAGTCCATGCAACATGGGGATTATTTGTACTATCCAGAATCAGAGATGGAGTTAGGGAAGTGCCTGTGTTGTTACTAATATTAGCGTTACTTGTTGCTGGATCATAGATTGTTCCGTTTGCACACACCCAGTTACCACCATCCCAATTGACGTAGGAGATTTCACCATTACTTGGGTCATCTGGTGTACGTTCTACCCAGGCAATATGTGGGTTATCGTTGCTGTCTACTGTAACTACCGAAAATTTTGAAGTACCTGCACTGTTGCTCACATTCGCACAGCTTGATGGAGGATCACCCGTGTATGCTGACCCGCTCGTGTATGCTGTCCCATCTGCACACAACCACTCACCATTATCCCGGTGAATATAAGAGATTTCATAATTTTCAAGACTGTAATCAGTCCATGTGACATGTGGATTATCCATACTGTCCAAAACGAGAGAGGTTATAGTCAAAGAATTCTTGCTCCCACTCACATACTCATGTACCCATTCATTGCCATTCCAGTTGGTATATGAAATGCTTCTATGTCCATTAGAATAAGAATAAACACAGTCCACTATGTGTGGGTTTCCATTACTGTCGAGAGCGAATGAAGGACAGCAAGATTTTGCACCATCCATACTGATTTTAGCATTACCCGTTGCTGGATCAAAGGTTGTGTTGTCTGCACATACCCAATCGTTACCATTCCAGCGAACATAGAAGGTTGAAATGAAGAAATAGGGAACATTAGATTTTTCTACCATATCAGTCCATACGATATGGGGCTTATCGTTACCATCCAGGATTATGTTAGGGCTACTGGAAGCAAATGATGGATTTCTACTCACATTTGCGTTACCGGTTGCTGGATTGTATACAGTGCCATCTGCGCATACCCAGTTGCTACCATTCCAGTGTACATAAAAGATATCGAATACCCCAGGAGTTATATCACGCCATACTATGTGAGGGTAACCCGATGAATCTAATACACATGAAGCTTGTTCTGAGTTGGGATTCCAACTGACATTAATATCAGCTGGTTGATTCGTAGCATTACCGAAGTACCTTGATGTGCCTGCCCCAAACCACCCGGCGGTTACGGGTTCGAGAGAATC
>CBDUSO010000057.1:0-4051 GCA_965370295.1 uncultured bacterium
GAAAAACGAAAAGAATCTGATGCAGATGGTGATTGCAGGGCTTCTCTCTGTTCTCGTCGTTGTTCTTGTGCTTGGTCGTGGCGAACGAGTTGTTATTGTGAACGAGGGTTATTCGAGACCGCCGGTTGTGAGCTCGTCTGTCACCCCCCAGTTTGGTGATAATGACCCTGACTGGTGGCAACACACTGTTCCTTTCAACGATGGGAAACCAGAAGAAGAAATATACTACATCAAGGAAGTAACTAACGTTTTAGATGGTGACACAATTGATGTTTATTTAGACTGGGAGAAACAGAAAGAAGGAGAAACTGTTAGAATTCGTTTAGCGGGTATAAATTGTCCTGAGAGATTTGATCAAAATTGCTGGATACAAGCAAGGGATTTCACAGAAGACTTCATTTTTGATTATAATATCGATACAGAAAATAATATCAACCTAAGAACCACAAAAATGGGTCTTGAAGTAAAAATTATTGGTAATAATTCTGAAATGAACAGACTTGTAGGCATTGTCGTCAACTCACAAGGAGATGATTTAGGTGGGTGTCTTATAGAACAAGGGCTTGCTCTCCCTTGTTTTGGCTACCTCCAAAACTATAAATTATTTAGTAAAATGAGTGAGTACGATTCAATTCTAACCGAAAATATCAAGCAGATTAGAAATAATAAACACAGTGTCTGGAGTACTATTAATTCAAAAATTACTTTAGATTTGTCACCATATTTGTCAAAAGAGAATGATGATAAATCAAAAATATATTTGGGTGATAGGATCGTTGTAAAGTACAATTGTAAAAACTTTGAGGATTCAATTTCTCTATCAGGATACTCCATTTTTGATGAATCTTCAGCTGCTAACTCGAGATTTTTTTTGCCACGAGTATTGTTAAAGTGTAAAAATAATAAATCTACGCCTTTTCTGACAGTCTATACAGGATCACCTCCAGAAAATAGAGGTGAATGGAAGCCATCAGAAAATGCAAATTATCAACCGGATACTTATATGATTCGAACTAACAATGTCATAAATGATGATGGCGACACAATATTCCTCAGAAATGCAGACAGAAGAGTAATCGCATGGGCATACTGGACCGGAGAAGAATGCAAACAAGCTGGTGGAATGGAAGAATACATCAATGGGTTGATTCAAGCAGAAAAAGATAAGAATACAAAATCACCAGGTCAGTAAATAAAATTATTTGTGCCTGAGGGGTGGGTTTGAAACCCACCCCTATACATTGTTCCAGATTCTGAGCTACACCCCTCTGTCACTCTAAACCCCACGTCATTCCTGGCTTGACCAGGAATCCAAGGTAGTAAAAATTCGTGTGAAAATATTTGTGAAAAACAATAACTTTGACTGGCTAGATAACTGTTGTTTTCTTGTTTTGAACACGATTTTATAATCCCCTGGTTTCCCGTTTTCACGGGAAAGACGTAGAGATATGAAGAGATTCTTAAATCAAGTTCAGAATAACGAAGCTGATGCGGAATGACAACACTTTTTGACCCCCTTGACAGGGGGTCGTGTGGAATAGCAAACACCCAAAATCATTGATTTAACACGCCGTCTTCTTACAATAATCCTAAGAAAACAGGAGGAAGGGCGTGAAAATGGCCGGTAACCTTTCAGAGAAAAAATATACTCACCTGAAATTCACAGGAATTGTGCAGGGGGTCGGGTTCAGACCGTTTGTGTTCAGGGTTGCCAGGGAAAACAATCTGGATGGCTGGGTCAGAAATGTTGGTGACGGAGTTGAGGTTTTGTTTGTTGGTGAACTCTCAAAAATATCAAGGGCAATTTCTCAAATAAGGCTGGAAAATCCACCGATGGCAAGGGTCGATTCTGTCCAAGTATTACCAGAAATAATTGATGAAACCATATGTGATTTTAAGATTTTGAAAACACCTAAAGATTCACCATCTGCAATCCTTGTACCTCCCGATATTGCAATCTGTGAAGATTGCAAACGGGAACTTCTTGACCCTGAGAATCCCCGCTTCCATCATCCCTTCATTTCCTGCACAAATTGTGGACCACGAATGACCATTTTGACAGGGCTCCCATACGACAGAAACACAATCACCCAGGGTGAATTCCCGATGTGCAAATTCTGTGAGAGCGAGTACACAAACCCGATGGACAGAAGGTATCATGCCCAAACCATCGCCTGCCCGTCTTGCGAGCCACATGTATATCTCAACAATCTCAAAGATTATGAAGCGATTGAATCAGCCAGAAAAATGTTGATGGATGGTGAGATAGTTGCTGTTAAGGGAATCGGAGGATTCCATCTGGCGTGCCTTGCAACAGATGAAGTTGTCATAAAAAAATTGCGGGATTTAAAAAAACGTGGAGATGAGCCACTTGCTGTGATGGTTGAATCTTTGGAAATTGCAAAAAATATCGCTGAAATTTCTGAGCACGAGGCTGAACTTCTCACCTCATGGAAAGCACCGATTGTTCTTCTTTCAAAATCTGAAAGCTACAACTTGGCAAATAATATTGCCCCAAAAACAAACAAGATTGGATTATTTTTGCCATACACCCCGCTCCATATTCTCTTGACCGAAAATATGCCACCAATTGTGATGACTTCAGCAAATCTGCATGATGAGCCAATCGCAAGCTTGGACGGTGAGTTGAAGTTGGATGTTCAAATTCTTTCGAACAACAGAAAAATTTCACACCCGATTGATGATTCTGTGGTTGATTGTTTGCTTAGCGAACCCAGGGTTCTCAGGCGTGCAAGAGGATTTGTCCCAAGCAAAATTCCACTTGAAACACCAGTTTCAGTTTTGGCACTTGGACCACAAATGAAATCGACTTTCTGCTTTGCCTGGGACGGGCAAGCTCTTGTCTCACCACACATTGGAGAGCTCAGTAACGCCCACACCTTTGAGAGATACAGAAGTACTCTAGCATCATTTAGAAAACTATTTGGATTTTCTGAAACTGTGGTTGCGTATGACATGCACCCCGGATACACCACCACAATTCACAAAGAAGAGCTGACCACTGCAACTAAGTTCATCCCAGTCCAACACCATCACGCACACATTGTCAGCGTGATGGCTGAGCATGACCTCGATGAACCCATGATCGGAATCTCAGCAGATGGCACAGGATATGGAACAGACGGCACAATATGGGGTTTTGAATTTTTGATAGCCGAAAGAGAAAAATTTGTGAGGGCTGGACACCTCAGGCAATTCAGATTGCCAGGTGGAGATTCAGCGGTAAAAGATGCCGGCAGAACCACTTTCTCTCTTCTCTCTCAGATTGGCTTGCAGGATAAGTTTGATATTGAAAAAGAGCTGGCAGACACCCTTGAGGTGATGATAAAAAAAGGTTTGAACTCACCTCTCACCTCATCTCTTGGAAGATTGTTTGACGGATTTTCAGTGATTGCTGGAGTTGGTCGACATGTGAGCTTTGAAGCCCAACTTGCGATAGAGCTTGAATCCAGATTTGACAAATCTCATCCAACACTTCCTTTTCCAATCGAAGACAAGGGTGACCACTTTGAGGTTGACTGGAGATTGGCTCTAACCCAGGCAATAAATAATCCAGAACAAATTCCAGGCGGATTCCACAAAGGAATTGCAATGTCCATGATAAACGGATGCAGGATTCTGCGGGATAAAACCGGGATAAAAAAAGTTGCACTAGCAGGTGGTTGCTTTGCCAACAAAATATTGACAGAGATGGTGATAACAGCGTTGAAAAAGATGGGATTTGCAGTATACATTAATCAAGAGTTCCCGCCAGGAGACGGAAGCATCAGCCTCGGTCAAGCGGTTGTGGCTCTTGCCAAACTAAAGAAAAAAAGAAGCTAGGAGAAATAACATGTGTTTAGCAATACCTGCAAAATTGATAAAAAAAGATGGAAACAAGGGTGTGGTCGACATGGGCGGAGTCAAACGTGAAACCCGACTGGACATGTTGCCAGAGGCAAAGTTGGGCGATTTTGTCCTGCTCCACACAGGATTTGCAATCGAGATTGTAGAAGAGCAAACAGCAATCGAGATGCTCGAGACAATTGCG
>CBDUSO010000058.1:0-3304 GCA_965370295.1 uncultured bacterium
TCATTCCGCACTT
This sequence comes from uncultured bacterium, assembly GCA_965370295.1. Taxonomy (GTDB): domain Bacteria; phylum Caldisericota; class Caldisericia; order JAAYUI01; family JAAYUI01; genus JAXGMQ01. The sequence continues at coordinate 14 of CBDUSO010000058.1, forward strand.
GATGCGGAATCCAGGGTATTAAAAAATCGCATTCAAAACAAAGAAACAACAATTCTCTAACCAGTCAAAGTCATTGTTTTACACATATATTCACTCGCCTTTCAAGTACCCTGGATTCCTGGTCAAGCCAGGAATGACAAGAGTCGCTCAAAATTACCCCCGTCATTCTGAACTTGATTCAGAATCTCATCCAAAAAAATTGAGTAAAATCACTTAACAAAAACATTCCCTGGTCTATGTTGTAGTATTGGATATATTCTTGATAATTATTGTAGTATTCTTTGAAGGGGGTGTGCTTATGAAACTGAAGAGACAAATAATAGTTGCATTAGTTTTGATATTGATTCTTGGGTTTTCTGGGATGTCGCAGGTGGTGGCAACTCTTGGGCCTGTACATGTTGAGTTGAATATCATTGGGGAAAGATTGGGTGCATCAAGAGCAAATACTGTAACAGCATTCAAAATCTACATCAGACTCAACGTGAACATAGAAGTTCGTGATTGGATAAAAATATGGTTCCCGATTGATGAAACCTCCTGCAATCCTGAGGATATTTGCGGAGAACCTTTGGTTGTCAAAGGATACAAGGAAAATCCAAGGTTTGTCCCCAATCAGAAGTATTTTGAGAAGTATGATAACGCCTACGAGAAGTATGTTGGGAAATTGTATGAAATTATTGACAATCATGATTATGAAGCAATTTTTTTTGACTGTGCTTCCTGTGACAATACTTTAGATAATTGTCGATTAGTACCAGATCAATCAGGTCTTGGTTGTTGGATTATGGGTACTGTACTTCCAGCAATACCACGAGATGAAAATGACAGAAAATTATTTTTTTGGAGTCAGGAATATGCTACAAATATTGGATATTGCTGTTGTGGGTGTCCACCACCATTATACGAACAAACTTGCAGTGAAAGTTCAATCAAATTATTTTCACCTGTCGGTGTTGAAGCATGGAGACAAGGATACAACCCGATTAACTTAAATATTTATAAATCAGCTGGAGTTATCACCCCAGCAACACCAGGAAGATACAGAATCAGAGTTGCGACAAGAGGAGAGCCAACACCAGTCGAATCAGATTCATTTGTCCTCCCATGCTCAGAGATCACAAAACCAGAATTGTGTTATGAACAATACTATCCAAATGAAAAAAGTGATCTTATTATCAAATTCAATACTGGTGAAGGAGGGGCTTTGGATGCAGGGGATTCTTTGATAAATATCAAATTCCCAGACTGTGTCACACTTCAAGACAAAAAAGCAATAAAAAAGGGTGTTACTGTTAATGGCATCTCTCAAAAGATCAAAGCAGAGAATATTAGGATTGATTTAGAGAACAACACACTATCAATCATTTCACCGTGTAACATAAACAATATGGGTGATGTATCGATAAGATTTGCTGATGATGTATTTGAGAATAGTTGCAACGAACCGTTCACAGTTTTTGTAAGCACAAGTTCAGAGCCAGACATGATAGAATCCACCCCGTTGGTTACTACAAAATTGGAGGATTTACCATTTTATATATATGATATAAAGCTCAGTGATAATCAGGCAACCATGCCTTCATCATATTCATTCTCTATTTTACCTTCAGAAAAATGTATTATTCAAGCTGGTGATGAAATTGAGATTGAATTTCCGGAGGGAACAGTTTTCCCAGAAACCATTGACACTGATTCAGTAACCGTTGGTGATAACTCGATTACATCACTAAAGGTGCAAGATAATTTTGTCACTCTTGCTCTTGAAAAAACGGTGAAACATCCATCATCAATAAATATTTCATTCTTAAGAAGTGCAGGAATTATCAACACACAAAAAGCCGGTGGGTATCGATTAAAGGTTGCAACATTACGTAACAAGAAGGCTTCCTTGTCAGAGTTCTTTGCCATAGCTCCAGCACCGCTCATCACCGCTCTCACATTCCTCGACCCAGGTGAACCAGATGGGTGTAATGGTTGGTATCAAACACCACCAATCCTTTCACTCGTTTGCAGGAATCCAGAAGCAAAGATTTATCTTTGGTATGATAGAGACACAGATGACAAACATATTCGATACAGTGGGGAAAAAAGGTTGTCTCCTGGTTCTATGAGACCAATCATTCATTATCAAGCTGTGTATGGCGATGAGGTTGAAGAGCCAAAAAGTGTGCAATTATTCTTGGATACAATTCCTCCTGCAATTGAGATTACTTCACCATCCGAGAGTAGATTTGTAACTCGTGACGACATTTTCATAATGAAGGGTGAGAGATATTTCATTGAGATGTTGACAGATGGACAGGCAAGCCACCAGGTTGCAGACGGAGTACTTATAAAGGTGAATGATGGTGAATTTGTTGAGATACTCAAACCAGAGCTATTCAGCCTCAAAGACAGGAATAATATTGAATATGAATGGGAATATGAAGTTGAACTCAAAGAAGGTGAAAACATAGTTACAGTTCTTGGGAGAGACCAGGCATGTAATGAGGATGCTAGGGTTTTCACAATTGTGAAGGATACATCTCCACCAGAAGTTGAGATTATTTCACCCTCGGGAGTCAACATAATTTCACCGGCAGATGGTGATACTTTTATGCTGTATGAAATTATAACCGTAAGGGTTGAAACAGAGTCTGATGCGACAGTATTTGTGAACAATTTCATAACATCCATTGTTGAAGAAACTAAGAATGGAAGAGCAATTTTTGAAGCAGACATTGAACTTGACAGCAAAGAGATGAAAATAAAGGTTGAAGTGAAAGATGTTGCTGGGAATATCACTGTCAAAGAAATCACGATATTTACTGTCGAGCAGATTCGTCTCAAGCTCTGGGTAAATTCACCAAAGTTTGTCATCAATGACAAACCAGCAAAAGACCTTGACCCAATGCCTACAACAAAATCCCCACCACTTCCTGCAAAGCTTGCCGGGAACACCTATATGCCCGTTCGTGCAGTTTTTGAGGCACTTGGTGCAGAAGTTGGTTGGGATGGAGATGAGAGAAGAGTAGATGTCAGACTTGGCAACACTTTCCTTCGGCTCTGGATTGATAATTCAAAAGCGAAGATTAATGGTGAGGAGGTTCAGATAATTGGTGCTGATGGAAAAACTGTTCTTTACCCAACAATTGTTGCAGGTAGAACAATGCTTCCACTGAGATTTGCATGTGAAACTCTTGGTGCAGAGGTTGGTTGGAACGCACAGGAGAAAGCAATTACTGTTGTTTACCCAAAACCATAAATTCTTAGTAATTTTTAGAGATTGATTATAGCCAAGGTAGGGGTGGG
>CBDUSO010000059.1:0-3123 GCA_965370295.1 uncultured bacterium
TTATTCCTGGTATACCTGAATCTTGGTCTGCCAAGCGAAAAAGGAGAACACTAAAAAAATGGATATTACCACATTAGAATCAGTTAAAGAATTTCTTGCGGCAAACCCTTCTGAAATGTTAAAATTTGCAGCCCCTGCCTGGTATTGGGCAGTAAAGATGTCCGGTGCATTTGCAATTGCAATCGCTGCATTTGGTGGAGCTCAAGGTCAGGGAAAGGCGGCGGCAGCAGCCGTTGATGCAATCGCCAGACAACCAGAAGCTCAGCAGGATATCTTCACCACACTCATCCTCTCACTCGCTCTCATTGAATCACTTGTTATCTATGCACTCGCCGTCTCTCTTGTTCTGATTTTCGTAATATAAAAGGGATAGTCTAAAATGCTATCCGGGTTTACATCCCTTTGGGATTCGTTTTCAAACTGGTTAATACCAACGGTTTATGCCTCGGAAGGTGGAGGAGCTGGAGCAACTGCAAATCCATCACTCCTTGGTGTTGATCTTCGAACCTTTCTCTTTGTAATTCTGAACCTTATCCTGCTTGTGATACTTCTCAGAAAATTTCTCTACAAGCCGGTAGTAACCCTGCTTGCTGAAAGAAAAGCCTCAGCAACAAAGGTCCTGGATGAAGCAAAAGAAGTACAATCTTCGGCTGACACCAAACTTGAAGAAGCAAAAGAAGAACACAGCAAGGCGGTAACTGAAGCTCGTTCAACGAGAGCGGAAGCCATCAAAACTGCAGAAGCCATCAAAGAAGACATTCTTGGAAAAGCAAATATCGAAGCAAAAGAGCTCATCAAATCCGCGGAAGAAGAAGCAAAAGGTGAACGTGAACTCACATACGAAGAATTAAAAAAACGTTCAAAAAATGTGGTTGAACTTGTCACAAAACGTGTGCTTGGCGATGTTCTTGATACCAACACCGTAGAATATCACACCGACCATATTATCGACACCTTGCCTCAGCTGACCGCTTGCGATATCCAAAATAAAGAAATCTCTCTCTGCGATGCAATCAAAGAAACCGGAAAAGTCAAAAAGGTTATGATTGAAACCGCCATAAAACTGACAGACGACCAGAAAAAGAAGGTTGAAAAATTCGTTTTTGGTTTCACATCAAGCAAACCCTCAATCAACTTCCAAACAAAAGAAGATATTATCTCCGGAATCCGAATCTACCTTGATGACACAATATTTGATGCATCAGTTTCAAGAATGGTAACCCATACCGTTTCACAGAATTTGAGCTAAACCATGGCAGATACCCTTGAATCAATTCTTTCGGGATGGACAAGTTCTTTTGAGCCGAAGCCCTTCAAGCCGATCATCGAAAATGCTGGTTCAGTTCGAACATGTGGAGATGGTGTTGCCCTTGTTCGAGGACTCTCAGATGCTTTCATCGGTGAGATTCTCCTCTTTAAAGGTGGAATAGAAGGTTTTGTTCTATCGATGACACCGGAGTATGTCGGTGTTGTTCTTCTGGGTGCTGACAAATATGTAAACGAGGGAGACAGGGTAACTCGAACGGGAAGAGTTTTATCCGTTCCGTTTTCCAAAAATCTCCTTGGTCGAGTGATCGATCCAACTGGTCGAACGATTGACGGTAAGACTGCAATTGTTGCAAGCAAACATCTTCCGCTTGAAGCCGGAGCACCATCCGTTGTCGACCGTGAACCTGTTCATGAAGCACTTCAAACGGGACTGAAGGTTCTCGATGCACTCATCCCAATTGGACGTGGTCAGAGAGAACTCATCATCGGAGACAGACAAACCGGAAAAACTGCCATTGCTACAGACACAATCATCAACCAAAAAGATAACAACGTAATCTGTATTTATGTTGGAATTTCTCAAAAATCTTCAACCATGGCCGGAATTGTCAAATCGCTCCAGGAAAATGATGCCCTAGATTACACTATTGTTGTAACCACGCTTGCTGATTACCCACCAGCTGTTAGATATATTGCCCCTTACGTTGGGTGTGCAATCGGTGAAGAATACATGCGTCAGGGCAAACATGTCCTCATTGTTTATGATGATTTATCAAAACATGCCGATGCCTACCGTGAACTTTCACTGCTTCTGAGAAGACCTCCCGGTCGTGAGGCGTACCCCGGTGATATTTTTTATCTGCATTCCAGACTTCTTGAGCGTTCTGCCAAAATGAAGAAGGAACTCGGTGGTGGCTCACTAACCGCACTTCCAATCATCGAAACCCAGGCTGGTGATATTTCTCAGTACATCCCAACCAACCTAATCTCAATCACCGATGGTCAAATATTCCTTGAAAAAGAACTCTTCAACGAGGGAATCAGACCAGCTGTAAACGTTGGCTTATCTGTTTCCCGTGTTGGTGGAGCTGCCCAGATTCCAACCATGAAAAAGGTTGGCGGTTCGCTTAAACTCGATCTCTCACAGTACAACGACCTCAAAGCATTCGCCCAATTTGGAGCAGAGCTCGACCCAACCACTCAAAGAAAACTCTCAAGAGGCGAGAGACTTGTCGAACTTCTCAAGCAGGCACAGTACTCACCGCTTCACGTTGGTGAACAAGTCCTTGTTCTCCTCGCTTATTCACTGGGTGCATTTGACGAAGTAACCAGAGACAAAGTCAAGGATTTTGAGAGCGTTCTATTAAACACTGCAAGAATGGATCACCCTGACATTATCTCTGAACTCTCCCACTCACCAAAACTTACACCTGCAATAAAAGACTCCGTATCCATCATCATCGCTGAAGCAAATAAGGAATTTGAGGCTTCATAAGTGGCAACTCTTCGAGACCTTAAAAGAAGAATCACCTCAGTAAAATCTGTTGCACACATCACAAGGTCGATGGAGATGTTATCCGTTGTAAAGATTTATCACCTCAGAAAACAGGTTGAAAAATCAATTCCTTTTGTTGAGAAATTAAGTGAATTGTTGATGTCGATTGCAAATCATCTGCACTCTGATATAAGTGTTGGTCCACTCTTTGAAACGAGACCTGAAAAAACCACACTGCTTGTCCCACTCACCTCTGACCGTGGATTCTGCGGGTCATTCAACTCAAACATCACGAGCATCACACGACGTTTTGTGAACCAGTCAGAGTCTGAAATTTTGCTTGGAACAGTTTCAAAAAA
>CBDUSO010000060.1:0-2015 GCA_965370295.1 uncultured bacterium
TAAAATGATATGGCTATATTTTATTGTTTTAATTACTATTGGATTATTATTCGTATTAATATTTAGTTGATGACAATTATCGAGGTATTGAATATAACAGGGTGTTGCACCCAACAAAATGGGAACTGAATAGAGGGCCATGGGACCTCCCAGCAGAAAGCTAGAAGTGTTGACAAGTCCATGACCCAGTGCTACATGCCAACTGAACGAGTATACCTTTCTCAGGTAATGATTGTTTCGGAATATTTGAGCGATGTCAAAGTGTCTACCGTCATGGATCTCATGGAAAATACAGGGGCCACTGACCAACAATATCGAAGAATGGTCAAGGACAAGACACTCACAACATCACTCAACTACGACCACAATTGGGTCGCACTCACAGACACTGTCAAGAGAAACAAGGACCACTGGGGTTTCTTCAAACATAGAACTGAAAGATACTCAAGGACCCTTGTGATATTCCACATCAAGAGGACCGCAAAGAACACGCTGTCATATCTGGCATCAAAAAGACCATGGGGACTAACCGAGAAAGAAGCTGAAGAACTGTTGGGAAGGGATTGTAAAAGACCGTTAAGAGACATGGAAAAGAAGAATTCCATTCAGTCACGGATCATAGCTGGCAATCAAGTTTATTTGAACAGGCTCAACAAAAAAGCTGACATCCAGGTCAAAGAAAGAAGAATCAATCCAAAGTTCCAAACGGATGAGGATAATGAGGATGAAGAAAAGGTTGGATACATCAAATACGAAGAATTCTGCCAAACATTCAAAGATGCTCTCAACGATATGGATGAGCTATGTCCGGTATCCTATGACAAGATATCCACACTGTTTCTGATGTTCAACACGAACAGATCACTCAGAACAATGGAAACATGGGTGAAGTTCAATCAAAGGATCAAGGATTCTGTTGGATTGGATTGGGACATCGATCATTCAACACTGTGCAGGGATATGGGTCAGATAGATGAAAAATACCTGAAGAAACTGTTCCATCACCTTGTCCTCAAACTGTACGATAAGGGTATAATCAAGGGTAAGTTCCTCGTTGTTGATGCCACTCATATCTATGCATTCTGCAACACCAGGAAGAACACAGATAAACGTGGTGTAGAGGGTGCAAGCTGGGGATATCATCATGGTAGATTCTACGGTTACAAGATACATATCCTGATAGATGCCGAATCAGAAATGCCAATCAGCATGATACTCAGTACTGGTGAGGATCATGATTCACCTCATTTCATTCCACTTCTGGATGATTATGAGAAGAACTATGATTTCGATGATATCTATGCTCTTCTTGCTGATTCTGGATATGATACGAAAAAGTTCAGAAAGGAAGTGCTGAAGAAAACAGGTGGTATCTTTCTACCTGCATGCAATCCGAGGAAGAGCAAGATCCTCAAGAGAATGAAAGCCAGGGTGAAAAAGTTATTTGACACTCATGGTGACAAGATCCAGTCAGTGGAAGATGGTTTCAGATATCTTGGTCAGACATTCCTGACCCATTTCGGCATAGAGCTTGATGGTCCAGCGGATAACAAGCTTGTCGAATTGATATCTGAACGTTTGCACAGGCCACTTCGAGCTGGTGTTGAGCGTGTGTTTTCTCGTTTGAAAGCTTTGACTTCTTTCGAGAGACCGAAGGCAAGAGAACTATCTACGGTGATGAAGACGATCTGGTTTTGTTTCATCGGTCAACTGGTCCAGGCTTTAACTGCTGTTGAGAAAGGTTTCAAAGGCTCTATGCGGAAACGAACTTCTCTTGTATGACGATTAATCTGGTAGCATCTGTCCGAGAAATCAGCTTGAGCTATGTTTGATGTCCTGGAAAATGATTATTTGTGTGGAACAAATGATATGATGTTACATTATCTGATCTCATTTCTCATTTGGCTTGAGGTCTTTTGAAAAGAATCAACTGATTATGTTCCCATCTTGTTCACGCAACACCCTGTATCAGTCAAAGTACACTCAGATACCATCTTGATGTCCTTAGGAAGAAC
>CBDUSO010000061.1:0-1811 GCA_965370295.1 uncultured bacterium
TATATGAATTTTTTTTCCATGATTTTTTATATGAATTTTTTTTCCATGATTTTTTATATGAATTTTTTTTCCATGATTTTTTTTATACGATGATGGTATGATGTATCGATAATTTACAGTATACCAACAGTATACTTTACACAGGGTGTTGCATGAACAAGATGGGAATATAATTTCTTAAATCTTTTCTTCTGACCTTGATCCAAACAAGAAATTTGACTCGAAAATAGTATAATATCTCGTATAATGTCCATTAATAAGTCATGTTACAGATCGGAGTGATGGCTCTCGCTGATTTCTCGGACAGATGTTTCCCGGTTGTTGGTCAGACAAGAGCTGTTCGTTTACGCATTGAACCTATCAATCCTTTGGCAACAGCCGTCCTGGCCTGAACAAGCTGACTTATCAAACAGAACCACACTGTTTTCTTCACAGTATCAAGAATCCTGGCTTTCGGTTCTTCAAATGAGGTCAATGCCTTCAATCGAGAAAACACCCGTTCAACTCCGGCACGAAGTGGTCTGTGCAATCTCTCCGTTATCAGCTCAACAAGTTTATTGTCACTCGGATCACCAAGCTCGATACCGAACCTGGTCAGAAAGGTCTGACCAAGATACCTGAAAGCATCCTCAACCGAGTGGATCTTGTCACCATGGATATCGAACAGTTTCTTCACTCTAACCTTCATCCTCTGCAATATCCTGCTCTTTCTCGGATTGCATGCTGGTAAGAATATTCCGCCAGTCTTGTTCAAGACCTCTTTTCTGAATTCTGTGACGTCGTATCCAGCATCGGCAAGAAGTGCTTCCAGTTCTCCAAGATCATTGTTCTTTACATGGTCGTCAAGAAGTGGAATGAAGTGAGGAGAATCGTGATCCTTTCCCGTGCTGAATATCATTGCTACCGGAAGTTCGGATTCAGCATCTATCAGGATATGTATCTTGTATCCGTAGAAACTACCATGATGCTCTCCCCAGCTAGCACCCTCCACACCATGTTTCTTGGTATCCTTTCTGGTATTGCAGAATGCATAGATGTGAGTTGCATCCACAACAAGGAACCTGCCTGTGATAATTCCCTTATCATGCAGTTTCATTACAAGATGATGAAACAGTTTCTTGAGGTATCCTTCATCTATCTTGCCCATGTCCCTGCAGAGTGTGGAATGATCCATATCCCAATCAATATCCACTGCTTCTTTGATCCTGGAGTTGAACCTGATCCAGGATTCCATTGTTCTCAGAGAATGATTCGTGTTGAACATGAGAAGCAGTGTGGATATTCTGCTGTCTGAAATAGGACACTTCTCATCCATTTCATTGATAGCTTCTCTGAATGTTTTGCAGAAGTCCTCGTATTTGATGTATCCGACCTTATCCTCGTCATCATCATCTTCATCTGTTTTGTATCTCGGATTGATCCGTCTCTCTTTCACCTGGATATCCGCTTTTTTGTTGATCCTGTTGAGATAGATACATTCTCCATTTACCAGCCTGGACTGAATGGAATTGTTCTTCTCCAGTTCTCTCAGAGGTCTTTTGCAGTCCCTTCCGAGCAGTTCTTCCGCTTCCTTTTCAGAAAGTCCCCACGGTCTCTTCGATGCTAGAAATGATAGTGCCTTCTTTGCATATCTTTTGGAGTGAAATACCACAACGGACCTGGAGTATTTTTCGATTCTATATTTGAAGAACTTCCAATGGTCCTTGTTTTTGTTAATGATGCTTGTGAGCGTGACCCAGTTGTGTTCGAAATTGAGTGATGTTGTCAGTATTCCGTCCTTGATCATTCGTCTGTATTGATGATCTGCAATA
>CBDUSO010000062.1:0-1610 GCA_965370295.1 uncultured bacterium
AAATATCGTTCACTGTTATTATTCTGTTTTCTTTTTCAGATTTTGGTGTTGGGAAAAAATTTGGAAATCTATAAACGGACTCATTCAAAATTCTATCAAAGAATAGAAACCTCTTAGAAAATGGTCTGTACACTGAAATTCTAGTCTTCTTTTTGGCAAATTGTCCTTTTCTTTCACGAATCATGTCAAGTTTTAGGAACATACTCCATTTTATTTTCTTGTCATCATAAAGAACAAAATCATCTACAAATAGCTTCCCATCTCTGACAGGTTTCGGGTCTGTATTTTTCCATCTCTCCATCTCGTTATTATATGTTTTGATGATACGTTTCATATTCTTTGCAAGTTCGTTTTGATCAAAGTTGTATGCCCACGAGTCGCGACTGGTTGCAACTCCTCTGGAGTAAAGATTAAAAATCGTATTACAATCCTCCTTACCCTTCTGCTTTTTGTCCCCCATCAAAAGGAATTCATCAAAATCATCTGCAATACCCTCTGTTAACCAGGTATAGTTTTTGTTTGGTGTGATTGTTTTCCACTTCAAGTCAGATATTTTGTGTTTTAATAGCCAAATTTTCTTTTTTTCTGCTGTCGGTGTTTTCATGTCGTAGTAGAAAATTTCACAATCTTTTTTGATGTTCTTGTTTTTGACAAAAAAAGTGATGGCAACACCAACTCTGATTCCAAAGATGTTCATGTTCCCACCTTCGCATTTCCTGATGTTTCCACCAAGGTCAAGAGTGAATATCTTATCAAAGTCATATCCCAAGTGCTTTCTCATCCCGTCAAAGGCGTATGCTTCAAGGAAGCTGTTGTTGGTAATCATTGCAACCACACCCTCATCACCAATTCGCCTTGAAGCCCATTTGATGGCCTTCACATATGGGTCGGAGAGTGCATTTTTGTTTGTGGCTTTTGAACTTTTTGAATAAGTGTTCTGAATTTCCTGCTCAAGTTTTTTGTATCTTCGATTTTTATTGTTATCGTTTTCGTCAACCTGGTGGGCGTTGTATGGTGGGTTACAGATCACAACAAAGATGTCCCCTCCCTGCTGTCTCCTTACTCTCTCTGTGTTTTCTTTCTGGGCAAAACCAAGATAGTGTTCATCTTCAAACATCTGGAAAGTATCCGCAAAGCAAATTCCCTCAAACGGAATATAGGATTCAGTTTTAATCCAATACTCGTGTTCGACATTCATGGATGCAATGTAATATGGCATCAATTGAACTTCGTTGCAGTGAAGTTCGTGTTCATATTTGTGTGGCAGTTTATCTTTTGGAATCTGGTCTATTACCCTCATAATGAAATTTCCCGTACCGACAAATGGGTCGATGATATGGACACCCCTTGAGGACAAGCCGTCATTTCGACCAAATTCACTCTTTAGAAGTTCATCAACAGAATTCACCATGAAGTCAACCACGGATTGCGGAGTGTAAATAATACCTAACCTGTCTGCTGTTTTTGTTGCCCAGCCTTGGAAGAATCTTTCAAAAACAGCATTCAAGAATGATTGCTTCTCAGAAAAATCTGTGATGTCACTTGCAATATATACTATCACCTTGTAAAAGAAATCACGCCGTTCGAATTTGGCTTCATACAGTTCCGGG